>NZ_CP031243.1:1105000-1797500 GCF_003352385.1 Haemophilus haemolyticus | reverse complement strand
ATTAAAAACACAGCACTCTGCAAACACGAAAGTGGACGTATAGGGTGTGATGCCTGCCCGGTGCTGGAAGGTTAATTGATGGTGTAATCGAAAGAGAAGCTCCTGATCGAAGCCCCAGTAAACGGCGGCCGTAACTATAACGGTCCTAAGGTAGCGAAATTCCTTGTCGGGTAAGTTCCGACCTGCACGAATGGCATAATGATGGCCAGGCTGTCTCCACCCGAGACTCAGTGAAATTGAAATCGCCGTGAAGATGCGGTGTACCCGCGGCTAGACGGAAAGACCCCGTGAACCTTTACTATAGCTTGACACTGAACATTGAATTTTGATGTGTAGGATAGGTGGGAGACTATGAAGATGATACGCCAGTATTGTTGGAGTCGTCCTTGAAATACCACCCTTTAACGTTTGATGTTCTAACGAAGATTACGAAACGTGGTCTCGGACAGTGTCTGGTGGGTAGTTTGACTGGGGCGGTCTCCTCCCAAAGAGTAACGGAGGAGCACGAAGGTTTGCTAATCACGGTCGGACATCGTGAGGTTAGTGCAATGGTATAAGCAAGCTTAACTGCGAGACAGACAAGTCGAGCAGGTACGAAAGTAGGTCATAGTGATCCGGTGGTTCTGAATGGAAGGGCCATCGCTCAACGGATAAAAGGTACTCCGGGGATAACAGGCTGATACCGCCCAAGAGTTCATATCGACGGCGGTGTTTGGCACCTCGATGTCGGCTCATCACATCCTGGGGCTGAAGTAGGTCCCAAGGGTATGGCTGTTCGCCATTTAAAGTGGTACGCGAGCTGGGTTTAGAACGTCGTGAGACAGTTCGGTCCCTATCTGCCGTGGGCGTTGGAGAATTGGTTGGGGCTGCTCCTAGTACGAGAGGACCGGAGTGGACGCACCACTGGTGTTCCGGTTGTGTCGCCAGACGCATTGCCGGGTAGCTAAGTGCGGAAGAGATAAGTGCTGAAAGCATCTAAGCACGAAACTTGCCAAGAGATGAGTTCTCCCACACATCAAGTGTGTAAGGGTTGTTTAAGACTAAGACGTAGATAGGCAGGGTGTGTAAGTGATGTGAGTCATTGAGCTAACCTGTACTAATTGCCCGAGAGGCTTAACTATACAACGCTCAAGTGTTTTTGGAAAAGAGCGTAAGAGAAGACTAGACAAACAAATCAAATAAGAAGACTCAATAGAACGAAAATCGAGCTTAGCTTGTAGCCAATAAGAACGAGTGAAAGGTCGAGTAAGAGCTGACTGAGTAGCGAGAGATAGAAGAGAAAAGACAAGTTATCAAAGAATTATCCTGGCGGCGATAGTGCGGTGGAACCACCTGACACCATACCGAACTCAGAAGTGAAACGCTGTAATGCCGATGGTAGTGTGGGGCATCCCCATGTGAGAGTAGGGCACCGCCAGGTTACCAAATACTTATCTAAGTTAAATTAAATAAAAACAGAAGAACCCCGTGTCGAAAGATATGGGGTTTTTGTTTTTTGGAATTTGCTCATTATTTAATCAAATAAGAGTCTAATTTTAGTTTTAATAAAACTGCTATCTTCATATACGATTTTTTATAAGTTTGTTAAACTAATAAAAATTTATATTTTTCTAATTTAATGAATTATCAAGATCGCATTTCTAATATTTTCTCTGTTAATGGCGAATTAAGTCAGAGTATCAAAGGTTTTAGACCTCGAACTGAGCAGACTGAAATGGCGCATGCTGTTGGCGAGTCAATCCAAAATAAATCTTCCCTTATCATTGAAGCTGGAACGGGTACAGGAAAGACCTTCGCATATCTAGCTCCAGCTTTAGTATTTGCTAAAAAAACAATTATTTCAACGGGTTCTAAAAATCTTCAAGATCAGCTTTTTAATAGAGATCTTCCTGCTATTAAAAAAGCCCTTAATTTCACGGGAAAAATTGCGTTGCTAAAAGGTCGGGCAAACTATCTTTGTTTAGAGCGTTTAGATCAAGTTATTGCTCAAGGTGTGCTTGGAGATAAGTCTGTTTTAGCCGAATTAAGTAAAGTACGTACATGGAACAATAGTACTAAAACAGGCGATTTCACAGAATGTATTGAGCTTGCAGAAGATAGCCCAATTATTCCTCAACTGACGAGTACAGCGGAAAGCTGTTTAGGTACAGATTGCCCTAATTATTCAGAATGTTATGTAGCAAGTGCGCGTAAAAAAGCATTAAATGCTGATTTGGTTGTAGTTAATCATCATTTATTTTTTGCTGATATGGCTGTAAAAGAAAGTGGTTTTGGCGAACTTATTCCGAATGCAGAAGTGATTATTTTTGACGAAGCTCATCAGTTACCAGATATTGCTAGTCAATATTTTGGTCAATCTTTAACATCACGCCAGCTTTTTGATTTGTGTAAGGATATTAATATTGTCTATCGCACAGAACTTAAAGATATGCAGCAGCTTGGCACAACATCTGATACCTTACTGAAGGTTGTACAAGATTTTCGTTTATTACTGGGTAATGGGAGTAATGTTCGAGGAAATTGGCGTGAGCTTTACACGCAAAGTGCGGTGAAAAAATCCTTTGAATTATTACAGGAGAAAATAGATTTTTTAGCTGAGGTAATTAAATTAGTGCTTGGTCGCTCCCAAACTTTGGATAGTATTTTTGAGCGTGTTGAATCCATTAAGATTAAGCTCAAGCGTTTATCTGAAACAAATATTGTGGGTTATTGTTATTGGTATGAAGGAAATAGTCGCCAGTTTGGTTTACATATTACACCATTGACGGTGGCCGATAAATTTGGTGCTCAGCTCGAAGCTAAAGAAGCTGCTTGGATATTCACATCAGCGACATTAGAAGTGGGGGGAACTTTTAATCATTTCTGCCAACGTTTAGGCATTGAAGATGCTACACAAAAAATTTTACCGAGTCCCTTTAATTATTCTGAACAATCTATGCTTTGTGTGCCTCGATATTTGCCGAATACGAATCAGGAGAATACATTAAGTTCACTAGGCGAAATGTTATTGCCTGTGATTGAAGCAAATAAGGGGCGTTGTTTTGTTCTGTGTACCTCTTATTCAATGATGCGCGGTTTAGCAGAATACTTCCGTGAAAAAAGTAACCTTTCTATTTTATTACAAGGTGAAACCTCAAAAGGAAAATTACTCGAGCAATTTATAAAAGAAACCCACAGCGTTTTGGTGGCAACCTCTAGCTTTTGGGAAGGTGTAGATGTGCGCGGAGATGCACTTTCTTTAGTCATTATTGATAAACTTCCTTTTACTGCGCCAGATGAGCCTTTGTTAAAAGCCCGTATTGAGGATTGTCGCTTGCAAGGTGGCGATCCATTCAATGACATTCAAATTCCTGAAGCGGTGATTACGTTGAAACAAGGCGTAGGACGTTTAATTCGTGATATTACAGATTGTGGCGTTGTGATTATTTGTGATAATCGATTGGTGATGCGCAATTATGGTGAAACATTTTTGAAAAGTTTACCTAACTCAAGTCGTACCCGTGATCTCAACAAAGTGATACAATTCTTACAAAATAAATAAACGAGAATAATAATGCAAAATTTAACTTTATTGGCGCTAGATACTTCAACTGAAGCTTGTTCTGTCGCTTTATTGTATCGTGGTGAGAAAACTCATATTAATGAACTTGCTCAACGCACTCACACCAAACGAATTTTACCCATGATTGATGAAATTTTGGCAAATTCTGGTTTACGTTTAAACGAAGTTGATGCCCTTGCCTTTGGGCGTGGTCCGGGGAGTTTTACTGGCGTTCGTGTTGGTGCTGGGATTGCACAAGGTTTGGCGTTTGGTGCGGATTTGCCTGTCATTCCTATTTCAAATTTAACCGCAATGGCACAGGCGGCATTTGAATTACATCAAGCAGAAAATGTCGTTGCAGCGATTGATGCGAGAATGAACGAAGTTTATTTTTCTCAATTAGTGAGAGAAAAAGTGCGGTCTGATTTTGGAGAGTTTTTTCAATGGCGAGAAATCATAACTGAACAAGTTTGTTCCCCTGAACAAGCAATTAAACAGCTTCGAGATGATAATGCATTTAGAGTCGGGACTGGTTGGGTTGCGTATTCTCAATTTACTGAAAAAAATCTAACAAGCTCAGATATTGTGTTACCTAATGCCTTATATATGCTGGAGCTCGCACGAGTAGAATACTTGCAAAAACGCACAATTTCAGCTTTAGAGATTGAACCGATTTATTTGCGAAACGAGGTTACTTGGAAAAAATTACCAGGACGCGAATAAGTTTAAATAACTGGAGGATAGAAAATGAAAGGCAAAATCACCTTATTTTTTACCGCACTTTGCTTGGGATTGACTGGCTGTATGGCACCGCCGAAAGGGTTAGAAGAAGAGCGATTCTCTATTAATTCCTATCGCGAGATTTCCCCTCAAGATTTAACCTGTCATTGTAAAACTGTTCGGCTTGGCGGGAAAATTGTTCAGGCGACTGTTTTACCAAATCAAACAAAAATTGAAGTATTAAGTTTACCGGTGTCATCAATTTCAGGTAAACCATTTGTTGAATTTCAATCAGATGGCCGCTTTATCGTCTATTTTAATGGCTTTGTGGACCCTGAAAATTTAAAAGAACGTTATATTACTGTGGGCGGGCAATTAGTTGGAACAGAAAAAGGCAAGATCGAACAAGCTGATTATACTTATCCTGTTATTCAACCTGACAAATACCGTATTTGGACACTCAGTACTACTTATGAGTATCCAACAGATGATTGGGATGAAGATGATGATTGGGGATTTTTTAGATGGAGACATCACCCTTGGTATGTCCAGCCTGAAATTCGCTATTATTTGAATTAAATGATAGAATCTTAAAGATTTTCCAACAAATTAGGATAAAAAATGGAAAAAATTTGGTTTCAAAATTATCCAGAAGGTTCTGAAAAATTTCTGGATACCTCAAAATATGAATCTATTTTGGATATGTTCGACAAAGCTGTGCGCGAACATCCAGATCGTCCCGCTTACATTAATATGGGTCAAGTACTTACTTTTCGTAAATTAGAAGAGCGCAGTCGTGCATTTGCCGCGTATTTGCAAAATGAATTTAAACTTCAGCGTGGTGATCGCGTGGCATTAATGATGCCCAATTTATTGCAATATCCCATCGCACTTTTTGGTATTTTGCGTGCTGGCTTAATTGCAGTAAATGTCAATCCTCTTTACACACCGAGAGAATTAGAACATCAGTTGCAAGATAGTGGTGCGGTAGCGATTGTCGTGGTATCAAATTTTGCTTCTACCTTGGAAAAAGTCGTTTTCAATACCAATGTTAAACACGTTATTCTTACCCGAATGGGCGATCAACTTTCATTTGGTAAACGTACTTTAGTCAATTTTGTCGTGAAATATGTGAAAAAACTCGTGCCGAAATATAAATTACCGCACGCAGTGACGTTCCGCGAAGTATTGAGTATTGGTAAATATCGCCAATATGTTCGCCCTGAAATGGAACGCGAAGATTTAGCCTTTTTACAATATACCGGCGGCACAACAGGTGTAGCGAAAGGTGCGATGCTGACGCACGGAAATATTATAACCAATGTCTTCCAAGCAAAATGGATTGCAGAGCCATTTATCGGTGATCATTCTCGCACTCGCTCAGCTATTTTAGCTTTGCCTCTTTATCACGTATTTGCCTTAACGGTAAACTGCTTATTATTTTTAGAGTTAGGTGTAACTGCGATCTTAATCACCAATCCGAGGGATATTGAAGGATTTGTGAAAGAGTTGAAAAAATACCGTTTTGAAGCAATCACTGGTGTGAATACCTTATTTAATGCGTTGTTAAATAATGAAAATTTCAAAGAAGTTGATTTTTCAGCTTTAAAACTTTCTGTTGGTGGTGGTATGGCTATTCAACAGTCTGTAGCAACACGTTGGCACGAATTGACGGGCTGTAACATCATTGAAGGTTATGGAATGACGGAATGTTCGCCATTAATCGCCGCTTGTCCGATTAATGTTGTGAAACATAATGGTACTATTGGTGTACCAGTGCCAAATACAGATATAAAAATCATTAAAGATGATGGCTCTGATGCAAAAATTGGCGAAGCTGGCGAATTATGGGTAAAAGGCGATCAAGTAATGCGAGGTTATTGGCAACGACCTGAAGCAACGAGTGAAGTGTTAAAAGACGGTTGGATGGCAACAGGCGATATTGTCATTATGGATGAATCATATAGCTTACGCATTGTGGATCGTAAAAAAGATATGATTTTGGTTTCTGGCTTTAATGTCTATCCAAATGAAATTGAAGATGTCGTTATGCTGAATTACAAAGTGTCTGAGGCTGTGGCAATTGGCGTTCCTCACGCAGTTTCTGGCGAAACGATAAAAATCTTTGTCGTGAAAAAAGACGATAGTTTAACTCGTGATGAACTTCGAAATCATTGTCGCCAATATCTCACTGGCTATAAAGTACCAAAAGAAATTGAGTTTCGAGACGAACTGCCAAAAACCAATGTAGGTAAGATTTTACGTCGGGTTTTACGCGATGAAGAGATCGCAAAACGTTCAAAACATTAATGTCAAAATGGGATAGCAATATCCCATTTTTGTTCTTTTTAAATAAAAAATTACTATGATAAAAGAATGTCAAAATCCACCGCACTTTAGAGTCATTTCGGATAATACTGCGCTATTGGAAATTTGCAATTTGGCTCAGCAGCAAAGTGCAGTTGCCCTAGATACAGAATTTATGCGTGTTTCCACTTATTTTCCTAAGCTGGGATTAATCCAACTTTATGATGGTGAGCGCGTTTCTTTAATTGATCCTTTAGCGATTACGGATTTTTCGCCTTTTGTTGCATTGTTATCCAATCCTAAAGTATTAAAAGTCTTACATTCTTGTAGTGAGGATTTATTGGTTTTCTTACAAGAATTTGATCAGCTTCCACGCCCAATGATTGATACGCAAATTATGGCTCGCTTTCTTGGGCTTGGCACATCAGCAGGATTGGCAAAATTAGCACAACAATACTTAAATGTAGAAATCGATAAAGGTGCAACACGAACGAATTGGATCAAACGCCCCCTTTCTGATATTCAACTTCAATATGCAGCAGGTGATGTTTGGTATTTATTACCGCTTTATCATATTCTTGAAAAAGAGTTAGCTAAAACACCTTGGGAACAAACTGTAAGAGATGATTGCGAACTTGCTCTTTCTAAGACACATAAATTACAAGAACGAGATTCAGAAAAAGCTTATTTAGATATTCCAAATGCTTGGAAATTAAATCCATTAGAATTGTCTCGTTTAAGAATTTTGGCGCAGTGGCGACAAAACGTCGCAATAGAGCGTGATTTAGCACTTTCTTATATTGTGAAATCAGATAATCTTTGGAAAGTGGCAAAGAATAATCCACGTAATACATCTGAAATGTTAGAAATGGGATTAACTGAAAATGAAGTGCGTGTGCGTGGTAAAAAGATTTTGCAATTACTTGCTCAAGCTAGACGTGTTTCTTCTAATGACTATCCAAAACCTATTGAACGTATTTCTGAAGATCCTCGTTATAAAAAAACAATTCGATTGTTACAAGAAAAAGTGAATAGCTTAACACCAGAAGGTTTAACCCCTGAAATCGTTGCAAGTAAACGCACTTTGGAAGAATTGATTAAATGGGTTTGGAAATATAATTGTTCTCAAGACAAGCTACCAGAGTTGCTGATTGGATGGCGCAAATCTATTGGTGAAAAGTTAGTTGATGTCATCAAGTAAACATAACAAATAACCGCACTTAAAAAGTGCGGTTATTTTTTTGTATGTTTTTATACGTTGAATCGGAAGTGCATTACATCGCCATCTTGTACGATGTAATCTTTGCCTTCTAAACGCCATTTACCCGCTTCTTTTGCACCATTTTCACCGTTGAATTGGATAAAGTCTTCGTAAGCGATAACTTCTGCTCGGATAAAGCCTTTTTCAAAGTCGGTGTGGATTACAGCTGCTGCTTTTGGTGCGGTTGCGCCGACTGAAACTGTCCAAGCTCGTACTTCTTTTACGCCTGCGGTAAAGTAAGTTTGAAGGTTTAAAAGTGCGTAGCCCGCACGAATTACGCGATTCAATCCCGGTTCTTCAATACCTAAATCTTGTAAAAACTCGACTTTTTCTTCATCATCAAGTTCCGCAATTTCAGATTCAATTGCCGCACATACAGGAACAACAACTGCTCCTTCTTTTGCTGCAATTTCACGAACGCGATCTAAATATGGGTTATTTTCAAAACCATCTTCATTCACGTTTGCGATATACATTGTTGGTTTTAAAGTTAAGAAGTTGTAACTCTTAATTGCTTGTAATTCTTCTTTATCTAACCCAACAGAGCGAATCATTCCCGCATTTTCAAGTACAGGAAGAATTTTTTCCATAACGGAAAGTTCAAATTTAGCCTCTTTGTCGTCACCTTTGGCACGTTTTTGTAAACGTTGGATCGCTCGTTCACAGCTGTCTAAGTCTGCTAAGGCTAATTCGGTATTGATGGTGTCAATGTCATCTTGTGGGTCAATTTTCCCCGCAACGTGCACGATATCGTCATTTTCAAAGCACCGAACGACGTGACCGATCGCATCCGTTTCACGAATATTAGCGAGGAATTTGTTACCTAAGCCTTCACCTTTACTTGCTCCCGCAACTAAGCCTGCGATGTCCACGAATTCCATCGTGGTAGGTAATACGCGTTCAGGTTTAACGATTTCTGCCAATGCATCTAAACGCGGATCTGGCATTGGTACGACACCCGTATTTGGTTCTATAGTACAGAATGGATAGTTTGCGGCTTCAATACCAGCTTTAGTTAGCGCGTTAAAAAGAGTAGATTTGCCTACATTTGGCAATCCCACAATACCACATTTGAATCCCATAATTTTTCCTTATTTTGAGTAAAACGGTTGTAAAGCTAACCGCACTTTTAAATTTTGAAACTGTTTAAACGGTTGGTCGCTTTGACCATTCCATCTTTGAAAATCATTTCTACACAATCAGTTGCCTCATCTAGCACTTTTTCAAGTGCATCGCGATCTGTTGGTGAGGGTTTATTTAAGACGTAACCCGCAACTAAATCACGATGGCCAGGATGCCCAATGCCAATACGTAAACGATAGAAATTATTGTTATTGCCTAGTTGAGCCACAATATCTTTTAAGCCGTTATGTCCGCCATGCCCGCCGCCTTGTTTGAGTTTCGCTGTGCCTGGCGGTAAATCTAATTCATCATGAATCACTAAAATTTCTTCAGGTTTAATACGATAAAAACTTGCCAATGCCCCAACCGCTTTACCGCTTAAATTCATAAAAGTTGTCGGTACTAAAAGGCGCACTTCTTTTCCATTCACTAAACTGCGGGCAGTTTTTCCGAAGAATTTACTTTCTGGATTTAGCGAAACGTTAAAACGACGTGCTAAGCGTTCAATAAGCCATTGGCCTGCATTGTGGCGTGTATCGGTATATTTATCGCCAGGATTACCTAAACCAACAATGAGTTTTATTTCTGACATTTTTATTTGATGATGTAAAAAATAGTGGCGTATTGTAGCGAAAAAGCCTTAAATTCTCAATCTATAACGCTAAAACAAGCGGCTATAATTGAGTGACGTTATTGCTCGTGATTTATCATTAAAAGTCACCGCACTTTTCCGTTATAATGGTTAAAATTTTTTAACAAAGAAGTAAAAATGAATCAGATTAACATTGAAATCGCTTATGCTTTGCCAGAACGTTATTATTTGAAATCTTTTCAAGTTGATGAAGGCATTTCCGTGCAAACTGCGATTACGCAATCAGGGATTTTAAGCCAATTTCCAGAGATTGATTTGAGCACAAATAAAATTGGGATTTTCAGTCGTCCAATAAAATTGACTGATGTATTAAAAGAGGGCGATCGTATTGAAATTTATCGTCTATTACTTGCTGATCCGAAAGAAATTCGCCGTAAACGTGCAGCAGAGCAAGCTGCAGCCAAAGACAAAGAAAAAGGAGCTTAAAAATGACCGCACTTTCATCTGTTGATTTTTGTTTACCTGAACATATCACGCCAGAAATTTTTCTACGTGATTATTGGCAGAAAAAGCCACTAGTGATTCGTAACGGTTTACCTGAAATCATTGGACAGTTTGAGCCACAAGATATTATTGAACTCGCTCAAAATGAAGATGTCACCGCTCGTTTAGTGAAGACATTTTCTGATGATGATTGGAAAGTTTTTTTTAGTCCTTTGAGCGAAAAGGATTTCCAAAAATTGCCAGAAAAATGGTCGGTGTTGGTTCAAAATTTGGAGCAATGGTCGCCTGAATTAGGACAACTTTGGAATAAATTTGGCTTTATTCCTCAATGGCAACGAGACGATATTATGGTGTCTTACGCGCCGAAAGGTGGTTCTGTTGGTAAGCATTATGATGAGTATGATGTATTCTTGGTGCAAGGATATGGTCATCGTCGTTGGCAGTTAGGAAAATGGTGTGATCCAAGTACCGAATTTAAACCCAATCAGCCAATCCGAATTTTTGACGATATGGGCGAATTAGTGATTGATGACGTGATGAATCCAGGCGACATCCTATATATTCCAGCGCGTATGGCACATTATGGCGTAGCTGAAGATGATTGTTTAACCTTTTCTTTTGGCTTGCGTTATCCAAATTTAAGCAATTTGATTGATGGGATAAGCAAAGGTTTTTGTCATCAAGATCCTGATTTGAATTTAAGTGAGTTTGATTTGCCGCTACGTTTAAGCCAGTCTGAACAATGTACAGGTAAACTTGCGGATGAAAATATTCAAGCGATGAAACAGCTTTTATTGGATAAATTGGCTCATTCAGAAGCTTTTGATGCGTTGTTTAAGCAAGCCGTAGCAAGTGCGGTGAGTTCTCGTCGTTACGAGTTATTAGTCTCTGATGAAATGTGTGATCCTGATGAAGTGCGGTCAATTTTAGAAGAAGATGGCGCATTCCTTTCTCAAGACAACAATTGTAAATTGCTTTACACCGAAAATCCGTTGCGAATTTATGCGAACGGCGAATGGTTAGATGAACTTAATGTCATTGAGAGCGAAGTATTAAAACGCTTGTCTGACGGCGAAAGTTTGGATTGGGCATTTCTATCTAATTTAGTGAATGAAACTGAAGATCCTGAAACCTCAATGGATTTGCTGTTGGATTCCATTTGTAACTGGGTTGATGATGGTTGGGCGTTAATTGAATAATATGTCAGACAATATTTATTCCGTCTCTCAACTGAATTCTGCCGCACGTCAGATGCTTGAGGGTAATTTTTCCCAAATTTGGCTAACGGGTGAAATTTCCAATTTTACCCAACCTGTGTCTGGGCATTGGTATTTAACGCTGAAAGATGAAAATGCGCAGGTGCGTTGCGCGATGTTTCGCATGAAAAATTTGCGTGTAGCTTTTCGTCCACAAAATGGAATGCAAGTGCTTGTGCGTGCCAATGTGAGTTTATATGAGCCTCGCGGTGATTATCAGCTTATTATTGATTCGATGCACCCAGCTGGCGAGGGATTATTGCAACAGCAATTTGAAGCGTTAAAAATGAAGTTGGCTGCGGAAGGATTGTTTGCTCAAAATCTTAAGAAAAATCTACCGCACTTTAGTAAAGCAGTGGGGATTATTACGTCTTCTACAGGTGCGGCATTACAGGATATTTTGCATATTTTGGCACGTCGTGATCCAAGTTTAAAAGTCGTCATTTATCCCACTGCGGTTCAAGGCAAAGAGGCGACAGCAGAAATTGTGCAGATGATTGAACTTGCCAATCTGCGACAAGAAGTGGATGTATTAATTGTGGGGCGTGGTGGAGGTTCATTAGAAGATCTTTGGTGCTTTAATGAAGAAGAAGTGGTGCGAGCGATTTTTCGTTCAACCTTACCTATTATCAGTGCGGTAGGTCATGAAACAGATGTGACGATTGCCGATTTTGTTGCAGATCTTCGTGCGCCGACCCCTTCTGCTGCGGCTGAGCTAGTTAGTCGTAATCAAGATGAATTATTGCAACAACTGCGCCATCAACAGCAACGTTTAGATATGGCATTTGATCGCTTATTTACGCGAAAAAGCCAGCGTTTGAAACAGCTAATTTTACGATTGCAAAATCAACATCCACAAAATCAGTTACGCGCTCAACAGGCGAAAAATGAACAGCTTACGCATCGCTTGCAACTTGCTATGTGGCGTCAGTTTGAAAATACACAACAAAAATTCACCGCACTTTCTTCTCGCTTGAAACAAAATCCATTGCCATATCGAGTGCAACGTCACCAACAACGCTTAGAGCAGTTACAAGTGCGGTTAAATTTCAGCATAAATCGCCAAGTGACGGAACGTCAACATAAACTGGCAACGTTATGCGGAAAATTGGATGGCTTAAGTCCCTTGAAGGTATTGGCAAGAGGTTATTCGATTGCAGAGAACCCGCAAGGTAAAGCCATTGTTAGCGTGAAAGATGTCAATCAAGGGGACTTCATTACAACTCAAGTGGCTGATGGAAAAATTGTGAGTAAGGTTTTGTAGGATGCTTATTTTGTAAAATGGAGTAAAATATTATCTTACATACTTCTGAAAAAGAATACCGTGATTATTGATAAATTATCACGGTATTTTATTTTGTGACTCACTTCAAACTTTCAACAAAAAGTGGAAACCTTCTATTTTTTTTGTAGTCTTTTAAGCGTATGATTTTGCGCGCAGTTTTGGAGAAAACAGATGTCAGAAATTCAACATTTTAGCCAACAAGATATAGAAATATTGGGTGAACAAACTTTATATCAAGGTTTTTTCACACTCAAACGAATTCAATTTAAACATAAGCTTTTTGCAGGTGGTGAAAGCGGTGTGGTAACGCGTGAATTACTTATTAAAGGTGCTGCCTCTGCCGTTATCGCTTATGATCCAAAAGAAGATTCGGTGATTTTAGTTGAACAAGTTCGTATTGGCGCAGCTTATCATTCTGAATCTAATCGTTCGCCTTGGTTACTCGAATTAATTGCAGGTATGGTGGAACAAGGTGAAAAGCCAGAAGAGGTTGCTTTGCGTGAGAGTGAAGAAGAAGCGGGAATTCAAGTAAAAAATTTAACGCATTGCTTAAGTGTGTGGGATAGCCCAGGTGGAACGGTGGAGCGAATTCATTTATTTGTTGGTGAGGTTGATAGTTCACAAGCAAAAGGTATTCACGGTTTGGCTGAAGAAAATGAAGACATTCGAGTACACGTAGTAAAACGTGAACAGGCGTATCAATGGATGTGCGAGGGGAAAATTGATAATGGCATTGCAGTGATTGGATTGCAGTGGCTTCAATTAAATTATGCTCAGTTACAACAGCGTTGGAAGTGTAGTTAGGGGGCATTAATGAAAAATACGTTTGTTTATCAGACGGAAAAGCCTGTTATTAAATTATTACAAATTACGGATCCCCATTTATTTAAAGATGAAAGCGCTGAATTATTGGGGGTAAATACACAAGCAAGTTTTGCTCAAGTATTAAAGGAAATTCAGCAAGAAAATAACCAATTTGATGTGATTCTTGCTACAGGCGATCTGGTGCAGGATAGTAGTGATGAAGGTTACATTCGCTTTGTAGAAATGATGAAACCTTTTAATAAACCCGTATTTTGGATTCCGGGAAATCACGATTTTCAGCCTAAAATGGCAGAATTTTTAAATCAACCACCAATGAACTCGGCAAAACATCTTCTATTGGGCGAGAATTGGCAAGCCTTATTGTTGGATAGCCAAGTTTACGGTGTACCACATGGGCAACTAAGCCAGCATCAACTCGATTTATTAAAAGAAACCTTAGAAAAAAATCCTGAACGCTATACGTTGGTTGTATTACACCATCATTTATTACCTACTAATTCTGCATGGCTTGATCAACATAACCTTCGTAATTCTCATGAATTGGCAGAAGTGCTTGCGCCTTTTTCCAATGTGAAGGCTATTTTGTATGGGCATATTCATCAAGAAGTAAACAGTGAATGGAATGGTTATCAAGTGATGGCAACGCCAGCAACTTGTATTCAATTTAAACCTGATTGCCAATATTTTTCTCTTGATACGTTACAGCCTGGTTGGCGTGAAATTGAGCTACATTCAGATGGTTCAATTAGTACGGAAGTAAAGCGCATTCAGCAAGAGGAATTTTTGCCGAATATGCAAGAAGAAGGGTATTAATCAAACTAAAGCGTGGTGAAAATTCACCACACTTTTTTCCAGTTAGAAATGGTACACATCAGTAAATGTGTACCATTTTTTTATGATTTTATTATGCAATCAGAACTTGTTCTGCATCATCTTCAGCATGTTCAATATGCCCGATTAACCATGCATTCTCACCCGCTTGTTTTAAGATCGCTAATGCAGTTTCGACTTGCTCCTGAGGAAGCGCAATTACCATGCCCACACCACAATTGAAGGTTCGGTACATTTCATATGTGTCAATATTGCCTTTTTCTTGTAACCAATTAAACACGGAAGGCCATTTCCAGCTTTTTTCATCAATTACTGCTTTGGTGTTTTTAGGCAATACGCGCGGAATGTTTTCCCAGAACCCGCCGCCTGTTAAATGCGCAATCGCATGTACATCGGCTTGCTTAATAAGTGCTAACACGGATTTGACATAGATTTTTGTTGGCGCAAGTACATGTTCGCTTAATGGTTTATTATCAAGCAGTTCTGTTGCAGGATTAACGCCCGAGACATCAATCACTTTACGAACTAAAGAATAACCGTTTGAATGTGGGCCACTGGAACCTAAGGCAATTAATGCATCGCCATTCTTTACACGGCTACCATCAATAATTTCAGATTTCTCTACAACGCCTACACAGAATCCGGCTAAATCATAATCGCCTGCATGGTACATGCCTGGCATTTCTGCTGTTTCGCCCCCCACTAATGCACAACCCGATTGCACACAACCATCAGCAATTCCTTTTACAACGTCAGCAGCCACATCAACATCTAGTTTTCCTGTTGCATAATAATCTAAGAAAAACAGTGGTTCAGCACCTTGAACGACTAAATCATTGACACACATGGCGACTAAATCAATGCCAATGGTGTCATGTTTTTTTAAATCAATGGCTAAGCGTAATTTCGTGCCAACTCCATCGGTACCTGATACTAAAATAGGTTCTTTGTATTTGCTGGGTATCGCACATAAGGCGCCAAATCCACCTAATCCCCCGATAACTTCTGCACGAGTGGTTCGTTTTACTTCAGGTTTAATTCGTTCAACCAAGGCATTGCCTGCATTAATGTCAACTCCGGCATCTTTATAGCTTAATGATTGTTTGCTCACAGTGTTTTCCTATATCGATAAGTATTGAAAAATAAATTGCGATTTATTTTAACAGTTTAAGCAAACGTTTGCGATTTAAATTTTGAGATAAAAAAAGACCGCACTTTAGAAAAAGTGCGGTCTAGTTTGACATTGTTTTTAACGATTTGCGAGTTCAAAAATCATCGCTTCTGCTTGGCAACTAAAAGTGAAAGAGGCATTTAATTGAACACCGTTTTCAACCGCCATGATTTCGCTTTTAATTTCGCAAGGATCACTTTCTGTATCGCGCGCTTTCTTCATTAATCGCTCAAGCGCTGCATTGGCATCAGCTTCTGTGCTATAAACTTGATGCACTTCTACGCTACAGTCAGAGCCGTCAATAATAGTGCCTACATCAACACAGCTGCAAGTTAAGGATTCTTCTGCTTTGCATTTTACGGTCATTTTCTTTTCCTTATATGAATATTTTTGCGCATTTTATCATTTTTCTTTTTCTCCATAAATGACAAAAATTGAACAAAATAGCCCATTAAATGCAAAAAGTTCCCGCTAACTGGTCGGAACTCTAATAAAAACAAGGAAATAAATTTGCACTCAATAGTATCGGGTTTTAGAATCACCTAGATTTTTATTTATAACAAAGGTTTCCAAATGAAAAAATTTAATCAATCTGTATTAGCAACGGCAATGTTATTGGCTGCAGGTGGCGCAAATGCGGCTGCGTTCCAATTGGCAGAAGTATCGACTTCAGGTTTAGGTCGTGCCTATGCTGGTGAAGCTGCGATTGCGGATAATGCCTCTGTCGTGGCAACTAACCCGGCTTTGATGAGTTTATTTAAAACTGCACAGTTTTCCACAGGTGGCGTTTATGTTGATTCTAGAATTAATATGAATGGTGATGTAGCTACTTCTGTGAAAAATCTTTCAGTAGCAAATAAGAAAGGTTCAGCTTCAGAGCGTAGAGTTGTTCCTGGTGCTTTTGTGCCAAATCTTTATTTCGTTGCTCCAGTGAATGATAAATTAGCTGTGGGCGCAGGAATGAATGTAAATTTCGGTCTAAAAAGTGAATATGGCGATAGTTATGATGCTGGTGTATTTGGTGGAAAAACTGACTTGACTGCTATCAACTTAAATTTAAGTGGTGCTTATCGAGTAACAGAAGGCTTGAGCGTAGGTTTAGGGGTAAATGCGGTTTATGCTAAAGCCCAAGTTGAACGGAATGCTGGTATTATTGCGGATAGTGTTACGACTGCAAGAAACGGAGGTGTATTCTCAGTACTGCCAGATAAACAAAAAGCAATTGGTAACTATTTGACCTCTAAAGACAAATCTGTTGTGTCATTACAAGATAAAGCAGCTTGGGGATTTGGCTGGAATGCAGGTGTAATGTATCAATTTAATGAAAGTAACCGAATTGGTTTAGCCTATCATTCTAAAGTGGACATTGATTTTACTGACCGCACTGCCACTAGTTTAGAAGCAGGGGTTATTGGGGCGGGGAAAAAAGGTAATTTAACCCTTAAATTGCCAGATTACTTAGAACTTTCTGGTTTTCATCAATTAACTGACAAATTTGCAGTGCATTATAGTTATAAATATACTCATTGGAGTCGTTTAACAAAATTACATGCTAGCTATGAAAATGGTGAGAAAGCTTTTGATAAAGAATTACAATATAGTAATAACTCTCGTATTGCATTAGGAGCAAGTTATAACCTTGATGAAAAATTGACCTTACGTGCGGGTATTGCTTACGATCAAGCTGCATCTCGTCATCACCGTAGTGCTGCAATTCCAGATACCAATCGCACTTGGTATAGTTTAGGGGCAACCTATAAATTCACACCGAATTTATCTGTTGATCTTGGCTATGCTTACTTAAAAGGTAAGAAAGTTCACTTTAAAGAAGTAGAAACAGTAGGTAAAGCTCCATTAATATTGAATGAAACTGCAAATTATACTTCTCAAGCACACGCAAACCTTTACGGGTTAAACTTAAATTATAGTTTCTAATCCGTTAAAAAATTTAGCATAATAAAGCACACTTCCACACCAAGTGTGCTTTTCTTTTTATAAAAATAAGGCGAAAAATGACCGCACTTTATTACACTTATTACCCCTCGCCAGTCGGACAGCTTTTGATTTTATCTGACGGCGAAAGCATTACACATATTGATTTTGAAAAAGAGCAATATGCGCCTAATCCAAAATGGCACAAGCAAGATGAATTGCCTATTTTTCAAAAAGTGCGGTTGGCTTTTGAACGATATTTTAATGGAGAAGTTGAGCGTTTTTCAGACATTCCCTTAAAACCAGAAGGCACAGCGTTTCAACAAGCCATTTGGCAAGCCTTACGAGAAATTGATTATGGCGAACTTTCAACTTATGGAGAACTGGCGTTACGGATTAATAATCCTAAAGCTGTTCGTGCCGTGGGCGGCGCGGTAGGGAGTAATCCGATTAGTATTATTATTCCTTGCCATCGTATTTTAGGCAAAGATCGTACTTTAACTGGTTTTGGTGGTGGCTTAGAGGCAAAACGTTTTTTATTACAGTTAGAGAAAATTCCCTATATTGATAAAGGCACTGAAAACACTAAGCCTCGCTTTTTTAAGAAATATCACGAATGATTCCACAAACCCTTGAACAATTACTTTCCCAAGCGCAATCAATTGCAGGCTTAACTTTTGGGGAGTTAGCTGATGAACTGCATATTCCTGTCCCGCCTGATTTAAAACGTGATAAAGGCTGGGTAGGCATGTTATTAGAGTGTGCTTTAGGTGCAACAGCAGGGAGTAAAGCTGAACAGGATTTTTCTCATTTAGGTGTTGAACTTAAAACATTGCCGATTAATGCTGAGGGTTATCCTCTTGAAACCACCTTTGTGAGCCTTGCACCATTGGTACAAAATTCAGGGGTTAAATGGGAAAATTCTCACGTTCGTCATAAACTTTCTTGTGTACTTTGGATGCCGATTGAAGGCAGCCGCCATATTCCATTACGTGAACGCCATATCGGCGCGCCAATTTTATGGAAGCCAACTGCTGAGCAAGAACGTCAATTAAAACAAGATTGGGAAGAATTGATGGATTTAATTGTACTTGGCAAATTGGATCAGATTACCGCTCGAATTGGTGAAGTTATGCAACTTCGTCCTAAGGGGGCAAATAGCCGTGCTGTGACAAAAGGGATAGGAAAAAATGGCGAAATTATAGATACCTTGCCTTTAGGTTTTTATCTAAGAAAAGAATTCACCGCTCAAATTCTGAACGCATTTTTAGAAACAAAGTCGCTTTAACTTGATTTTAAAACACGAAAAAAACCGACCGCACTTTTTAGCTCGTTGCCATAAAAAATTAAGGGGATTCGATTTCGTTCCCAAGGTGGTACGCTTAATTCTTGCCAGATTTTTTTTATATCTTCTCTTGGGCGTTTCGGATGATGTTTCACTTTGCCTGAATAGCCAAAACGAATAGAAATAGGCAAGTTCGTTTTTTCCAGCGTAACAGAGTAATCCTGCCAGTAGAAAATCAGATTATGTTCATTTTCTTGAACAGTGAGATTGCCTAAATTATCAGGTAAATTTAGCGTATTTTGTTCTAATTTTAGGCAGTATTTGGTTAGATCAGAAAACGGCTTAGTTAAATATAAACTATCTTGATAACGTCGAATGATTTTATTTACAAGCTGAAATTGAGGATTTGCCTCTTCTTTTGCAAAAATGACATCATTAATAAGCTGTGTAAGCTGGCGTTTACTTGGCATTTCAAGTTGGTTTTCGGCAAGCCACATACGCAAAAGTGCGGTTTGTTTTGCGAGAGAATATTGGCGGAACTGGCACAGTTTAAATTGGTTTTTTATTTGACAATGTTCTGCAAAGGTTTCACTCAATAAATCATTGATTAATTGTTGCTGTTCAAAACAATGTTGTGCTGAACGTTGCACGGCTAAATCAAAATGAGCCCAGCGCTCACGTAATTTTGGTAAAATTTCATTGCGCAAGAAATTACGATCGTATCGGTTATCCTCATTACTTTCATCTGTAATCCAGTTGAGATTTTCTTTTTGCGCATAATCTTCTAACTGTGGGCGAGTAAAGCCTAACAAAGGACGTAAAATTGGCATGCCGAATAATACACTTTGTTGTTGCATGGCGCCTAAGCCTTGTAGCCCACTGCCACGTTTTAGGGCTAAGAAAAAGGTTTCAGTTTGATCGTTTAGATGATGCGCTGTAACCAGCATTTCTTGTGTTTGAAGATGTTTTTTTATAGCTTGATAGCGTGCTTCACGTGCGCCAGCCTCAATGCCATTGGTTTTATCTACTTGTACTCGCTCGATAATCAACGGAATTTGTAATTGATCGCAGAAGTCTTGGCAATGTTTAGCCCAACTGTCTGCATTGGGGATTAATCCGTGATGAATGTGGATTGCTCGTACTGATAAAGGCGGTAAGTGCGGTTGTTTTTGACGAAGTTTTGCAAATAAAGAAAGAAGTACAGTGGAATCCAAACCACCACTCAAGGCGATAAGAAATGCTTGAGCGGTGGTTTGTTTGAGTTGTTTCTCAATGTCTGAAAATAAGTCCATTAGGCAACTTTTTGTGCTTTATAATTGCTGCTTGGGTTGAGAATTTCAAAACGTGCAGCAATGGTTTGTAATTCGTAAGAACCCAGTTCAAAGGTGGTTTTCATTACGCCCGCTACTTCATTATTCATCGCTTCAAAAGCTTCAACATCAGATTTGCCATTGAGTAAATTTGCTAAGAATGTACCCGCAATTAAATCGCCCACGCCCACTGGTTCAAAATTGAATTGATAAAGTGGACGGCTTAAATGCCAAACACCCTCTGGGGTAGCCATAATAATTTCAAATGTATCAGGATCGTTAATTTTACCCGCACTGCCTAAATGTTTAACGAGGACTTTCTTCACACCTTTTGCAATCAGCGCATTCACTGCTTTTAACACATCATCAAAGGTATTAATTGGAAATTCAGTGAGCTGACGCAATTCATGCAAGTTTGGTGTCATAATATCCGCCACTGGAATCGCTTTTTCAATAAGAGCCTCGCGAACACCATTGGCAACAACGCAGATTTTTTTCGGATGTGGCATTACAGGGTCGCATAAATAAAGCGCATTTGGATTACGCAGTTTGATTTGTTCTAAGGCAAAAAGAATTTGATCGACTTGTTCCGCAGAACCTAAATAACCAGATAACAAGGCATCACATTCTTGTAGTTTTTCAATGTTATCGAGTCCGGTCACAATTTCTCGGATTTGTTCTTGTGGAATGACCATGCCTGTCCATTTTCCGTATTGGGTGTGATTAGAAAATTGAACGGTATTTAATGCCCATACATCGACGCCTAATAACTGCATTGGAAAAGTCGCGGATTTGTTACCCGCAAAACCATAGACTACGTGGGATTGGATTGAAAGTACGTTTTTCATTGTGTTTTCTCCTTTGTTGTATATTTAGATCAAAAAAGAGCGGAAAAAATCACCGCTCTTTTAGAATGTCACTTAGCAATAACCGTAAGACATTAAACGTTCATAGCGTCTATTTAATAATTCTTCTTTGCTTAGTCCATCGAGCTCTGCTAAATCTTCTTTTAAACGAAGTTTTAAGTTTTCAGCTATTTTTGCATAATTGCGATGTGCGCCACCCAAAGGTTCTTGCACAATGCTATCGATGAGATTTAATTCTTTTAAACGGCTTGCGGTTAATCCCATTACTTCTGCTGCTGTTGATGCTTTTTCTGCACTTTTCCAAAGAATAGAAGCACAGCCTTCTGGAGAAATAACAGAATAGGTCGAATACTGTAACATATTCACTTTATCGCCCACGCCAATAGCTAATGCACCGCCAGAACCGCCTTCACCGATAACGGTACAAATAACGGGAACGGTAAGTTGCGCCATTTCGCGTAAGTTGCGAGCAATAGCTTCCGCTTGACCGCGTTCTTCTGCGCCGATACCTGGATAAGCCCCCGGCGTGTCAATAAATGTGATAATTGGCAATTTAAAACGTTCAGCCATTTCCATTAAACGTAACGCTTTACGATAGCCTTCAGGTGCTGGCATGCCAAAATTACGTTGTACTTTTTCTTTTACAGAACGACCTTTTTGATGACCAATCACTATCACTGGACGACCATCTAAACGCGCTAAGCCACCAACAATCGCTTTATCATCAGCAAAAGCGCGATCGCCTGCAAGTTCTTCAAATTCAGTAAAAATATGTTCGATATAATCTAATGTATAAGGGCGGTTTGGATGACGCGCCATACGTGAAACTTGCCAAGCATCGAGGTTAGCAAAGGTTTTTTTAGTGAGTTCGTTACTTTTCTTTTGTAAGCGTTTGATTTCATCAGTTAAATCAACTTTATCATCCGATGCTGCGCGTAATGCTTCAATTTTTGCTTCTAATTCAGCAATCGGCAATTCAAAATCTAAATATTCTTGGCTCATTTTCTTATCCTAAAAAGACCGTAAAAATTGACCGCACTTTATCAAGAATTAAACTGTGGCGCAAATGGTTTTCACTGGTTGGGCAAGCTTATAATCGCTCTTTTTTGAAGAGTGATAAGACAAATAAAAACGCTGAACAAATGACAACAGAAGGTCCAGCAGCGGTATCATAAAAGGCTGATAATATTAGCCCAGTTATAATCGATAACATACTGACTACAATTGCCCAGCCCACCATAGATTCTGGTGTTCTCGCAAAGCGGCGAGCAGTTGCAGCAGGGATTATTAATAACGATGTGATTATTAATGCACCGACAAATTTCATGCTCAAGGCAATAGTTAACGCTGTTAATATCATCAAAATAAAACGCATTTTTTTGATATTAATGCCTTCAACTTGCGCGAGTTCTGGCGATACGGTGGTGGAAAGTAAGGATTGCCAAAAGTAAATTAGTGTTGAAAGCACTATTATCACGCCAATCCCAATATAAATTAAATCGGTATAATTAATTGCGAGCAAATCCCCAAATAAGTAACTCATCAAATCTACGCGTACATTTTGTAGTAATCCCACTGTCACCACTCCGAGAGATAAGCAGCTATGGGCGATAATGCCAAGTAAGGTATCAATAGAAAATTGCGTGTTGCTTTCTAACCACACCATTGCGATAGCAAGAATTAAGGTCAGCACGACAATTGCAATGTAAGGATTGATTTGTAAGAAAATACCTAACGCTACGCCGAGCAAGGCAGAATGAGAAAGGGTGTCGCCAAAATAAGCCATTTTCCGCCACACCACAAATACGCCAAGTGGCGCAGTAATAAGCGAAAGCAAAATGCCTGTTAAAAGGGCAGGAAATAAAATTTCAAACATTATTTATCCTTATTTTGACAATGTACAGCTGATGAATTACAACCGCACACATCACCGTGTAAGGTGTGGTGATGATTATGATGATGAGTATAAAAGCCGACATTTTGTGCGAGCTGATTTCCCCATAAACGCATAAATGTTGGATCATTTGAGAGAACATCGGGTGTGCCAGCACAGCAAATATGTTGGTTAATACACAATACTTCTTTACTATCCGCCATCACAATGTGTAAATCGTGTGATACCATCAATACAGCACAATTTAGTTTTTGTTGGGTCTGATGAATGAGCTGATAAAGCTCTGCCTGACCAGTAATGTCTACGCCTTGGGTGGGTTCGTCTAGCACAAGTAAATTTGGTTTATTTAAAATTGCACGCGCCAATAATACGCGTTGCATTTCACCGCCAGAAAGTTTTTGCATATTACTTTTGCGTAAATGTGAAATCGAAAGTTGCTCAAGTGCGGTGGATATTTCTTGTGTTTTAAGGCCTTTTTTTAGTGAAAGAAATCGCTCAACCGTAATAGGCAAACTATGATCCAAATGGATTTTTTGTGGCACATAACCAATGCGAACATTTTTACTATAAATGACTTCGCCAGAAGTGGGCGTTTGTAATTTTAATAAGGTTTTTAATAACGTTGATTTGCCACCACCATTTGGCCCAACAATAGTGATAATAGAATTAGGATAAATATTTAAATTAATATTTTGTAGTGCAGTTTTTTGTGCGAAAACCACATTGATATTTTTTAATTGAATGAGCGGTTGTTGGTTTTGCTCGCGATGAATACCTGTGATGTTCATTAAATCACCTCTTATCAAAAGTGGTGGGGGAAAATAGCGCATTTTGGCAGATTTCTCAAGATTTTCTCTCTTATGTCGAATATTTAAGCATTTGAATAATGCTTTTTCCATAGGAATGAATTTTCTTTATAATCTGTAGTCTGAATGCTGAAAACTTTTTTATTTTAGGGATGCCAGTGCAACACGTAAAATTAGCTCGAGATAGACGAAAAAAACGCGCATATATAAAAGTAGGCGTGTTTTTTGTTGCTATTCTGCTTATTTTGACAGGCATTTTACTTACAATAAAAGACAAATCTGAAGAAAATCCCGTTTTCTCCACCGCAGATAATATGGAATATCACGCGTTAAATACATCGCCAAGTAAAACGCCACAAAATTCTACCGCACTCCAATCTGATGAAAACGCCACCTCTTATGATGATGAGCTACAAGCAAAAGATGACGAAGTTGATGAAATAAACCCACCTGAGGATGACTTCGATACTTTGCCCCAACACGCACAAGATGCACTCAATGGCGTATTGGATGCAGCCGATCAAGCTATAAGAATTACTGATCAATTTAGCTATACGGTGACCGAGGGGGATACCTTAAAAGATGTTTTGGCTCAGTCTGGCTTGGATGATTTAACAGTACAACAGTTGCTCGCGCTAGATCCTGATTTATCCCACTTAAAAGCAGGTCAGCAGTTTTATTGGGTTTTAGATAAAAGTGACAACTTAGAATATTTGAATTGGCTGGTATCTGAAAAAGAAGAACGGGTTTATGAACGTGTTGAAGATGGGCAGTTTAAACGCCAAGTCATTGAAAAGAAAAGTATTTGGAGAAAAGAAGTATTAAAAGGCGAAATTAATGGTTCTTTTTCTGCGAGTTTAAAAGCACAGGGTTTAGATAATCGCCAAATTAGCCAATTAACCACCGCTCTTCAATGGCAGATAAGCATACAGAAATTGAAAAAAGGAACTCAATTTGCCATTTTAGTTTCTCGTGAATATTTAGGCGATAAACTCACTGGTCAGGGTAATGTTGAGGCGTTACGTATTTCATCTAGTGGTAAAAACTATTATGCTGTGCAAGCTGTAAATGGTCGTTATTATAATCAGCAAGGAGAAACCTTAGGCAAAGGTTTTGCTCGTTATCCATTGCAACGCCAAGCACGCGTTTCTTCACCATTTAATCCAAATCGTCGTCATCCAGTAACTGGGCGTGTACGACCACATAAAGGTGTGGATTTCTCTGTTTCTCAAGGTACACCGATTATCGCTCCAGCAGATGGCGTAGTTGAAAAAGTCGCTTATCAGGCTGGTGGTGCAGGGCGTTATGTTGTATTGCGTCACGGGCGTGAATATCAAACTGTTTATATGCATTTGAGCAAACCCTTAGTAAAAGCAGGGCAAACAGTTAAAAAAGGCGAACGTATTGCGCTTTCTGGTAACACGGGCATTTCTACGGGGCCGCATTTACATTATGAATTTCATATTAACGGTCGAGCTGTTAATCCTCTTACTGTAAAATTACCGGGTACTAGCAGCGGTATGACTTCAGCTGAACGTAAACAATTCCTTGTTCGTGTTCGTGAAGCTGAAAGAATGTTAAAACCCTAACTAATGTAAAGTGCGGTCAAAAATGGTCGCATTTTTACCTTATGTAAAATAATGTTTACACTTCGCTGTAAAAAAATTATCATAGCCATATCTTAATTATCCCCATTCTCTGAATATGACGATTTCTAAATTTGATCCTAAAAAACCTTTCGATTGTTTTATTGTGCAAAGTGAAGCTATGAAAAGTGCGGTAGAAAACGCGAAACGTTTTGCTATGTTTGATGTGCCTTTGTTAATTCAAGGCGAAACGGGGACAGGAAAAGATTTGTTAGCGAAAGCCTGCCATTATCAGAGTTTACGTCGCGATAAAAAATTTATCGCAGTAAACTGTGCGGGTTTGCCTGATGAAGATGCGGAAAGTGAAATGTTTGGTCGAAAAGTCGGAGACAGTGAAACCATTGGTTTTTTTGAGTACGCAAATGAGGGAACTGTATTACTAGATGGCATCGCAGAACTTTCATTGGGTTTACAGGCTAAATTATTACGTTTTTTAACGGATGGATCTTTCCGTCGAGTAGGTGAAGAGAAGGAACATCATGCAAACGTACGAGTGATTTGCACATCACAGGTTCCGCTTCATTTGCTTGTTGAGCAAGGTAAAGTTCGTGCTGATTTGTTTCATCGCTTAAATGTTCTTACTATTAATGTGCCAGCATTACGCGAACGCATGGCTGATATTGAGCCACTGGCACAAGGTTTTTTACAGGAAATCAGTGAAGAATTAAAAATTGCAAAACCAACTTTTGATAAAGATTTTCTTCTTTATTTGCTGAAATATGATTGGAAAGGGAATGTTCGTGAGCTTTATAACACTCTTTATCGTGCCTGCTCTCTGGTACAAGATAATCATTTAACTATCGAAAGTTTAAATCTTGCTCCGCCACAAAGTGCGGTGATTTCTTTGGATGAATTTGAGAATAAAACCTTAGATGAAATCATTGGTTCTTATGAGTCGCAAGTCCTAAAATTATTTTATGCAGAATATCCAAGCACGAGAAAATTAGCTCAACGTTTAGGTGTTTCGCATACTGCGATTGCGAATAAATTGAAGCAATATGGGATTGGAAAATAATTTTCTATAAATTAGGCATTGTCAGATTGTATTTTAATATCCGATAATCTAGAAAATTGCTTACATAACTTTAACCACATAATTTTATCAATCTGTACGTCTAACAAGAATTCGCCTTGTTCCGAAATTTGTTCATGGCGTACACAATCAAGTTGATAAAAAGCATGGCGAAGTTTGCCTTCGTGTGGTTGTAAAATTAAAGAAAGAGAAAGTATCTCGTTTTTTAACCGCACTTTAATAGCTTCAAACAATAAATGAATACCCAGCTCATCTTGCGCGGAGAGATAGACTGCAACAGGCTGGTTTTCATCATTGTATTCGATATGCGGTGCAACATTTTCCAACAAATCAATTTTGTTATATACCAATAGAACAGGCACTTGTCCTGCACCAATTTCTTCTAGCACATCATTGACCGCATCAATATTTTCTTGTTTTCGCGAGTCAGCTGCATCAATCACATGGAGTAATAAACTGGCTTCTACCGTTTCTTGTAAAGTCGATTTAAAGGCTGAAACCAGATCATGCGGAAGCTGTCGAACAAATCCTACCGTATCCGCTAAAATTGCCGTACCCACATCTTGAATCTGTAATTTTCGTAAAGTGGGATCTAATGTTGCAAAAAGCTGATCTGCGGCATAAACCTCTGCATTGGTTAAACGATTAAATAAGGTTGATTTCCCTGCATTGGTATAGCCAACAAGTGAAATGGTCGGGATATCTGCCTTTTGGCGTGTTTGGCGATTTTGATTACGCTGTTTCTCCACTTTTGCCAATCGATTTTGTAATTGAGAAATGCGCACTTTAATCAATCGACGATCTGTTTCTAACTGGGTTTCACCCGGCCCACGTAATCCTACCGCCCCTTTTTGTTGATCTAAGCCTGTTTTGCGACGAACTAATCGAGTCGATAAGTGTTTTAGTTGCGCAAGCTCAACCTGTAATTTTCCCTCATGAGAACGTGCTCGTTGGGCAAAAATATCTAAAATGACGCCAGTGCGATCGACCACTCGACAATGACATAAACTTTCTAAGTTACGTGTTTGTGCTGGGGTTAATTGATGGTTAAAAAGCACAACATCAGCATTATGTGATTGCACCGCATCTGCAATTTCTTGAGCTTTTCCCTCGCCTACAAAATATTTGGCTTGAGGAGTGCTACGGCTTGTGGTGATTGTATCCAATACATCTACATTGGCAGAATCAGCGAGTAGCAAAAACTCTTGTAGATCATCAGTGTTTTTATCTTGCGCAAAGAAAACGTGAACCACGATGGCGGTATCACGCGTTTTTTCAGATTGTTGGGATGAAGAAAGTGCGGTTGAAATTTCCTGATAATTTTCAACCGCACTTAATAAATATTGATTATCCATTGATGGAGCTGTGATTATTCTGCTTGAGTTTCCACGCTTTCAACGGCTTCAGTTATTGCTACATGATGGCTGCTATTGTGATGAGAAACAGCGCGCGCAGGCACAACGGTTGAAATTGCGTGTTTATATACCATTTGGTTCACAGTGTTTTTTAATAAAATCACGAATTGATCGAATGATTCAATTTGACCTTGAAGTTTGATTCCGTTTACAAGGTAGATTGATACAGGAATGCGTTCGCGACGAAGTGCATTTAAATAAGGATCTTGTAAAGATTGTCCTTTTGCCATTTTGCTATCCTTTGTTGTCGTTATTATGAAATTTTGGTGATAGAAACGAGTTGTCTCCGCGCGCAAGTGTAGCAATAAACACAAATGTTGTCTATTTGCTTTCCCGCAACTTTTGTAAAATTGCTTTCATTTTATGATCTAGTGGTGCATTGAAGCGTAGTGTTTCACCATTTTTAGGATGCTCAAACCGAATTGAAAAGGCATGCAAGAACAAACGATTCAATCCCAATTCGCTCATTTGTTTATCAAAATCTTTATCACCATATTTATCATCTAATGCAATGGGATGTCCGGCATATTGTGTATGTACACGAATTTGATGGGTTCGCCCAGTTACTGGCGAGGCTTTCACGAGCGTAGCATTTGTATAGCGTTCTTCAATGCTGAAGCGGGTTTCAGATGGTTTGCCTTGCTCGCTGACACGTGCAATGCGCTCTCCGCTGGATAATTCATTTTTCAAAAGCGGTGCTTGAACAACTTTTACATGGGATTGCCATTGCCCACGTACTAACGCTAAATAATCTTTCTGAACAGTTTTGACGCGAAGTTGTTCATGTAAATTACGCAATGCAGAACGTTTTTTCGCAATTAATAAAATGCCTGATGTATCGCGATCCAAACGATGAACCAGTTCTAAAAAGCGTGCTTCGGGACGCAGTGCGCGTAAGGCTTCAATCACACCAAAATTTAAACCACTCCCGCCATGCACAGCGATTCCTGAAGGTTTATTTAAAACAATCAAACAATCATCTTCAAATAAAATTTGGTTTTCAAGTGCGGCGACTTTGTTGAGATTTTTTGAAACCGAAGTGTCGTTTTTTTCAGCCACACGCACTGGCGGAACGCGAACAATATCACCTGTTTGCAGTTTATATTCTGGCTTAATCCGGCCTTTATTTACCCGCACTTCACCTTTACGCACAATGCGATAAATTAAACTTTTGGGCACGCCTTTGAGTTTTGCTAATAAATAATTATCGATACGTTGGCCACTTTCATCTTCACTAATTGTCAGCATTTTTACTGACGAATTAATGATTTTTTCGTTTTGTTCAGTCATCTTTTTTCCTTTTGAAAATTGGCGCGAATCATATCACAAAGGCACTCTTAACGTAACTCTATGAACGTAATATTCGCCTTGCTAATTAATCGTTTTCTATGGATAATAGAGCGTCTTTTTGCGCCTAAGAATTTGCGTAAAAAAGGATAAGTTTTGTTGGTAAAACTCAATGCAGCAATCGGCATAAGACATTGATAATCAACATTTTTCTTAAAATAAATTAGCCGCTTGCAACGCGTGCGGAATATCGCGTTGTTTTATAAAGCAAATGTTTATGCTTAATAACGTTATCAATGCACCCAGCAACATACAGTCGTGAGATTGACTGGCGCGAGAAACACGAGGTCGATAACGAAGCAAAGTGCGGTTTATTTTGAGGTCTTTTAAAAATTTAATAAGAGAATTGACAATGAAAAGAATGTTAATTAATGCGACTCAAAAAGAAGAGTTGCGTGTAGCGCTTGTTGACGGACAGCGTTTATTTGACCTGGATATTGAAAGCCCAGGACATGAGCAAAAAAAAGCGAATATCTACAAAGGGAAAATTACTCGCGTTGAGCCAAGCTTAGAAGCGGCTTTTGTGGATTATGGTGCAGAACGTCATGGTTTTTTACCATTAAAAGAAATTGCTCGTGAATATTTTCCCGATGATTATGTTTTCCAAGGTCGTCCGAATATTCGCGATATCTTGAGCGAAGGCCAAGAAGTTATCGTTCAAGTTAATAAAGAAGAACGCGGAAACAAAGGCGCAGCCTTAACCACTTTCGTTTCTCTTGCGGGTAGTTATTTGGTCATTATGCCAAATAATCCACGTGCCGGTGGGATCTCTCGTCGTATCGAAGGGGATGAGCGCACTGAATTAAAAGAGGCATTAAGTTCATTAGATGTGCCTGAAGGCGTGGGGTTGATTGTTCGTACTGCTGGTGTGGGGAAATCTCCAGAAGAGTTGCAGTGGGACTTAAAAGTTTTACTTCACCATTGGGAAGCGATTAAACAAGCATCTCAAAATCGTCCAGCGCCTTTCTTGATTCACCAAGAAAGTGATGTGATTGTACGTGCTATTCGTGATTATTTGCGCCGTGATATTGGTGAGATCCTTATTGATAGTCCGAAAGTGTTTGAAAAAGCAAAAGAGCATATCAAACTGGTTCGCCCAGATTTCATTAATCGTGTGAAACTTTATCAAGGCGAAGTGCCTCTTTTCAGCCACTATCAGATCGAATCTCAAATCGAGTCAGCATTCCAACGTGAAGTGCGTTTACCTTCTGGCGGTTCAATCGTTATTGATGTAACTGAAGCCTTAACTGCTATTGATATTAACTCCGCTCGTTCTACTCGTGGTGGTGATATTGAAGAAACGGCATTGAATACTAACCTTGAAGCGGCAGATGAAATTGCTCGTCAATTACGCTTGCGTGACTTAGGTGGTTTGGTTGTTATCGATTTCATTGATATGACGCCAGTTCGTCACCAACGTGAAGTGGAAAATCGTATTCGTGATGCCGTTCGCCAAGATCGTGCTCGTATTCAAATTAGCCGCATTTCTCGTTTCGGTTTGTTAGAAATGTCGCGCCAGCGTTTAAGTCCTTCATTAGGTGAGTCTTCGCATCATATTTGTCCTCGTTGTCAAGGAACAGGTAAAGTACGTGATAACGAATCTCTTTCCTTGTCTATCTTGCGTTTAATCGAGGAAGAAGCGTTAAAAGAAAACACCAAGCAAGTGCATACGATTGTGCCAGTACAAATTGCTTCTTATCTTCTTAACGAAAAACGTAAAGCAATTAGCAATATTGAAAAACGTCACAATGTAGATGTCATTGTTGCGCCAAATGAAGCAATGGAAACACCGCACTTTAGCGTTTTCCGCTTACGTGATGGCGAAGAGGTGAATGAATTGAGCTATAACTTAGCTAAAATTCACTGTGAGAAAGATGAAAGTACCGAGGAATCTCTTGTTTCCCGTAATGTGGAAACAACTGTTGTTGCTGAACAACCCGCAGTTGAAAGTGCGGCAGTGGCGCTTTCTATTTCTGAAGCGGCCCCAACTCCAGTTGAGCGTAAATCGAATGAACCGTCTTTATTAGCAAAAATTATTGCGAAAATTAAAGGTTTATTTGCTTCTGAATCCGAAGAAAATAAACCAAAAAATAACCGCACTTCGCGCAATTCTAATCGTAATCAACGTCGTCCACAGGATCGTCGTACTCCTCGTCGTCCACGTTCTGAAAATAACGAAACGGAAAGAACCGAAGAACAAATTCGTAATGTCCGTGAGCGTAATCAACGCCGTCCTCGCCGTAACTTAGTGGAAGAAAGCATCGCTGAAAGTGCGGTAAATTCTACACCGGTTTTTGAGGCTCAAGATGAAAAAACTGAGCAAGTGACTCAACGCCGTCAACGTCGTGATTTACGTAAACGCGTGCGCGTTGAAGATAATGAGATGGCTGTTGAAAATAACGCAAACATTGTTGAACAAATGCCAGAGGTGGATGTTGTCGAAGTTCAAACCGTTCAAGATGATGAAAAACCAGTTCGTCAAAACCAAGAGCGTTCTGAACGTCAAGATCGTCAACGTCGCACTCCACGTCATTTACGTGCAGCGAATAATCAACGTCGTCGCCGTAATCAAGAGCCAAAATCGCCAATGCCATTATTTGCTGCAGTGGCTTCACCTGAATTGGCAAGTGGAAAAGCTTGGGTGGACTATTCAACAGTGAACACTCCGAAAGAAAATAATTTCTTATCGGTGGATGAATTGCTCGAGCAAGAGAAAACTAAAAAAGGTTTTATCACGCCAGCAATGGGGATTGTGGTTGAAGAAAAATCGCTTGAAGTAAAACCAGCATTAGATTTTATTACTCAGCCCGCTAATGAATCTGTACAGAAAAAAGTACAAGAATCTCTAGAGCGTTTAAATTCTCATAAATCTCAAGAGATTGTTGAGTCTATTGATCCCGCGATTAATGTAGATGAATCTGAAACTGTCGAAAAAGTATCGAAATTTATCCGCACTTATGAGTTTAATGGACGTTTAGGTACTATTTCTTCAGTGACTCATACAAAAGCAGAGATGACTTTGGCGAAAGCGAGTGATGAAATGCCAGAAGCTTTCCCAATTATTGAATGGCAAGATTCTCGCTATTATTTTTACGGTAAAGGGGCGGCAGGGCATCATTGTGCGATTAGCCATGTATATTCTGAGCCTACTCGAGCAAAATCAGAGTAATCTAAAATAAAAAATTAGAATTGGCGTGATTTTTATTACGTCAATTCTTTTTATTTTGAGGTTGCAGTAAAAATAATCACTTGATAAAAACGAGATAATTTTTGCTTGACGGTTTTTCTCAAAAAACGTATTATGCGTGCGCATTAAATCACGGAGGAATGGTTGAGTGGTTGAAGGCACCGGTCTTGAAAACCGGCGAGGGTTTACGCCCTCCTAGGGTTCGAATCCCTATTCCTCCGCCATCAACTTTTAAAAGTTAACTAATTCGAGAGAATTAGTTTTTTTATTTCTCATCATCTATTTTCCGTATTTTCACGGTTTCCTAATTCTTCTTTAAATACCAAATATTCTTCTAAAAGATCTATTGCCTCTTGGCATTTTTGCTGGCGTTTTTTATAACCTTCTGCAAGTTGAGCATAACGTATTTTTTCATCATTATTTTTTTCTGCCTGCGCCAAATCTTTATGTTGTTGATAAAGTTTATTCAAGCGTTCTAATGCTTCATAGTATTTTTCCAATCGTTCTCTTGGCGGTAATTTATGAATGCTATGTTGAGATTTTTTAATGGTTTGTTTCGTTGTTGTTTGGGGGGCTGTTAGGTGAGTATTCTTGTGAGTTAGGGCTTCTGAAAGAACGGAACATTGGGCGAGTAAACGCTCTGTCAGAAAATTATAGTGATTAAGATCGTTAGATTTTAATGCCTTTATTCTATCTAGCGTTTGATTAATTTCCTTTAGATAAAAGGAAACATTCTGTCCATTTTCACTGAACAAAGTGCGGTCAAATTTGGCGAAGATTTTTTCTTCTTGTTTGGATAAATGAGCTTGATAAAGTTGCTGAACTTTTTGATCTAAGATCTGGATAAGTTGTTGAACAGTCATAAAAAAATCCCCCAAGTCGGGGGATTATAATCGTTAAAGGTACATTGCTGCAATCCAGCCAAACGCTAATAATGGAATATTGTAGTGTAGGAAGGTTGGTACAACAGAGTCCCAAATGTGGTCGTGTTTACCATCCATATTTAAACCTGATGTTGGACCTAAGGTGGAGTCAGAGGCTGGAGAGCCTGCGTCCCCTAAGGCAGCCGCAACACCAACGATAGAAACGGTGGCTAATGGTGAGAAACCAAAAGATAAACAAAGCGGTACGTAGATAGAAGCAATGATTGGCACCGTTGAGAATGATGAACCAATTCCCATTGTAATCAACAATCCGACCAGTAACATTAAGAATGCGGCCAAACCTTTACTTTGAATCGCACCATTACTTAAGCTTTGAACTAAATCTGTTACGCCAGTGGTGGCATTAATCACATTTGCAAAACCTGAAGCAGCAATCATTACAAAGCCAATCATTGCCATTAAGCGTAAGCCTTGTTGAAAAATATCGTTGCTTTCTTTTAGTTTGAAAATGCCACATAGTGCGAAAATAATTAAGCCAATTAAACCGCCAATAATAGTTGAACTTGTGACTAATTGTGTTGCGAAGGTCGCGACAATCGCGATTAAACTTGCAGTGATTTGTTTTGGTTTTATGTTTGCGATGTGCGCTTCAATTTCTTTTGTGGTTGGCTCTTGAATAGTTACATCATATTCTCTTGGTTTGCGATAAGTGATGAATATTGCGGTGAGCAACCCTAAAATCATACCAATTACAGGCAATAACATCGCGAGGGATACTTGAGCCACATTTGTTTGTAAACCAAGAGCCGCGCCTGCTTGATTGATGTTTTTTACCAAAATACTTTCGATAAAGATTTTACCAAAGCCGACAGGAAGTAACATATAAGTTGCGGTTAAGCCAAATGTGAGGACACAGGTTACAGCACGACGGTCTATTTTTAGACGATTAAAAATAGAAAGTAACGGTGGTACGACGATTGGAATAAAAGCAATATGTACAGGAAGTAAGTTCTGTGAAGAAATGGCGAATAATACCAATACACCAAAAATTAAATATTTAAACCAAGTTAAATTGCTGGAACTTGGTGTTTTATTCATTTTAGTGATGATCTTATAGGCAATTAAATCGGTAATACCTGATTTAGAAATCGCAATCGCGAATGCACCAAGCATCGCATAGTTCATTGCGACTTCTGCGCCGCCACCTAAACCTCCAGTGAAGGTTTCAATTGTTTTGCTTAAGCCTAGACCGCCACAGAGTCCAGCAGTGAGTGCGGCAATAACTAATGCAATAATTACGTTAATACGTAGCAAACTTAGTGCGAGTAAAACAATAATCGAAATAACAACGGGATTTGTTAACATTGTATTTTTCCTTATGAATTATTAAATGGTGAATACTTTACTTTAAAATTTTTGATTGTCGAATAAATAATGATGATGTCGTTGCAGTGATGACTCCTGTGTTGTAATAAAACAAAACCCCTCGAAAGTTGCCTTCCGAGGGGTAAGATTTTTATTATCCTGTCAGCTCGGAAGAAATCTTCCAAGCACACCAAAAACCTGAAAGATTATTCAGTTGAATGGTGATGATGGTGACGACGGATAATGTTCATTTTTTATCTCCAAATAAGAATTGCTTTTAAACTACTGGAAAAATAAAACTATTGCAACCACTTTTTTAGTTTTTTAAAGTGCGGTCTGATTTTCTACTGTTTTTTCTGTTTCATCTATTTGAGAAATATGTGGGAAACCACCTAAATCTTTTAAATGATTGACCATATAACAGAATAATTCCGCTGTACGTTCGGTGTCGTATAGCGCTGAGTGCGCTTGCTTCCCATCAAACGGGATTTTAGCGGCAAGACAGGCCTTAACGAGAACAGTCTGACCAAACATCAATCCTGCTAAACTTGCGGTATCAAACATTCCAAAAGGGTGGAAGGGATTACGCTTTACGCCGGTACGTTCAGCGGCTGCCATCACAAAACTTTGGTCAAAAGCAGCATTGTGCGCCACAATGATAGAACGTTGGCAATCTGCATCTTTTTGTCCTCTGCGCACCATTTGAAATAATCCCGTGATTGCATCGAGTTCAGACACCGCACCACGTAATGGATTATGAATATCAATGCCATTAAATTTCAAGGACTCCGGATTAATATTTGCTCCTTCAAAAGGCTCGATATGAAAATGGCATTTCTGATCAGGATGCAAATAACCGTTTTCATCCATTTTTAATGTGATGGCGGCCAGTTCGAGTAGCGCATCTTTTTTGGCATCAAAACCTGCAGTTTCAACATCAATAATGACAGGGAAATAGCCACGAAAGCGATTTTTTAATTGGTTGTGATAAGGGATTTCTTGAGAATCGGACATAATCTATCTCTTAAAAATAAAATAACGTAGGAATCCCTACGTTATTAAAAATACAATAAAAATTGACCGCACTTTAGTTGCCTAAACCAGATTTAGTGCTTTTGTTTTCGATAAATTCAATTTTATAACCATCTGGATCTTCAACAAAAGCAATGACGGTTGAGCCACCTTTAACTGGCCCTGCTTCGCGAGTAACGTTACCACCGCTTGCACGAACAGCTTCACAAGTCGCATAAATATCATCCACTCCGATAGCAATATGTCCATATGCAGTGCCGTGTTCATATTTATCTACGCCCCAGTTGTATGTTAATTCAATTTCTGCCGCACTTTCGCCATCTTCGTAACCTAAAAAAGCCAGCGTATATTTGTATTCTGGGTTTTCACTGGTGCGTAATAAGCGCATACCTAAAACATCTTGATAAAATTTGATTGAACGATCTAAATCGCCCACGCGTAACATAGTGTGTAAAATTCGCATTGGTTTAATCCTTTTGTGATAAAAAGTGCGGGCATTATGCCACAAAAAAGTTGAATTAAATAAATTTGTTATGAATTATTTAACTGCAATCATCGAGCCAAAATTAAAGCATTGGAACCAAAGTTCTACCTGTGAAAATCCTACGTTTTTTAACCGCATTTTGTGTGTTTCGATAGAATCAGTACGCATCACATTTTCAAGCGCGGTGCGTTTCTGACTCACTTCAAGTTCGCTATAACCATTGGCACGTTTGAATTGGTGGTGCAAGTCAATGAGTAAATGATCAACTTTAGTGTCTTCAAAACGGAATTTTTCTGATAACACGAGCACGCCGTTTGGATTTAAGCCTTCATAGATTTTGGTAAGCAATGCGATGCGATCTTCAGGCGGTAAGAATTGCAAGGTGAAGTTGAGAATGACCATTGAGGCATTTTTAATCTCAACGTGACGAATATCGTCATAGAGAATTTCTACAGGTACTTCACTATGATACGCCGCAATATGTTGGCGACAACGTTCAACCATAGGTTGAGAATTATCGATACCAATAATTTTTACGTTTGGTTGATGAATATTTCGACGTGCTGAAAGTGTAGCTGCACCTCGTGAGCAACCAAGATCATAAACATGACTATCAGCAGTGACGAAACGTTCTGCCAACATACCGATTGCAGTAATAATGTTGGAATAGCCAGGTACGGAGCGTTGAATCATATCTGGAAAAACTTCGGCAACGTTTTCATCAAAGGTAAAATCGCCGAGTTTTTCAATGGGAGCGGAAAAAATAGTATCTTTCATGGTTTACATTGTGTGCGGGATGTGTGTTTTTTCAACTTTCCACACCCTACGAATTAGAAAATATTTAAAAAGTGCGGTCATTTTAAGGAAAGTTTTCAAGGGGTCAAATAAATTTCCGTTTAAGATTTAAAAGACGCGCCTTTTTCCGTATAATTCTGCGGTATTTTCCATTTTTATAGAGAGTTAAGGAATTGAATATGATGCGTACACATTATTGCGGAGCATTAAACCGTAACAATATCGGACAAGATGTAACATTAAGCGGTTGGGTTCACCGCCGTCGTGATTTAGGTGGCTTGATTTTTATTGATATGCGAGATCGTGATGGCATTGTGCAAGTTTGTTTTGATCCGAAATATCAAGATGCATTGACAGCGGCTGCTGGGTTACGTAATGAATTCTGTATTCAAATTAAAGGCGAAGTGATTGCGCGTCCTGAAAACCAAATTAATAAAAATATGGCAACAGGCGAAGTGGAAGTGTTAGCGAAAGAATTGCATGTTTACAATGCGTCTGATGTGTTGCCTCTCGACTTTAACCAAAACAATACTGAAGAGCAACGTTTAAAATATCGTTATTTAGATTTACGTCGTCCAGAAATGGCTCAACGTTTGAAAACCCGTGCAAAAATCACCAGCTTTGTGCGTCGTTTTATGGATGACAATGGTTTCCTTGATATTGAAACCCCAATGCTTACCAAAGCAACGCCAGAAGGTGCGCGTGACTATTTAGTGCCAAGCCGTGTGCATAAAGGCAAATTCTATGCATTGCCGCAATCACCACAGCTTTTCAAACAGCTTTTAATGATGTCTGGTTTTGATCGTTATTATCAAATTGTGAAATGTTTCCGTGATGAAGACTTACGTGCAGATCGTCAGCCTGAATTTACCCAAATCGATGTGGAAACTTCTTTCTTAACTGCGCCAGAAGTACGTGAGATCATGGAACGCATGGTACACGGTTTATGGCAAAACATCATTGGTGTGGATTTAGGCAAATTCCCACAAATGACCTGGCAAGAAGCAATGATTCGTTTTGGTTCAGATAAACCAGATTTGCGTAACCCATTAGAAATGGTCGATGTGGCAGATATCGTTAAAGATGTTGAATTTAAAGTATTTAATGAGCCTGCAAACAATCCAAACGGCCGTGTGGCAGTGATTCGTGTACCAAATGGTACTGAAATCACCCGTAAACAAATTGATGAATACACACAATTTGTTGGTATTTACGGTGCAAAAGGTTTGGCTTGGGCGAAAGTAAATGACATTAATGCTGGTCTTGAAGGCGTACAAAGCCCGATTGCGAAATTCTTAAATGAAGAGGTATGGAAAGCCTTAGCTGAACGCGTGAAAGCTCAAACCGGCGATATCTTATTCTTTGGTGCAGATAAATGGCAAACCACCACTGATGCAATGGGCGCATTACGTTTGAAATTAGGACGTGATCTTGGCTTAACTCGTTTAGACGAATGGCAACCGCTTTGGGTGATTGATTTCCCAATGTTTGAACGTGATGAAGAGGGTAATCTTGCAGCAATGCATCACCCATTCACGTCACCAAAAGATTTTAGTCCTGAGCAATTAGAAGCCGATCCGACAAGTGCAGTAGCAAATGCTTACGATATGGTGATCAATGGCTACGAAGTGGGCGGTGGTTCTGTCCGTATTTTCGATCCGAAAATGCAACAAACCGTATTCCGCATTCTTGGTATCAATGAACAAGAACAACGTGAAAAATTTGGCTTCTTGTTAGATGCATTAAAATTCGGTACACCGCCACATGCAGGTTTAGCATTTGGTTTAGACCGTTTAACCATGCTTTTAACTGGCACTGAAAATATCCGTGATGTGATTGCATTCCCGAAAACAACGGCTGCAGCGTGCTTAATGACAGAAGCACCAAGTTTTGCGAATCCGCAGGCATTGGAAGAGTTAGCGATTCAAGTTACTAAGTCTGAATAATGCAAGGGGGATTATTCCCCTTTTGTTTTATCTATAATTAGCGATTAAGGAATTTACTATGAAAAGTATTCTTAAATTTTTATTATTTTTCGGAGTTTCTATTAATACATATGCTCAGAATATTCAGCTTTGTACCGATACAGATGTGAAAACTGATGCTGAGTACATACCAAAAGGAAGTGAGATTCCTGTTTACATAAAACCAAGCGATAAGAGCGAGAAAGTCATTAATGAAACACTCAGTAAAGCTATAAATGAAATTTCTTATATTGAATTTAGCAATGAATATGTTGTGAGAGAATTATGCCATACTCCTAATCACTCTTGGTCTTTAGTTAAAGTTGTATCCCCTTCCTATTTATCTGACTCTCATGTTGGCTGGATTAAAAGCTCATTTTTAAAAGAAGCTAAATTCGATGAAAAAGGATTTAGAATTATTGAAGAAGAAGATGTTAATTGGAATGATATAACAAAGCCTTATAAGAAATTAATAACAGCAGAACTTAATAAAATTCATAGAGAAAATGCTAACTGTAAAAAAATCGATCCTGCAGTATTAGATGTCTCATCAACCAAGGGAACTAAAAGCAATCCTGTATTCTATGTTACTTGCGGAGAAGGATTATCGTCATTTAATGTATTTTTTTCTTTAGATGATATGAATTCTGGGAAATCGCAATCAATAGAATACATTTCTCAACAAAAAGCTATTCTACTATGTGAAAAAGATGTAGAACGTAGATTTTCTAAACAAAAATTAGTTAATTTTTCTAAATTTTTAGATGTATCTTACCTTCAACACCCTAACGGAAGAGTTAGTTTAATTTCTAGTATAACTTTAAAAAATTCTCATGGAGAAAAAGATAAGTACTCTATTAAATGTTTATTTGAAAAAAATAATTTATTAGAAACAGTTATTAATAAAATGTAAATAAAAAATGCTGGAATATTCCAGCATTTTTATTACCCAATAATTGAGAATTTATCAAACACTTTATCTTCAAAATAATTGTAAGCTTGCAAAATTTTTTGCATAGTTTTGCAAATTATTTTGCATAGCTAATCTCCAAAGCCCTATGCAAAATAAGCCACAAAAAAAACCTCTTTAAATCGACTTTAAAGAGGGTTTAAATTTAGAACTTATAAATCATATTATCCTCATAAACCCCATCTTTGAAGATTGATGTCTTCACCACAATTCGCTCGTAATTCTCAAACGCTTGCCAGTTATCGGTTTTACATTCCTGCATATAGTCCAAATAACGGATAAATTCACTTTTTGTGCTACTGAAGAAAATATAAGGAGGCTTGGTTAGATTGATTAGGCGTAAAAAATCAATCAAATCAAAGTAAGTGGCTTGCTTGTAGCTCTCTTGGCGAGTGCATAAGTAAGGCGGGTCAAGCAATAAAACAACGACAGAAAAACCGACAGGAAGCCTTGTCAGCCGTGCGTTTGAGAGAATGCAAGAGTTACTAGATGAGGGCGTGAGTATGGTGGACTGTTATAGCTCTATCAACGTTTCAGCAGGCTTTGGCAGCTTTAACGAAGGGGCAACAGAAGCCGACGGGCAAGAGCCTTATTCAGATAGCCTATTATGCAGTTTAGGCGTAAAAGCGGAAAAATGTGCCGTATTTTGGGCAAACGGCAATTCTATGCTACCCACCATCAACGATGGAGACCAGATGTTGGTTTGTTGAGTCCAACTTTTGGGGTGCAGATCATTTTAACCGCACTTTCTTTTTGTTGAAAAAATTTTATTCACTTAAAGGCATCCGTTTTTTGGTATGAATACTGGGAGAATTTATTTGCTTTAGAGTTATATTCTGAAATTCAAAAATAATTAGATTTTTATTTTTTACTAGTGCTTTTAAGTGGATTTTATTTACTTTACTCAAGGATAAAATTCTATTATAAATAAGGCCTTTTCAGTTTATGGTCAATTTATAAGAGAACATTTTATGCGTGAAGTTTCAACTCCAGTAGAAAAATCAACATGGGCGAGTAAATTCTCTGCCTTAGGCCCTGGCATCGTGATGGCATCGGCAGCTGTTGGTGGGTCGCATATTATTGCATCTACCCAAGCTGGTGCGATCTATGGTTGGGAATTAGTGAGCATTGTGATTCTTGCTAACTTATTTAAATATCCTTTCTTCCGTTTCGGTGTTCAATATACCCTAGATACCGGTAATACGTTGTTAGAAGGTTACCGTCAAAAAGGGAAATTCTATCTTTGGTTATTCTTAGCTTTAAACATTTTTGCGACAGTGATTAATACTGCGGCAGTGGGATTATTAACGGCAGCAATTTTAACCTTCATTACGCCAATTCCTCTACCAATGCCAGTATTAAGCTCATTAGTGATTCTTGTGACAACCGGTATTTTATTGTTAGGGAAGTACCGTTTATTAGATAGTTTATCGAAAATCATCATGATTGCTTTAACGGTAACAACCGTGAGCGCTGTCGTGATTGCTTTTATGCGTAATGGTATCAATGGCGTAGCCGCACCTGATTTTGTACCTCCTTCTCCATGGGAATTAAGTAAATTGGCCTTTTTGGTGGCGTTAATGGGGTGGATGCCGGCGCCGATTGAGATTTCTGCTATTAATTCCATGTGGGTGGTAGCAAAACGTCGCTTGACCAAAGTGTCTTATCAAGACGGTTTATTTGACTTTAACGTGGGTTACATTGGTACAGCCATTTTAGCTGTCGTTTTCTTAGCGCTTGGTGCATTGGTGCAATATGGTTCTCCTGAAACCGTAGAGATGGTTGGCGGAAAATATATCGCACAACTTATCAATATGTATGCAAGTACTATCGGTGAATGGTCTCGCTTATTAATTGCAGTCATTGCGTTCATGTGTATGTTTGGTACAACAATTACAGTAATTGATGGTTACTCTCGTACCAATGTTGAATCTTTGCGTATCTTATTCGGTAAACAAGAAAGCTCTGTGAGAATTCTTAATATCGGTATGATTTTTGCGGCGTTATCTGGTTTAGCGATTATTTTCTACTTTAATAATGCAGTAGGCCCAATGCTGAAATTCGCGATGATTGCTTCATTTGTTTCTGCACCAATCTTTGCTTGGTTGAATTTATCTCTGACTAAGCACGCGAAACACAGTGTAAAAGGCGGCTTATTGTGGTTATCTCTTATCGGTTTATTCTACTTAACAGCCTTTGCAGGGTTATTTATAGCTCAACAAGCTGGCTGGTTAAACTAAAATAATTAAGATAATTACCGCACTTTAGTTTTAAAGTGCGGTAATTTTTTTGAAAGTTTTTAGTAGAAAAGGTATGATGCTGCTCATTCTCAATTATGTAGATGACGAGCTTGAAATATAAAAATAATCAATCTGTTCTCGTTGTAATTTACGCTAAAGATACAAACCGAGTTTTAATGCTCCAACGCCAAGATGATCCTGATTTTTGGCAGTCTGTTACGGGCACTATTGAAAGTGGTGAAACACCAAAAAAAACAGCAATTCGTGAGCTTTGGGAAGAAGTGCGGTTAGAAATTTCAGAAAATTCCACCGGACTTTTTGATTGCAAAGAGAGCATAGAATTTGAAATTTTTCCATATTTCCGATATAAATACGCACCGAATGTGACGCATTGCCGTGAGCATTGGTTTTTATTGGCAATGGAGCAAGAATTCGAACCAATATTAAGTGAGCATTTGGCATATCAATGGGTTTCTCCTGAAAAAGCAATCCAAATGACAAAATCTTCCAATAATGCGGAAGCAATTAGAAAATATATTCTTAAAGATAAATAGAAGGAAAACAACATGGCAGGCCATAGTAAGTGGGCTAATATTAAACACCGCAAAGCAGCACAAGATGCACAACGCGGTAAAATTTTTACTAAATTAATTCGTGAGCTTGTTACTGCAGCTAAAATTGGTGGTGGCGATGTGAGTGCTAATCCGCGTTTACGTGCAGCAGTAGATAAAGCACTTAGCAACAATATGACGCGCGATACTATCAACCGCGCTATTGATCGTGGTGTAGGCGGTGGCGATGATACCAATATGGAAACCAAAATCTATGAAGGTTATGGCCCAGGCGGTACAGCGGTTATGGTGGAGTGTTTGAGTGATAATGCAAACCGCACCATTTCACAGGTTCGCCCAAGTTTTACCAAATGTGGTGGTAACTTGGGAACAGAAGGTTCTGTTGGTTATTTATTTAGCAAAAAAGGTTTAATTTTAATTGAACAAGCAGATGAAGATGCATTAACTGAAGCGGCTATCGAAGCGGGTGCTGATGATATTCAACCACAAGATGATGGTTCATTTGAAATCTATACTGCTTGGGAAGATTTAGGTTCAGTGCGTGATGGCATTGAAGCGGCTGGCTTTAAAGTTCAAGAAGCTGAAGTAACGATGATTCCATCAACAACGGTTGATCTTGATATTGAAACTGCACCAAAATTACTTCGTTTAATTGATATGTTGGAAGATTGTGATGATGTACAAAACGTATATCACAATGGTGAAATTAGTGACGAAGTGGCATCTCAACTTTAATAATGCAATAAATGGGTAATGTAATTACCCATTTTTTATAGAAATTATGAGCATTATTTTAGGTATTGACCCAGGTTCTCGCGTAACTGGTTATGGTGTGATTCGCCAAACAGGGAGACATTTAGAATATCTCGGCAGTGGCGCAATTCGTACTCAAGTTGAAGATTTACCAACCCGTTTGAAACGCATTTATGCTGGAATAACTGAAATCATCACGCAGTTTCAACCTGATATGTTTGCAATTGAGCAAGTATTTATGGCGAAGAATGCAGATTCGGCTTTGAAACTCGGGCAGGCACGTGGTACGGCGATTGTTGCTGCGGTAAATCATGATTTACCTGTTTTTGAATATGCCGCACGTTTAGTAAAACAAACGGTTGTGGGTATTGGTTCTGCAGATAAGGTGCAAGTGCAAGAAATGGTGACTCGTATTTTGAAGTTGTCAGATAAACCTCAAGCTGATGCAGCGGATGCGTTGGCTATCGCAATTACGCACGCTCATTCTATTCAACATTCTTTACATATTGCCAATTCTGTTAAAATGACAGAAACGCAAGAAAAAATGACCGCACTTTTAAAGACCAGATATAGCCGAGGACGCTTTAGATTAAAAATTTAACTGGATGTTCGTCCAGTTTTATTTTATTCTATGCGTTAAGTTTTTTATCATTCGGAAGAATTATGATCGGTCGCTTACAAGGCATTCTTTTAGAAAAACAACCTCCAGAAATTTTACTTAATGTTCAAGGTGTAGGCTATGAATTGCTTTTGCCTATGACGAGTTTCTATGATTTACCAGAAATTGGTCAAGAAACTACTTTATTCACCCATCTTGTTGTTCGGGAAGATGCTCATTTACTTTTTGGATTTGCCCAGAAAACAGACCGCACTTTATTTCGTGAATTAATTAAAACAAATGGGGTGGGGCCTAAATTAGCCTTAGCGATTTTATCTGCCATGTCGGTCGAACAATTTGCTTATGCGATAGAGAGAGAAGAGCTATCTAAACTCACTAAAATTCCAGGAGTTGGCAAAAAAACAGCTGAACGTTTGTTAGTAGAGCTCAAAGGTAAATTTAAGGGCGTAAAACAAAGCGATTTCTTTGTAGAAAGTACTCATATTCCGTCAGTTCCATCCATTGAATCCCACTCAGAAAATTCATCTGATGAAGCTATTTCAGCCTTGATTGCTTTAGGTTATAAACCTTCAGAAGCAGAAAAAATGGTGAAACGAGTTGCTAAGCCAGAATTAACCAGTGAACAAGTTATTCGCGAAGCTTTAAAAGCCGCACTGTAGGTGAGACATGATTGAAGCAGATAGAATTATTAGCGGGCAAGCTAAGCTTGATGAAGATGTTATCGACCGCGCTATTCGTCCGAAATTATTATCGGATTATGTTGGACAGCCGCAAGTGCGCGAGCAAATGGATATTTTCATCAAGGCAGCCAAACTACGTCAAGATGCCTTGGATCATTTATTGATTTTTGGCCCTCCAGGTTTGGGAAAAACAACGCTTGCTAATATTGTGGCAAATGAAATGGGCGTGAATATTCGTACGACATCAGGACCTGTATTGGAAAAAGCGGGAGATTTAGCCGCAATGCTAACCAATCTTGAACCGCATGATGTATTATTTATTGATGAAATCCATCGACTTTCCCCTGCTATTGAAGAAGTTCTTTATCCAGCAATGGAAGACTATCAATTGGATATTATGATTGGTGAGGGGCCAGCCGCTCGTTCTATTAAATTAGATTTGCCACCTTTTACTTTGGTTGGCGCAACGACTAGAGCTGGCTCGTTGACTTCACCATTGCGTGATCGTTTTGGTATTGTGCAACGTTTGGAATTCTATTCTGTAGAAGATTTAACATCTATCGTTGCAAGAAGTGCGGGGTGTTTGAATCTTGAATTAGAACAGCAAGCCGCTTTCGAGGTAGCTCGTCGTTCACGAGGTACGCCTCGAATTGCAAACCGTTTATTACGACGCGTGCGTGATTATGCAGATGTACGTAATGGGGGAGTAATTTCGGTAGATGTGGCAAAACAAGCGCTTTCAATGTTGGATGTAGATGATGCCGGATTTGATTATTTAGATAGAAAATTATTGTCTGCAGTTATTGAACGTTTTGACGGCGGGCCAGTAGGACTGGATAATCTTGCTGCTGCAATCGGTGAAGAACGCGATACCATTGAAGATGTGTTAGAGCCTTATTTGATTCAACAGGGGTTTCTACAAAGAACGCCGCGTGGCCGTATCGCAACATCGCAAACTTATCGCCATTTCGGTCTGCAGAAATTATCAGACTAGATAAATTTAACCACTAAAAAAGCCTTATTGTACTCAATAAGGCTTTTTTAATTACTCACTATAACTTTTCAAGTTACTTAATTTTGCTAAACCTACTTCACAACTTTTTAACTGAGTCGCTAATTCCATTTGAAGAATTTGTTGTTTACTTTGGTTTAACTTATTTTTAATTTTTCCTACCTGTGTATGTGTGCCAGGTTGTTTTTCTGCTTGCGCAATCAAATTCTCTGTTTCTTTAAATAGTTGTTCACATTGTTGTGGCAGAATATTTGATGCAAAAGTAGAGGTTGATACAGTAGAGAAAAGTGCGGTTAAAATAAGGAATGTTTTTTTCATTTTAAGTCCTTGTTTCTCTTTATTATGAAATCTAAAAATTAAACTAGGCGGGAAAATAGCAAAATATACTTAGTATGTCTAGCTTTTGAAGTCATTTATTGTTGTAAATTGTGATAAGGATCACGTGTAACGTATATTTTTGTACAAAAAATAGCAAAATTGATTTATATCAATTAAATTATCTTTAATAAATAATAGGTATTTTATGTCTTATGTCAAAAATGTGATCTAGATATCGTTTTTACTGTTTTTTATCCTTGTATTTAGTAGTAGAATACCCGCCAATTTGGCTTATCTCTATAATAATTGGTGTTTTTTAACTATTTGAGAATGATTATGTAGATAAACCAATTTAAGCTTAGCTGATTGGAGTTGAGTGATTAGGGATTATTTAAGGCTTTGCCTTTTTAATCATCATTGGAACTAATGTTGTTTATACAGAGGAGTTGAGAATGTTGGACGTTGTTGACCTTTCTCGCTTGCAGTTTGCTTTAACTGCGTTGTATCACTTCATTTTCGTGCCGCTGACATTAGGTTTGTCATTCGTCCTTGTGATTATGGAAACCATTTATGTGGCGACAGGCAAAGAAGTTTATAAAGATATGACAAGATTCTGGGGTAAGTTATTTGGTATTAACTTCGCCCTTGGGGTGACCACAGGTATCATTATGGAATTCCAATTCGGTACTAACTGGTCTTATTATTCTCATTATGTAGGTGATATTTTTGGTGCGCCATTAGCGATTGAAGCGTTACTAGCCTTTTTCTTAGAATCAACTTTTGTGGGGTTATTCTTCTTTGGTTGGGATCGTTTAACTAAAGGTAAACACTTACTTGCTACATATTGTGTAGCTTTCGGTTCGAACTTATCTGCAATGTGGATTTTAGTTGCTAATGGTTGGATGCAGTCTCCAGCTGGCTCAGAATTTAATTTTGAGACAGTACGTATGGAAATGACGAGCTTCTTAGATCTTTGGTTAAATCCAGTTGCGCAAAGTAAATTCTTACACACATTAACAGCAGGTTATACAACCGGTGCAATGTTTGTATTAGGTATCAGCGCATTCTATTTATTAAAAGGTCGCGATATTGGTTTTGCTAAACGTTCATTCTCTGTCGCGGCAACATTTGGTTTTATTGCTGCATCAGCTGTATTAATTATGGGTGATGAATCAGGTTATGACATCGGTAAAGCACAACCTGTGAAATTGGCTGCAATGGAAGCTGAGTTTGATACTCATGCAGCTCCAGCACCATTCCATCCAGTCGCAATCCCTAATTCGACAGAAATGAAAAATGATTTTGCGATTGAAATTCCTTATCTTGGTGGTTTAATTGCTACTCGCTCTGTAGATAAAGAAATTACTGGCTTGAAAGATCTTCAATTATTAAATGAAAATCGTGTACGTAACGGTATTCATGCTTATGAATTGTTTACTCAATTAAAGGCTGAGAAAAAAGCAAATGGCCAAGTAAATGAAGAAACAAAAGCACAATTTAATGAAGTTAAAAAAGATCTTGGTTTCGGTTTATTGTTAAAACGCTACACAAATAATATTGTTGATGCGACTGAGGAACAAATTAAACAAGCTGCGCGTGATACTATTCCAAATGTAGGTCCTAACTTCTGGGCTTTCCGTGGTATGTTAGCGGCTGGTGGTTTAATTATCTTATTAGCTTTCGGTGCATTTGTTCAGAATTTACGTAACAAAGTGACTTCTTCTCGCTTATTACTTAAAGCATTGCTTTGGAGTATTCCATTGCCATTCTTAGCGATTGAATTTGGTTGGTTCTTAGCTGAATTTGGTCGTCAACCATGGGCAATTTATGAAGTTTTACCTGTTGGGGTATCGGCGTCTCAGTTAAGTACTGGCGATTTATGGTTCTCTATTGGTTTAATTTGTGCGCTTTATCTTGCGTTCATTATTGTTGAGATGTATTTGATGTTTAAATATGCGCGTTTGGGTCCTAGTGCGTTAAAAACCGGCAAATACTACTTTGAACAATCATCTAAATAAGCAGGAGATGAATTATGATTGATTATGAATTTCTACGTTTTATTTGGTGGGTGTTAGTCGTTGTATTATTGATCGGTTTCTCTGTAACTGATGGATTTGATATGGGCGTGACTGCACTTTTACCTGTAACAGGTAAAAAAGAAGTGGAACGCCGTATTATGATCAACTCTATTGCCCCACATTGGGATGGTAACCAAGTTTGGTTGTTAACTGCAGGCGGCGCAGTATTTGCGGCATGGCCAATTGTATATGCAGTTTCATTCTCAGGTTTCTACATCGCTTTAGTATTGGTTTTAGCTGCGTTATTCTTACGCCCATTGGGTTTTGAATATCGTGCAAAAATTGATAACCCGACTTGGCGTTCTGTTTGGGATTGGGGACTATTCGCAGGTGGTTTTGTTCCAGCATTAGTATTTGGTGTGGCTTTTGGTAATTTATTACAAGGTGTTCCATTCCATTTCAACGAATTGACTCAAGTAACTTATACCGGTTCATTCTTTGAATTATTAAATCCATTTGCATTATTGTGTGGTGTTATTAGCTTATCAATGCTTGTAACTCACGGTGCGAACTGGTTACAAATGAAAACAACCGAAGAATTGCGTGATCGCGCTCGCTCAGTGAGCCAAATCGGTGCGATTGTCACTTTAATTGCGTTTGTATTAGCTGGAGCATGGTTATACTTTAAAGAGGGTTATGTAGTAACGAGTGTAGTGGATCATTACGCTCCATCTTCTCCAATGAATAAAGAAGTTGCTGTCGAAACTGGTGCATGGTTTAGAAATTTCAATGAAATGCCAATTCTTTGGATTTTCCCTGCATTAGCAGTAGTTGCTGCGCTATTAAATGCGGCATTTTCTAAAGCTAATCGTTGTGGTTTCGCATTCTTTTTCTCTGCATTAACAATGGCCGGTGTAATTATTACTGCTGCAGTATCTATGTTCCCATTTGTTATGCCTTCAAGCTCACACCCTGAACAGAGTTTGTTAATGTGGGATGCAACTTCAAGTGAATTAACATTAACGTTAATGTTGATTTTTGCACTTATCTTTGTGGCTATTTCTTTAGCTTATACTATTTGGTCTTATGCGAAGATGTTTGGCCGCTTAGATGCGAATTTCATTGATGAAAATAAACACTCATTATACTAAGGAGATTAATATGTTATATGTAATTTGGGTAGTGGGTGTGTTATTAGCTATATTTGCCAGTGCAAAATTAACCATTGGCAAAGAAAAAGCAGGAAAATTTGACGAGTAATATGATTCATTCACTCTATCAATTAATTAATAAGGGTTCGTTTCGAACCCTTTCATTTATTTTAGCGCTAGGACTAACAGCCGTATTTTTCCTTAATATTGATAATTTTTCAACGTTGTTACGAAATGATTCTCCTTGGTGGATTTTGATGATCTTTTGGGGATTGATTACGGTTTGGATTCATGGAATCGGATTTGAAATTAAAAGCGTAATTTGGAAACTAATTTTCTTACCTTATATCGCTTATATCATTATATTGATTAGTGCTGTAGAGCATTTTTATTTACGAGGATGATTTTTTTCTTCGGCGTATTGCTTATCTAAAAAACAGGTTCTAAAATATCCGACCTATTGCGGTGGGCAAAGCTTAATAATGTCAGAAAAAACCTTCCATCTTCCCGTTCGAGTATATTATGAAGATACTGATGCTGGTGGCGTTGTGTATCATGCTCGTTATTTGCATTTTTTTGAGCGGGCTAGAACAGAATATTTGCGAGCGTTAAATTTTACGCAGCAAACTTTATTACAAGAACAACAACTTGCGTTTGTTGTCAAATCGCTCGCTATTGATTATTGCGTTGCGGCAAAATTGGATGATTTACTCACGGTAGAAACAGATGTCATAGAGATAAAAGGTGCAACAATCCTTTTTGAGCAACGACTTATGCGTGATACGGTGATGTTATCAAAGGCTACAGTCAAGGTAGCCAGTGTTTATCTTGGCAATATGAAACCCGTGGCTCTTCCTAAAGAAGTAAAAGCTGCGTTTTACAACCTAAAATAAACTTTTCGGAGTATGCAATGACTGCAGAATTGAATTTTTTAGATCTTTTTCTAAAAGCAAGTATTGTTGTTCAACTTGTAATTGTGATTTTGATTTCATTCTCAATTATTTCTTGGGCAATTATTATTCAACGTAGCCGAGTTTTAACGGCTGCTTTAAAAGAAGCGAATACTTTTGAAGACCGTTTCTGGTCTGGTGAAGATTTGAATAAGCTATATGAAGGATTATCAAATCGTCGTGATATTTTAACTGGTAGTGAGCAAATTTTCTTTGTTGGTTTCAAAGAGTTTTCTCGCTTGAAACAAGTGAATCCTGATGCGCCTGAGGCGATTATTAAAGGAACCACGCGAGCAATGAATCTTACAATGAATCGTGAAGTTGAAAGCCTTGAAAGCCGCGTACCATTTTTGGCTACAGTAGCTTCTGTTAGCCCTTATATTGGTTTATTCGGAACTGTTTGGGGTATCATGCACGCTTTTATGGCATTAAGTGGTGCCAAGCAAGCAACTTTACAAATGGTTGCTCCTGGTATCGCCGAGGCATTGATTGCTACTGCAATCGGTTTATTTGCTGCGATTCCAGCTGTAATGGCTTATAACCGTTTAAGTTTACGCGTGAATGCTATCGAACAGAATTACGGTAACTTTATTGATGAATTTACGACGATTTTACATCGCCAAGCTTTCGGCAAAGCACCACACTAAAATATAGAAAAAATACACCGCACTCTTTCGTTAAGTGCGGTGAAAAATAAGAGAGATTTGAATTATGGCTCGTCGTCAGCGTAAAGATATTAAATCTGAAATTAATATTGTCCCGTTTTTGGATGTATTGTTAGTGCTTGTGTTGATCTTTATGGCAACAGCACCAATTATTAGCCAAAGCGTACAAGTGGAATTGCCGGATTCAGTACAAAGTCAAAATGTATCTAATGAAGATAAAGTGCCGGTAATTCTTGAAGTTTCAGGAATTGGACAATATGCGATTTCTATTGGCGGAGAACGTCAAGAAGGGTTAACGGAAGAAATGGTGACACAGTTATCTCGACAAGAATTTGATAAAGATAATAACACACTATTTTTAGTAGGTGGAGCTAAGGAAGTTCCCTATGAAGAAGTGATTAAAGCACTTAATCTACTCCACCTTGCTGGAATTAAATCTGTTGGTTTAATGACAAACCCAATTTAACTAAGTAGGTAACCGTGCAAAATAATCGACAAAAAAAAGGCGCAAATGCATTTGTTATTTCTATAGTGATGCACCTTGTTTTGTTTGGATTGTTGATTGTCAGCTCTTTCTACCATACAGTTGAAATTATGGGTGGTGGTGAAGGTGATGGTGATGCAATGGGGGCAGTAATGGTCGATACTGGCTCTGCAGCGCAAGAATGGGGTAGGATTCAACAACAGAAAAAAGGGAAAGCGGATAAACAAAAACGCCCAGAACCCGTTGTTGAAGAAAAACCGCCACAACCTAATCAAGAAGAGATTAAGCGTCAACAGGAAGTTCAACGACAAGAAGAGTTAAAACGTCAGCAAGAACAGCAACGTCAGCAAGAAATAAAAAAACAACAAGAGCAAGCTCGTCAAGAAGCGTTGGAAAAACAGAAGCAAGTTGAAGAGGCTAAAGCTAAACAGGCGGCTGAAGCTGCAAAATTAAAAGCAGATGCAGAGGCTAAACGTTTAGCTGCAGCAGCAAAACAAGCTGAAGAGGAGGCTAAAGCTAAAGCGGCAGAACTTGCAGCACAAAAAGCAAAACAAGAAGCAGAAGCCAAGGCAAAAGCTGAAGCCGCTGCTAAAGCAAAAGCTGAGGCTAAAGCGAAAGCAGAAGCTGATGCAAAAGCTAAAGCCGCTGCTGATGCTAAAGCAAAAGCTGATGCAGAAGCTAAAGCTGCGGCAGAGTCGAAAGCTAAGGCTGCTGCAGATGCTAAAGCTAAAGCGAATGCAGCAAAACGAAAAGCGGACCAAGCCAGTTTAGATGATTTCTTAAATGGCGGAGATATTGGTGGCGGTAGTGCATCTAAAGGCGGAAATGCAAATAAAGGTGGAACTCAAGGTAGCGGCGCAGCGCTTGGTTCTGGCGATGGTGGCAAAGTAGGAGATCAATACGCAGGAGTGATTAAGAAAGAGATTCAACGTCGTTTCTTAAAAGATCCAAGTTTTGCAGGAAAAGTTTGTCGTATTAAAATTCAATTGAGTCGAGATGGAACAATCTTGGGATATCAAAAAATTTCAGGTCCTGATGATATTTGTACAGCAGCATTAAGTGCGGTGGCTAGAACGAAAAAAGTTCCAGCAGCTCCATCGGATGATATCTATGAGAAATATAAATCGCCAATTATTGACTTTGATATTCGATAATTCTTTAGAAAAATTTATTGTTAAATTTTAAAGGTAACAAAATGAAATTATTAAAACGTTTAGTGAGCGTATTAGCGATTGTACTTGCTGTTGCAAGCTATGCATTCGCAGATGATGAAGTTCGCATTGTAATTGATGAAGGGGTTGATGGTGCACGTCCTATAGCTGTTGTGCCGTTTGCCGGATCTGCACCGGAAGATATTAGCAAAATTGTTGCTGATGATTTACGTAACAGTGGTAAATTTAATCCTATTGCGGTGTCTCAGATGCCCCAACGTCCAACTTCAGCAGCTGAAGTAAATCCTGAAGCTTGGTCTAATATTGGCATTGACGCAATTGTGGTCGGACAAGTTGTTCCATCTGGTAATGGTTATAGTATTACTTATCAATTAATTGATACCGTTGGTGCATCAGGTACGCCAGGGGCTGTATTAATGCAAAATAGCTATACAGTGACAAATAAATGGTTACGCTATGGTGCTCATACTGTTAGTGATGAAGTGTTTGAAAAATTAACTGCGATCCGTGGTGCCTTTAGAACTCGTATCGCTTATGTTGTGCAAAAAAATGGCGGTTCACAACCCTATGAAGTGCGTGTTGCAGACTACGATGGCTATAATCAATTTATCGTAAATCGTAGCTCTCAACCAATCATGTCACCAGCTTGGTCTCCAGATGGTCAACGTTTAGCGTATGTATCTTTTGAAAATAAAAAATCACAACTTGTTGTACAAGATTTAAATTCTGGTGCTCGCAAAGTGGTGGCTTCTTTCCCTGGACATAATGGTGCTCCTGCATTCTCTCCAGATGGTTCACGTTTAGCCTTCGCCTCTTCACAGGATGGCTCATTAAATATTTACGTGATGAGTTCTCACGGCGGTGCTCCGGCTCAATTAACTCGTGGTGCAGGTAATAATACAGAACCATCTTGGTCTCCGGACGGTAGCTCAATTTTATTTACATCCGATAGAAGTGGTTCACCACAAGTTTATCGTATGAGTGCAAACGGTGGTGGTGCAACACCGGTTGGTGGTCGCGGTAGTGCACAAATTAGCGCTGATGGCAAAACCCTTGTGATGATTAATGGAAACAATAATGTTGTTAAACAAGATCTCACATCTGGTGCATCAGAAGTACTTAGTACGTCTTTCTTAGGCGAAAGTCCAAGTCTTTCACCAAATGGAATTATGATTATTTATAGCTCTACACAAGGCTTAGGAAAGGTGCTACAATTAGTTTCTGCAGATGGTCGCTTCAAAGCGAGCCTTCCAGGAAGTAATGGCCAAGTGAAATTTCCTGCTTGGTCGCCATACTTAACTAAATAAATAAAACTCATTGAGGAGAAATCTAATGAACAAATTTGTTAAATCATTATTAGTTGCAGGTTCTGTAGCTGCATTAGCTGCTTGTAGTTCATCTAACAACGATGCTGCAGGCAATGGTGCAGGCCAAACTTTTGGCGGTTACTCTGTTTCTGATCTTCAACAACGTTACAACACCGTATATTTCGGTTTTGACAAATACAACATCGAAGGTGAATACGTTCAAATCTTAGATGCACACGCAGCATATTTAAATGCAACTCCAGCTGCTAAAGTATTAGTAGAAGGTAACACTGACGAACGCGGTACACCAGAATACAACATCGCGTTAGGTCAACGTCGTGCAGATGCAGTTAAAGGTTATTTAGCTGGTAAAGGTGTTGATGCTGGTAAATTAGGCACAGTATCTTACGGTGAAGAAAAACCTGCAGTATTAGGTCACGATGAAGCTGCATATTCTAAAAACCGTCGTGCAGTGTTAGCATACTAATTCTTAGTATTTCTAATACTTGAAAAACAGGATCCATTTTATTGGATCCTGTTTTGTTTTCATCGTTTGTAATTTAATCAATTAGTTTGAAAGAATGAATTTATTCTTTTGATTCTAAAATAAATGCGCTATCATTAATTCATCAACACAGTGGGTCGTTAGCTCAGTCGGTAGAGCAGCGGACTTTTAATCCGTTGGTCGAAGGTTCGAATCCTTCACGACCCACCACTCTCTGATTTAGTTGTCCAGTTGGGTTGTTAGCTCAGTTGGTAGAGCAGCGGACTCTTAATCCGTCGGTCGAGAGTTCGAGCCTCTCACAACCCACCATTTTTATTTTTATTATTCATCTCTAATATTTTAAATTTCTTTAATTTGCTTAAATTCTTGACTATTTTTAGCGGTTATTGTGGTAGAATATCCTTAAATTTTAGTCGGACATCATTATGTTGGAAAATATTCGTATTGTTTTAATTGAGACTTCGCATAGCGGTAATATTGGTTCTGCTGCTAGAGCAATGAAAACAATGGGATTGACCCAGCTTTGTCTTGTTTCACCAAAATCCGTTGATGAACAATCTTATGCTCTTTCAGCTGGCGCAGAAGATATTGTAAAAAATGCTAGAGTTGTCGATAGTTTTGATGAAGCTGTCAATGATTGCTCTTTAGTGATTGGAACAAGTGCTCGTTTACGTCATTTGCAAAGTACCTTGATCGAGCCTCGAGAATGCGCGGAGAAAGTTGTAGCGCATGAAGGCAAGATAGCTATTGTGTTTGGTCGTGAACGCATTGGATTAACGAATGAAGAATTGTTGAAATGTCATTACCATTTGAATATCCCAGCTAATCCTGATTATTCTTCTTTAAATTTGGCAATGGCGGTACAGTTGGTAAGCTATGAATTGCGCATGGCATTTTTAGCTAAAGATAAGAAGGAAAATTCACTTTCTTTAATAGAACAAAACTATCCAACAGCAGAACAACTCGCTTATTTTTTTGAGCACACGGAACGTGTATATCAATCACTCGGATTCATTCAAAATCAAGGTGTTATGCAAAAATTAAAGCGTTTATATTATCGCGCTCAACTTGAAAAAAATGAATTAAATATTTTAAATGGCATGCTAAGTGCGGTCGAAAAACGGATTGATCTTGATTTAGATTAATTGACTGATTTAGTAGGATATGTAAATATTGCAACATCACTTTTTAGGAACACTTTATGAAACTTACATCGAAAGGTCGTTATGCAGTCACTGCGGTTTTAGATATCGCTTTAAATGCAGAAAAAGGTCCTGTGAGCCTTGCAGATATTTCTGAACGTCAACATATTTCGTTATCTTATTTAGAACAACTTTTTGCTAAATTACGTCGTGATGGATTAGTAAAAAGTGTTCGTGGACCTGGTGGTGGGTATCAGCTAGGTTTACCAAGTGATCAAATTTCAGTGGGAATGATTATTTCAGCGGTAAATGAAAATATTCATGTGACAAAATGTCTTGGTCGTGGAAATTGTCAAAATGGCGTAGAATGTTTAACTCATACATTGTGGGAAGATCTGAGTAATCGCATTGAAAGTTTTCTCAATGAAATTACTTTGGCTGAATTGGTGAGTAAACGTGAGTCAAAACGCCAAACTCATAGCGATTTTGAGAATTTATTAATTGTTAATCAATAAAGGAAAGTAGTCCGTACAGTGCAAAATGCATTAAAGTGCGGTCAAATTTAGAATGATTTAGGAGTGAAAAATGAAATTACCTATTTATTTAGATTATGCAGCAACTTGTCCTGTGGACGAGCGTGTTGCGAAAAAAATGATGGAATTTTTAACCATTGACGGTACATTCGGTAACCCAGCTTCTCGCTCGCATAAATTTGGTTGGCAAGCAGAAGAAGCGGTTGATGTGGCTCGTAATCAAATTGCGGATCTTATTGGTGCTGATTCTCGTGAAATTGTGTTTACTTCTGGTGCGACAGAATCAGATAACCTTGCAATTAAAGGTGCTGCGCATTTTTACCAAACTAAAGGTAAGCATATCATCACTTGCAAAACTGAGCATAAAGCCGTATTAGATACTTGTCGTCAATTAGAACGTGAAGGTTTTGAAGTGACTTATTTATCACCCGAGTCTGATGGTTTAATTGATTTAGAGAAATTTAAAGCCGCACTTCGTCCCGATACTATTTTAGTTTCAATTATGCATGCCAATAATGAAATTGGCGTGTTGCAAGATATTAAAGCTATTGGTGAGCTTTGTCGTGCAAATAAAACGATTTTCCACGTGGATGCAACTCAAAGTGTGGGCAAAGTTGCGATTAACTTGGAAGAGCTGCCAGTTGATTTATTATCTATGTCTAGCCATAAACTTTATGGGCCTAAAGGTATTGGTGCGTTATACGTTCGTCGTAAACCACGTATTCGTTTAGAAGCGATTATTCATGGCGGCGGTCATGAGCGCGGAATGCGTTCAGGTACATTGCCTGTCCACCAAATCGTGGGAATGGGCGAGGCTTATCGAATTGCAAAAGAAGAAATGGCATCAGAAATGCCACGTTTAAAAGCTCTTCGTGATCGTTTATATAATGGCTTAAAAGATATTGAAGAAACCTACGTAAATGGCTCAATGGAGCACCGTTTAGATAGTAATTTAAATATTAGCTTTAACTATGTTGAAGGTGAATCTTTAATGATGGCATTGCGTGATATTGCTGTATCTTCTGGTTCTGCTTGTACATCAGCTAGCTTAGAGCCATCTTATGTGTTACGCGCACTTGGTTTAAATGATGAATTGGCACACAGTTCAATTCGTTTTACACTTGGCCGTTACACCACTGAAGAAGAAATTGATTACACTATTAATTTAGTAAAAGGTGCGGTAGAAAAACTTCGTGCATTATCGCCATTATGGGATATGTTTAAAGAAGGTATTGACCTTAGTACGATTGAGTGGTCAGCTCACTAGGATTTAACTGCTATTATTAAATGGCGTTTCTCAAGGATTTAAAAAAGGAAAGTTAAAATGGCTTATAGCGAAAAAGTAATCGATCATTATGAAAATCCGCGCAATGTGGGTTCTATGGATAAAAAAGATAGCAATGTTGGTACTGGCATGGTGGGGGCGCCAGCTTGTGGAGATGTAATGCAGTTACAAATTAAAGTAAATGATAACGGCATTATTGAAGATGCAAAATTCAAGACTTATGGTTGTGGTTCTGCTATTGCATCTAGCTCATTAATTACCGAGTGGGTGAAAGGTAAATCCTTAGAAGAAGCAGGCGCTATCAAAAATAGCCAAATTGCAGAAGAGTTAGAATTGCCACCAGTGAAAGTACACTGTTCTATTTTAGCAGAAGATGCAATTAAAGCGGCAATTGCTGATTATAAATCCAAAAAAGGCGAATAATATGAAAAAGTGCGGTCGGTTTTGACCGCACTTTTAGTGGTTTTGGGGGATATATGAGTATTACATTAACAGAAAAAGCCGCTCAACGAGTGAAAGCTTTTTTGGATAATCGTGGTAAAGGTATTGGTCTACGTTTAGGTGTGAAAACATCAGGCTGTTCTGGCTTAGCTTATGTGCTTGAGTTTGTTGATGTCTTAAATGAAGAAGATCAAGTTTTTGAACAGCACGGTGTGAATATTATTGTTGATCCAAAAAGCTTAGTTTATCTCAATGGTATTGAATTGGATTATGTGAAAGAAGGCTTGAATGAAGGCTTTAAATACAATAATCCAAATGTAAAAGAATCTTGTGGCTGTGGCGAAAGTTTCCATGTTTAAGGTAATAATCTAATGTTAAATCCTTTTCAAATTTTTGATTTACCCGTTGATTTTCAGTTAGATGAGAAGGCGCTAAATATACGTTATTTAGAATTACAAAAGGCGCTGCATCCAGATAATTTTGTATCAAGCAGTGCGTTAGAACAACGCGTTGCGATGCAAAAATCTACCGAAGTGAATGATGCCTTAAAAACGTTAAAAGACCCAATTTTGCGAGCAGAAGCTATCATTGCGCTTAATACTGGTGAACAGATAGATCTTGAACAAAAAAGTACGCAAGATGTGGCGTTTTTAATGCAACAGTTACAGTGGCGAGAACAATTAGAAGAACTTGAACATCAGAAAGATGAAGAAGCATTAAACGCTTTTGCAAAAGAAATTAAACAAGAAACTCAGTCATTATTAACCGCACTTTCGGAGAGTCTGAAATCCCAACAATGGACGAAAGCATCTCAACAGTGTGATAAATTACGTTTTACTCGTAAGCTTTCTGAAGAAATTGAACGTGTAGAAGAACGCCTTGTTGAACTGTAATAGATCTATATCTCAATATCCCTTGATATTATGCAAACTCTCGAACAACTAATCTCTCCAGAAAATTCTGCTTGGCCTATACTTTCCCAATGGATTGAAAGTGCACGTAATCATTGTTATGTCATTAAAAAAGATCAATCAAGTGCAGAACGTGAACTTTTTACCATGCAAATGCCAACATCATCACCAATGGGGGCAGTGATTTATGAAACAGGTGGAATTTTAATTCATCATGGTTGGTTGCGTATTTTAGGTTCAGGAAGTTTTAAATTACCGCGTGGATTGATGGATTGGAATTTTAGTAAGTCTTTTAGTGAGTCTGGTGAAAAACCAAAATATTTATTGGTTGCAGATGATGTGATAGGCGGTTACTTTGCATTAAATGGTGGTTCGTTAGGCGATAACCTTGGCAAAATTTATTACTTTTCACCAAAAGATCTCACTTGGCATAATTTAAATTTTACTTATACAGAATTTTTAGCTTGGGCATTGAATGGTGATTTAGAGGCTTTTTATCAAGGTCTATTTTGGCAAAATTGGCAAGATGATGTAAAACAATTGGATGGTAATCAAATTTTTATATTCTCGCCTGACTTAAGCGAAGAGAGAAAAATAGCGATTGATGAACGTCAAAAACACGAAGTCAATATTGAAACACATTACCAAGCAAGCTTTGCAGAAAAAAATAAATTTGATTTGGCGTATTCCGTCGCATAACCAGTAGAAAAATAGTATATGGCATTATTACAAATTGCAGAACCAGGACAAGCCGTTGCACCGCATCAACATCGTTTAGCCGTTGGGATTGATTTGGGAACAACCAATTCTTTGGTTGCATCCGTGCGCAGTGGGCAATCCATGATTCTTAATGATGAACAAGAGCGTAGTCTTGTTCCATCGGTCGTTCATTATGACGTTGAAGAGAAGAAAGTTGGTTTAGAAGCCTTTGAACAAGCCTCACTTGATCCAAAAAATACGATAATTTCGGTAAAACGCCTAATTGGTCGTAGCCTTGCTGATGTTCAGTCTCGTTATCCTAGTTTGCCTTATGAATTTGTGGCGAGCGAAAATGGATTACCTTTAATTGTTACGGCACAGGGGCCAAAAAGTCCAATTGAAGTATCCTCAGATATTTTATCGCATTTAAATCATATTGCAGAACAACGCCTTGGTGGCGAGCTTTCGGGGGTTGTGATTACGGTTCCTGCTTATTTCGATGATGCTCAACGTCAAAGTACGAAGGATGCTGCGCGTTTAGCTGGGCTAAATGTATTACGTTTATTGAATGAACCCACTGCTGCCGCAGTCGCGTATGGATTGGATTGCGGACAGGAAGGCATTATTGCAGTTTATGATTTAGGTGGCGGTACATTTGATATTTCAATTTTACGCTTATCAAAAGGTGTATTTGAAGTTCTGGCAACAGGGGGCGATACTGCGCTAGGTGGTGATGATTTTGATCATTTAATTGCAGATTGGGTCGTTGAACAAACCCAACTAAAACCACAAACCCCAAATCAACAGCGCGAACTGATAACCCTTGCAAGTAAAGCCAAAATTGCTTTAAGTACTGATAAAAGTGCGGTGATTTCTTGGCAGAATTTTTCAGTAGAAATTTCACGAGAACAATTTAATGCGTTGATTCATTCGCTGGTAAAACGTTCATTGTTAACTTGTCGCCGAGCTTTGAAAGATGCCAACGTTGAATCTGAAGAAGTGCAAGCTGTGGTGATGGTTGGTGGTTCAACTCGAGTGCCATACGTACGAGAGCAAGTTGGAGAGTTTTTTGGTAAAACACCACTCACTTCCATTGATCCAGATAAAGTTGTAGCACTTGGTGCCGCAATTCAAGCGGATATTTTAGTCGGTAATAAAACTGACTCTGATATGTTGTTGCTCGATGTCGTGCCGCTTTCTTTAGGCATAGAGACCATGGGGGGATTAGTGGAAAAAATTATTCCACGTAACACAACAATTCCTGTGGCTCGTGCACAAGAGTTTACTACTTTCAAAGATGGCCAAACAGCAATGACCGTTCACGTCGTACAAGGTGAACGTGAGCTGGTAGATGATTGTCGCTCTTTAGGGCGTTTTACTCTACGAGGTATTCCAGCAATGGCTGCTGGTGCAGCTCATATTCGAGTGACTTATCAAGTCGATGCAGATGGTTTATTAAGTGTGACTGCAATGGAAAAATCGACGAAAGTGCAGGCATCAATTCAAATTAAACCGTCCTATGGTTTAACAGATGAAGAAGTGACAGAAATGATTAAATCTTCTTTTGATAATGCGCAAGAGGATTTACAAGCTCGCGAATTAGCTGAGCAACGAGTAGAAGCGGAGCGTGTAATTGAAAGCGTGATTGTTGCGTTACAAGCTGATGGAGCTGAATTGCTGAGCACAGAAGAATTTCATCATATTGAAAGTGTGTTAAAACAATTAATGGATGTAAAACAAGGTTCAGATCGTGATGCAATCGCGCAAGGAATTAAAGCCTTGGATATTGCTACCCAAGAATTTGCAGCACGTCGAATGAATGCATCGATTAATAAAGCTTTGACTGGCAAAAATTTGTCAGATATTGAAAAACCGTAAAAGTGCGGTCAGATTATTAAATAATTTTGAGGAAAGTGTTATGCCAAAAGTGATTTTTTTACCTAATGAAGAATTTTGTCCCGAAGGTATGGTTGTTGATGCCGCTGCAGGTGATAATTTATTAGAAGTTGCTCACAATGCTGGAGTAGAAATCCATCATGCTTGTGATGGCTCCTGTGCTTGTACAACCTGCCATGTCATTATCCGTGAAGGTTTTGACTCTCTAAATGAAACGAGTGACCAAGAAGAAGATATGCTGGATAAAGCTTGGGGATTAGAAATGGATAGTCGTTTATCTTGCCAATGTGTAGTGGGAGACGAAGATCTTGTAGTAGAAATTCCTAAATATAACATTAACCATGCCAATGAGGCGGCTCACTAATGAAATGGACTGATGCACAATTAATTGCAGAAGAACTTTACGATCGTAATCCAGATTTAGATCCAAAAACAGTTCGTTTTACTGATTTACATAAATGGATTTGTGAACTTGAGGATTTTGATGACAATCCTAATAAATCAAATGAATCAATTCTTGAGGCTATTTTATTAAAATGGTTAGATGAATTTGAATAATCAGAAATTTGATTGAAAAAATACCCGCACTTTGATGCGGGTATTATTTTTTAAAGATTGTTTAATTTCATTTTTGCCATTTGTTGTTCTAATTGGCTACCACTTTGTTGTGCTTGTTCAAAGCTGTTTTTAGCCTCAACTTTATCTCCTTTCGCGACTTGGATGTTGCCAGTTAAAATCGCTTTACGAGCATTAAAGCTTTCGCCTTTCACTTGGTTTAAGGTGGTTAAAGCATTGTCTAATTGACCCAATTGAAATTGTACTGCACTGAGACGTAATGCAATAATAGATGTTAATACTTCATCTTGAGATTGGGTTAATGCTTGATTTAAGTTTGCTTCTGCTGCTGCAAAATCTTGTTTTTCAGTCGCTTTTTTCGCTTCATCTAACAAAGCAAAGACAGCGTATGCCGTTTTGCTGTTAGCTTGCACAAATTGTTCTATATTTGCTTTTTTAGCTTGTTCATCTTGTTGTGCGGAATAGATTAACGCATCATACTGAGCAGAAGCTTGAGCGATTTGTTCTGCTTGGTGGGCTTGCCAATAACGCCATCCAAACATACCACCAACCCCTAAGATAAAAGCGACAATAATTGTTTTGCCATTTTCTTTCCACCAGTCTTTCAACTGGTTAATCTCTTGTTCTTCTTCAATGGAATAAGCCATGTTTTTCCCCTTTTAAATTAAAATTGAGTTTGAATATAGTCGATTACATTCACTAAATCTAAGGTTTGCTGATCTGCACCACCTTGTAAGTGTTTGACAACGACTTGTTTATTTTGTACTTCGCTTTCGCCGATAACTAATGCCAATGTTGCACCAGATTTATCTGCACGTTTAAATTGTTTTTTGAAATTACCGCCAGAGCAGTGCAACATAGTATTTAAGTGCGGTAATTCTGAGCGTACTTTTTCCGATAATTCAAAAGCGGCTAATGTTGCGCCTTCACCTTGATAAACAACATAAATATCCACCGCACTTTTCACCGGAATATTTGGGTTCACTTCTTGTACCAACAAGACTAAACGTTCTAACCCCATCGCAAATCCGATGCTTGGTGTTGCGTGTCCACCAAGTTGTTCCACTAAACCGTCATAACGACCGCCGCCACATACCGTACCTTGTGCACCAAGAGCTGAGGTTACCCATTCAAATACAGTTTTGTTGTAATAATCTAAACCACGCACGAGTTTAGGATTAATTTCATATTGAATACCCACTGCATCTAATAATGAACATAATTGTTCAAAATGCTCACGGCTTTCGTCATCTAGATAATCAAGTAATTTTGGCGCGTTATCTAATACTTTTTGTAATTCTGGATTTTTTGTGTCCAAAATACGAAGCGGATTTTTTACTAAACGGTCTTTTTCTTCATCGCTCATTAAATCTTGATGGTTTTCTAAGAATCCAACCAAAGCAGAACGATAATTTGCGCGTGCTTCTAAAGAACCAATTGAGTTAAGTTGAAGTGTGACATGTTGATCAATACCTAATGCTTTCCATAAACGGTAGGTAAGCATGATTAATTCAGCATCGATTTCTGGATTCGCAATACCGAATACCTCAACACCTGCTTGATGGAATTGACGGTAACGACCTTTTTGCGGACGTTCATGACGGAACATTGGCCCCATATACCATAAGCGTTGTTCATTGTTATAGATCCAACCGTGTTCAATGGCAGCACGCACGCAACCTGCAGTGCCTTCAGGGCGTAAGGTTAATTGTTCATCGTTATCCCAAAATGTGTACATTTCTTTTGAAACAACATCTGTTACTTCACCGATTGCACGAGCAAATAATGGTGTGCTTTCTACAACTGGCATACGCACTTCGGAATAACCGTAATTGTTTAATATCTGGCGTACTTGCGCTTCAATCCATTGCCATAATGGAGATTCAGTAGGGGAGCAATCGTTCATTCCGCGAATTGCTTGAATAGTTTTAGCCACGAGCTTTCCTTAAATAATTCTGTTTTTTGGATCTTGTTGTGCGACTTTTGCACGAATTTTTGCTTCTAATTGGTTAACAATATCTTCGTTATCGAAGCGTTCTTTTTGACGTTCGCCATTAAGATAATAACCGCTTTTTTTGTTACCACCGGTTACCCCTAGATCAGATACGAGTGCTTCGCCTGGACCATTTACTACACAACCGATAATTGATACATCCATTGGTGTAATAATATCTTCAAGGCGTTGTTCTAATGCATTTACTGTACCAATTACATCAAACTCTTGGCGAGAACAGGTTGGGCACGCAATAAAATTAATGCCACGAGAGCGAATTCGTAAAGATTTAAGAATATCAAAACCTACTTTAATTTCCTCTACGGGATCCGCGGCCAATGATACACGTAATGTGTCACCAATACCTTCGGCAAGTAACATACCTAAACCTATTGCAGATTTAACCGCACCTGCACGTGCGCCACCCGCCTCAGTAATACCTAAATGTAATGGCTGCTTGATAGATTTGGCAAGTAAACGATAAGCTTCTACCGCTAGGAATACATCAGAGGCTTTTACACTCACTTTAAATTGATCGAAGTTAAGACGATCTAGAATTTCTACATGACGTAATGCTGATTCTAATAATGCCTCTGGTGTTGGCTCGCCGTATTTTTCTTGCAGATCTTTTTCTAAAGAGCCTGCGTTTACGCCGATACGAATCGGAATATTTTTGTCACGAGCACAATCAACAACGGCACGGATGCGATCTTCACGACCAATATTGCCTGGATTGATACGTAAACAATCCACTCCATATTCTGCGACTTTTAGTGCAATACGATAGTCGAAATGAATATCTGCTACGAGAGGGACATTCACTTGCTGTTTAATTTGTTTAAATGCTTCTGCAGCATCCATTGTTGGAACAGATACACGAATGATATCTGCACCAACACGTTCTAATGATTTAATTTGAGCAACTGTCGCTTCCACATCAGTGGTACGAGTATTTGTCATAGATTGCACGGCAATTGGCGCATCACCACCAACTGGTACATTTCCTACATAAATTTTTGTCGATTCACGACGCTTAATGCTTGGTTGAAAAGCTGACATCTTTTTCCTTATTAAGGTTGTGAAAGTTTGAATTTTGCAATGCGGCCATCCACTTTTAATGGATAATTTTCACCTTTATAGGTGATACGCACATTACTTGGTGCGCCAACAATTAATGAAAACTCATCTCCATTAAAAGTTAATACTTCACCTTTTTTGTACTCTTTTTGTGCTAATACTCGGCGATTTTTATCTTTTACGCTGAGCCAGCTCGTATTATTTAAGATTTCTACAATCAAGTCTCCTTTTACAGTAGGAGATGCTTGAGAAATTGATGGATTTTCTACCGCACTTTGAGTGTCTGAAACTGATTTTTCATCGTTTTTTGTTTGTGGAACGGCATTTTCTTGTGCTATGTCTGGTAACACATTATTTGTTATTTCTACTGGTTGTGAGACAGCTGCTGTTGTTTCTGGTGCAGTTTTATTACTTTCTTCTGTCGTCACAAGAGCTGTGGCTGGCTGATTGTTTTCGGTAGAAGCAACATAGCTTTGTACTAAGTCATCACGATCTTGGTTATTTTGCTGATAACTTTGCCACCACCAAAGTCCAGTCATGCCAAGGACTAAAATAAGTACAATGATAGATAAACGCCCGACCCAACGAGAATGCGATGAATATTGATTGACTTCACGAGTTGAACGAGCATTTTTACTCAGATCGTTTTTATCATTTTCTGCAAATGTAATATTTTCCCATACAGAATCAGGTAAGCGTAAGAACTTGGCATAGCTACGCACATAACCTTTTACAAAGATTGTAGGGGTAGATTTTTGAATAAATTCGTTGTTTTCAAGTTGTTGTAATATGGAAGGACGCAGCGCAATTTCTTTGGCGACGTCTTCAAGAGAAAGATTCAAGTTTTCACGTGCTTGGCGAAAAATCTCACCTGGTGAAAGTTCTTGCTCAGTTGTTGGATTCATAAATTCAATCAAATAATATGCGATAAATAAAGGCTAAATTTTAAAGTCCAACGCTTGATTTGGCAATGCTTTATTTGAAGGTATTAAATTTTTCCGCTCGTTTACTATCAGTTTGTCGCAATTTTTGTAATGCTTGTTGATAAATATCCATTTTTTGAGCCGAATAAGCACAAAGAGCCATATTTTCAAATGTATCTGCTTGATGATAATAATTAGGGGAATTTAGTGCGAGTTGAAATTGCTGCTGAGCTTGTTCAAATTGTTTTTGACGACATAAAAATGTACCAAAATTATTATGCAAGTCTCCCTGTTGATTATTGAGTTTTAAAGCTATTTCATATTCACGATGTGCGTTCTCGATTTCACCTTGTTGTTGATAATAATGCGCAAGTGCTGAATGCACGAGATAGTAATCGTTATCGTGTTGAAGTGCTTTATCTAAGTTGATTTTAGCGAGTTGAGGATTATTTTGTTGAAGGTAACCGAGTGCGAGTTCTACGCGCGCTTTCGCTGCTGATTGTTGATTGAAATCTTGAATAGTTGATTGGGAAACGCAAGCAGAAAAAATGAAAGGGAAAATAACCGCACTGAGTTGTTTACTTATTGTTTGCATTTTTTCTCCTTTTAACAGGGCAGGAAGAAATATTTAATATGCTTTAATTTGTATGAAAACATAGGGCATGTGAACTTGATTAATTCACATGCCTAGAATATTAATTAACTTCTGTCACCCCAATATTTTGTCCAAATTGGCGTTTCATTGCCGTACGTTTAGTACGATCGATAACATCTCCAGCTAACTGCCCGCAAGCTGCATCAATGTCATCTCCTCGAGTTTTACGAATAATTACGGTAAAGCCATATTCCATCAAGGTTTTTTGGAAGCGGTCAATACGCGTATTCGAGCTTTTTGCATAAGGTGCTTCTGGGAACGGATTCCACGGAATTAAATTAATTTTACAAGGCGTATTTTTTAATACTTCTGCAAGTTGATGAGCATGTTCTACGCCATCATTTACATGATCGAGCATGACATATTCAATTGTCACTTTGCCGTGATTCGCATTTGATACGCTTAAATAACGATTTACCGAGTCAATCAACATTTTGATATTATATTTTTTGTTGATTGGCACAATTTCATCACGTAATTCATCGTTTGGCGCATGTAATGAAATAGCCAAAGCCACATCGATCATTTTGCTCAAATTATCTAGTGCCGGCACAACGCCAGAAGTCGATAACGTTACACGACGTTTTGATAAACCATAGGCAAAATCATCTAACATAATTTCCATTGCGGGAACAACGTTAGCGACATTTAACAAGGGTTCGCCCATTCCCATCATTACCACATTGGTAATTGGTCTAATGCCTGTCACCCCAAAGTTGCCAATAATTTTAGAGGCTCTCCAAACTTGGCCGATAATTTCTGAAACCGTTAAATTGCGATTAAATCCTTGTTGTGCTGTTGAACAGAATGTACAAGCTAAGGCACAGCCAACTTGGGAAGATACACAAAGCGTCGCGCGATCTGCTTCGGGAATATACACAGTTTCAACTTGTTGTTCACCCACTTGCATTGCCCATTTTATTGTGCCATCGGTTGAACGCTGTTCAACGGCAACTTCTGGGGCTTTAATTTCTGCAACAGCTTTAAGTTTTTCTCGTAATTTTTTATTAATGTTTGTCATATTGTCGAAGTTATCTTCGCCAAAATGATAAATCCATTTAACTAACTGATCTGCACGGAATGGTTTTTCACCGAGTTCTTTAAAAAATTCGCGCATTTGTTGGCGCGTTAAATCCATTAGATTAATTTTTTTAGCTGGTGCATCTGATTGCACAGACAATAATTCTGACATTTTAGCCTCGTTATTACACATTGTGGCGATAGCGTTGTGCAGGTGTTTTATCAAAAACTCACAACGAAAAATTCGCAATTAAAAAATGAACGGCGATTGTACAGATTTGTCACCGCATAATCTAGCAGAATTGAAAAACGATAGAAAATATCACCGCACTTTTTTGCGATCTAGATCGCAAATATTTCCAATTACAGCGTAAAAAGTGCGGTAAAATGTAAGCCTATTTTCTAAGGTGACCAATAATGTTTAAAAAAGCTTTATTTATTTTATCTTTGTGTCCTTCTTTTGTGGTGGCACAGTCTTATGTTGTGTATGATTTTACGCATAATCGAGTGTTGGAAAGCCATGCGCCTGATAGCGTTCAGCCTATTGCTTCTGTAACGAAATTAATGACGGCGAACGTTTTTCTAGAGAATAATACAAATCCTAATTGCACCATTGCGATAACCAGTGACGATCGTGATTACATTAAAGGTACAAGCACCAAATTACCGATGAATGTTCCGATGGCTTGCAGAGAATTATTAAAGGCGATGCTTGTGCATTCTGATAACTATGCGGCTCATGCGCTTTCTCGTGCTGCAGGAATGAGCAGAATACAATTCATTAATAAAATGAATGAAAAAGCTCGCCAATTAGGCATGTATTCTACTCGTTTTCATGATAGTTCTGGTTTATCGAGTAGCAATATCTCTAGTCCTATGGATTTAGTTAAGCTTGCTAAGCATTCTTTAAATAAGCCTGAAATTCGACAGTTATCGAATATCAGTGCTACGAATATTCAAGCAGGAAGACATAGCGTATTAATGAAAAATACAAATAAATTAGTGCGTGATGAAATTTTTGATGCTGTAGTCAATAAGACAGGCTATATTCGAGAATCTGGTTATAATCTCGTTTTCATCAATAAACACCCATGTAAAAGTTCCACCATCGGTGTAATTAGTCTCAATAATTCTTCTTCTGCATATCGTTCTAGCTTTACTAAAAATAAATTAGAAAAATACGGTTGTACTGCATTGAATGGACGAACCATTCATGATGTAGCTGGAGAAGCTCAATATGAAGATGGATATGATGAAGTGGGCTTTAATACGCTAATTCAGAAATTATCAAAATAATGTTCATAAACATAAAAAATGCGAGATAATAGTTTGTTTATCTCGCATTTAATTAAATAGTGGCTAGAAGAATGAAACTTGCCCTATTTTTCGGAAGATTGGGCTTGTTGATTAGCCTTATTTGCAGCTTCTTCAGCCTCTTTAGAAAGTTGGATTGAAAGTGCTGAAGCTGCTTTTGATTCTTCAGACAATTTCAGGGCTAACTCTGCAGCAGCATTAGATTCGTCCATTTTTTGTTTAGAAAGTTTTTCAGCCTCTTCACCACCTTGACTTAACACAGTCTGTGCCTCTTGCTGTTTTTGCATTGCTACTTTTACAGCTTCATTGGCTTGAATTGATTTATCTTGAGCAACTTTAGCAGTGTCAATCGCTTTTTGGGATTTTTCTAGTGCGATCTGTTTGTAGTTTATCGATATTGGTTGTTGAGCAGGTTGCTCTACCGATATTTTAGTTTGTTCAGTTGTTTTAGTTTGCTCTGTCATTTTAGGCTTATCATCACAGGCAGTTAAGACTATTGCTGAACTTAATACTAACCAAAATGCTTTTTTCATGTATTATCCTCAAAAGATGAATTTATAACAGCCGTTGCATTCTAGACTTAATTTTAGAAAAAGTCATTCTAGTGATAGAAAAATATTTGTACTTTTGTATCAGTAATTAAATCAATAAATAAGGATAAAAGTTTTTGAAAACTTAGATTATCACGATGATATAACACTTAAAAACATAGGGAAAATCTATCTCACTTTTTGTTATGCTTTCAAAACCACAATAATTTTAATTTTTGATAATTATTTTCATTTGAAATGCGTAATAAAAGTAGTACTATTACCTATGATGAATAATTGTTGAGCTGTTGAGCGATTATTCAGGCATCCAATCTAATACTTTTTTATAAGGACATCTTATGCGAAATTCATTAAAAATTATGACCGCACTTGCACTTGGTTTGTTTGCAATGCAGGCTAATGCAAAATTCAAAGTCGTCACTACCTTTACCGTGATTCAAGATATCGCACAAAATGTGGCGGGTAATGCTGCTACAGTGGAATCTATCACCAAACCTGGTGCTGAAATTCATGAATATGAACCAACGCCAAAAGACATTGTAAAAGCGCAATCTGCTGATTTAATTTTATGGAATGGTTTAAATTTGGAACGTTGGTTTGAACGTTTCTTCCAAAATATTAAAGATAAACCAGCCGTGGTGGTGACTGAAGGTATTCAACCATTGTCTATTTATGAAGGTCCGTATAAAGATGCGCCTAACCCACATGCGTGGATGTCGCCATCTAATGCATTAATTTATATTGAAAATATTAAAAATGCATTGGTGAAATACGATCCACAAAATGCAGCTGTGTATGAAAAAAATGCCGCTGACTATGCTCAAAAAATTAAACAACTTGATGAGCCGCTTCGTGCAAAATTAGCACAAATTCCAGAAGAACAGCGCTGGCTTGTGACAAGTGAAGGTGCTTTCAGTTATTTGGCGAAAGATTACAACTTAAAAGAAGGTTATTTATGGCCAATTAATGCTGAACAACAAGGCACACCACAACAAGTGCGTAAAGTGATTGATTTAGTTCGTAAAAACAATATTCCTGTTGTGTTTAGTGAAAGTACAATTTCACCAAAACCAGCACAACAAGTAGCGAAAGAAAGTGGCGCAAAATACGGTGGCGTGTTGTACGTTGATTCACTTTCTGCGAAAAAAGGCCCTGTGCCAACTTATATTGATTTGCTTAACGTCACTGTATCAACCATTGTTAAAGGATTCGGAAAATAATGGACTCTTTCTCGACATCAATTTGGGTTAATGATGTAACTGTTCGTTACAACAATGGCCACACAGCTATTCACAATATGACGTTCTCATTAAACAGTGGAACTATTTGTGCATTAGTGGGTGTGAATGGCAGTGGTAAATCCACGTTATTTAAAAGCATAATGGGGCTTGTGAAGCCACAACAAGGTGAAATCAAACTTTGTGATCTGCCAATTTCCCAAGCACTGAAACGTAATTTGGTTGCTTATGTTCCACAATCTGAAGAAGTAGACTGGCAATTTCCGGTGTCAGTGTATGATGTCGTGATGATGGGGCGTTATGGGTATATGAATTTCCTTCGTATCCCCAAAGCGATTGATAAACAAAAAGTTCAAGAGGCGATGCAGCGAGTGAACATTGAGCATCTCGCGCATCGTCAAATTGGTGAGTTATCTGGCGGGCAGAAAAAACGCGTGTTTTTGGCCCGCGCTTTAGCACAACAAAGTCCAATTATTTTATTGGATGAACCTTTCACTGGCGTTGATGTGAAAACTGAAAATGCCATTGTTGATCTTCTTCAACAGCTTCGAGAAGAAGGTCATCTTATTCTTGTCTCAACTCATAACTTAGGGTCTGTTCCTGATTTTTGTGATCAAGTGGTGATGATTAATCGTACGGTGATTGCCGCAGGGAAAACGGAAGATACCTTTAACCAACATAATTTGGAAATTGTGTTTGGTGGGGTATTACGCCATATTAAATTGTTGGGTGAGGATTTACATAACGATGAAGATAAACGTGCGGTTACCGTCTTAACGGATGATGAAAAAGCCGTTGTATTCTATGGCGAAACTAAGCAAGATCCTCCTGCACCAACAACACAGGATTGCCATTTTGAAGACTGTCCTTGTAAAAGTGCGGTCAAAAATAAGAGGGATTAGGTAATGTTAGATTTATTACTCGAACCTTTTTCCTATGATTATATGCTCAAGGCGATGATCTTGAGCACTGCAGTTGGTGGGATTTGTGCTTTTTTGTCTTCATATTTAATGCTTAAAGGCTGGTCTTTGATTGGCGATGCACTTTCTCATTCTGTTGTGCCTGGTGTCGCGATAGCCTATGCCTTTTCTTTGCCTTATGCACTTGGTGCATTTTTTGCCGGAATTTTAGCCGCACTTTCCATTCTTTGGATTAAATCCATTTCTAAACTGAAAGAAGATGCCGTTATCGGTTTTATTTTTAGCACTTTCTTTGCATTAGGTCTATTGATCATTTCTTTAAATCCAACCGCAGTAAATGTGCAAAGCATCATTTTAGGCAATATTTTAGGTATTGCTGATGAAGATATTTATCAAGTGGCAATTATCATCGGTGTTTGTTTAGTATTGCTTTTATTATTTTGGAAGGATTTACTGCTGATTTTTTTTGATGAAACACAAGCGATTACAGTCGGTCTTTCTCCATTATTTTATAAAATTTTATTTTTCACATTATTGAGTGCTTGTGTGGTTGCTGCCTTGCAAACTGTCGGCGCGATTTTAGTGATTGCGATGGTCGTTACCCCAGGTGCGACAGCATATTTACTCACAGATAAATTCAAAACCTTGTCTATCATCGCTATTATTTTAGGGGCAGTGACAAGTTTTGTTGGGGTCTATATTAGCTATTATTTAGATGGTGCTACTGGCGGTGTGATTGTCACATTGCAAACCATATTGTTTTTGGCAGCTTTCTTATTTTCACCAAAGTATGGTTTACTCACTCGCAATAAAAAGGCGGTAGAAAATGTTTGATTGGCTTTTAGAACCGCTACAATTTGAGTTTATGCAAAATGCTTTGTTGACTGCATTTATTGTTTCAATTATTTGTGCGTTGCTTTCTTGCTATTTAGTCTTGAAAGGTTGGTCGTTAATGGGTGATGCGATTTCCCATGCAGTATTGCCTGGTATTGTGCTTGCTTATTTGGCAGGAATTCCTTTAGCGATTGGCGCATTTTTCTCTGGCATTTTTTGCTCCCTTGGCGTGGGATATTTAAAAGAAAACAGTCGTATAAAAGAAGATACAGCAATGGGCATTGTATTTTCTGGAATGTTTGCTATTGGTCTTGTTATGTTCACCAAAATTCAAACAGAACAGCATTTAACGCATATTTTGTTTGGTAATGTATTGGGCGTAAGTCATCAAGAACTCATTCAAAGTGCGGTTATTTCTGCGATAATTTTTTGTATGATTGTTTTTAAACGTAAAGATTTTTTGCTTTATTGTTTTGACCCAAGTCATGCTCGTGTTGCAGGACTTTCTCCAAAGATTTTACATTATGGATTGTTAATGTTGCTTGCTTTAACCATTGTAAGCACGATGCAAGTGGTAGGCGTTATTTTGGTGGTGGCAATGTTAATTGCGCCAGGAATTACCGCACTTACGCTCACAAAATCTTTTGATAAAATGTTATGGATTGCTATTGTCAGTTCCATTACATCAAGCCTAATTGGCGTAATATTGAGCTATCATTTTGATGCGTCAACAGGAGCTTGTATTATTCTGCTGCAAGCTGTGTTTTTTGTCGTGGCATTAACCTATAGCAAAATTAAAACAAGATAATTTCCCTTCTTTTAAAAACGGTACAAGTCATGTTTGTGCCGTTTTTATTCAATGAAATATTCTTTTAACTTCCACAAGGTATTTATTTTATATAAGTCATTCTTTATCTTATTTTCCTCATGATTTTCAAAATCTTCTTTAGCTGAATTTTGTGGTATCTCTTATTGAATAGATATTGTGAGGATTTAACGTAGAGAAAAATCAAAATGAATAACTATAAAATAACGTCACATACTTTGTAATTCCTATCGGCCTTAAATATTTTAAACAACTTTAGATTGTTTTATTCGATTTTAGAACAAACAAAAAGGCGAACCTTTCGATTCGCCTTCATAGTTTCTAATTGTTTAATTAGAAGAATACACGGATACCTACACCGATAGCTTTGTCTTTAACTTTAGAGCCTTCAACATAAGAACCATTAGCGTCGTACCCTTTACCAACTTGGTATTTTCCTTCTACATAAGTTAATACTTGTTTATGAAGTTTATGACCTACGCCAAGTAAGAAACCGTGGACTTTAGCTTTTGAACCATTATGTTCTTTTTCTTGCTCATATTTGTAGTTACCATATACGTTGGTTAAATCAGTAACTTGATATTGGAAACCTGGAGATACATAGAATCTCTTAGTATTTTGATTCATTTCTTTTTCTTTCGCATAACCGCCATCAAGAGATACGATTGCACCACCGAAATCATAACCCAAGGTAGTTAAGAAACCATCTACATGATGTTTTTGAGAAGTTGCTGATTTATAGTTAGTACGACCATAACCGAATTTAGCAATAATGCCATCTTCATAGGCAACGCCAGCTTGGAAACCATTTTCAAGAGTATTAGTTACTACTTCATTATTTTGGCGTTGGTTTGCAAATAAGTAGTCAGCACTAATTACTAAATTATCAATACCTTTGTAAGCATAGCGAACTACAGAATCACCTTCGGTTGGAAGGTACGCATCTTTATCGATAATGCCATAGGTGTAATCGTTAGCTGTGCTTAAAGAGTCTGCAGTGGTTACTTGGCGACCAAATGTAACTTCACCACGTTCTTTGTGACCTAAACCAACGAAAGCGCGTTTAGTACCTAAAGCTCCAAAGCCATCGTCTTTAGCGCCATTGCCTTGTTTACCATCAAGACGAACTTGTAAGTAACCCAATGCATAGTAGCCGCTATCTAAATTATGTTTAACTTTAACTTCTAAACGAGAGCCTGCATTTCTTAAGCCTGAGTGGGTGTGTTTATTTGCTTCTCCACCTTTATTAGTTTTTTCTAAAATAAGACGAAGAGAACCACCAATTTCAACTTTAGTTCCTTCGTTATCGTAAACTACTGCTGCGTTCGCTGCTGAAGCTGCGAATGCACCGATGATTAATGCTGCAAGTGTTTTTTTCATAATTTGTATTCCTTATGGTTGTTTACTATCTATGATTGAACTCTTTTCATATAAGATTGTCCAACCGCCTAAATAGACATCGCGAATCATTGCAAATTCGCATTTTGATGTCAACTCTCCAAAATTTTAATTTTCTTGAAATCTGATCTAGATCACATTTTTTGTATATTTTTGTCTGTTTTTTGTTCTGTTTTGAACGGCTATGCTTGTATAAAGTAGATTTTAATATTTACGAAGAGGCATTTGGAAATGGATACCCTTGGTCATTAGCATTTTCCAGTAGTGTCTTTTTTGTTTCTTCAGAAATATGTTCAATAAGCCCAACTTTATGTTTTGCATATTGGTAAATATGTGGACTGATTAAATTAAATCCTCTATTGTCTTTGCTTTGGTAATAACGATATATCCAATAGGCGACTAAATCAGCTAGCTGAATAATTCTAGATGCTTTAGAATCAATAAACATTGGAACTTCTGCAAAATTTCTTAGTTTGTCATCCCCTTTACCTATATGTTTATAGGTGTAAGATAAATCTTGTATCATTCTTTCTGATGTTGAATTATCAAAAATCATAATACCTCTTTGTTTTTGACTTTGATTTTTGTAGTAAATATTTTTTAAGAAATTATCAAATGCAAAAGCAATATCTTTAAATGCTGTTGGAATAATTTTGCTTCTATCGCTGAAAAGTGATTTTTCTATAACTGAAATAAAAATAGGGATTTTACCGTGTTCATGGTCAAGTAAATCTAAAGAATCTACAACAGCTTGAACTCGTTCTGGTACGCTTGCTGCTAACTTCCATCCATCTCGACCACTAAACATTGGGCTGCCGTGTAATTCGCAATGCCTTTCTCCAAAATATCCACTAAAGCGATTTGCGATACTTTCAAGTTTATTATCAACCCAATGTGTTTGACGTTCAAATAAGCAACATCCAGCTAAAACAAAGAAATCACCATTAGGATCATCTATCGATCCTGATTCATCAGCGTATAATAAATACATAAATAAATTTTTCCTTAAAAAAACCCAATAAATTATAAAAATAATCTATTGGGTTAAATTCGGTGAGTTAGGTGAGTCAATCGCTCAGCGTTCTGCATATTATAAAGTCCAGCACTCCTAACTCTTTTGCTAATATAGTCATTTTATGAAAAAAATCAAGTATGTTTTATTCTTCAAAATACCCCATATCTTCCGATGTCGGATTTTCAGCTCCTTTTCTAGCTAATTCATCGCACATTTCATTTTCTCTGTGTCCTGCATGACCTTTTACCCATTGCCAATTAATTTTATGACGTTGGATGGATTCATCTAAGGCTATCCATAAATCTTGGTTTTTTACAGGCTTTCCAGAACTTGCTTTCCAATTATTTTTTTTCCAGTTAAAGATCCATTTTGTTATGCCATTTTTCATATATTGGCTATCACTATAAAGCGTGATCAAGCAAGGTTCTTTTAATGCATTTAATGCTTCAATGACAGCACGTAATTCCATTCGATTATTGGTGGTTTTAAAATAGCCTTTGGAGAGCATTTTTTCATGTTGTTTATAACGTAATACGGCGCCAATTCCGCCTGCACCGGGATTACCTAAGCAAGATCCATCAGTAAAAATTTCAATCTGTTTTTGCATAACAAAAAGGTTGTTGTGTAGAATGACAAGTATTTTAATGGAAAGAGATAGGTTGAACAAATGATTAATCCCAATCGCCAAATTGTATTAGATACTGAAACTACAGGTATGAATCAGCTTGGCGCGCATTATGAAGGACACTGTATTATTGAAATTGGTGCAGTTGAATTAATAAATCGTCGTTACACAGGTAATAATTTCCATATTTACATTAAGCCAGATCGCCCCGTTGATCCTGATGCGATTAAAGTTCATGGTATTACTGATGAAATGTTAGCGGATAAACCTGAATTTAAAGAAGTTGCCCAAGATTTTTTGGATTATATTAATGGTGCGGAATTGCTTATTCACAATGCCCCTTTTGACGTTGGATTTATGGATTATGAATTTCGTAAACTCAACCTTAATGTGAAAACAACCGATATTTGTTTGGTGACAGATACGCTACAAATGGCGCGTCAGATGTATCCTGGAAAACGTAATAATTTGGACGCACTTTGTGATCGTTTAGGTATTGATAATAGCAAACGTACTTTACACGGTGCGTTACTGGATGCCGAGATCTTAGCGGATGTTTATTTGATGATGACGGGGGGGCAAACAAATTTATTCGATGAAGAAGAATCTGTTGAGTCTGAAGTTATCCATGTTGTACAAGAAAAAGCGGCGGAAGAAATAAAAAGTGCGGTGGATTTTGCGCACAATTTAAAATTACTTCAACCTACTGATGATGAGCTACAAGCGCATTTAGAATTATTAAAGATGATTAATAAAAAAAGTGGAAATAATTGCCTTTGGGATAAACGCTTTGGCAATGATAATGTGCATTAATCGTTTGGAATTTAAGCAGGTAAGTAAAATTTAATAAAAAAAGATTGACGAGATTTATGTTCGTCATTATGATACGCACCACTTAGCGGAGTGGTAGTTCAGCTGGTTAGAATACCTGCCTGTCACGCAGGGGGTCGCGGGTTCGAGTCCCGTCCATTCCGCCAATTTAAAATTAATGTCTTATCTCGGAGTGGTAGTTCAGCTGGTTAGAATACCTGCCTGTCACGCAGGGGGTCGCGGGTTCGAGTCCCGTCCATTCCGCCAATTAAGATAAATAAAGATAGCACCTAACGGTGCTTTTTTTGTATCTGAAATTTGCTTCATCCTTGACAAAAATAAAGTAAACTTTTAAGATTTGAAGAACTAGGGAGCTGCTACTCCCTAGTATGTTGTCTTATTAGTAAGCGGGGTGGCTCACTAATAATAAAACGACAACAAGGATAATGAGTTTAATCATTTTCTTATCCTCTTCAAACGTTGCGAAAAAGCGCAACACTCGCTTTCAAGCTGACTCCTTGAAAGCGAGATTATTATAACGTTAAGTTATAGATAAATAAACAGTGTTTAGAAAGCCATAGGATTGTATCCTGTGGCTTTTTCTTTTCCTTGTTGAAATCATTTTTTACCAATCCTTTAACTTCCGATATAATAGCCGCCATTTTTGACAAAATAAGAGATTTTTTATGGCAACTCCAGTTGTGGCCCTTGTTGGTCGCCCGAATGTGGGAAAATCCACATTATTTAATCGCCTTACTCGTACAAGAGATGCGTTAGTCGCTGATTTTCCTGGTTTAACTCGTGATAGAAAATACGGCCATGCTTATATTGCTGGCTATGAGTTCATTGTTATTGATACTGGCGGTATTGATGGAACCGAAGAAGGCGTAGAAGAAAAAATGGCGGAGCAATCTTTGCTTGCTATTGATGAAGCCGATATTGTTCTTTTCCTTGTGGATGCTAGGGCGGGTTTAACGGCAGCTGATATTGGTATTGCGAATTACTTACGTCAACGTCAAAACAAAATTACTGTGGTGGTGGCAAATAAAACCGATGGCATCGATGCGGATTCTCATTGTGCTGAATTTTATCAATTAGGCTTAGGGGAAATTGAGCAAATCGCTGCTTCACAAGGCCGTGGTGTCACTCAGTTAATGGAACAAGTACTTGCGCCTTTTGCGGAACAAATGGAAAACTCTGATGAAAATGACCGCACTTCTGAGGAAGAACAAGACGAATGGGAACAAGAATTCGATTTTGATTCAGAAGAAGATACAGCCTTACTTGATGAGGCGTTAGAGGAATCGGAAGAAGAGCAAGATAAAAATATTAAGATTGCCATTGTTGGTCGTCCAAATGTGGGTAAATCCACTTTAACCAATCGTATTTTAGGGGAAGACCGTGTGGTGGTTTACGATATGCCAGGCACGACACGCGATAGTATTTATATCCCAATGGAGCGTGATGGGCAGCAATATACGTTAATTGATACGGCTGGTGTGCGTAAGCGTGGTAAGGTGCATTTGGCAGTGGAAAAATTCTCTGTGATTAAAACCTTGCAAGCGATTCAAGATGCTAATGTTGTATTGCTGACTATTGATGCAAGAGAGAACATTTCTGATCAGGATTTATCTTTGCTCGGCTTTATTTTAAATGCAGGTCGTTCTTTAGTGATCGTTGTGAATAAATGGGATAGTTTAGATCAAGATGTGAAAGACCGGGTTAAATCTGAGCTTGATCGTCGTTTAGATTTTATTGATTTTGCTCGCGTGCATTTTATTTCTGCGTTGCACGGCAGTGGTGTGGGTAATCTTTTTGATTCGATTAAAGAAGCGTATGCTTGTGCGACTCAAAAAATGACCACCTCGCTTTTAACTCGTATTTTGCAAATGGCAACCGATGAGCACCAACCACCAATGATTGGCGGTCGTCGAATTAAATTAAAATATGCTCATCCAGGTGGTTATAATCCGCCGATTATAGTGGTTCATGGTAACCAAATGGATAAATTACCGGATTCTTATAAACGTTATTTATCTAATTATTATCGTAAGAGTTTGAAAATTATTGGTTCACCGATTCGTCTGCTTTTCCAAGAAGGCTCAAACCCATTTGCAGGACGCAAAAATAAACTCACTCCGAACCAATTGCGTAAACGTAAACGTTTGATGAAGTTTATTAAGAAAGCGAAACGTTAAATGTGAGATAAATAAAACTTAGCAAGATTTAACCGCACTTTTAGAACTCTTTTGGAGAACTAAAGTGCGGTTATTTTTTTATTTGTTTTGCAGAAGAAAGGTATGGCGATATTTTAAGTGCGTTGTAATAAAAATGATGAAACCGATTAAACCTAATGCTGCGCCCGTATAACCAATTTCGTTTAATCCTAAATAGGTTGTCGCAAGATTGCCAAATAATGCGCCTGCGCCAATTCCTGCATTGAAAATGCCCGAGTAAATAGCCGTGGCAACATCGGTTGCATCTGGCGCAAGTTTTAGTACGCGCATTTGTAGCGATAGTCCGATACAAGAAATGCCAATCCCCCAAATAAACACAAGGCTGAACATTGCTATCATTGTTTCGGTCGAAAAGAGGAGTAGTAAAAGGGAGAATATCAATAAACTCATTGAAACAACAATAAATTTTGTGGGAGCAAGTCGGTAGAATCTGTTAAATAATAGACTTGCGGCAATACCTGAGAAACCAAAAACTAATAATACCGCCGTGGCAAAATTTGGATCCAAGTGCCCCACATCAATCATGAATGGTTCGATATAAGTATAAGCGGTAAAGTGTGCTGAAATGACGATTGCCGTTGTTACATAAAGCCAAAGTAATAATGGACGTTTAGCAAGCAAGGGTAAACTTGCAATCGAACCAGCATTTTTACTGGGTAAATTTGGTAATAATCGAATAATTAAAAACATGATGGATAATGCCAGTACCGCAATAATGCCAAAAGTGACACGCCAACCGACGAGCTGTCCGACAATTCGTCCAATCGGTAAGCCTAAGATGGTGGCAAGTGCGGTGCCAATAGCGAGCATTCCTAATGCTTGAGTTTTCTTGTGTTTAGGTGCGATGCGCATCACAAGTGAGGCAGTAATTGACCAAAACACCGAATGTGCTAATGCAATACACATTCGAGCGAGAAGTAATATCCAGAAATTCCATGCAATGACCGATAAAATATGCCCAACAATAAATATAATGAAAAGCTTAATAAGCAGACTTTTACGTTCCATATTGCCTGTGGCAAGCATGGCTGGTAAAGACATAATTAGCACCGTCCAAGCATAAACTGTCATCATTAAACCGGTATCGGCGGTTTGCATATCAAAACTTTGAGCGATGTCACTTAACATTGCGACTGGCACGAATTCTGTAGTATTAAAAATAAATCCTGCGCAAGCCATAATAAGCACGCGCCATGATTGGATTTTTTCAGCTTTTAAATATAACGACATTAACGTAACTTTTCTTTAATCGCATCAATTAATTGATGGCGGAATTTCTTCGTAAAATTAATTTTATATTGTGGTGAACTGCAGTTACCAAAAAAATTGATTGGTAGTGTCAAATTTTGATAGCGTTGATTGGTAGAATTTAAATTAATATCCACATTGCATTCCATTCGGTTTAAATCAATGATGCCTTTCCCTTGCCCCAAAAGTGCGGGTGTTTTTAATTCGATTTTTTCAGCAATAAATTGATTCTGTTGGAGAAATAATTGTAAGTAAAATTGTTCAAAGCGAGTGTTTAATTCTTTGTTTTGTAACAGATCACCGTTGTAATTGATTGGGAGATATTGGCTGACCATATCCAATAAATTTACGCCAAGAATTTCGCCATTTTGAGCGAGGATATTTAACTTTCCTTGAATAAGTTGTGAATGTAAAAATGTGAAATCAATATTAAAATCTGCGTGTCCACTTAATATTTCGGGCATGTTTAATAGTGTTAATAAGCGTTTAACAGGGAAATATTTGCCTGAAAAATTTACCGCACTTTGATTATCTATTTGTTGATATTTCAATACTGCTAAACAATCGTTATCGCATTGTGGTTTTATATAAGTCACTATTTGTTGGTGGGCTGTGTGAGTTTCAATATAACCTATAGGCTGATTATTTAGGTTTGCATCTACAAATTGAAGTAGGGCTGATTCTGATGTTGAGAAGTCTAAATTTGCTTTGTGGAAAGAAAAATGGAAAGTTTTTGTTTTTCCATAAATAGGCTTATTAAATTCAATGTGAATATGGTTTTCGCCATTCAATATTACTTTTTTTGATAAAAGCTGTTTTAAAGAAAAAGGCGAAACCTCTATCGATACATTGGCAGGATTTTGTGTGTTTTGAGTTAATTTGAGCTGTTGAATATTCAGTGAATGAAGTGCTGTGTTGCCATACAAAAGAGGCAAAAAACTAAGTTTGGCTTCAAATTTTTGAGCTGAAAATTGCGTAGTTTTTATATTTTTAAGAGAAAGTGCGGGTGGAAATAGAGATAAATTGACTGATTGAACCGCAATATTTTGTTGTGCTAGTTGTTCACCGATGGCACTTTGTACTCGATAAAGTTGGATATACAAAAAAGAAAAGATCGCCAAAGCGACGATCCCTACGCCAAGCGCGAACTTTTTCATCGATTATTCCTTGTCTTCGTCAATACGACTCGCAACCGCACTTTGTTGATTTTTATATTTTGCATCTTTGCGGCTACTGTATGGTCGCTTCGCTTCGCCACTTAATATTTCAAAGCTTAATGCACCAATCACCATATTGGGGCGTAATGCTAATGGTAATTTCCCTGAATTATAAAATTCCAACACGATTTTTCCTTCCCAACCTGGATCAATTCGGTGTGCTGTGACGTGCACCATTAAGCCTAAACGCGCTAAAGAAGAGCGGCCATCTAACCAACCGATAATATTGGCGGGCAATTTCACGGATTCAAGTGTGGTTGCTAACGCTAAAGTACCAGGATGCAAGAAAAATGCTTCGCCTTCAGGCACAATAATTTCATCGCTCATTACCGATTCAAGCTGGGCGGAGACTTCTTCTTTCGGTCCGCTTAAATCAATGAAAGGCGCCGAATGCTCACGAAATACGCGGAAAGAATTACCTAAGCGAACATCAATCGTCGCACCGTTGATTTTGTCATTATTTGGACGAGGAGTTAAAGAAATAATGCCATCATCGAGATAGCGTTCAATATCAGTATCGCAAAGACGCATAAGATTTCCTATTTTTGATTCAATAAATGAAGGATTTGAGCTTTTAACATATTGATTGCAATGCGGTTTTTACCACCACGAGGAATAACAATATCCGCATATTGTTTAGATGGCTCAATAAATTGTAAGAACATTGGACGCACGGTTGCACGATATTGATCAATAACTGATTGTAGGGAACGACCACGTTCTTCCATATCGCGTTGTAAACGACGAATAAAACAAATGTCTAATGGCGTGTCCACGAATACGGAAATATCCGCAAGTTGACGAACACGTTCATCAGTAAGCAGTAAAATCCCTTCTAAAATCACAATACGTTTTGGTGTAAATGTTGTGGTTTCACCCGTACGAGTATGCTCAACATAGCTATAAACAGGTACATCAACCGTTTTTCCTGACTTTAAATCTTTTAAATGTTGAATGAGCAAATCGCGATCCATTGAGCTTGGATGGTCGTAATTTGTTTTTATGCGTTCGCTCATTTCTAAATGGCTTTGATCTTTGTAGTAACTGTCTTCGGCAATAATCCCAATTTCTTGGCAGCCTAATTCATTACAGAGTTCTTTGTGAACGGTAGACGCGATAGAACTTTTGCCTGATGCGGACGCGCCAGTGATGGCGATGATGATACAAGAATCTGACATAATCGTATTTTGATGTAAGGGAAATTTCGGCAATTATAAGTAAAAGTGCGGTGAATTTCACGTTTATTTTTTTACTTGAATTTTAAAAAGTGTGAGCTTCATCACGGTATTATTCGCCTTTTTCACGTAGGATTCGTACCATTCTATCCAATAAGGAGTATTTATTATGAAGTTCAACAAAATTTCTCTTTCTGTTTCTGCCGCACTTTTAGCTGCAGGCTTGGCTATTTCTGGTTCTGCTAACGCTAAAGGTCGTTTAGTTGTGTACTGTAGTGCAACCAATATTTTGTGCGAAACCACCACAAAAGCATTTGGCGAAAAATATGATGTGAAAACATCCTTTATTCGTAATGGTTCAGGCAGTACTTTTGCTAAAGTTGAAGCTGAAAAAAATAACCCTCAAGCGGATGTTTGGTTCGGCGGTACTTTTGACCCTCAAGCTCAAGCTGCAGAATTAGGGTTAATTGAGCCTTATAAATCTAAACACATTGATGAAATTGTGGAACGTTTCCGTGATCCAGCGAAAACGAAAGGTCATTATGTTTCCTCAATTTATATGGGGATCTTAGGTTTTGGTGTGAATACTGAACGTTTGGCAAAATTAGGCATTAAAGAAGTGCCGAAATGCTGGAAAGACCTAACAGATCCACGTTTAAAAGGCGAAGTTCAAATTGCAGACCCTCAAAGTGCGGGTACAGCCTACACAGCATTGGCAACTTTCGTCCAATTATGGGGTGAAAAAGAGGCGTTTGAATACTTAAAAGCCTTACATCCTAATGTTTCTCAATATACCAAATCGGGTATCACGCCATCACGTAACTCTGCGCGTGGCGAAGCGACAATTGGGGTAGGTTTCTTACATGATTATGCATTAGAAAAACGCAATGGCGCACCGTTAGAATTAGTCGTGCCTTGTGAAGGAACAGGTTATGAGTTAGGTGGCGTGAGTATCTTAAAAGGTGCGCGTAATATTGATAATGCAAAATTATTCGTCGATTGGGCTTTATCAAAAGAAGGCCAAGAATTAGCTTGGAAACAAGGGGATTCTTTACAAATCTTAACTAACACGACCGCAGAACAATCACCAACTGCATTTGATCCAAATAAACTCAAATTAATCAATTATGACTTTGAAAAATACGGTGCAACAGAACAACGTAAAGCCTTAATTGAAAAATGGGTACAAGAAGTTAAATTAGCGAAATAGCGCTGAATAAGTGCGGCAAAAAATACTGAAGTTTTTGACCGCACTTTTTCGTATTTTTAATGTGATTTCGTTTTCCCTCTAAGAGATTGCAAAACCTTCATTTATAAGGGAGTTATAATCAGATGAAACTATCAAAAATCGCAGTAACCCTGTCGGGTGTGATGTTAAGTGGATTAGTGTTAAGTAATCCATCTTTTGCAAAAGGACGTCTAGTCATTTATTGCAGTGCACAAAATACGATGTGCGAGCAAGAAGCGATGGCATTTGAGAAAAAATTTGATGTTAAAACAAGTTTTATTCGTGGTGGCACGGGAACCATTTTAGCGAAAATTGATGCTGAAAAAGATAATCCGCAAGGTGATGTTTGGTATGGTGGGACGATGGATCCTCATTCTCAAGCAGGGGAAATGGGCTTACTGGAGCCTTATAAATCATCCAATCTTCCTCAGATAGTAGAAAAATTCCGTGATCCAGCCAAAATGAAAGGGAATTATTCTTCAGCAATTTATTTAGGCGTGTTAGGTTTTGGGGTAAATCCAGAACGGTTGAAAAAATTGAATTTACCTATTCCAAAATGCTGGAAGGATTTAGCTAACCCAATTTACAAAAATGAAATTCAAGCCGCAGATCCACAAAGTTCTGGTACGGGTTACACTCAGCTAGCCACTTATATGCAACTTTGGGGAGAAGACGAGGCGTTTAAATTCTTAAAAGAGTTGAATAAAAACGTATCGCAATATACCAAATCTGGTAATACGGCAACACGTAATACAGCGCGTGGAGAAACGGCAATTGGCATTGGTTTCTTACATGAATATTCTTTAGAAAAAGCGAAAGGCGCGCCAGTCGAATTAGTTGTACCTTGTGAAGGTACTGGCTATGAAATTGGCGGTGTGAGTGTCATTAAAGGTGCTCGTAATTTAGATAATGCGAAACTTTTTGTTGATTGGGCGTTATCCAAAGAGGCACAAGAATTAACTTGGCAAAAAGGTGAGGCGTATTCCATTTTAACGAACACCACTGCGCAACAATCGCCTTATGCGTTAGATTTTAAATCTATTAATTTAATTAACTATGATTTTGATAAATACGGTGCGACTGATTTACGTAAACGCTTAATCACAAAATGGGTTGATGAAGTAAAATTAGCCAAATAATGATGTCACTAACGAAGTGATATGTCGCATATCGCTTCGTTTTTTTACCTTATGCGAGGTTGTATGAACGCAAAAAAACTTTCCATAATGCATTCTGCTTATTTTTGGATTATTTTATCCTTGTTGGCGTTTGCACTTCTGCCTTCCAATGCACTTGATTACGGTTTGTTTGAAAGTACTTCAGATGAATATTTAGAGGCAATGGGCTGGGCTTCTTTCAATTTAACTTGGGCTTGGTTCCTGCCTGTTATTGTGTATGGTGCTTTGCCGTTATTTAGATTGCCACAGCAAACCCAAGCAAAAACAGAGCTATTTTTGACCGCACTTTCTGTACTGTTTATGTTTATCAGTGCGACGGTGTACAAAATCAGTATGGGCTATTCTGTGATTGTGTTACTTGTGGGATATACCGCATTGGCGACACTTTCATTGGCCAAACTTAAAGTAATGCAAGGGGATAAGTTTATTATCGCTTCTTTACTTTGCATTATTTTGTTGATTTTCTTTTTTATCGTTTATCCAACATTGGCGATTTTTGTTTCAATGTTTTATGACGGCGATACCTTTGCACCACAACAAGTGATGCGTATTTTAACGCAGAGCTATATTGTTCGCGTGATTACGAATTCTCTTTTCTTATCGGGCTTTGTGGGCATCGTTTCTACTGTATTTGGTTTAGCCTTTGCGCTTTATACTACGCGTATCGCTCGTAGAACGGCATTTATCGGAAAAATTTTCTCTATTTTGCCAATTGTTACACCACCATTTGTTGTGGGATTAGGGGTAACTTTAATGCTTGGCCGTTCTGGTTATGTAACCGAATTTTTAAGTACGAATTTTGGTTTCACCAATCATAACTGGCTGTATGGTTTTAATGGGATTGCGATTGCTCAAATTCTCGCATTTGCTCCGATTTCTTTTATGATTCTAGATGGAGCATTGAAATCGGTACACCCGTCTATTGAAGAAGCCTCTTATACGTTGCGCGCTAATCGTTATCAAACGTTCTATCAGATTATTTTTCCGTTACTGCGTCCAGCATTAGCAAATTCTTTCTTAATTGTGTTTATTCAATCATTGGCGGACTTTAGTAATCCGTTAGTGCTGGGTGGAAGTTTTGATGTAATTGCGACACAAATTTATTTCTATATTGCGGGTTCACAACTTGATTATGCTTCAGCTAGTACTTTAGGTTCTATGTTGTTAATTTTCTCGTTGGCGATTTTTATCATTCAATACATTTGGATTGGTAACCGCTCTTATGTCACCGTTTCAGGTAAATCTTATCGTGGTGATGTGCAAGATCTTCCAACTGGTTTGAAATATACCATCATCGGCATGCTTGGATTCTGGGTAATCTTTAACATGGCGCTTTACGGAAGTATTTTCTACGGAAGCTTCACTGTAAACTGGGGCGTAGATTACACTTTAACCTTGAAAAACTATGCCATGTTATTCGGACAAGGACTGAGCGATGGAGCGTGGCCGTCACTAATCAATACCTTAATCTATGCAGGTATTGCCGCACCATTAACCGCATTCTTTGGATTATTGATTGCGTACATTGTGGTGCGTAAAGATTTCCAAGGTAAAAAATCCCTTGAGTTCTTAACTATGCTTTGTTTTGCCGTGCCGGGTACCGTGGCGGGGGTATCTTACATTTTAGCCTTCAACAATGCACCGCTTTATATTACGGGTACTGGCATTATCGTGATTATTTCAATGGTTATGCGTGACTTACCAATTGGTATGCGAGCAGCGATTGCTGGGTTAGGACAGCTTGATAAATCTCTTGATGAAGCATCGCTTTCTTTAAAAGGGAGTTCGTGGAAAACATTGTGCTTTATCGTATTACCATTATTAAAACCTGCGTTGCTTTCTGCTTTAGTGACTAGTTTCGTTCGTGCAATGACGACGGTAAGTGCAATTATATTCTTAGTGACTGCAGATACTCGAGTTGCAACAGCTTATATCCTAAATCGTGTTGAAGATGGTGAATACGGTGTTGCTATTGCATACGGTTCAATCCTAATTGTTGTCATGATGGCAATTATTTTATTCTTCGACTGGATTGTAGGTGATACACGTATCTCTCGTTCTAAAGCGAAAAAAATGAATTAACTCGTTAAGTTGTAGGTAAATATTATGAGTAATAATGATTTCTTAGTATTAAAAAATATCACCAAAGCATTTGGTAAAGCGGTCGTCATTGATAATTTAGATTTAACGATCAAACGTGGCACGATGGTAACATTGTTAGGGCCGTCAGGTTGCGGCAAAACCACCGTATTGCGTTTAGTGGCAGGATTAGAAAATCCAACATCAGGTCAAATTTTTATTGATGGCGAAGATGTAACAAAATCCTCTATTCAGAATCGAGATATTTGTATTGTCTTCCAATCTTACGCGCTTTTCCCGCATATGAGCATTGGCGATAACGTGGGCTACGGCTTAAAAATGCAAGGCATTGGCAAAGAAGAACGTGCTCAACGTGTAAAAGAGGCTTTAGAATTAGTGGATTTAGCGGGCTTTGAAGAGCGTTTTGTGGATCAAATTTCTGGTGGGCAACAACAACGTGTCGCATTGGCTCGTGCTTTAGTATTAAAGCCAAAAGTTCTATTGTTTGATGAACCATTAAGTAATTTGGATGCAAACTTACGTCGTTCAATGCGTGAAAAAATCCGTGAATTGCAACAACGTTTAGGCATTACTTCGCTTTATGTGACTCACGACCAAACAGAGGCATTCGCTGTATCTGATGAAGTTATCGTTATGCATAAAGGTAAAATTATGCAAAAAGCGCCAGCGAAAGAGCTTTATTTACGACCAAATTCTTTGTTCTTGGCAAACTTTATGGGCGAATCCAGTATTTTCGATGGAAAATTAGAAAATGGCATGGTGGATATTAATGGCTATCATGTACCTTTAAAAGACGCTGCACAGTTTAATTTACCCGATGGTGAATGTTTAGTGGGTATTCGCCCAGAAGCAATTTATCTTGCTGCAGAGGGCAGTGATGCACAACGTTGCGAGATTAAAAGTGCGGTTTATATGGGCAATCATTGGGAAGTGGTCGCAAATTGGGCAGGAAAAGATTTATTGGTGAATTGTAAACCAGAAGATTTTAATGCCGATTTAAAACAAGCTTATGTCAATTTATCTGATCACGGTATTTTCTTATTGAAGAAAGAGTAGTACAGCGTATAAAAAAAGTGCGGTGAAATTTCACCGCACTTTTGTGATTACAATTAAGGGGATGGATTTTCCCCTTTTTTATTTCTGTTATTAAATTGCCCAGCCGCCTGCATAGAATGCAACGAGTACGATTGCAATAATCACAGTACCTACATTTAAGCGTTTAATATCGCCGCTCACGATTCTTCCAATCACTAATGCCGCAAAACCTAACATAATACCTGTTACGATGTTAGCGGTAAGTACGATAAATACTGCGCAGATTAATCCGCTCATCGCGCCAACGAAATCATCGAAATCTAATTTGCTTACATTGCTTAACATTAATAAACCAACATACATTAATGCTGGGGCAGTTGCGTATCCTGGCACTAAGAAAGCTAATGGTTGGAAGAAAAGCATTAATAGGAATAACACACCAACAACGATAGCAGTAATGCCTGTTTTACCGCCTGCTGCTGTCCCTGCTGCTGACTCAATATAAACGGCAGCTGGAGCTGTACCGAATAAGCCAGAGAATAAGCTACTGATTGAGTCTGAAGTTAAAGCTTTACCGCCATTGATAATTTGGCCATCCTTATCAAGTAAGTCTGCTTGACCTGCAACTGCGCGAATTGTACCCGTTGCATCAAATACGGCGGTCATCACCAAAGCAAATACGACAGGTAAGATTGCGGGTTGTAGTGCGCCCATAAAGTCTAATTGTAAGAAAAGAGAATTTTCACCAAAGGTTGGCATTTTGAAAATCTCTCCGCCAAATTTTACATTTGGATCAAAAATTAAACCTACGATAGTAATAGCGATAATTACCCATAAAATACCGCCTTTAATTTTCATTTTTTCAAGGCCGATAATGAGCGCCAAACCAATTAAGGACATCATGACTGGGAATGAGGTGAAATCGCCTAATTTTACTGGTAAGCCAGCTTGGTTGCTGACGACTAAACCAACGCCATTTGCGGCAATTAAAAGTAAAAAGAGTCCGATACCAATGCCCGCTCCGTGAGCGATACTGGATGGTAAATTACGCAAGATCCATGCACGGATACCAGTGGCAGAAATTAAGGTAAACACAACCCCCATTAAGAATACTGCGCCTAGCGCAACGGGAATGGCGACCTTTTGACCAATCACTAAGCTAAATGCTGTAAAAGCAGTAAGAGAAATGGCACAACCAATTGCCATTGGTGCATTTGCCCATAAGCCGATTAAGATAGAGCCTAATCCTGCAACTAAACAGGTGGCAATAAAAACAGATTCCGTAGGAAAACCTGCAGCACCTAGCATATTGGGTACCACGATTACAGAATAAACCATTGCTAAGAAAGTGGTTAAACCCGCGATAATTTCTTGACGAACAGTTGAACCACGTTGTTTGAGCTCAAATGTTTTTTCTAAAGTTGGCATAGTGTTCCTTAAAGTTGAGTGAAAAATTGAAGTAAATAAGGTGCGCTATTTTACATCATAAAAATGATAAGTAAACGTTTGCGCGAGTTTTGTTTAGGATAAAGTGCGGTCAAAATTATGAATAGTTATGAAATAATCTATTTGCTGATTTTCTCTACAAATGAGACTGCGAGTCAGCAGAAAAACTGCTATACTTGTCGCGTTTTTTAACTTGATAAAATGAAGGAAACAAAATGGCTGATTTTAATCAAATTTTAACGCCAGGCGATGTAGATGCTGGCATTATCAATGTAGTAAATGAAATTCCAGAAGGTAGCTGCCATAAAATCGAATGGAACCGTAAAGTTGCGGCATTCCAGTTAGATCGTGTTGAGCCAGCAATTTTTGCAAAACCAACTAACTATGGTTTCATTCCACAAACTTTAGATGAAGATGGCGATGAGTTAGATGTGTTATTAATCACTCGCCAACCATTAGCAACAGGTGTATTCCTTGAAGCTAAAGTAATTGGTGTCATGAAATTTGTTGATGATGGCGAAGTTGATGACAAAATCGTTTGTGTTCCTGCAGATGATCGTGATACAGGCAATGCGTACAATTCATTAGCAGATTTACCGGCAAACTTAATTAAACAAATTGAATTCCATTTCAATAACTATAAAGCGCTTAAGAAACCAGGCTCAACGAAAGTAACTCATTGGGGCGATGTAGAAGAAGCGAAAGAAGTGATTCGTGAGTCTATTAAACGTTGGAATGATCGTTAATTAATTAAAGACGTTTGATTGTAAAAGTCCCTGATTCTTTGAACCGGGGATTTTTTATATGAGTTTCAGAAATTTAGATAATAAAAAAACACCTCTCGGTGCTTGCTTTATTTTTAAGTGGTGGGTCGTGAAGGATTCGAACCTTCGACCAACGGATTAAAAGTCCGCTGCTCTACCGACTGAGCTAACGACCCAATTAGATGATTTTAAAGTAAATTTTAAAATCTTTGAATTGGTGTTTAAATGGTGCCCGAAGCCAGACTTGAACTGGCACGCCTCGAAAGGCGAGGGATTTTAAATCCCTTGTGTCTACCGATTCCACCACTCGGGCATATAGACAACTAACATTTGCGTATTATGGAGGCGTGTCCCGGAGTCGAACCGAGCTACATGGATTTGCAATCCAGTGCATAACCGCTTTGCTAACACGCCACGAATTGGAGCGGGAAACGAGGCTCGAACTCGCGACCCCGACCTTGGCAAGGTCGTGCTCTACCAACTGAGCTATTCCCGCATTCGCTGTTAGTGGTGCGCATTTTACGGAAATTCAGATAAGTGTCAATTACAGATTTAAAAAAATTATCTAACCGTTTAAAAAAAGTTCATTTTGTTCAAATAAATCACAGAAAATGATGGAAAAATGGAATTTTATGTAATTTTCTAATTTCTACTTTTATCACTTTTTCCTTTGTGCCAAAATGCTAAACGTTTTTTAGCACGTAAAGTGCGATTGATTTTTTCATTATTTTAGAGGATGTTATGACACAACAATATGCTATCGATACTTTATTAGCTCAAGCAGGTAATCGCAGTGATGAGCGTACTGGCGCAGTTTCTACACCAATTTTTCTTTCTACGGCTTATGGTCATTATGGTATCGGTGAAAGTACGGGATTTGATTACACACGTACCAAAAACCCAACTCGTACAGTATTAGAAGAAACGATGGCTAAATTAGAGAATGGAGATCGTGGTTTTGCCTTTTCTTCTGGTATGGCTGCCATTCAAGTTTTGATGACGCTTTTCACTGCCCCAGATGAATGGATCGTTTCTAGCGATGTGTATGGTGGTACTTATCGATTATTAGATTTTTCTTATAAAAATAACAATAGTGTAAAACCTGTTTATGTTAATACAGCATCTGTTTCTGAAATTGAGGCGGCAATTAACCCAAATACGAAAGCGATTTTTATTGAAACCCCATCAAATCCCTTAATGGAAGAATGTGATGTAGTTGAAATTGCAAAACTTGCGAAAAAATATAATTTGATGTTGATCGTGGATAATACGTTTTTAACGCCTGTGCTTTCTCGTCCGTTAGATTTAGGTGCGGATGTGGTAATTCACAGCGGAACTAAATATATTGCTGGTCATAATGATGCACTTGTAGGGCTGATTGTTGCAAAAGGGCAAGAACTTTGTGATCGCATTGCTTATATTCAAAATGGTGCGGGTGCAGTACTTTCACCTTTTGATTCTTGGCTGACTATTCGCGGTATGAAGACCCTTTCTTTGCGTATGAAACGCCATCAAGAAAATGCACAAGCTATTGCGGAATTTTTAAAAGATCAACCACAAGTGGAATCGGTGCTTTATCCAAATAAAGGTGGGATGTTGTCTTTCCGTTTGCAAGATGAAGCTTGGGTTAATACGTTCTTAAAATCCATCAAATTGATTACTTTTGCAGAAAGTCTAGGCGGCACAGAAAGTTTTATTACTTATCCTGCCACTCAAACTCATATGGATATTCCAGAATCCGAGCGTGTAGCTCGTGGGATTACTAACACCTTGTTGCGTTTTTCAGTCGGTATTGAAGATGTAGAAGATATTAAAGCGGACTTATTACAGGCTTTTGCAAACTTAAAATAATTGGAGCAAACCATGAAAATTGCAATCTATAGCACTAAAAGCTATGACCGAAAATATATTGAACTCATTAACGCGAAATATAATTTCGATTTAGAATTTTTTGATTTTATGCTGAACGAGAGCACCGCACGTTTGGCAGAGCATTGCGAAGTAGTATGCATTTTCGTGAATGATAATGGTAGCCGAAAAGTATTAGAAAAATTAGCCGCACTTGGTGTGAAAATCGTGGCTTTGCGCTGTGCGGGTTTCAATAATGTTGATTTAAAAGCCGCTCAAGAATTGGGCATTCAAGTTGTACGCGTTCCCGCTTATTCGCCTGAAGCAGTGGCAGAACATACCATTGGTTTGATGATGACGCTGAACCGTCGAATTCATCGTGCTTATCAGCGTACCCGAGAAGCGAATTTCTCTCTTGAGGGATTAATTGGTTTCAATATGCACGGACGCACGGTTGGCGTAATCGGAACGGGTAAAATTGGGATTGCGGTGATGCGAATTTTGAAAGGTTTTGGCATGAATATTTTGGCATACGATCCTTTCAAAAATCCAGTGGTGGAAGATCTTGGTGGACAATACGTTGAATTAGATGAGCTTTATGCTAAATCTCATGTGATTACGCTCCATTGCCCAGCAACGCCAGAAAACTATCATTTATTAAATCGCGAAGCTTTTGCAAAAATGAAAGATGGCGTGATGATCGTTAATACGAGTCGCGGCTCTTTGATTGATACCCAAGCTGCAATTGATGCGTTAAAACAGCGCAAAATCGGGGCGTTAGGTATGGATGTGTATGAGAATGAGCGAGATTTGTTCTTTGAAGATAAGTCTAACGAAGTGATTCAAGATGATATTTTCCGCCGTTTATCTTCTTGCCATAATGTATTGCTGACAGGCCATCAAGCATTTTTAACCGAAGAGGCACTAACCAATATTGCGGATGTGACTTTATCAAATGTTTATAAATTGAAATCGGGCAAAGTGTGTGAAAATATTGTTTTGCCGTCTTAGCTTTTGGCAATTAAAACGATTAGTTTACATTTTTTAAAACGGTGTTATTCTGCACCGCACTTGTAAGTTTAAAAAAAGCCCTTATATAGGGATTCCATTCACAAAATAAGGAAAACAAAATGAGCGAAGTATTACACATTAATGACGCAGATTTTGAAGGTGTTGTAGTTAATTCAGATATCCCCGTTTTATTAGACTTTTGGGCACCATGGTGTGGCCCTTGCAAAATGATTGCACCAGTGTTAGATGAACTTGCTCCTGAATTTGCAGGTAAAGTTAAAATCGTGAAAATGAATGTGGATGACAATCAAGCAACCCCAGCACAATTTGGTGTTCGTAGTATCCCAACATTATTATTGATTAAAAATGGTCAAGTTGTTGCAACTCAAGTTGGTGCATTACCAAAAACTCAATTGGCTAACTTCATTAACCAACATATTTAATCGTTGCTTAAAGCTATAAGTAACTTTAGAGCATTGATAAGATTGCCCCTTAATGGGGCAATTTTTTTGTCTAAAATTTTGATGAACGACCTGATGAGAATCAAAGCACTTGCTCAAATTCTATATTTAAAGGAAAGGCTTTGGTTATCGTGTTGTAAATAAAACAACAGCTTAATGAGTTTTGCGTGAGTTGTGTGAAGATGTCATCGGTTAAATCTGATGAAATAAAAATTTTAATTTTTCCGTCATTAATGACAGGTTGCTCACTATAGCCGCGAACGCCCAGTAAGGTTAAAGGATTGTCGAGGTTGAGCCAAATTTTTCCTTCCATTTCTACAATATCGGCACGTTGTTGAGCAAAATGTGCTTTTACACTGCTCAAAATGCCACCTAAAATAGAAACAGCAAAATAATCTACCGCACTTTTTTGTAACGATTGGTTATCAAAATTGACTTGTGAATAGAGCGAAATGCTGTCATTCGGGGTGAATAATTTAATTTCTTCTCCGCGTAATACGGCTCGATATTTAGCGGTAAAACATTCACTTTCAGGTACGTTATACATAACGTTCTCTCAATATTGATTTTGCCTCATTTAATACCTTAAGTTTGGCTTCAATAATGTCAAAACCATTTAAAGGGCGGTTAGAAAAAGTGGCAAATCCACAATCTGGATTTAGCCAAATTTGCTCTGGTGGAAGGTAATTTAAGGCTTTTTCTGCTCGTTGAACAATCTGCTCTACGCTTTCCACTTCATCAGAACGAGGATTGATGACGCCTAAGCCTAAAATACATTTTTGTCTTAAGATTTTACTTTCTAATAACGAACTTAATTCTCCCGCTCTTGGCGTAGAAAATTCGAGCATTAAAATATCAGGTAATGCCGATTCAAATAAATCCACTAATGATGTATAAGGCCCGCGCAATAATACACTTTCATCTTTGCTCCAGTTGCCACGACATACATGTAGTGCGGTTTTGATATTTTTATTTCTTGCATACTCAAAGATTTGAGTAATTAAACTTTTTGCAAATTGTAGTTCCGCAGCAAAATCTTGTTTTTCGCTTAACGCCGCACACATAAATGAACGTGTTTGATGATGGCTAAAAATAACTTCTGTCAAAACAGGCTCATCAAATTGAACTACGTTTACGCCTAGCTCACACAAATGATCAATTTCTTGCTTTAAGATAGCAACAACATCTTTTGCCATTTCTTCTTTTGATGAATAATGTTGCCCTGACACAGGCGAAAGCCACATGGAGCGAGCCATTAAGTAAGGCCCTGGCAAGGTTGCTTTAATTGGTTGCTTGATTAGATTTTTTAGTAGTAGCATTTCATCTGCTACTAAAGATTGTTTGTAGCTGATTTTTCCCACGCAAATAGCATTTTTTATGGAAAGTGCGGGAACATCCAAGGTTTCTAGCATTGACTCAAAAATTTGCTTTTCTTTAATGTGATCGAGCATTTCACTCATGCTCATTAAGGTCGCGCCTTGAATTTTTTGTGCAATAAATGAAAGGTAATTGTCGCGAAGTAATTCACCGCTAGTGATGATATCAATGCCAGTTCGTTGTTGAAGTTCGACAATTTGTTTCGTTTCTTGAACAACGATTTGCTCAAGCTCTGCTGTGGTTATTTTGCCTAGTGTGTGCTTTTTACGCGCCATCAAAAGTACTTGGCTACGAGGCATTGAGCCTAAAAGGGAAGTAGTGAAAGGTTTCATAGAAAATCCACAATGATGGGCGTTTATTACACGCCCATCATGACATATTGATCTTAAAAGAATTTTAAATATTCATTGGCAGCTTGTAATTGAGCAAAACCTTTTGTTCTGCCCGCAACCCAACGTTTTAATCCTTCCAAATCCATCATTTCTTTATGTTCTGGATTGTTGTAATCCATTTTGAACAAGGTTTCGGTGAATGCATTGAATTTGGTTTCATCTAATCCCACGCGCCCACTAAAAATACAATGGTCAAATGATGGTGTTTTTGCAAGTACTCGAACTGTTGCTGGATCGAGTGTGCCATCTTTTGTCCAACGTTCAAAGTTGAAATCTAACATCCATGTTGCCGCGACTTGGCGATCTTTTAATGCATTTGCTGCATCTAATTCACCGCCTACATGATCGCCGTGTAAACCAACACCCACATCAAAGCGTTTTTCTACATAATCTTGACCAAATTCCAGGCCATGTTGATGTAAAAACTCGATTGGAATTAACCGCGCTTGTGGGGAATCAATTGCACCAAAAGCAATAGTTTTATTTTTTAAATCTTCAATGGATTGGATCGTTGGATCATTAACAACTAAATAGCTTTGACGATCTTGGTCGGTATCACGCATGGCACCATTTAAGGTTTTTCCACCACTCCGCAAGTAACCGTCTAACCAAGCTAGGGGAGAGTTCCACGCTACATCAATTTCAGTATTGAGTAACGCATCAACTTGCCCTTTGTAGTCTTTGAAATACACGGGTTCAATAGGGAAGCCTTCTTTTTCGAAAAAGTCTGCAATAATTCCCCAAATCACTGTCACTTGTGGGGCGTAGATGACCGCCCCAATTTTTAATTTCTCACTCATTTTTCACCGCACTTTATGGAATTTGTTGACCTGTAATGGCTTTACCTAACCAAATATTTAGCACATCGACACTTGGCGCCATCACTTGACTTGCTAATGCATCGCGTAAATAGCGTTCCATTGGCCCCATTTTGTTATAGGCCTTACCACCGCCAATACGCATACCAATTTGTGCAAGGGTAATAGCATTTTCGCTCGCAAGAATACGGGCGGCTAATAATTTATCCAATGCATCTGTATCACCTTCTGTGGCTGCACGAGCAGCATCTCTCGTAGCACATACAGCAGCGTTTGTATTTGCATAGATTTTAGCTAAATGAATTTGCACGGTTTCGATTTCAGCTAATGCAGTGCCAGATGTGTATTTACGGTGTGTTGAATGTTTAATTGCCTCAGTAAGCACGGCTTTGCATACGCCGCTATAGACAGCAGCCAAGCCACAAATAAAGGCTGGTGCAATGCCACCAAATACTTGTTCTGCGCCTGCGCCAACTTCGCCAATGCGCCAGTCACGATCTAATGGCATATCGGTCATTCGCATAAAGCAAGAGACATTGCTACGCATACCTAATCCATTCCAGCTATCGGCTTCAAAAGTTAAGCCTTGAGTACCAAGTGGAAGCACCCAATTATCAATAGTTTCGCCATTTTCAGAAGGCAAAAGCGCTAAATAATAAGAGGCATAATTGCCCGATGTCACCATGGATTTTAAGCCATTGAATACTGCATGTTCAGCATTAAATTGTGCGTTTGCATCGGTAATATAGAAGTGAGTCCCAGTTCCTAATTCACTATAGGCGAGTGCGGCAAAGGTTTGATTTTGAACAATATCAGAAAAGATTTTTTGTTTGAGTTGATCGCTGCCGAATAGATTTAAACAATTCACTGCAACGTTACTCATCATGTAACAGAGACCAGCAGAGGCTGAACTTTCAGCTAACGCCATACAGACTTCAGCGTGTTCTTTTAGGGTTAATCCCATTCCGCCGTATTCTTTTGGAATTAAAAGTGAAAACCAACCAGCTTTACCTAATTCCTTAAATGCCTGAACAGGAAATTCTTTTTTTTGATCGAGTTCGTCGGCGTAAGGCTCAATAAACCGTTCCGCTAACTTTCTCACCTGAGTATAGATTTGCGACATAATATATCCTTATTGTGTGTTGAGAAAAACTTTCTACGAGGCGGATATTATTATGCTCAGTTTCTTTTTTCTAGTATTTAATTCAAAATAATTTCAGTAATGTGACGTGGATCAAGAAAAAATCTGGCAAGCATTTTCCCATGTGACTTTTTTAATCAATTTAGCAGGTTCATTTCTTAAGGCGCAAAGGGCTTTAAAACTTTCCACAATACGCTCTGGTCGATTAGGCTGGCCTTGAAAACCAAATACAGGCATATCTGGACTGTCTGTTTCCAACACTAAGGCATCAAGTGGTAGTTTTGCAATCGCTTGACGAGTTTTATTGGCGCGTTCATAAGTAATAGTGCCGCCAACCCCGATTTTATAACCTAAATCAACAAAGCGTTTAGCTTGATCGTAGCTTCCTGAAAAACCGTGTACCACGCCAAGTTTAGATAATGGAATACGTTTTAAAAAAGTAAAAATTTGATCATGGGTTTTTCGACTGTGAATATTGATGGGTAAATTGAATTGCTTTGCCAAATAAAGTTGGCTTTCAAAAAAATGACATTGCTTTGCCCAAAGTTCATCGGTGAGCAAATCAGGAATCGCGCGTTCTAAACCAATTTCTGCCACTGCCGTGCAATTTGCATCACGATTTTTTAAGGCTTGTTCTAACAGCATCAAATCATTTTCGGCGTGTTCTTTAATATAAAGAGGATGTAACCCAAGCCCATAGCATAAATTATCAGGAAAAAGTGCGGTCATATTTTGGATTATTTTAAAATCAGCTTCTTTCACTGCCACAATCAGTATTTTTTGCACATCGGCTTGCTTAGCATTATCAATAAGCTGTGACAAAGGCTCCCCCGTAAATTGTTGGAGATAATCGAGATGCGTGTGAGTGTCGAAGAAAGGCATGAGCATTTTCCTTTAGGTCGATAAAAAATGGCGGAATTCATCCGCCATTCATAATTATTCTACTGAAACCGATGTAATCACTACATCTTCAGTTGGAACATCTTGATGAAAGCCTTTGTTGCCTGTTTTCACTTTTTTGATTTTATCAACAACATCCATCCCTTCAACCACTTCGCCAAATACTGCATAGCCCCATTCTTGAACGACTTCGCGACCAAACATTTCTTTTGAACGATAATTTAAGAAATCATTGTCTGCCACGTTAATGAAAAATTGTGCTGTCGCTGAATGTGGATCTGAAGTGCGAGCCATTGCAATGGTTCCACGTTTGTTACTTAAACGATTGTTCGCTTCATTTTGGATTGGTGCGTTGGTTGCTTTTTCACGCATACCGCTTTCCATACCACCACCTTGAATCATAAAGCCATCAATAACACGGTGAAAAATTGTGTTATTATAAAAACCGTCTTTGCAGTAATTTAAGAAGTTTTCTGCTGTAACTGGAGCTTTATCAAAATCCAATTTAATTTTAATGTCGCCAAAGTTTGTGTGTAACGTAACCATTTTGTTTTCCTTCTGAAAAATTAAGGGTCGTATTATTCCACAATCGAGGTAAAAGTGCTATAAAAGTGCGGTTTGTTTTTATTTCATTTTACGAGCTTAAAAATGCTAAAAATTTTCAATACCTTAACGAGAGAAAAAGAAATCTTTAAACCTATCCACGAAAATAAAGTGGGAATGTATGTTTGTGGCGTCACTGTTTATGATTTGTGCCATATCGGTCATGGACGCACTTTTGTGTGTTTTGATGTGATTGCCCGTTATTTACGTTCTTTGGGTTACGATTTAACTTATGTGCGCAATATTACGGACGTAGATGACAAAATTATTAAACGTGCGTTAGAAAACAAAGAAACCTGCGATCAACTTGTGGATCGTATGGTGCAAGAAATGTATAAAGATTTTGATGCACTTAATGTATTACGCCCTGATTTTGAACCTCGTGCGACCCATCATATTCCAGAAATTATTGAAATTGTGGAAAAATTGATTAAACGCGGACATGCTTATGTTGCGGATAATGGCGATGTGATGTTTGATGTGGAAAGTTTTAAAGAATACGGCAAATTATCTCGTCAAGATCTTGAGCAATTACAAGCTGGTGCACGTATTGAAATCAATGAAATCAAGAAAAATCCAATGGATTTCGTGCTTTGGAAAATGTCGAAAGAAAACGAACCAAGTTGGGCTTCCCCTTGGGGTGCAGGTCGTCCTGGCTGGCATATTGAATGTTCTGCAATGAACTGCAAACAGCTTGGCGAGCATTTTGATATTCACGGTGGTGGCTCTGATTTAATGTTCCCTCACCACGAAAATGAAATCGCGCAATCTTGCTGTGCGCATGGTGGACAATATGTGAATTATTGGATCCATTCCGGCATGATCATGGTAGATAAAGAAAAAATGTCGAAATCCCTCGGCAATTTCTTCACAATTCGTGATGTATTAAACCACTACAATGCAGAAGCGGTACGTTATTTCTTACTAACGGCACAATATCGTAGCCAACTCAATTATAGTGAAGAAAACCTGAATTTAGCACAAGGTGCATTGGAACGTTTGTACACCGCTTTACGTGGCACTGATCAAAGTGCGGTCGCTTTTGGCGGTGAAAATTTTGTGGAAGCCTTCCGTGAAGCAATGGACGATGATTTTAATACGCCAAATGCACTTTCTGTTTTATTCGAAATGGCGCGTGAAATTAACAAATTAAAAACAGAAGATGTTGAGAAAGCCAATGGGCTTGCCGCGCGTTTGCGTGAATTGGGTGAGATTTTAGGATTACTTCAACAAGAACCGGAGAAATTCTTACAAGCAGGTTCTGACGATGATGAAGTGGCAAAAATTGAAGCGCTGATTAAACAACGCAATGAGGCCCGCGCTGCTAAAGATTGGTCTGCCGCAGATGCAGCGCGTAATGAGCTTACCGCTATGGGTATCGTATTAGAAGATGGGCCGAATGGAACAACTTGGCGTAAGCAATAAATTCAAATGTTAAATTAATTTCATTAAAAAGACTAAGTTCAGAACGTAATAGAACTTAGTCTTTTTATTTTTTCATCATTTCTTAATATAGGATTTTAATGTTTGTTCCACTTCATAAATCCAATCTAATTCATGCTGCGTGAAACCCGCTTGAATACGAGCATCGGTATTAATGACACCTTTAAAAATTACAATACGATATTTGTGTAGCAACTCAGTAAAGCACTTCATTGCATCCAAACCCCGTTTTTTAGAAAGTGCGTGATACCAATGATTGCCGATATACACATGGCCAATTTCATCGCGCAAAATAATATCCAAAATGTTCACTGCGGCAAAATCTTTACGTTGTGCGATTTTCTCTTGCAGAACAGGTGTTGCATCGAGGCCGCGTGCTTCTAATACACGAGGAACTAACGCCATTCGTTCCCAAATATCGTGCGCGGTGGCTTGCGCCATTTCCCATAATCCAGCATGAGCTTCAAAATCACCATATTGATAACCCAATGTTTTCAAATGTTCATTGACTAAGGAAAAGTGCGTGCTTTCTTCACGAGCGACACGTAACCAATCTTTCACAAAAGCCAAACCTTCGCCAAGTTCTTCTTGTGCATTACGCCCGAATCGCCAAGCCGCATCTAAGCCTAAATTAATCGCATTAAACTCAATATGTGCGATAGCGTGCAATGTGGCTGCATAGCCTTCTTCTGTGGCGAAAGAACGTTTAGGCACATCTTTCGGTGCAACTAAGAGCGGTTTTTCAGGAAAAGCGGCAATATTATCTTGCGGCACGACTTCAGGAAAATCTTCTAATTTAATCAACTTAATTTGTGGCAGAAGATTATCGTAGAGATCATTAACTAAACGACATTTTTCTTGTGGATTCGCTGTTTTTAGTGCGGTTTCAACCTGTTGCCAAAATTGTGTAATAAGTGCGGTCATTTTTTCTCTCTTATTCGTTAAAACGGATCAAACCTTCTTGTTGTGTTGTTGCGATTAATTGACCATCTTGCGAGAAAATCTGCCCACGCGCCAAACCACGGCCTCCAAAGGCATTATTGCTTTCAATTGCGTGCAAATGCCAGTGATTTAAATCAAACGGACGATGGAACCAAATACTATGATCAATGGTTGCGACTTTCATTCCTTTTTGTAAAAAGCCTTTTTCGTGCGGATGAAGTGCGGTCAAAATACAGTGAAAATCGGAAAAATAAGCCAATAAACATTGCTGAATTTTTATATCAAGCGGCGTTTCACCATTGGTTTTAAACCACGAATATTGCTCGGCTGGCAATTTTGTTCCGTTGAATGGATTGTTTAAATATTTAGTACGCACCTCAAATGGACGCTCTGCGGCAAATTTTTCATTGAGTGGTTCTGGCAAGGTTTGAGCCACTTTTTGTAGCATTACATTTTCATCCGTAAAGTCTTCAGGCGCGCCAACATTTGACATTGCATTTTGATGTTCAAAACCTTTTTCTGGCACTTGGAAAGAAGCGGTTACATGACAAATAGTATTTTTATGTTGAATGGCTTTCACGCGTAATGCAGAAAAGTTACGCCCTTCACGCAAGGTTTCCACATCGTAAATAATCGAATATTGGCTGTCTCCAGGGGCAAGAAAATAGGCATGACAAGAATGTAAAATGCGATCTTCTGGTGCCACCTGCATTGCTGCTGATAATGCTTGAGCCACAACTTGCCCACCAAATACTTGACGAAAACCTAAATCTTGGCTTTCACCACGAAAGATTAAATCATCAATTTTTTCAAGTTTAAGAAGATGAATGAGGTTATTGAGAATATCTGACATATTGCTTTCCTTGAAGAGACGATAAAAGTGCGGTTATTTTAGCGGAGATTTTGGGGAATGCCAAAGTTGGAAATAAAAAGCACGCATTAAAAAATGCGTGCTTTTGCTATCGTGTTAATCAAAGGTGTTTAACTCTTCTCTTCACTTCTTCCTGTTTTCCCGCATTAAATGGGCGGGCATCAGGGCTGCCTAGATAGCCACATACGCGGCGAGTGACAGACACTTTTGTGCTATCGTGATTGCCACATTTAGGGCAAACAAAACCTTTACTGGTACATTCAAATTCGCCGGTGAAACCACATTCATAACATTCATCAATCGGTGTATTTGTGCCGTAGTAAGGCACGCGATCGTAGCTATAATCCCACACATCTTCCAATGCTTTTAAGTTGTGTTGAATATTTGGATATTCTCCGTAGCAAATAAAACCGCCGCTAGCGAGTGGGGGATATGCCATTTCGAAATCTAGTTTATCGTAAGGATTCACTTTCTTTTCTACATCTAAGTGGTAACTGTTCGTGTAGTATCCCTTATCCGTGACACCTTCAATCACGCCAAATTTTTTGGTGTCTAGACGGCAGAATCGGTCGCATAAGTTTTCGCTTGGCGTGGAGTAAAGGCTGAAGGCATAGCCTGTTTCTTTTTGCCAACGTTTAACTGCCTCGCTAAGGTGGCGAACAATCGCAATGCCTTTTTCGCGTAATTGTTCATCATCAAAAATATGCCCTTTGTTATATAGCGCATTAATGGTTTCGTGAATACCGATATAGCCGAGCGAAATAGAAGCGCGTCCATTTTTGAAAATTTGTGCCACATTTTCATCCGCTTTTAACCGCACTCCGCATGCGCCTTCCATATAAAGAATGGGAGCAACGCGAGCTTTGGTATTCTCAAGGCGGGCAATGCGCGTCATTAATGCTTTTTTCGCAATAGCTAAACGCTCATCTAAAGTGCGGTAGAAATCTTCTTCGTTTTTAGACTCCAACGCGATACGCGGTAAATTCAAACTCACCACGCCAAGATTATTACGCCCATCGTGAATTTCATGGCCGTCTTCTTCGTATGCACCTAAAAAGCTACGACATCCCATAGGGGCTTTAAAAGAGCCTGTGACTTTGACAACTTGATCGTAATTGAGAATATCTGGATACATACGTTTTGATGCACATTCTAATGCGAGCTGTTTGATATCGTAATTCGGATCGCCTTGAGTTTGGTTCAAGCCTTTTTTGATGGTGAAAACAAGTTTTGGAAAGACTGGCGTTTTATGATTTTTTCCGAGTCCACGAATACGATTTTTCAAAATAGCTTGCTGAATTAAACGGGATTGCCAGCTTGTACCTAAACCAAAACCAAAGGTCACAAATGGTGTTTGTCCATTCGAAGTATGCAATGTATTAACTTCATATTCTAAAGATTGGAAGGCATCGAAACATTCTTTTTCAATCAATGCTTTAGCGTAACCTTCAACATCAGGTACATTCCATTCTTGGGCATGTTTGAGGTGTTTTTCGTAACTGATTTGCACATAAGGAGAAAGCACTTCATCAATGCGATTAATGGTTGTGCCGCCGTAAATATGGCTGGCAACTTGGGCGATAATTTGTGCTGTCACTGCTGTTGCCGTGCCGATAGATTTTGGGGGTTCGATTTCCGCATTGCCCATTTTGAAGCCATGAGAAAGCATGCCTTCTAAATCCACTAACATACAGTTAAACATCGGGAAGAACGGCGCGTAATCTAAATCGTGATAATGAATTTCACCTTTTTCGTGAGCCTCTACCACATCGCGTGGAAGAATATGGTGCTTGGCATAATGTTTTGCCACAATTCCAGCAAGCAAATCTCGTTGTGTTGGAATCACTTTCGCGTCTTTATTGGCGTTTTCGTTAAGTAATTCTACGTTGCTTTGTTCAATCAAGCCTTCAATTTCTTTTGTTAGCTGGCTACGTTTTTCTCGCGCTAAATCACGATCATGACGATATTCGATATACGCACGAGCAACCTCGGGATAACGACTTGCCATCAATTTATCTTCAACGATTTTTTGAATCTGATTAATATCAATCTCGCCTTGATGATGGGTGAAAATTTCATTTCCTACTTCTTGCCCAATTTGGTGGCAATAAAATTCATCGGAAATATTGACCGCACTTGCGGCTTTTTTAATGGCATTGATGATACGTTGAATCTCAAACTCCGCACGAGAACCATCGCGCTTGATGACCCCAAAGTTACTCATGATATAGCTCCAATATATAGTTTTTTTGAAATGCGGACTGCACTATATATAGATCTAAAAAGATAATCAACGCACAATATGTAGTGTTTTTAGGAGTTTTATTGTAAGAGAATTTTGTTAAAGATTGATTTTATTAGAAAAATATCAAATTAAGTTGTTGAGAACTTTTCTCAAATATTTTTTGATTTTGTGATCAATATCACAATGTTTACTTTTGGGGTTATAGGTTTTGAGAAAAAATAGTCTATGGTAAAATAGAATGAATATTTAACAAGGGTAAAAATGATGACTGATAAGCTAAATTTAAATGTATTAGACGCTGCATTTTATTCGTTAGAGCAAACCGTAGTACAAATTTCAGACAGAAATTGGTTTGATATGCAATCCTCTATTGTACAAGATACCTTAATTGCAGGTGCAATTCAGAAATTTGAATTTGTTTATGAGCTAAGTTTAAAAATGATGAAACGCCAACTTCAACAAGATGCAATTAATACCGATGACATTGGGGCTTATGGATTTAAGGATATTTTGCGAGAAGCATTGAGATTTGGTTTGATTGAAGATATGTCAAAATGGGTTGCTTATCGTGATATGCGTAATATTACATCACATACTTATGATCAAGAAAAAGCCATGGCTGTTTATGCACAAATTGATGATTTTTTAATAGAAAGTCGTTTCCTATTGGAACAATTACGTCAGAGAAATCAATATGACTAGTTTTGCACAGCTTGATATAAAATCTGAAGAATTGGCGATTGTGAAAACTATTTTACAACAATTAGTACCTGATTATACCGTGTGGGCTTTCGGTTCTCGTGTAAAGGGAAAGGCAAAAAAATATTCCGATCTTGACCTTGCGATTATCTCTGAGGAACCTTTAGATTTTTTAGCTCGTGACAGATTAAAAGAAGCTTTTTCTGAATCAGATTTACCGTGGCGAGTGGATCTTGTTGATTGGGCTACAACGAGCGAAGATTTTAGGGAAATTATCCGAAAAGTTTATGTTGTTATTCAGGAAAAAGAAAAAACGGCCGAAAAACCGACCGCTCTTTAGACCAAATGTAAATTAAGCTGCCACCATTACCATCGCTGGGCGAATGACTCGACCATTTAAGGTGTAGCCTTTTTGCAATACGACGCTAATTTGATTGGTTTCAAAGCCTTCAGCAGGTTGCATTGAAATGGCTTGATGTAAGTCAGGATTAAATGCTTCACCGACAACTCCCACAGCTTCCACGCCAAAACGACCAACGGTTGAAACTAATTCTTTTAAGGTCAGTTCTACGCCGTCAAATAAGGCTTTTACGCTTTCATCTTCTTTATTTGCTGGAGTGGCAAGGGCTCTCTCTAGGTTATCGATAGTATTCAAAATGTCTTTTGAGAATTTTTCCAATGCGAATTTATGTGCTTTTTCTACATCTTGTTCAGTTCGACGACGAAGGTTTTCAATTTCAGCACGAGAGCGAAGTAAAATATCCTGTTCTTTGTTTGCCGCTTCTTCAATTTGAGTTTTTAGCTGCTCTTCAAGTTCTTGCACTCGGGCAATAGCTTCTTCTAAAGGATCAAGTTCTCGAGAAGGCTCTGTTTGTTGTGTTTCTTCCAGAACGACTTCTTCTTGCTTTTCTACTTCTGGGTTTTCAACTTTTTGTTCTTGTTCTGACATTTTTTTCTCCGTAAATACAAAATTCGCTATAGTCGTTAGCTATAGTCTAACAAAAAACTATATAATGACGAAAATGTTAAATTCAAGTGCGGTTTATTTTATGAATAATTTATATCGTTCCTTTAAAACCATTGGGCTTGTAGGAAAGCCTAGAAATGACATTAACCTACAAATGCACAAAAATTTGTTTCACTGGTTAACGGAACGTGGCTATCAAGTAATAATGGAAAAAGATGTTGCAGAAAAATTGGGGCTTCCTGCAGAAAATCTTGCAACACTTGATGAAATTGGTTGCCAAGCACAGTTGGTTATCGTGATTGGTGGGGATGGTAATATGCTTGGGCGTGCTCGTGTATTAGCAAAATATGATATTCCATTGATTGGTATCAACCGTGGTAATTTGGGATTTTTAACAGATATTGACCCGAAAAATGCCTATGCTCAACTAGAAGCTTGTTTAGAACGCGGTGAATTCTTCGTGGAAGAACGTTTTTTATTGGAAGCACAAATTGAGCGTGCAGGTGAAATTGTATCGACAGGTAATGCAGTGAATGAGGCGGTTATCCACCCTGCGAAAATTGCACATATGATCGATTTTCATGTGTATATCAATGATAAGTTTGCATTTTCACAACGTTCTGATGGATTAATTGTTTCTACTCCGACAGGTTCTACAGCTTATTCTCTTTCCGCTGGTGGCCCGATTTTGACACCAAACCTTAATGCCATTGCATTAGTGCCAATGTTTCCACATACATTAACTTCTCGTCCTCTTGTTATTGATGGTGATAGTAAAATATCGATTCGTTTTGCTGAGCATAATACATCTCAATTGGAAGTGGGCTGTGATAGTCAAATAGCCTTACCTTTTACTCCAGATGACGTGGTTCATATTCAAAAAAGTGAGCATAAACTCCGCTTGCTTCATCTAAAAAATTATAATTATTACGATGTATTAAGTACCAAATTAGGTTGGTTAAAATCATTTTGATTATGGTAAAAATTTTCGATTGAAATAGATTTGACAAAATACTGTAAAAAAATCCTTTACTGTAAATTAAATCAGTTGTATCATATTAAATATACAGTTAAAGGATTTTGCTATGCTTACTCAACTTACTATCAATAATTTTGCGATTGTTCGCCAGCTTGATATCGAATTGGCGAAAGGAATGTCTGTAATTACTGGGGAAACTGGGGCAGGTAAATCTATCGCCATTGATGCTTTAGGTTTATGCTTCGGACAGAGAGTGGAAACCTCAATGGTGCGTGAAGGGCAAGAACGTGCCGAAATTTGTGCAACTTTCCAACTAGAATCGCAGAATCCTGCTTATCACTGGTTGAGTGAGCAAGAATTACAAGATCCAGATAATCCAACAGAATGTATTTTGCGTCGTGTGATTAATGCTGATGGACGTTCTAAAGCTTTTATTAATAGTACTCCTGTATCAGCTTCTCAATTAAAAGAAATTGGTCAATATCTTGTTCATATTAATGGGCAGCACGCTTCTCAATTATTGTTAAAAAATGACTATCAGCTTCAGTTAGTTGATGATTTTGCCGCTCATCCTGAATTACTTGTGAAAATGCGTGAAGATTATCAGGCATGGAAAAATCTCCAAAATCAAGTTAAAACCTTTCAACAAAAAGTGGCAGAAAATGAAGCACGTAAACAACTTTTACAGTATCAAGTGGATGAGTTAGATGAATTTAACCTTCGACCAAATGAATATTTGGAATTAGAAGATGAACAACGTCGTTTATCTAGCAGCGAACAGCTAACTCAACTTTCTCAATCAGTCCTGCAAATTTTAAGTGAAAATGACACGGTAAATATCGATAGCTTGCTTTATCGTGCGACACAATATATTGATGAATTAGCTGAACTTGATCCGCAATATACTGAAGTGCAAAGTATGCTGAATGATGCGTTAATTCAAGTGCAAGAAGCAACCAGTGAAGTGCGAAATTTATCGAGTAATATCGAGCAAGATCCTCAACTTTTACAGGAAATCGAACAAAGAATTAGTCAGACTTTACAACTTGCTCGTAAACATCAAGTTAAACCTGAAGATCTTGTGGAACATCACAAAAAATTAAAAGCAGAATTAACCGCACTCTTAGATTTTTCTGAAAGTGAAGAGATGTTGATTGAGCAAGAAAAACTCGCATTTGAACAAATGCAAGTAACGGCTAGTGCATTAACTGCAAGTCGTCAGCAATCTGCAACCCGCTTAGCGCAAAATGTCACACAGTCGATAAAACAACTTGCAATGGAAAACGCTGAATTTTATGTAGAGTTGAATACGGATTTAGATAAAGTGAGTGCAAATGGTGCGGATAATGTGATTTTCACTTTGCGTAGTAATTTAGGACAACAACCGCAGCCATTAGCTAAAATTGCTTCTGGTGGCGAACTTTCTCGTATTTCTTTAGCGATTCAAGTTTTAACTTCTGATCAATCGGCTATTCCAACCTTAATTTTTGATGAAGTGGACGTGGGCATTAGCGGAAAAACAGCAAGCGTTGTCGGAAAACTCTTACGTCAATTAAGTGAACGTTGCCAAGTATTATGCGTCACTCACTTGCCACAGGTTGCTTGTCATGGCCACCATCAGTTCAATGTAGAAAAATTTACTGTGGATAATAAAACTGAAACACAAATGACCGCACTTTCACAAGCTGAACGTGTACCAGCCTTGGCAATACTCTTGGGCGGAAGTGAAATTACAGAATTAGCCTTAGCCAATGCGCAGGAAATGCTAAATTTAGTTCATTAAAAATGGGATTTAATTGCTATTTTATGAACTAAATAGCTTATCCCAAAATGCTTGAATAAATGACCGCTCTTTGACAAATTCAGTTTTATCTACAACAGGAGATTTACCTATCAAATTCAAATGGTGAATAGCATTGCGTAAATCGACATAACTTTGTTTTAAAGCGTCGCAGTCTGTTTGGCTAATAATTTGAGCCTCTGCCATATCATCGAAAATACGTACATTGTCTGACCATTTTGTCAGTTGTGGGTTTTGCGGAGCATTGGCAAGCATTAAATATTGAGCAATAAATTCAATATCAGTGATACCACCGCGATCTGTTTTAAGATTAAATTCAGCATCTTTTGAATGGGACAAATGTGTGAACATTTTTTCTCGCATCTCTACAACATCTCGCTTTAATTGCTCAAGATCTCGTGATGCAGAAAGCACTTGTTGGCGGATATGCTCAAATTTAGCTTTAAGAGATGATTCGCCAAATACTGGACGAGCGCGCACAAGTGCTTGTTTTTCCCATGTCCAAGCGTCATTTAATTGATAATGGGAAAATGCAGAAAGAGAGCAGCCAATTAAGCCAGCATCGCCAGAAGGGCGCAGGCGCATATCTGCCTCATAAAGTACGCCAGCGGAAGTATTTATGCTGAAAATACTTACAATCTTTTGTGCCAAACGCAGGTAAAATTGATTGCTATCAATCACTTTTTTGCCACCTGTTGTTTGACTTTCTACGGCATCGTATAAAAATACGAGGTCTAAATCAGATTTATAACCGAGTTCAATCCCTCCCAGTTTTCCATAACCAATCACTAAAAATCCTTTTTCATTATTTTGCAAATGTTCAGGCACGCCAAATCTAGACGAAATTTGTTTCCAAGCTAGATTCACAACCACTTCAATAATCGCTTCGGCAAGATAGGTTAAATGATCGCTTACCTTCATTACCGGTAATGCCCCTAAAATATCTGCCGCAGCCACTTTTAATAGGGTTGCTTGTTTAAATTGACGCAAAGCATCAATAAGCTGTTCTTCATCATCAGGTGGTAAACGAAGCAAATATTGATGTAACTCTGCAGGATATTGGGTAAATGGCAACGGATGGCGTAGTGCTTCTGTATTAAGCAATTCATCTAATAAGATAGGATGGCGAGCTAGTTGTTCTGAAATAAGTTGAGACTGTGCACAAAGTTCAATAACTTGCTGAAGGGCACGAGGATTTTCCAATAATAATTCTAAATAAGTCGTGCGACTCGAAATTTTTTCAATAATGTTCAGAATTCGGGGGAGCAAAGTGCGGTAATTTTCTTGAGTAAAAATAAGAGCAAATACCGTTGGCATTAAATGACTTAATACATCACGCCCACGCGAACCAATCACTCTGTGATTTAGGCTGTCTTTGAATTGAGCAAGCTTTTCTAAAACTTCATCAATATTATTTTCTGATATGCCGTTCTCTAATAATGTCTGTTCAATATCCTCAAAATCTGATTCTAAAAAATCTTGCCACTGGCTATCAGTTTGTGAAGGCTCATCTTGTTCATCACCAATTAATTGAGTAAATACCGCCCGCACTTTTTCTTGTTTTTGTTGTAAAGTGCGGTAAAAATCGTCCCAATTTTCTATTGGATAATGTTTTTCAATGGTTTGATTATTTTCATTTAAACAGGTGAATGTTTTACATGCCTCTACTAAACGAATTTGATCTATTTCATCGGTTGGTAGTGTTTGAGTTTGTTGATCGTTAATGGCTTGTAGAATGTTTTCTACACGACGTAAAAAAATATAACTTTCACGTAAATCGTGGAATTGTTGTTCGGTAATTAATCCTAGTTTGGTAATTTCAGGTAAGATCCTTAAGAGTGAATGTTGTTGCAGATTGATTTCTCGCCCGCCTCGAATGAGTTGAAAAACTTGCACGATAAATTCGACTTCACGAATACCGCCAGCACCTAGTTTAATATTATCTTTCAAACCACGACGGCGTACTTCTCGCTCAATTTTTCCTTTCATTTCGCGTAAAGATTGAATCACACTAAAGTCAATATAGCGACGATACACAAAAGGGCGTAACATTTTTTGCAATTTGGATGCGTTAGGATCCTTGGTTTGTGCGCCCAATACTCGTCCTTTAATCATTGCATAGCGTTCCCAATCTCGACCTTGATCTTGATAATATTGTTCCATTGCTGCAAAGCTGAGAACAAGCGCGCCACTGTCACCAAATGGGCGCAAGCGCATATCGGTTCGATACACAAAACCATCAGAGGTAAATTCATCTAAGGCAGAAATAAGGCGTTGCCCTAAACGCGTAAAAAATTTTCCATTATCCACAGAACGTCGAGCATTCGTATTCTCAATGGACGTTTCTCCTTGTGATGGATAAGTAAAAATTAAATCAATATCCGAGGAAAAATTTAGTTCAAAGCCGCCTAATTTCCCCATTCCTAGGATATAAAGCTGCTGCGGATTGCCTTGTTCATCCATTGGTGTGCCCATCTCCGCACAGGCTTGATGATAAAGCCAATCGCGGGCAGCGATAATTAAACTTTCTGCAAGTTGTGAAAGCTGAACAAAAATTTCCTCAACGGTCGCAAGATTCAAACTTTGACAAAAACTTAATTTTGCCATTTCAATGTTACGGAATTGGCGTAATGTTTGATAGAGTGAGGTTTCGTCATGTACATTGGCTAACTCTCTATTCAAACGTTCAATATAGGCAGAGCAATCTGCAAAACAGGGCGATTTTTCCCACCATTGTTTCACTAAGTGCGGGTATTTTTGAAAGACTTTTTCCACAAAGTCAGACATTGCCATAGCATAGCCTAATTGATAAACAGGCAGTTCAGGATGATTTGAATTTTGTTGAATAGCTTCGTGAATTTTTTCTGGGGAAAGTTCTGGAAAAGATTGGCACAGGATTGTGCCAAGATATTGTAATTTTTGTTCAATGAGGGCAGAAAGTGCGGTCATTTTTTCTAACCTTTTTGATAAGAATCTAAGTGACGTAATACGGTTTCTTTCGCTTGTTGAGGTTGTAAACTATCCAGCCATTGTATTGGTGTTTTCCAACCGCGCAGCCAAGTGAGCTGGCGTTTTGCAAGTTGGCGCGTTGCACAAATACCACGGAAAATCATTTCTTCGTGATCGTAATCGCCTTGTAAATATTCCCACATTTGACGATAGCCTACACAGCGAATTGACGGTAGATTAATATTTAAATCGCCACGCGTATAAAGTTTTTCTACTTCTTCTTGAAAGCCCAGTTCAATCATTTTATGAAAGCGTTGTTCGATGCGGTCATGCAAAATATGACGATCTTGCGGAGCAATTGCAAATTGCACAAAATCATAAGGCAAGGCTTCGCCTTTTTCTTCTGTCAGCTCTGTGAGTGATTTTCCTGTGATGTAAAAAACCTCTAAAGCACGATTGATTCGTTGAGAATCACTCGGATTAATTCGAGCGGCAGAAATGGGATCGATTTTGGCGAGTTCTGCGTGTAATGTTGCCCAACCTTGTTGAGCCGCTTTTTGTTCAAGCTCGGCGCGAATATTTTCATCAGCAGAAGGCAAGGGAGAAAGCCCTTCGATTAAGGCTTTGTAATACAACATCGTGCCGCCCACTAGTAACGGAATTTTGCCTTGTGCGGTAATATCCGCCATTTCACGTAGCGCATCATCGCGGAAATTCATTGCGGAATAGCTTTCTGATGGATCTAAAATATCAATCAAACGGTGAGGCGCAAGAGCAAGTTCTTCTTTTGATGGTTTCGCTGTGCCAATATCCATTCCTTTATAAATGAGCGCTGAATCTACACTAATCACTTCGACTGGAAGTGAGCTTCGTAGTTGAATGGCTAAATCTGTTTTACCTGAGGCTGTAGGACCCATTAAAAAAATTGCGGTTGGTTTCATGAAGAATCTAAATTTCGTCTAATAAAGGCTGCCAATTAACAGGTTTGAGTAATTGGGTGAATACCGTGCGATTCGTTTGCGTGAGTAAACGTTCCGTCTCGCTCAATAAATTGAGTGCGTCCGCTAAAGCGTCAAAGGTTTTACATTCTAATTGTGCGCAAAGTGCGGTTAAAAATGGTGATGAATTTTCATCTCTAGTCAGCATTGCCATCACGCATTTTTGTAGATTTTGTGCGCGTAATGCACTTGGCACTTTATTTAAGGTTAAGCGTAATTGTGCTTGATTTTCGATAAATTCAAAGCCAATTTTTTTGAAGTTATCTGAATATTGTTGCCATGTTTGAAATTGTGATTCAGTTAATCGGAACACAATTGGAATCAATAAAGGCTGTTGTTCGATGTGTAGTTGTTGTAAAGCCAATTGCCATTGCAAGCGTTGTAATTTTTCCAATGAAAGCAAAAAGAAATCTTGGTTCTGTTGTAATAATAGCGCGCGATTTTCAATAAGTGAAAGGGCACGCAGATGTGATGAGCACTCAATTATTTCAGTTGAGATGATTTTAGCTGTATCTGAAATATTTTGTTGTGAAATATCTTTTTGCTCTGTAGGTGGTAATGTACGTAACAATTCACCATATAAACGTTGCTCGGTTTTACTCGGTGCATCAGAACGGTAATCTCGATAACCAGTACTTACATGATTTGGCAATACTGGTGTGTTAGAAAAGTGCGGTTGATTTTGCTGTGGTTTTTCGTGATATTGTGGCGCAAAGATATTTTGCCCCGCAGCTGCACGATTAGGACGAATGTTGTAATTCGGTTGGGGCTCACGCACCGTATTTTCTTCGTGATTTTCTACCGCACTTTGGTCTGTGTGCCAATTAAGCTGTTCTTGATTGTTTAGCGCATGGCTGATGCCTTCGTAAATAAAATCATGAATGAGGCGTTGTTGGTGAAAGCGCACTTCATGCTTGGTCGGATGAACATTGACATCCACATCATGCGGGTTTAAGTCGATAAACAACACAAACGCAGGATAAGCATCGGTTGGTAAATATTGTGCATAGGCTTGTCGAATAGCATGGCTGATTACCTTATCTCGAACCATTCGGCCATTAATATAGCAATAACTTAAATCATTTTGAGTTCGGCTAAAATTTGGTGTGGCTACCCAGCCCGATAAGTGTAAATCATCGTGTTTCCAATCAATTCGTAAGGCATTTTTGACAAAATCATCTCCACAAATAGCTGCAACACGTTTTAGTTGCTGATTGAGCTCTTCAGCTGGACGATATTGACGGATGATTTTCCCATTATGCGTTAGCGTAAATGCCGTGTTAAATTTTGTTAAAGCAATACGGCGAATGACTTCATCAATATGAGCAAATTCTGTTTTATCTGTGCGCAAAAATTTTCGGCGGGCTGGCGTGTTGAAAAAAAGATTGGCAACTTCAACTGTTGTGCCGACAGGATGTGATGCGGGTTTGATTGTGGTTTCCATATCACGACCTTGCGCATAAACTTGCCAAGCTTCAGTTTGTGCTTCGGTGCGAGAGGTGAGCGTTAAGCGCGATACCGAGCTGATACTTGCCAACGCCTCGCCTCTAAAACCTAAACTTAAAATGGCTTCTAGATCGTCAAGATCAGCTATTTTACTCGTAGCATGTCGCGCCAAAGCAAGACTTAATTCTTCTTTTGGAATGCCACAGCCGTTGTCACGAATGCGGATTAAATTTGCCCCACCATTTTCGATATCGATTTGGATTTTATTTGCACCTGCATCAAGGCTATTTTCCACTAATTCTTTCACAACAGACGCAGGGCGTTCTACTACTTCACCAGCAGCAATTTGGTTAGCAAGTTGTGGGGAAAGAATTTTAATTGGCATTTATTTTTCTCTTAATTTAATTTTTTGTCCGCTTAGGGCTTTACCATCTTTTAATTTTGGATTCAGCTTTAAAATTTGGTTGACTGAAATATTGTATTCTCGCGATACAGCATAGATTGTCTGATCTTTTTGAATGACATGGTAAAGCGGAATTTCTTTTTTTTCATCATCCGATTTTTTAGTGGATGAGGTTTCCTCTTTTTTCATTTTATTTGAGGATTTATTTTTATCCGTTTTATTTTCTGATTTTTCTATTTTTGGATTGTTGGTTTTTTCAGTCGTTTTCTCTGCCTTTTTCACCGCACTTTCTTTATTTTTTGATGAATTTGTTTTGTCATCTTGTGCTTTCTGAGTTTTTCCATTATCTGGAATTTTGATGGTTTCTCCAATCCAAAGCGCTTTGCGTTTTAATTTATTTAACGCCACAATGTCTGCCACTTTGACATCGTATTTATTAGCTAGGCTTCCTAAACTTTCCCCATTTTTGACTGTGTGGCGAAGACCGCTATCTTTTACTGCGTTCTCATTGGCATTTTTATCGGAAGTGCGGTCATTTTTTTCAGTATTTTTTGTATCACTTTGTTTGCTATTCTGAACAATATCATCACTTATGAAAGATTTGGCTTTTCCGCCACGGAAAACCACTAATCCCTCATAAATCATATAGGCGATACGACGGCGATAAGCTGGGGAGTTAAGTTTTTGTTCTTCATCAGAATTTGATAGAAAACCTGTCTCTACTAATACGGAAGGAATATCGGGCGAACGTAAAACGCCAAGGCTTGCGTGTTGAGGAACGCTGCGGCTTAAAGTCGTCACTTTTGAAAAATGACTTAAAATATGTTTGCCAAGTTCATAACCTGTACGTTGGCTATGACCAAATTGTAAATCAAGCACAGTTTGGTCAAGATATTTATCGTTATTGTGTGAAAGCACTTTTCCTGCGCCACCGAGTAGTTCAGAGCGTTTTTCATCGTCTTCTAACCATTGACCCATTTCATCATTGGCTCGACGGTTTGACAACACCCAGACTGATGCACCGCGACGTTCAGGTGATTCAGATGAATCCGCATGAATGGAAATGAGATAATTCGCTTTAAATTTACGTGCGATTTCTGAACGTTCAGGCACGGAGATATAGTAATCGCCGCTGCGCGTTAATACGCCGCGAAAATTTGGATCTTTATCGAGTAAGGCTTTTAACTCTTTTGCAATCGAAAGAGTGACATTTTTTTCATAAATGCCCAAATTTCGGCTGATTGCACCGGGATCTTTTCCCCCATGACCTGGGTCAATCGCAATCGTAATTGGGGCTGCAAAAAGAGAGAAGCTAAACGTTGAGAAAAAAAGAAAAAATAAAATTTTTGTTTTCATAAATAAATTAATTAGAGAATGCTTTTATAATATTTTTACCTAAGTTTGTTTGTGCGACTAATTCAATATTTCGTGCATCATCGTAATAATCAATATTTACTAAAATATCTGCTTCCGGCAATATGCCTTGGCCTTTTTCAGACCATTCAATTAAGCAGATGCTACCCGTATTAAAATAATCTCTAATGCCCATGAATTCGAGTTCTTCAGGATCTGCTAAACGATATAAATCAAAATGATAAATCATTTTGCCAGCAATATTGTATTCTTCAACCAGCGTATAAGTTGGGCTTTTTACATTACCCAGATGACCGATACCTTGCAGCATTCCGCGTGTCAGCGTTGTTTTTCCTGCCCCAAGATCACCGTTAAGATAAACCATAATTGCTTTTTCTGTATGCAATTTTAAAAGAATTTCGGCGAATTTTTTGCCGAAGCGGAGCATAGAAAATTCATCAGGGATATATTGAGCCAAGCTTTCCATAACGGGTCATTAATGAAGAAAAATGTGGGCAGATTCTACCGCACTTTTAAGGTTCATAAAAGTGCGGTGAAATTTCTAGGGAGTTAATTTTACCATTTCATGGTCATCGAATTGCTTGACCAAATCTACTAGTGGTTGAGTGTTAGGTAAGACCAAATTCGATGCAATTTCAAACAACGGCACAATGACAAACTCACGGTTATGCATATCATAATGGGGAATCGTTAAGCGTTCGTTTTGAATGATTTCGTTGCCGTAAAGCAAAATATCCAAATCTAATGTACGCTCACCCCAGCGACGTAAACGTACTCGACCTTGCTTATTTTCAATGCGTTGCAATTCATCTAATAGCGCAAGTGGGTTGAGCTCGGTTTCAATTTTTGCAACAGCATTCACATAATCGGGTTGATCTTGTGGGCCGAGCGGTTTGCTTTTATAAAAAGAGCTCGTCGTTACCAAATGCGAGTTTGGTAACTGACTTATCGCTTTAAGCGCAGCATGTAATTGTTCCACTGGTGTGTTTAAATTGCTACCAAGGGCAATATATACAGTAATCATCTTTTCCCTTATTCTGCGGAGCGCGTTGTTTTACGACGGCGTGGACGGTAGTATTTTTTCTTTGGTTTGGGATGTAAGCGTTGTTGCTCGTGTACCAACTGTTCGCGCTGTTCACCATTGCTGAATTGATATTCGTGCCACCATTTCGCTAATTCAATCGTTTCGCCACCTTCAATTTCCGCACGCATAGCCAGTAAATCAAAGCCTGCACGGAATTTTGGGTGTTCCATGGTACGCATTGGTGCTGAGCCAGTACGTTTTAATAATTGCAGCTGTAAGAACCAAATATCACGAATGACCGCAGTATGACGACGTGGTGCAGCCAAAGCACGACAGAATAAATCTAAAACTTCATTACCTGCTAAAGCATAAGCATCATGATTATTTAAACCACCTTCATTTTTTAAAATTTCCACTTTTTCGCGTAATGGATACCAGAAAAATGCTGCAAATAAGAATGCAGGATTAATACGAAGTTTATCCGTAACACGTTCATCCGTAGAAGTAAGCGCGGTGACGATCATGCGTTCTGCAAAACTATCTTCTTTCTCTGTAAAATATGCGCTTAATGCAGGGAAAAGTTGTTCAAATAAACCATATTGGCGTAATAAACGATAGGTTTTTACCCCTTGTCCCGCCTGCAATAATTTTAAACTTTCATCAAATAAGCGAGCTGGCGGAATATTTTTTAATAAAGGTGCAAGTTCACGAATTGGTTGTTCGCTTGGTTTTTCAAGGAACATATCAAGTTTTGCCATAAAACGAATTGAGCGTAGCATGCGCACAGGATCTTCTTGATAACGTGTAACAGGATCGCCAATTAAGCGTAGCTTACCCGCTTTGAGATCCTTAATGCCTTCGAAATAATCTCGTAACGTATTATCTTGTGGATTGTAATACAGTGCATTGACCGTAAAATCACGGCGCACTGCATCTTGTTCGATCGTACCGTAAACATTATCGCGCAGTAACATGCCTTCATTGCTCTGTTTCGCTTGATTTTCATTGCGAGCATCACTGTGATTAGCACGGAAAGTGGCGACTTCAATAATATCTCGACCAAACATAATATGTGCTAATCGGAAACGGCGACCCACTAAACGACATTGGCGTTGAAAAATATTTTGGATTTGCTCAGGACGTGCGTTTGTTGCAACATCAAAATCTTTTGGTTTTTTACCGAGCAATAAATCGCGGATACATCCACCGACGATATAAGCCTCGAAACCTTGACGTTGCAGTTTTTCCACTACAGTGAGTGCATTACGGCTAAAATCACGCGGTGAAATACCAAATTGAGCCGCTTTAATCACATTTTTATCGTAGCGGTGTGGTTGTTCTGATTTTTTTGCCCGCGCTTTTGGCATTTGACTATTAGAACGCTCAACTCGTTTAGAATGAGCACTTGTTTTAGCAACCTCTTTTGATTTTTTTGTCTTCTTGCCAAACAAATTTTTGATATAAGTAAGAATAATTTACTCCGTTTTTTAGTTGGAAATAAATGACTTGGCTCTTTTTCTGTAAAGAAAAAGGCAAGGGGATTTTTTCGCATTTTAAAATGCAAAAAAAGTGCGGCTAATTTTAACCGCACTTTTGTATTTTTCAATAGAATGAATTAACCAGCGACTTGTTTTTCGCGGATTTCAGCTAACGTTTTGCAATCAATGCAAAGATCTGCTGTTGGGCGTGCTTCTAAACGGCGGATACCGATTTCCTCGCCACAAGAATCGCAGTAACCGAAATCATCGGTATCAAGTTTTTTCAAGGTTGCTTCGATTTTTTTCATTAGTTTGCGTTCGCGATCACGATTACGCAATTCTAGACTAAATTCCTCTTCTTGAGTTGCTCGGTCTGCAGGATCGGGGAAATTGGTTACTTCATCCTGCATATGTGCAACGGTGCGAGAAGCTTCTTCCACGATTTGCTCGTGCCAAGCATTAAGAATTTTTCTGAAATGAAGAATTTGCTCTTCATTCATATATTCTTCATCTTTTTTCATTTGATAAGGCTTAACGCCTGCTAAATCTAGCAAGCTCAATGATGCTCTTGACATCTCTCACTCCTAATACATACAGAATTTAAGCGTGGACTTCACGACTTCCTGTCTTGTTATTTTAGTTTGTTCCTGATTGCTATTTTAGGAACCCAATTTTTGAGGGCGGTATAAATATCAGAAGTTGTTTGTTTTAGCAAGTAAATTTTCCTGAAAAATTTATTTTTACGATATGGATCGCAAAATTTGAGGCAACCGTTTGCATATTTAAATAAAACTAGCCTAGGCTTAGAGAGACTGGAATTAATCTTTTATAAAAATGAAATTAAACTTAATAACTTTAGCTGTCTTGTTAATTGTTGCGGATTTAACGTTGTTATTTCTACCGCAACTGTTGCTATTGCCTTGGCAAGTTGCTCTCGTTATTGCGCTTGTTCTAATTTTTCTTTTTATTTTTTGGCGTAAACATTTCTTAGTTAGCCTTGCTTTTTTTGTTGCCTATCTTGGCTATTTTCATTATTCGGCTTTGAGTTTATTACAACAAGCTCAAAATATTACCGCTCAAAAGCAAGTGGTGACGTTTGAGATCCAAGAAATTTTGCATCAACAGGATTATCAAACACTTATCGCCACAGCAACATTGGCGAATAATTTGCAAGAACAACGAATTTTTTTAAATTGGAAAGCGAAAGAGGTGCCTCAATTATCGGAAATTTGGCAAGCTGAAATTTCCTTACGTCCCCTTTCTGCGCGATTAAATTTTGGCGGATTTGATCGGCAACAATGGTATTTTTCAAAAGGAATTACTGCTGTTGGAACGGTAAAAAGTGCGGTGAAAATTGCTGATGTTTTATCATTGCGTGCAGAAAAATTGCAACAAGTGAGAAAGCAAACGGAAGGGTTATCACTACAAGGTTTATTGATCGCGTTAGCTTTTGGCGAACGGGCTTGGTTAGATAAAACCACTTGGTCAATTTACCAACAAACCAATACCGCGCATCTTATTGCCATTTCTGGCTTACATATTGGGTTGGCTATGGCAATTGGATTTTACTTGGCGCGTGCTGTGCAAGTATTTTTATCCACCCGTTTTATTCATCCTTATTTTCCTTTAGTTTTTGGTGTTTTATTTGCTTTAATTTATGCGTATTTGGCTGGTTTTAGTGTGCCCACTTTTCGTGCCATTTCAGCACTTGTTTTCGTTTTCTTCATTCAAATAATAAGGCGACATTATTCGCCCATTCAGCTTTTTACGGTGGTTGTCGCTTTTTTGATTTTCTGCGATCCATTAATGCCGCTTTCGGTCAGTTTTTGGCTTTCTTGTGGGGCGGTTGGGTGTTTGATCCTCTGGTATCGTTATGTGCCTTTTTCACTTTTTCAATGGAAAAATCGCCCTTTTCCTCCAAAAGTGCGGTGGATTTTTAGTTTATTTCATTTGCAATTTGGGTTATTGCTCTTTTTTACACCTTTGCAACTTTTTCTATTTAATGGCTTATCGCTGAGTGGATTTTTAGCCAATCTTATCGCCGTTCCACTTTATAGCTTTTTGCTTGTTCCTTTGATTTTATTTGCTGTTTTTACCAACGGTGCGTTTTTTTCTTGGCAATTTGCAAACAAGCTGGCTGAAGTGATTACTGGGTTAATTTCTGTTTTTCAAGGAAATTGGCTCACGGTTTCATTTAATTTAGCATTGGTTTTAACCGCACTTTGTAGCGGAATCTTTATGTTAATTATTTGGCGTATTTATCGAGAACCTGAGGTTTCATCATCAAACTGGCAAATAAAACGAGCAAAATTTTTTACATTGAATCTCAGTAAACCCTTGCTAAAAAATGAACGAATCAACGTTTTACGATGTTCTTTTGGCATTATGTCGCTTTGTTTTATGATTTTGTTATTTAAACAATTGAGCAAGCCAACTTGGCAGGTAGATACTTTAGATGTGGGGCAGGGCTTGGCAACGCTGATTGTGAAAAATGGTAAAGGGATTCTTTATGATACAGGTCCAGCATGGCAAGGAGGAAATATGGCTGAATTAGAAATTTTGCCTTATTTACAAAGAGAAGGGATTGTTTTGGAAAAATTGATTTTAAGCCATGACGATAACGATCACGCAGGTGGTGCTTCAACAATTTTAAAGGCGTATCCCAATGTGGAATTTATTACCCCTTCACGAAAAAACTATGGGGAAAATTACCGCACTTTTTGTACTGCTGGGCGTGATTGGGATTGGCAAGGGCTACATTTTCAAATACTTTCTCCTCACACCATTGTGACACGAGCTGATAATCCCCATTCTTGTGTGATTTTAGTCGATGATGGAAAGCATAGCGTTTTGCTGACTGGCGATGCTGAAGCAAAAAATGAACAAATTTTTGCCCGCACTTTAGGAAAAATTGATGTGTTACAAGTGGGGCATCACGGAAGTAAAACATCGACAAGTGAATATTTACTTTCCCAGGTTAGACCAGATGTGGCGATTATTTCTAGCGGACGTTGGAATCCGTGGAAATTTCCCCATTATTCGGTTATGGAAAGGCTTCAACGCTATAAAAGTGCGGTAGAAAATACCGCTGTTTCAGGGCAAGTGAGGGTAAATTTTTTTCAAGATCGATTAGAAATCCAACAAGCACGCACAGAATTTTCCCCTTGGTATGCGCGTGTAATTGGATTATCGAAGGAATAAAAGGTACAATGCGCGCAATTTTTACCATTAGATAGCGATTATGCAAGAGCAAAAATTACAAGAAAATGATTTTTCAACCTTACAAACTTTTAAGCGTTTATGGCCAACAATTAAACCTTTTAAAGCGGGGCTTGTTGTTTCAGGCATTGCATTAGTTTTGAACGCGTTGGCTGATTCAGGTTTGATTTATTTGTTAAAGCCGTTGTTGGACGATGGTTTTGGCAAGGCAAACCATTCATTTTTGAAAATTATGGCTTTTGTCGTTGTTGGGATGATTATTTTACGCGGCATTACCAACTTTATTTCTAATTATTGTTTGGCTTGGGTATCAGGCAAAGTTGTCATGACAATGCGTCGCCGCTTGTTTAAACATTTGATGTTTATGCCAGTGAGTTTCTTTGACAGAAATTCAACAGGTAAATTACTTTCTCGTATTACTTATGATTCTGAGATGATTGCAAGTTCTTCTTCAGGATCTTTGATTACCATTGTGCGAGAGGGGGCATATATTATTTCGCTATTGGCCGTAATGTTTTACACAAGCTGGGAATTAACCCTTGTTTTATTTGTGATCGGGCCAATTATTGCGGTGTTGATCACCATCGTCTCAAAAATTTTCCGTAAATTGAGTAAGAATTTGCAAGATTCAATGGGGGAATTAACCTCTGCAACGGAACAAATGCTAAAAGGGCATAAAGTGGTGCTTTCTTTTGGTGGGCAATTAGTGGAAGAAGAACGTTTCGATATCGTGAGTAACGATATGCGTCGTAAAGGCATGAAAATGGTCACCGCAGATTCCATATCCGACCCTGTTGTGCAGATTATTGCATCTCTTGCTTTAGCTGCTGTATTGTTTTTAGCCACCACGCCATTAATTGCGGAAGATAACCTAAGTGCGGGTTCTTTTACGGTAGTTTTTTCATCTATGTTGGCGATGATGCGTCCATTAAAATCTTTAACCAACGTAAACTCTCAATTCCAGCGTGGAATGGCAGCCTGTCAAACGCTATTTTCCATTTTAGATTTGGAACCAGAAAAAGATAATGGCACTTACCAAGCTGAACCCGCGAAAGGTGCGTTGGAATTTAAGAATGTGAGTTTTGCATATCAAGGAAAAGAGGAACTTGCATTAAATAATATTTCTTTTAGCGTGCCTGCAGGAAAAACTGTTGCTTTGGTTGGACGCTCTGGATCGGGTAAATCGACCATTGCTAATTTAGTGACGCGCTTTTACGATATTGAGAAAGGCGAAATTTTACTGGATGGTGTAAATATTCAAGATTATCGTTTATCCAATTTACGTGAAAACTGTGCGGTGGTTTCTCAACAAGTACATTTATTTAACGATACCATTGCGAATAATATTGCTTATGCAGCACAAGATAAGTATTCTCGCGAAGAAATTATTGCTGCAGCAAAAGTGGCTTATGCTTTAGAGTTTATCGAAAAATTACCACAAGGTTTTGATACGGTAATTGGCGAAAATGGCGCGAGCCTATCAGGTGGGCAACGCCAGCGTTTAGCGATTGCTCGCGCTTTATTGCGTAATTCGCCAGTATTAATTTTAGATGAAGCCACATCTGCGCTAGATACGGAATCTGAACGAGCAATTCAATCTGCATTAGAGGAATTAAAGAAAGATCGTACTGTTATCGTAATCGCCCATCGTTTATCAACTATTGAAAATGCGGATGAAATTCTTGTGATTGATCACGGAGAAATTCGTGAGCGCGGCAACCATAAAGCATTGCTTGAACAAAATGGAGCTTATAAACAGCTACACAGTATGCAGTTTACTGGCTAATTTATTGATTATCGAAAACTCGAGTTGAAAAACTCGCGTTATTTTATCCGCACTTATTAGAAAGGATTTTCTATGCCCTTCTGGTATTCCAACTCCAAACTTATTTGGCTCTTATCGCCTTTTTCTTTATTGTTTTGGTTGATTAGCCAACTTCGTCGCGCCTTATTCTCTTTAGGGCTGAAGTCTTCTTATCGCGCACCAAAACCAGTGATAATTGTGGGGAATTTGTCTGTGGGTGGAAATGGCAAAACGCCCGTGGTTGTTTGGCTTGTGGAAGAATTAAAAAAACGAGGTTTGCGTGTAGGTGTGATTTCTCGTGGTTACGGAAGTAAATCTAAAACGTATCCGTTATGCATCACTGAAAATACGAATCCAATTGAAGGTGGCGATGAGCCTGTATTGATTGCTAAACGTACCAATGTTCCTGTCGTGATTTCCCCGAATCGCCAGCAAGCGATTGAATTACTCTTAAGCCAAGCAGAGTGCGATATTATTATTTCTGATGATGGTTTACAGCATTATCAATTACAGCGTGATTTAGAAATTGTCGTAATGGATGCTGAGCGTGCGTTGGGAAATGGTTTTGTATTGCCAGCAGGTCCATTGCGTGAATTACCTAGCCGATTAAAATCCGTAGATTTTGTGATTACTAATGGCGGAAAAAATCAGTATTCAGATGCGATTATGTATCTTGTACCCCATTTCGCGATTAATTTAAAAACCAATGAAAAACGCCAATTAAATGAATTTCAATCAGGCGTTGCCATCGCAGGGATTGGCAATCCACAGCGTTTTTTTACTATGTTAGAAAAGATAGGAATTCAATTAGAGCGAACTCAAGCATTTCAAGATCATCAACATTTTGAAGCGTCTCAATTAGAAAAACTTGCTGAAAATCAACCGCTCTTTATGACGGAAAAAGATGCCGTAAAATGCCAATCTTTTGCCAAAGATAATTGGTGGTATGTCCCTGTGGATGCAGAAATTATTGAGGCTGAAAAACAAAGTGAAAATTTACCGCACTTTTGGAGCAAAATAGACAAACTTGTGGAGCAATACAGAAATGTCTGAAAGGATTAATCTCCAGTTGTTTTGATTGCTTGCCGATAAAGCTGAAATATTAAAGAATAAGGAATAAATTATGTCATTTACCGTGATTATCCCCGCTCGTTTTGCATCAAGTCGTTTGCCTGGAAAACCTCTTGCTGATATTGTAGGTAAGCCAATGATTCAACATGTATTTGAGAAAGCACTACAGTCTGGGGCGAGCCGAGTGATTATTGCCACCGATAATGAAAATGTTGCTGATGTTGCCAAAAGTTTTGGCGCGGAAGTGTGCATGACTTCGGTTCATCATAATTCTGGTACAGAGCGTTTAGCAGAAGTTGTTGAAAAATTAGCGATTCTCGACAATGAAATCATTGTCAATATTCAAGGCGATGAGCCTTTGATTCCTCCCGTTATCGTGCGACAAGTGGCAGATAATTTAGCAAAATTTAATGTAAATATGGCAAGCCTTGCGGTCAAAATTCATGATGCCGAGGAATTATTCAATCCAAATGCAGTAAAAGTATTAACAGATAAAGAGGGATATGTGCTGTATTTTTCCCGTTCGGTTATTCCTTATGATCGTGATCAGTTTATGAATTTACAAGATCTGCAGAAAGTACAGCTTGCGGACGCTTACTTACGTCATATTGGCATTTACGCATATCGTGCGGGTTTCATAAAACAATATGTGCAATGGACACCGACTCAACTTGAAAATCTAGAAAAACTTGAGCAGCTTCGCGTGTTATATAACGGAGAACGTATTCACGTAGAACTTGCGAAAGAAGTGCCAGCTGTGGGGGTGGATACCACCGAAGATTTGGAAAAAGTGCGGTTGATTTTGGCGAAGGATTAAATACTTGGCTCCCCCTGCTTGCGGGGGAGCTGTCGAAGGCTAAGGGGGGATAAATTTAACATCGCAAGCCCCTTTTGCTCTTTAGGTTTCTTCCCCAGAAAGTAGGGAAGGCAAGATGTCTTTTGTTATTGGTAAAATATTCTATGTACAATTACAAAAAATTCCTCGCTGATGTCTCTCACGAACCTGGTGTTTATCGTATGTATGACGATAAAGATCAGGTTATTTATGTTGGGAAAGCAAAGGATTTAAAAAAACGTCTTTCAAGCTATTTTCGTAAAAATCTGAGCAGTAAAAAAACAGAAGCGTTGGTGGCGTCAATTCATCATATTGACACCACGCTAACTTCATCTGAAACGGAAGCTTTACTGCTAGAGCATAATTTCATCAAGCTTTATCAGCCTCGCTATAACGTATTATTGCGTGATGATAAATCCTATCCATTTATTTTATTAACCAAAGAACGCCACCCAAGAATTACTTCTTATCGTGGTTCTAAAAAATTTGCAGGTGAATATTTCGGGCCTTATCCTCACGCGGGAGCCGTGCGTGAAACGTTATCGCTTTTGCAAAAACTTTTCCCTGTTCGCCAATGTGAAAATTCCGTTTATTCCAACCGCTCTCGTCCTTGTTTGCAATATCAAATTGGGCGTTGTTCCGCACCTTGTGTACAGGGATATGTTTCTGATGAAGAATATAATCAGCAAGTTGAATTAGCGCGCTTATTTTTACAAGGCAAAGATCAACAGGTGTTAGATTATTTAATCGGTAAAATGGAGCAGGCAAGCAGAAATTTAGATTTTGAACAGGCGGCTCGTTATCGCGATCAAATTCAGGCGGTGCGTTCAGTTATAGAAAAACAATTTGTATCCAATGAGCGTTTAGATGATATGGATATTATGTCCATCGCTTATCAACACGGTTTAGCCTGCGTACAAGTGATGTTTATTCGTCAAGGAAAAGTGCTAGGCAACCGCAGTTATTTCCCAAAAGTACCGGCTAATACGGATTTATCGGAACTTACCGAAACTTTTGTGGGGCAATTTTATTTACAAGGTCATCAAGGACGAAGTATCCCGAATAGCATTATTGTCGATCGTCAATTAGCTGAAAAATCAGAGCTTGAACAACTTCTTACGGAGCAAGCGGGCAGAAAAGTGATGATTCAAGAAAGCGTAAAAGGTGATAAGAGTAAATACTTACAGCTCGCACAAGTTAATGCTAAAGCGGCTTTAAATGTACAACTTAAACAATCTTCACGAATGTCAGAACGTTATCAAGCGTTATGTGAGTTGTTAAATCTTCCTGAAATTAAGCGTATGGAATGTTTCGATATAAGCCATACGATGGGAAATCAAACAGTAGCATCTTGTGTTGTCTTTAATCAAGAAGGCCCACTGAAATCTGATTATCGTCGTTTTAATATTGAAGGCATTACTGGTGGGGATGATTATGCAGCAATGGAACAAGCGTTGCAGAAACGTTATGAGCGTGATTTAGAAGAAGATAAAATTCCCGATATTATTTTTATTGATGGTGGAAAAGGGCAATTAAATCGTGCGATGAAAGTATTCCAACATATTCAAGTAAAATGGGATAAAAATAGACCGCACTTAATTGGCGTAGCAAAAGGTGTGGATCGTCGAGCAGGGCAGGAAGTGCTGATCATCAGCAAACAAGACCGCGAAATTCATTTGCCTGATGATAGTTTGGCATTGCATTTGATTCAACACATCCGTGATGAAAGCCATAATCACGCAATAAGCGGACACCGTAAAAAACGTCAAAAAGCCTTTACACAAAGTGGTTTAGAAACCATTGAAGGAGTGGGTGCTAAACGTCGTCAGGCTTTACTTAAATATCTTGGTGGTTTACAAGGTGTGAAAAAGGCGACATTAGATGAAATTGCTTCAGTGCCAGGGATTTCCCCTAAACTTGCTGAAAGGATTTTTGAAACCCTTAAAAACGACTAATCAATCATTTCTCAAATATAAATAACGATTGCTTTTCATTATAAAGCCATTATGATCCGCACTTTCGGATTTATTTAACTCTATTATAGGAAAAATTATGTTTGAATGGATTACTGATCCTGAAGCGTGGATATCACTTGCGACACTTGCTGCTTTGGAGATCGTTTTAGGGGTCGATAATATTATTTTTATTAGTATCCTAGTTGGGCGTTTACCTGAAAGTCAACGCCAGTCTGGTCGTATTGTTGGACTTGGTTTGGCAATGCTGACAAGAATTTTACTTTTAATGTCACTAGCGTGGATGATGAAACTTACTGCACCGTTATTTACTGTGTTTAATCAAGAAATTTCTGGGCGTGATTTGATTTTATTAATCGGTGGTTTATTCCTGATTATAAAAAGTTCTGGCGAAATTAAAGAAGCAATCAATCATCAAGACCATCATGAATCGGAAAGAAAAAATAAAGTGAGTTATCTTGGCGTATTAATTCAAATTGCAGTGCTAGATATTGTATTTTCTTTAGATTCCGTGATTACAGCAGTAGGTATGGCAAGCCATCTTCCTGTGATGATTTTGGCGATTATTATTGCCGTTGGCGTGATGATGTTTGCTGCAAAACCAATCGGCGATTTTGTGGATACACACCCAACGTTGAAAATTCTAGCTTTAGCTTTCTTAGTTTTAGTAGGAATTAGCTTAATTGCAGAAAGTTTAGATATTCACATCCCGAAAGGTTATATCTATTTTGCAATGGGATTCTCTGTTGTAGTCGAAATGATAAATATTAGAATGAGAAGATTGATGAAATAAATTAGAAGTGCGGTCGATAAAAATAATGTTTTGTTATGACCGCACTTTTTCTTTTACTTATTGAAATACACTTTTTTTAATGCCATCTCTAAACCGCGAAATTCAGCTAGACCTTTTAACCGACCAATGGCAGAGTAGCCAGGATTGGTTTTTTTACGTAAATCATCCAACATTTGATGCCCATGATCTGGGCGCATTGGGATTAAACGTGTTTCTCCTTGGCTTAATCGACGATATTCTTCGTTTAATAAAGCTTTTACTACATTAAACATATCTACGTCTCCCTCTAGATGAGCTGCTTCATGGAAGGTTAGTGGATTATCTTCACGTTGAGTAGAACGTAAATGAGCGAAGTAAATACGATCTGCAAATTGTTCTGTCATTTTTACGAGATCATTATCGGAACGTACGCCATAAGAACCAGTACACATTGTAAAACCATTTGCTGGTAATGGTTGAGTTTCTACAAACCATTGCATATCTTCAATAGTTGAAACTATGCGTGGTAAGCCTAAGATTGGGCGCGGAGGATCGTCTGGATGAATCGCCATTTTGATTCCTACTTCTTGGGCAACAGGTACGATCTCATTTAAAAAATAAGCCAAATGCGTACGGAATTTTTCGGGTGAAATATCTTTATAGCGATCTAATTGAGTTTGAAATTCATCAAGAGTGTAACCTTCTTCTGCCCCAGGTAAGCCTGCAATAATATTGCGAGTTAATTGCGCTATATCTTGCTCTGACATCTTGTCATAATAGGTTCTGGCAGCAATTTGTTCTTCTTGATTATAGGTTTTTTCTGCATCAGGACGTTTTAGAATATGAAGTTCAAATGCGGCAAAAGCGATATGATCAAAGCGTAATGCTTTAGAACCATCTGGTAATTCATAAGCAAGATCGGTACGAGTCCAGTCTAAAACTGGCATAAAATTGTAACAAACAGTGTCAATTCTGCATTGAGCAAGATTGCGAAGAGTTTGTTTGTAGTTATTAATCCATTTTTGATAATTTCCAGTCTGAGTTTTAATCTCTTCATGAACTGGTACACTTTCCACTACTGACCAGCTTAAACCAGCATTCTCTATTTCAGTTTTGCGTTTTTTAATTTCTTCAATACTCCATATTTCACCGTTAGGAATATGGTGAAGTGCAGTGACTATACCAGTTGCGCCTGCTTGACGAATATCAGATAAAGAAACAGGATCTTTTGGTCCATACCAACGCCATGCTTGTTCCATTTTTAACTCCTATGTTATTACAAGTATTTAGATACCTACAACAACTGGATTTGTATTGAATAGGTATCCATCAAAATGTGGATCTTCTACATCAGATAATTCAAATAATTTTACTTTTACATTTTCTAAGTGTTGCCACATAGCTTTTCTAGCTTCATTAGCATTTTTCTTTTGAATAGCAGATAAAATTGTTTGATGATCTTCTATCCATAAATGATGATAATCATTTTGTAAAATACGAGAATGTAATTGTGCCCACATCGCACTATTAAAGCGATATTGCCACAATTGTTCTTGTAATTTGACTAACACATCATTTTGTGTAATTTCTGCAAGTGCCAAATGAAAATCTTTGTCTGCACTATAGTCATCTTGATTCTGAGTAAGTAATTCTTTCTCTCGATTCAGTATTTGTTTTAAATTTAAAATATCTTTTTTAGTCGCTTGTAACGCTGCAAATTCAGCAATACTACTTTCTAATAGTTGTCTAGCTTGTAAAAGTTCAAATGGACCTACATCTGGTAAATCTGAATGTTCCATATGTATTGATTCGGGGGTTCTTACTACATAAACGCCTGAGCCTTTTTTTACCTCTACTAACTTTTCTACTTCTAACATAACCATTGCTTCTCTAACAATAGTTCTACTTACACCAAATTTTTCAGAAATTTCTCGTTCTGTAGGGAGTTTGTCTCCAATGCTATAAATTCCTTGAGAAATATCTTGTTTTAGCAATTGACCGATTCGGGTATATGTTCTATTTACTATATTTTCCATATTTTTCCTTAAATTGGTATTCCAATTTTTTATTTTTGTGATGTAGTTCACAAAAATAGATATTTGGTATTCCAAAAAGAGTTTTTATGTTTCATAATCATATCATAGTTAAACATAACAAGTAATTTTATTCTGTCAATGGCATATAAGGAGTCTAAACATGGCGGAGCAAATCAAAGCAATATGCTTAGAAAAACCAAACAATGTAGTTGTTAAAGAAGTGCCTTATCCCGAAAAAAGTGATAATGATGTACTTATCCAGGTAGAATCAATGGGGATTTGTGGTTCTGATATTGGTGCATATAGAGGAACTAATCCATTAGTAACTTATCCAAGAATACTTGGGCATGAAATTGTAGGGAGAGTAATTGAAAGTGGAATTGGTATGCCAGGTGGGGTGGGGGTTGGAGACCGAGTAATTGTTGATCCTTATGTTTTTTGTGGTCAATGCTATCCTTGTTCAATTGGTAGAACCAATTGTTGTGAATCATTAAAGGTAATTGGTGTTCATATTGATGGAGGTATGCAAGAGGTAATTAGACATCCCGCTCATCTTTTAACTAAAGTCCCAGATAACCTACCGATTCATCAATTACCTTTAGCTGAACCTTTAACAATAGCTTTACACGCTTTACATAGAACAACTCTAAAATCAGGAGAACACATAGTAATTGTTGGAGCTGGTGCGATTGGGTTAATGGCTGCATTAGCAGCGGTTCAATATGGAGCGATCCCAATTTTAGTTGATATTTTAGATCAACGTCTTGAGTATGCGAAATCCTTGGGAATTGAACATATTGTAAATCCGCATAAGGAGGATGACATTAAAAGAATTAAGGAAATTACAAGTGGTCGTATGGCTGAAGTTGTTATGGAGGCATCTGGAGCTAATATTTCTATCAAAAATACTCTGCATTATGCCTCCTTTGCAGGAAGAATTGCTTTAACAGGATGGCCAAAAACAGAAACTCCATTACCAACAAATTTAATTACCTTTAAAGAATTGAATATTTATGGTTCTAGAACAAGCAAGGGGGAATTTGAGGAGGCATTGGATATGCTTGCTACTAATAAAATTAATGCATCTCATATCATTACTAAGTGTATCAAATTTGAAGAAATTCCTAGTTTTATTTCTGATTTATCTGATCATCCAGAAAATTATTTAAAAATTAATGCAGTTTTCTAAAAAACATAATCAATAAGGAGAAGGTTATGAAGTCAATTAAAGGCTTAGGTAAATTATTACTTGCTTCAAGTATATTGTTTAGTAGCAGTGCATTTGCAAAAACAATTATTAAGTTAGGACATTATAATTCTGATATGCATCCATCACATATTGCATTACAGGAATATTTTAAGAAAACAATTGAAAATGAAACAAATCATAGATATGAGATTAGACTTTATCCTAATAATCAACTTGGCGGTGAAGATCAAATTGTAAATGGATTACGTAATGGCACTATAGAAGCAGGTATTACAGGTTTATTATTGCAAAATGTAGATCCTATTTTTGGAGTTTGGGAATGGCCTTATTTATTTAAGGATAATCAAGAGGCTAAAAAAGTATTGGAATCTCCAATCGCAAATAAAATTGGCCAAAAAATGGAGAAGTATGGAATTAAATTACTTGCCTATGGTATAAATGGATTTCGTGTTATTTCATCTAATAAAAAATTAGAGAAATTTGACGATTTTAAAGGTTTACGTTTAAGAGTTCCGCTGAATTCACTTTTTGTTGATTGGGCTAAAGCAATGAATATAAATCCACAAAGCATGCCGCTCAGTGAAGTTTTTACTGCATTAGAACAAAAGGTAATTGATGGTCAAGAAAATCCGTATATGTTAATTAAAGACTCTGGGTTATATGAAGTACAAAAATATATTATCCAAAGTAACCATATTTTCTCTCCAGGATTATTGCAAATTAGCTTAAAAACTTGGAATAAAATTCCAAAAGAAGATCAAATTATTTTTGAAAAAGCGGCTAAATTGTATCAAGAGAAAGAGTGGGAATTAGCAATTAAAACAGAATTAGAAGTTAAAGATTATCTAGCTAAACATGGAAATGAAATTATCGTACCAAGTGAAGTATTTAAAAATGATATGGTGAATGCATCTAAGGTGCTTTATGATAGTTTTTATAAAAAATATGATTGGGCTAAGGATGTAGTTCAAAAAATTAATGAAGCTAAATAATTAATAAGATCCCCTATGTTCAATTTTATAAATTGCTCATGGGGGATAAAGAAGGAGCTTGTTTTATGAAAATAGCAAAGTATTTAGACAAAGCATTAGAATATCTTTCTATCTTAGCATTAGTTATTATGATTTCTCTCGTGTTTTTTAATTCTGTCTTGAGGTACTTCTTCGATTCTGGAATTGCATTTTCTGAAGAGTTTTCTAGGATTTGTTTTGTATATATGATTTTCTTTGGGATTATCCTTGTTGCCAAGGATAAAGCTCATCTTACTGTTGATATTATTATTTCTTCGTTGCCTGAAAAGTATAGAAAAATAGTCTTAATAGTTGCAAATATATGTGTCCTAATTGCAATGATTTTTATAGCTTATGGTGCATTACAACTGATGTCTTTGACCTATACTCAACAAATGCCAGCTACAGGTATATCTTCATCTTTTTTATATTTAGCTGCTGTTATATCTTCCGTATCTTACTTTTTTATCGTCATGTTTAGCATGATTAAAGATTATAAAGAATCCTCTGATAAATAGGAGCTTATAATGTTACTATTATTTTTGTGTAGTTTATTCTTATTGTTATTTCTTGGTGTACCTGTAGCACTATCAATGCTGTTGAGTGCGAGTATTATGCTATATCATCTTGATATGTTTGATACGCAATTAATTACAGAAAACTTTGTGATGGGAACGAATAATTTTCCTTTGATGGCTATTCCTTTCTTTATGCTTACTGGAGAAATAATGAAGCATGGAGGAATTTCTGAACGAATCATTAATTTTGCAACAAGTATGGTTGGTCATATTAAAGGTGGTTTAGGTTATGTTGCAATCATCTCTGGGTTGATATTTGCAGGGTTATCTGGTTCTGCGGTAGCGGATACGGCCGCATTAGGTGCAATACTAATTCCTATGATGATTTCTAAAAAATATGATGGTGCTCGTTCCACAGGATTAATTTGTGCTGCAGGTATTATTTCAGTTGTTATTCCTCCAAGCATTCCTATGATCATTTATGGTATTACTGCTGGGGCATCTATCACTAAATTATTTATGGGGGGAACTGTACCAGGCTTATTAATGGTCGTTGGATTATGGGTTACTTGGAAAATTTTGTATAGAAATAATGATACAAGTCTAGAAAGAAAACAAACTGGCAAAGAAAGATGGGTTGCTTTTAAAAAAGCATTTTGGCCTTTATTATTACCTATCATTATTATTGTGGGATTAAGAGGAGGAATTTTTACTCCAACAGAAGCTGGAGTTGTTGCTGCAATTTATGCTGGCATAGTAAGTATTGCTTATAAAGGCTTAACATTTTCTAAATTGAAAGACGTCTTCATTGGTACCATCAAAACAACATCAATGGTAATGTTTGTTGCTGCATCAGCAATGATATCTGCTTTTGCGATTACAGTTGCTCAAATTCCAACAGAATTAGTCCAAACGATTAAAGGATTAACTGATAGTCCGACAATTTTAATGTTTATTATAATGCTATTTTTATTACTTGTTGGATGTGTAATGGATTTAATTCCTGCGGTATTAATCTTTGTTCCAGTCTTATTACCAGTGTTAAGAGCATATAATATTGATATTGCGTATTTCGGAATCATGATGGTGATTAATTTATCTATAGGATTAATAACACCGCCCGTGGGAACAGTTTTGTATGTAGGCTCAGGGATATCAAAATTAGGGATAGGTGCATTATCCAAAGGAATTGCTCCATTCTTATTTGTTTACGCAATTATTATGATGTTGATCGTATTTTTTCCTGAAATTGTAATTGTTCCAATGAATTGGTTATCTTGATTTATTAGGAAGTTACATCATGAAAAAAATAGCATTTATCGGCGAGTGTATGATTGAGCTCAATGGGAAACCCTTTGCGGAAATGTGGCAAAGTTATGGTGGTGATACCTTAAATTCTGCAACTTATCTTAGCCGAGTAAGTTCATCAAAAGAGATTCAAGTTCATTATGTCTCTGCATTAGGAACTGATAATTTAAGTAAACAAATGCTTAAATATTGGCAAGCTGATGGCATCCAAACAAATTGGGTTTTACAGGATGAACAGCATCAACCAGGTCTTTATTTAATCCAATTAGACGCTCAAGGAGAACGCACGTTCCTTTATTGGCGTAATCAATCTGCAGCACATTATATGGTTCAACATCCTGATTTTGCTAAGGTTATTGCAGAACTTCAGCAAGTTGATGTGATTTATTTAAGTGGTATTTCATTAGCAATCTTACCGAAAAATGACCGCACTTTTTTAATTGAGCAATTATCTTCTTTAGCTAAAAAAGGCACAGAAATTGTTTTTGATAGTAATTATCGCCCTGCACTTTGGGGTTCATTAGAAGAAGCTCAAGATTGTTATTTGCAGCTTTTACCTAGTGTCAATATAGCTTTGGTGACTTTTGATGATGAACAAGCATTATGGAAAGATAAAACATCTAGGGATACTTTAGAACGATTACATAAAATTGGTATACCAAAAGTGATTGTGAAGTGCGGTAAGAATGGTGCTATTTTTTCAGATAGGTATTTATCTCAATATGGGCAAGTGATGCCTGAACCTATTTTAAATGTAGTGGATACAACCTCTGCTGGTGATTCTTTTAATGCTGGATTTCTGAACGGTTATTTACGAAATAAATCTCTCGAAATTTGTTGTCAGCAAGGCAATCGTATTGCTGGCATCGTCATTCAGCATAAAGGTGCGATTATAGATAAAGTCGCAACGTCTCATCTTCAATCTGAATTTAATTAATGGAGTTTACTATGAATATTGCAGCAAACCATAACTTAGAAAATAAGCTAATTGTAATCACGGGGGCTGGTGGAGTGTTATGTTCATTTCTAGCCAAGCAGTTAGCATATACTAAAGCTAATATTGCCCTGTTAGATTTGAATTTCGAGGCAGCAGACAAAGTAGCAAAGGAAATTAACCAATCAGGTGGAAAAGCAAAAGCTTATAAAACTAATGTGTTAGAACTTGAAAATATTAAAGAAGTGCGTGATCAAATAGCTATTGATTTTGGCACTTGTGATATTTTAATTAATGGTGCTGGTGGGAATAATCCAAAAGCGACAACAGATAATGAGTTCCATCAATTTGATTTAAATGAAACGACAAGAACATTCTTTGATTTAGATAAATCTGGTATAGAATTTGTATTTAATCTCAATTACTTAGGTTCATTATTACCAACCCAAGTTTTTGCAAAAGATATGCTTGGTAAACAAGGGGCAAATATTATTAATATTTCCAGTATGAATGCCTTTACGCCACTCACAAAGATACCTGCTTACTCTGGTGCAAAAGCTGCAATCAGTAATTTTACTCAATGGCTTGCTGTATATTTCTCAAAAGTTGGTATTCGTTGTAATGCTATAGCACCAGGATTTTTAGTTAGTAATCAAAATCGCGCTTTATTATTTGATGCAGAAGGTCATCCAACCGCTCGCGCAAATAAAATCCTAACTAATACACCAATGGGACGTTTTGGTGAGCCAGAAGAATTGCTCGGTGCATTACTTTTCTTAATAGATGAGCATTATTCTGCTTTTGTCAATGGGGTAGTTTTACCTGTTGATGGTGGTTTTTCAGCGTATAGTGGAGTCTAATAGGAGAAAATTAAAATGTCATACACAACTCAACAAATTATTGAAAAACTTCGTGAACTCAAGATTGTGCCTGTAATTGCGTTGGATAATGCAGAAGATATTTTGCCGCTAGCAGATACGTTGGCTAAAAATGGTTTACCTGTGGCGGAGATTACTTTCCGTTCTGAAGCTGCGGCAGATGCAATTCATTTACTGCGTACTCATCGACCCGATTTTTTGATTGCTGCAGGCACAGTTTTAACTGCGGAACAAGTAGTTTTAGCTAAAAGTAGCGGAGCAGATTTTGTGGTTACTCCTGGGTTAAATCCAAAAATTGTGAAATTATGTCAAGATTTGAATTTTCCAATAACACCGGGGGTGAATAATCCTATGGCAATTGAAACTGCATTAGAAATGGGAATTTCGGCGGTAAAATTTTTCCCTGCGGAGGCTTCAGGCGGAGTGAAAATGATTAAAGCATTGCTCGGTCCTTATGCTCAGTTACAGATCATGCCGACTGGTGGTATAGGGCTTCATAACATAAGGGATTATCTCGCTATTCCTAATATTGTTGCTTGTGGAGGCTCTTGGTTTGTGGAGAAAAAATTGATTCAATCTAAAAATTGGGATGAAATTGGACGATTGATCAGGGAAGTAATTGATATTATTAAATAAATTTATTTCTTTAAAGAGCAAAGTGCGGTCTATTTAGACCGCATTTTTTGATTAAGCTTTTTTCAAAAATTCGGATTTCAACATGATTTTGCCGCAATCGACGTTATGATCGCCATTTACTAAGCGGATGTTTTTGAATTTTGTACCTTTTTTCAATACTTCTGATGAACCTTTTAATTTTAAATCTTTAATCAAAAGTACATCATCACCATCCGCAAGCAAATTCCCATTGCTGTCTTTTACGATGAGTTGATCGTCATCTGATTCTTGAATTTCATTATTGTCCCATTCATTACCGCAATCAGGGCAAACAAAATTAATTGAATCGTGGTAAACGTATTCACTTTGACATTTTGGGCAATTAGGCATTTGATCCATTGGGTTTTCCTTCTTGATTACATATAATAGGCGCGCGAGTATAGCAAAAAAGATATCTTTCGCCAAAGCGTGAAAGTTTTTGATGAATTTTTGAGGAAAATGTATGAAAAAACAAATTCTTGCCTTAGTTTGTGGCGTGATGTTTAGTAGTTCGACTTGGGCACACAATTTGCAATTAGAGCAATCTTTACCATCGGTAAAAGTGAGTGAGTACGGTGAAATTGTACTTTCTGGAAAAGATATCGAGTTTCAACCTTGGGGTTCTGCGGGATTAGCGGGTAAAGTGCGTGTAGTCCATCATTTGGCTGGTAGAACTGCAGCAAAAGAGAAAAATCAGCCAATGATTGATGCGATAAAAGCATCTCATTTTAATCCTGTAAAATACCAAACAACGACTATTATTAATGCTGATGATGCGATTGTTGGTACTGGTATGTTTGTAAAAAATAGTGCACAAAAAGGAAAACAGGAAAATCCACATAGCCAGGTTGTATTAGATGATAAAAGTGCGGTGAAAAATGCTTGGGGATTAAATCCTAAAGATAGTGCAATTATTGTGTTAGACAAAATGGGAAAAGTAAAATTTGTGAAAGAAGGAAAATTGTCTGATAGCGATATTCAGGCTGTTATTTCACTGGTGAATGGATTAACCAAATAATGTAATAAAAAGTAAAAATCCCTAAGCCTTTCGACTTAGGGATTTTTTAATTCTGATGGCGGAGGAATAGGGATTCGAACCCTAGGAGGGCGTAAACCCTCGCCGGTTTTCAAGACCGGTGCCTTCAACCACTCGACCATTCCTCCGTGATTGATGGGCGTAGTATAATGAATATTTTATTGATGTAAACAGAAATCTCATGATTTAAGTTTAGGTGATGATAATTTATTCATTTTGATGAAATTAATTCTATCAATACCATTGACTTTTTTACCCCTAGCCCTTACTTTACAGAAGACTTTTTACTTATTTTACAAGGAGCTTTTATGCAATCACGTCTTATTGTGGATGCTCAGCAGGAATCGCTACTCAGCACACATAAAGTGTTGCGTAACACGTATTTTTTATTGGGATTAACCATGGCATTTTCAGCGGTTGTTGCATTTATTTCAATGAGCCTAAACTTGCCATATCCAAATATTATTGTGTTACTAGTAGGTTTTTATGGCTTACTTTTCTTAACAAATAAATTAGCTGATCGCCCTGCTGGTATTTTGGCGGCCTTTGCTTTCACCGGATTTATGGGATATACCATCGGGCCAATTTTAAATATGTATGTGGCACGTGGAATGGAAGATTTGATTATGCTTGCATTCGCAGGAACTGCTATCGTATTTTTCGCGTGTTCCGCTTATGTATTGACTACGAAAAAAGATATGTCATTTTTATCAAGCGCAATGTTCGCATTATTTATTGTGTTATTACTTGGTATGGTGGCAAGTTTCTTCTTCCAAATTCCTGCGTTATCAGTCGCAATTAGTGCATTATTTGTTGTGTTCTCTACAATGACTATTTTGTATGAAACCAGTAATATCATCCATGGTGGTGAAACGAATTACATTCGCGCAACCGTGAATATTTATGTTTCAATCTACAATTTATTCTTGAGTTTATTAAGATTACTTTCTATCTTCTCAAGCGATGAATAATGATTGAATTTTGACGTTGTGACCCCACTTTTCAGTGGGGTTATTTTTTTGGAATAGGCAATGGAAAAACAAATTTTTGAACATTCAGTTAATGTAGAGGAAGAACACTATCAGCCCAAGCAAGAATTCCATAATATGGAAGCAAAGCTAGATGAAGCGTTGGACGGAGAGTTACTTGATGCTCAACTTGAACAAGCATTGAAACCAAAATCCAGTTTTAGAAAAACTTTATTAAAATTTACCGCACTTTTATTTGGTGCAGCGACAGTTGCGCAATCCGTGCAGTGGATTTGGGATAGCTATCAACAACATCAATGGATTTATCTTGCTTTTGCTTTAGTCAGTTTAATTGTCATTTTATTGGGTATTAAAGAGATTATTGGTGAGTGGCGACGTTTAGTTTGTTTAAAAAAACGTGAGCAATTGCAACAACAAAGTCAGCAGATCTGGTTGGAAAGTGCGGTAAAAAATGGTGATGTTTTTTCCGTTCATAACGCAGAAAAAAGTAAAATTCTTTGCTTAGATATTGCAAAATCTCTACGTTTGGAAAATGATTCTCCAGCAGTAATTCAATGGCAACACCAATTAAATGAAGCTTATTCAGCGCAAGAAATTACGCATTTATTCAGTCGTCATGTTTTGTCTTCTTTTGATGCACAAGCTAAAAAATTGATTAGTAAAATGGCTGCTGAATCAGCTGTGATTGTCGCGATTAGTCCACTTGCTGTAGTAGATATGTTTTTTATTGCGTGGAGAAATCTTCGATTAATGAATAAGATTGCTGAAATTTATGGAATTGAATTAGGGTATTTTTCGCGTATTCGATTGTTAAGAATGGTATTGGTCAATATCGCTTTTACTGGGGCAACCGAAGTAGCACAAGATATTGGAATGGATTGGCTTTCTCAAGATGTGACAGCAAAACTTTCTGCGCGTATAGCTCAAGGAATCGGCGTGGGATTGCTCACTGCTAGATTAGGCGTGAAAGCAATGGAGCTTTGTCGCCCATTAGCATTTCAATTAAATGAAAAACCAAAGCTCTCACATATTCAACAGGAATTACTTAGCTCGGTGAAAGATATTGTTCTCGGTAAAAACAAAATTTACAAAAAGGAGCAAATCTGATGGAAATCGAGGTTGTTTATCAACATAGCGATTTTATTATTATCAACAAGCCTGAAGGTATTAGTGTTCATAAAGATCAAGAAGAACAAGGCTTAACAGAACTTGTTGCAAAACAATTGAATGTGCCTCAAGTATGGTTAGTTCATCGCTTGGATAAAGTGACGTCGGGGCTATTAATTTTGGCGCTGAATGCTGAAAGTGCGGCTGAATTTTCACGACTTTTTTCTGAACATAAAATTCATAAAACGTATCTGGCATTAAGTAACCAAAAGCCTAAAAAGAAACAAGGATTGATCATTGGGGATATGAAGAAAGCCCGAGATGGCGCATGGAAACTTTGCCAAACAAAAGATAATCCCGCAATTACGCGTTTTGCAAGTGTAAGCTGTGAGCCTAATTTACGTTTATTTATTTTAAAACCACAAACGGGGAAAACGCATCAATTACGTGTTGCGATGAAAAGTTTAGGTAGTCCGATTTTAGGCGATGGGCTTTATGGTAAAAACACTGAAAAAATTGACCGCACTTATTTGCATGCTGCTCAATTGGAATTTGATTATTTGAATGATTTTATTTCGGTAACTTGTTTACCCTCTCAAGGTCAATTTTGGATTAAATCCAGTGTGTTTGAGCAAATTAAGGCTTATCTGGCAAAGCCGTTTTTATCAAAATAGAAATCTCTGTATAATAAAGACAATTTTACTCTTTAATAGGAACAAAAATGAAATTTATCTCTTTTAATATAAATGGTTTACGTGCTCGCCCACATCAACTTGAAGCCATTATTGAAAGATATCAGCCAGATGTAATCGGCTTGCAAGAAATTAAAGTCGCTGATGAGGCTTTTCCTTATGAAATTACAGAAAACTTAGGTTATCACGTATTTCATCACGGACAGAAAGGTCACTATGGCGTAGCATTATTGACTAAACAAGAACCTAAAGCGGTTCGTCGTGGTTTTTCAACTGACAATGAAGATGCGCAAAAACGCATTATTATGGCTGATCTTGAAACTGAATTTGGTTTGTTGACTGTCATTAATGGCTATTTCCCTCAAGGGGAAAGCCGTGCGCACGAGACTAAATTTCCAGCTAAAGAGAAATTTTATGCAGATCTTCAAAAATATTTAGAAACAGAACACGACAAATCGAATCCTATTTTAATTATGGGCGATATGAATATTAGCCCAAGTGATTTAGATATTGGTATCGGAGATGAAAATCGTAAACGTTGGTTACGCACGGGGAAATGTTCTTTCTTACCTGAAGAACGAGCGTGGTATCAACGTTTATATGATTACGGATTAGAAGATAGTTTCCGTAAGCTAAACCCAACAGCAAATGATAAATTCTCGTGGTTTGATTACCGTTCTAAAGGTTTTGATGATAATCGAGGTTTACGAATTGATCATATTTTAGTAAGTCAAAAATTAGCTGAACGCTGTGTCGATGTGGGCATAGCATTGGATATTCGAGCTATGGAAAAACCTTCTGATCATGCACCGATTTGGGCTGAATTTAAATAGGAAAGCGAAATGGATATGGCAAATTGGCAGAATTATCGTTCTACCGTGAATGGTATGCCTGCCGTGTTTACCGCAAATATTGAAGATGTTGAAAAATATCACGGTAAAGATCTCGATAAAATAGTGCAATTCACTATCGCTTATAAAGCAGATGATGAAACCGGTTTGCCTTCAGAAGTTGAGTACGATAAGTTAATTAATCGTGTATTTAAAATTCTGGCGCAATTAACCGCACTTCCGAATGTATTTTTTGCAGGACATTTTATTTGTAATTCCCAAGCGAAAATGCATTTTTACTGTGAGCATGAAAATCTTGTTGTAGAAACTTTACAACAAATTGATTTTGTTAAAGATATTAATGTACAAAAGGATTTAAGTTGGGATACTTATTTTGACTTTTTGCTCGCTTCACCATTAGAGATTAAGTTAAATGCAACGGAAGAGTTACTTGATTTATTGAAAAATAAAGGTCGTGATTTAAGTGATACATATCTGGTAGAGCATAGTTTTCATTTTGATGAAGAAGAAAAAATGTTTCCTTTTATGGATGAACTTAGTTTAGGGGATTATTCTTTCACGACATTACAATATTCCGCACAAGCTATTCAGTTTAATGAAGATGATGAACCTTATTTCTTGGTGAAATTAGAGCAAGAAATTTCATTAGATAATGGTGAAATTTTTGAACAAGTAGAACGGTTTGAAAAACTGGCTGGACAATTTGCGGGAGAGTATATCGGCTGGGAATGTGATTCTTTGATGGATTCTAATAAGCAGTTGAATTAGTTTTTTAGATACTCGTAAGTCATAAAAAAAGAGAGATATTTATCTCTCTTTTTTTAATGTAATTTAACTTTTCGGCGTATTTTACGCATTAATAAAAATACCCATGGCCATAATATTCCTGACGCTAAAGCCCCAAAGATTTCTTGCCAGTTAAAAAATGCGGTATGCAGGGAGAATTCGACTAAGAAAATAGCTAATCTAACAATAAATATAAACGCAATCACTAAAAGGCTTTGAAACCAAAGCGATAAATTTCTTAGTACCAGATAGTTTTTTGCCACCAAATAAATTGTCACAGAAAGGACTAGGGCATGAATACCCAATGTGGAACCTAGGATTAAATCCCATACCAGACCCAATAAAAATGCCCATCCAATACTGACTTTATTTGGAATAGCCAGAACCCAGTAAAGTAAAACGAGAACTAACCAAGCAGGCTTAAATGCCTGAAAACCAAGTGGCCAGGGTGCGAGTTCTAGCACTAATGCCACGACAAAGAAGCTTAAAATTGTGAGCCATTGTAGAATAAAGCGAGTTTGCATTAGTCTTCTTCCCTATGTTCTTGTTGTTCTGACGGTACAGCTTCTTCATTTTGTGGTGCATCGGTTGGAATTTCAGGTTCAACCGTTGATTTATCCTTATTTTCTTGAAGATTATCGTCTGTTAATGGGGCTTTTTTTACTTTGTAATCAGCTTCATTTGCTTGGCTTTCTAAACGTTTTTGCACTAAATTACGCACTTCTTCTGGAGACATCGATTTTACTTTAGACATATCTAAATTGCTTGGCCAAAGAAGTAATACATAGCGCAAGCGTTCAAGGGCGGCGAGAGGTTTAGCTTTGACAGTCGCAAAGTAATTGGAACCATCTCGTGAAACACTTTGTACAACCGCTACTGGATAGCCTTCAAGGAAACGGCCACCAAGACCAGACGTTACAAGTAAGTCGCCTTTCTCAATATCCACAGAACGAGGTACATTATCAAGAGTTAGCTCATCAGTATGCCCAGTTCCACTTGCAATGACGCGAACATCGTTACGTAGAACTTGTACTGGAATAGAATGAGTGACATCAGTTAAGAGTAATACTCGGCTGGTATTCTCACCCACAGAAATAATTTGACCAATGACGCCTTTTTCATCAATTACAGGTTGGCCTACATATGCACCGTCTTTTTCGCCTTGGTTAATAACAATTTGTTGACGATAAATATCAGTTTCTGCAGTTAAAATTTCCGCAATCTTTTTGTATTCATCTGTGCGTAAAGGGGAGTTTAACAATAAACGTAAACGCTGATTCTCGACTTTGAGTTGATCTAGTAAGAGTAAATCTGCATTTTTTTCACGTAATTGTTCGCGTAATACTTTATTTTCGATTTGTAATTTACTTGTATCCACTAAATTATCTGATACCCCATCTAATACGGTACGAGGGCTATTGGCAAGATAATAGAGCCCACCCACTGCAGTTTCCATGGCGCTGCGAGCTTTAGTCATTGAATTAGTTTGACCATCAGCTAAGATTAAAGAAAGGGAAGCTGCTACAGCTAATAATAACCGAATGCCAAGCGGGGGGCTTTACCGAAAATAGGCTTCATTAAGCGTCCTACGTTGAGATAAAAAGATTAAAAGGAAAAGTGCGGTCATTTTTAACCGCACTTTTTATTTTTGTTCTAAATTAAATTTCGTCACTAAAAATATCGCCACCGTGCATATCGATCATTTCTAATGCTTCACCACCACCGCGAGCAACACAGGTTAATGGATCTTCAGCAATGATGACTGGCACTCCCGATTCTTTAGAAAGGAGAATATCGATATTGCGTAGTAGTGCACCACCACCAGTTAATACCATACCACGCTCAAAAATGTCTGCTGCATGTTCTGGCTGACATTCTTCAAGTGCGGTTCGAACGGCTGCAACAATACCATTTAAGGGCTGTTGAATAGCTTCTAACACATCACGTGAGGTTAAGGTGAATGAACGAGGCGCACCTTCTGCAAGATTGTGACCATGCACTTCCATTTCTTTAATTTCATCACCTTCTTGAATATAGGCTGTACCGATTTCTTGTTTGATTCGTTCTGCCGTTGGTTCACCGATAACAGAACCAAAAGTGCGGCGAACATAAGAAATGATCGCTTCATCAAAACGGTCACCACCGATACGAACTGAAGAAGAATATACGATACCGTTTAAAGAAATAACAGCGACTTCAGTCGTACCACCACCGATGTCAATTACCATGGAACCAACCGCAGTAGAAACGGGTAATTTAGCGCCGATTGCGGCTGCCATTGGTTCTTCAATTAAATATACTTCACGCGCACCAGCACCGATTGCGGATTCTTTAATTGCACGACGTTCTACTTGTGTTGCACCAGCAGGCACACAGACAAGTACACGAGGGCTTGGGCGCATAAAATTACCGCTGTGAACTTGTTTGATAAAGTATTGCAACATTTTTTCTGTAACAAAGAAATCTGCGATTACGCCATCTTTCATTGGGCGAATGGCAGCGATGCTTTTTGGTGTACGTCCAAGCATTAATTTTGCTTCTTTACCTACAGCCGCGATGCTTTTTAGTGAACCAACGCGATCTTGTCGAATGGCAACAACCGAAGGCTCATCTAAGACAATACCTTGACCTTTCACATAAATTAATGTGTTTGCAGTACCTAAGTCGATAGAAAGATCGTTTGAGAAAAGTCCACGAATTTTTTTAAATAACATAATTATCCTATTTCTAAAATCAGAGTTAATTTTGCTTGGCTGAAAAAAGTGAAATTATCTCATTGCCAAGCACGCAAAAAATTGTGCTAAATGTACCAAAAAATGCGTTGAAATTACAGTTGTTTTTCGTGTTTTTTACATTAGTTGCCACTGACCTTTATCTTGCAAAATCAGTTGTTGTTGATGTAATGCTTTTAGCGTTGAACGGTGGCCAACACTGATTAGCGTGGTTTTTGGTAGCTCTTGTTTTAATAGTTGATACATCGCAAATTCTAAACCTTCGTCCATACTTGCTGTGGCTTCATCTAAGAAGGCTACGGCAGGCTTGTGTAGAATCAAACGCGCAAACGCTAAACGCTGTTGCTCACCAAGAGAAAGAATACGCGTCCAGTCTTGTTCTTTTTCTAATTGTTCAGCCAAATGTCCCAGTTGCACTTTGTTTAATATTTCTACCGCTTGCGTATGTGAAATATTGTCTGGCTTATTGGGATAAGTTAATGCTGAAATCAAATTTCCTTGTGGCAAATAGGGTTTTTGCGATAAGAAAAGTTGACTGTTTATTGGACAAATTACTTCACCTTCTGCGTAGCTCCAGAGCCCAGCGATTGTTCGTAAAAGTGTCGTTTTCCCTGCACCAGATTTTCCTTGAATGAGTAAACTACTTCCTTGTGGTAGCGTAATATTGAGATTTTCTACCAGTGTGTGGCCTAATGGATTTTTAATACTTAAGTTTTTGAAAATCACATCTGTGGGGTGATTGTGGATTTGTGTTTGCGATTCATGATTCACCATTTCAATGGCATAGCTGAAACCGGTTAAACGATCGAGCGTTGCTTTATATCCAGCAAAACTATCGTAAGTATTACGGAAAAATGAAAGATTACTGTGCAATTTTCCAAATACTTGTAAAGTTTGCATTAAATCACCGAGTTTTATTTGTTTTTCAAAGTAACGTCCAACTTGAATTAACAATGGGAAAACAACAGAAACCTGGCTTACGACTAAGTTAAATCCTGAAAATTTTAGCGTTCTAAATACTATGACCCACATGTTATGGATGACAGCATTGAATTGTTGATAAAGCTGATTTTTTTCTACCTTTTCACCTGCATAAAAAGCAATACTTTCGGCATATTCTTTTATGCGAATTAAAGAATAACGATAGTTTGCGTTTAAGCGTTCATTAATAAAATTCAAAGAGATTAATGGACGACCGAGCCAAAATGCAATGAGGGTAGTGAAAATGACATAGCCAAATACTAAGAACACCATCATATGTGGAATTTCCACGCCAAGTATCATCATTGGACCGGCTAATCCCCATAACAAAATCGTGTAAGAGATCATCGAGGTGACCGCATCAATGACTCCAGTGCTTAAAGAAAGCGTGGTTTTTACATAAGATTGGACATCTTGTTGAATACGTTGATCGGGGTTATCTAGATTTTCTGATAAATACTGTGTTTTGTAATAGGCGCGATGTGCCATCCATTTATCAACAAGCTGTTCGTTAAGCCACTCAATCCAGTTGATGACGAAACGTTGCTCTAAATAATAGCTTACTAATGCTGCTGAAACAGAGCTTGCGGCAATGACGCAGAACAAGCCCATTTGTTGCCAAAATACATGTTCATTAAATTCTTGCAATGATGTGTACATATTTTTGTACCACTCAGAATGTACAAGACTGATACGTACGCTGAGTAATGTCATCGCAACAATAAGTAGAAAGAATAGGATCGGTTTTATGCTACGTTTAGGTGAAAGATAGCCACCTGCAAACATCCAAAATTGTTTTCCCCATTGGGTAAAACGCACCAAAAGAAAAATGCCAAAACTAAAGACGACAGAGGTGATGGCTAGCGTTTGTAAAATCCAAATAAGAGAAGTAATGGCTTCTTGGCCGTAATCCATAAATATTCCATCCGAGATAAAAGTGCGGTGAAAAATAACCGCACTTTTTGTAAAAGGTCAAAAATTTTCGGTATTGTAGAGTCTATGTTCAATTTCGCAAGAAAAAATGTGACGAACGTATCATTTTTTGAGTTTGGTTAAGGTTTTCAAAAAACAACTTGGATATAATCCGAAGGAGTTAAATTTCATTTTTAAGGGGTCAATATGAGTGATATTGCAATCACGATTAGTCTTCTTGCCCTTGTTGCCGTAATCGGTTTATGGATCGGGCATTGGAAGATTCGTGGGGTTGGACTTGGCATAGGTGGTGTGCTGTTTGGCGGCATTATTGTTGCCCATTTTACTAGTCAATATGGCTTGAAACTGGATGCGCATACGCTGCATTTTGTGCAAGAATTTGGTCTAATTTTATTTGTTTACACTATTGGTATTCAGGTTGGGCCGGGCTTTTTTTCTTCTTTACGAAAATCTGGTTTAAAGCTAAATGCCTTTGCTATTTTGATTGTTTTACTGGGTTCTGTTGCGGTGGTTCTTGTACATAAAATTACAGATGTTCCACTTGATATTGCCTTAGGTATTTATTCTGGTGCTGTCACCAATACGCCTGCGTTGGGGGCTGGACAGCAAATTCTGGCAGAATTAGGGGTACCTCAAACCACTGTAACTATGGGGATGTCTTATGCAATGGCTTATCCATTCGGTATTTGCGGTATTTTGCTTGCAATGTGGTTAATCCGCTTGTTTTTTAAAGTTAAAGTGGACGATGAAGCCGCTCGTTTTAATGCTGAGAGCGGTCAAGAAAAAGAAAGTTTACATAATATTTCTTTAAAAGTGACTAATCAAAATTTGGACGGTTTGACATTAATCCAAATTCCTGGGTTTAGCGATGAAGAAGTCGTATGTTCGCGTTTAAAACGCGATGATATGGAAATCGTTCCAAAGGCAAGTACTGAGATTCGTACCAACGATATTTTACAACTAGTTGGGGATGATAATTCGCTTGCCAAAATGCGTTTGATTATCGGGCACGAAGTTGATGCACCAACCGTTGCCTATAGTGGCGAAATTCGTTCCGAGCGAGTGGTAGTGACGAACGAAAAAGTCTTAGGTAAAAAGATCCGCACGTTGGGGATTCATCAAAAATATGGGGTTGTGATTTCACGTTTAAATCGTGCAGGTATTGAGCTAGTTCCAACGGGAAATACCACACTGCAATTTGGCGATGTGCTACATATGGTCGGACGCAGTGATGTACTAAATCAAGCCATTTCAGTCATTGGCAATGCACAACAAAAATTGCTTCAAGTGCAAATGTTACCAGTGTTTATCGGCATTGGTTTAGGTGTGCTTGTAGGCTCGATTCCATTTTATATTCCAGGGTTCCCTGTTGCGTTAAAATTAGGGCTTGCCGGTGGACCATTGGTGGTTGCGTTGATCTTAGCGAGAATTGGCACGATTGGTAAACTTTACTGGTTTATGCCACCTAGTGCTAACTTGGCATTGCGTGAAATAGGGATTGTCCTTTTCTTAGCAGTGGTAGGTTTAAAATCAGGTGGAAGTTTCTTTGATACCTTGTTGAATGGCTCTGGTCTTGAATGGATGGGATACGGTATTTTTATCACCTTTATTCCATTAATGATTACTGGTGTTTTGGCTCGTCTATATGGCAAACTGAATTACCTCACAATCTGTGGTTTACTTGCCGGTTCCATGACAGATCCTCCCGCTTTAGCATTTGCTAATGAAATTAAAGAAGATAACGGTGCGGCCGCACTTTCTTATGCCACTGTGTATCCATTGGTGATGTTCTTGCGGATAATGTCACCACAATTATTAGCAGTGCTATTGTGGGCAGCATAGCCAAAATAAGTTCAATTTATACAAACAAAAGCGCGGTTAATTTCGCGCTTATTTTTTGCGTGGATTTTGCGCGAGAGAGTATTCAATGATAGAATCTCGCACTTTTATTGCGAAGCGAGAACAAAATGGCATTAGTTGAATTTTTGATGAAAACCTTAGATGGGTTAAAGGGAACAGATATTGTACATTTTGATGTACGTGGAAAATCATCGATTACCGATAATATGATTATTTGCACGGGTACATCGAGCCGCCAAGTTTCTGCAATGGCAGATAATTTAATTACAGAATGTAAAAAAGCAGGTTTTGAAACTTTTGGTGAAGAAGGTAAAAATACTGCGGATTGGATTGTAGTGGATCTTGGTCAAGCAATCGTACATATCATGCAACGTGACGCGCGTGAAATGTATCAATTAGAGAAACTTTGGACGTAAATTTTAGTAAAGTGCGGTGAAAAATAACCGCACTTTTTAGATAAGGATGACTTGTGAAAATCACGTTAATTGCTGTCGGAACAAAAATGCCTTCTTGGGTTACAACGGGTTTTGAGGAATATCAACGCCGTTTCCCAAAAGATATGCCTTTTGAACTGATTGAAATCCCGGCAGGCAAGCGTGGAAAAAATGCTGATATTAAACGTATTTTAGAACAAGAAGGCAAAGCGATGTTAGCTGCCTGTGGAAAAGGTAAAGTCGTGACGTTAGATATTCCAGGTAAACCTTGGACCACCCCGCAGTTAGCCGAGCGATTAGAAGCATGGAAAAACGATGGCCGTGATGTATGTTTGTTGATCGGTGGGCCAGAGGGGCTTTCATCTGAATGTAAAGCGGCCGCAGAGCAAAGCTGGTCGCTTTCACCATTGACATTACCTCACCCACTTGTTCGAGTTGTAGTGGCAGAAAGCTTGTATCGTGCGTGGTCGCTCACGACTAATCATCCTTATCACCGAGAATAGTAAATCCTCATTTTAGTCAGATGAATTTAAAACGATTCTTCAATACGCCAACTCATGAATCGTTCCGCGATAAAAAAGCGGAGCGTAACCTTTTTGCACGCCGAACTTTAGTGGCTTTTTTGGGGATTTTGCTATTAACAGGCGTGTTATTCACCAATATTTATCAGCTACAGATTGTTAATTTCGATACTTACCAAACGCGTTCTAATGGTAACCGAATTAAATTATTACCTTTACCTCCAACGCGAGGTTTAATCTATGATCGTTACGGTAAATTATTAGCCGAAAATCTTACTTTTTTTGGTTTATATATTGTGCCAGAAAAAACCGAAAATTTAGACCGCACTTTAGATGAATTACGCTACATTGTGGGATTGACGGATAACGATATTGAAAATTTTAAAAAGGAACGTCGTCGCGGAACGCGTTACACGCCTATTTTATTGAAACCTAATTTAACAGAAGAACAAATCGCACGTTTTGCAGTGAGTGGCTATCAATACCCGAGTTTAGATGTACGTCCTTATTTCAAACGCTATTACCTATATGGCGAGATTATGACTCATATTTTAGGTTATGTGGGAAAAATCAATGATAAAGACGTTGAACGTTTGAAAAAAGATGAAAAATTTGCCAATTATTCTGGTAGCAATGATATGGGCAAATTGGGGATTGAACGCTATTACGAAGATGAGCTACATGGCACCACAGGTTTTGAAGAAGTAGAAATCAACAACCGCGGTAAAGTTATTCGTAAGTTACGTGAACAACCTTCAGTTGCAGGAAAAAGTATTTATCTTACTATTGATTTAGAGTTGCAGCGTTACATCACAGATCTTTTGGCTGGGCAAAAAGGTGCGATTGTTGTATTGGATCCGAAAGATAGTGGTGTGCTGGCTATGGTGTCCACGCCAAGTTATGACAATAATTTGTTTGTTGATGGTATTTCGTCAGAAGATTATAAGCGCCTATTAAATGATCCCGCTCGTCCGCTTTATAGTCGTGCGACCCAAGGTGTGTATCCTCCTGCTTCTACGGTGAAACCTTTTATTGCGGTAGCCGCACAAACTGAAAATGTGATTAGCCAAAATACGACGATTTTTGACCCTGGCTATTGGGTATTGCCAAATACGACTAAGCGATTCAGAGATTGGAAAAAGAGCGGTCATGGTTATACAGATTTAAATAAAGCAATTACAGAATCATCCGATACTTATTTTTACCAAGTCGCTCATAGTATGGGAATTGATCGTCTTTCTGATTGGATGAAACGCTTTGGTTTCGGCATGCCAACAGGTATTGAAATTCAGGAAGAAGCGGCTGCCAATATGCCAAGTCGTGAATGGAAACAAAAACGCTATAAACGTCCTTGGGTATTGGGTGATACGATTTCAGTTGGTATTGGGCAAGGTTATTGGACTGCTACGCCGTTACAAGTAGCAAAAGCAACAGCAATATTAGTCAATAACGGTAAAGTAAATACACCACATTTAATGAAAGCTATTGAAGGTGCGGAATTATCACCTTATAAAGATCCATTGATTTATCCTGATATTAGTGAGCCAAAACAAAATTATTGGGATGCAGCAAAACGTGGAATGTATAATGTTGTTAATTCTGCAGCAGGCTCTGGACGAAAGGCATTTGCCGGTGCTAATTATAGAGTTGCGGGTAAGTCGGGTACGGCACAAGTTTTTAGTCTCAAAGAAAATGAAAAATACAATGCGGCTGAATTGAAAAAAGAATTGCACGATCACGCATGGTTTACCTCATATGCACCTTATGAAAACCCTAGATTGGTTGTGACAGTTATTTTAGAGAATGCGGGTGGTGGTTCAAGTAATGCCGCACCGTTAGCGCGTAAAGTGATGGATTACTATTTAAATCAGCGTTTACCACAAGTTGAAAAATATAATGCAACCATTCAGCAAAAAGAAGATTTACCACAAGAGAGCGAGCAGATAAATGGAAGATAAAATCCCTTTCTGGTTGCGCGCATGGCAACGTTTGCATATTGATTTTTGGCTTTTTATTGGCTTAGTTGCAATAACAGCCTATGGCATGCTTGTGCTTTATAGTGCCACTGGTGCGAGTGAAACCATGTTTAATAACCGGATTATTCAGGTTTTTCTTGGATTTACTGTTATGCTCGTCATGGCACAATTTCCACCTAAATTTTATCAACGTATTGCGCCTTATCTTTACTTAATAGGCTTTATCATGTTGATTTTAGTGGATGCTATTGGAACAACGAGTAAAGGTGCACAGCGTTGGCTTGATCTCGGATTTATTCGTTTTCAGCCATCTGAAATTATAAAGCTTGCGGTACCATTAATGGTCGCTGTGTATTTAGGTAATCGACCACTTCCACCTAAATTAAGTGAAACATTTATTGCGATTGCAATGATTATGATTCCGACTTTACTTGTAGCTATACAACCTGATTTAGGCACATCAATTTTGGTAAGTGCGTCAGGTTTATTTGTAGTATTTTTAGCGGGAATGAGTTGGTGGCTAATTTTAGCAGCAGTGATTGGCTTAGCTGGATTTATTCCGATCATGTGGCTATATCTAATGCACGATTATCAACGTACTCGCGTTCTCACATTATTGGACCCAGAAAAAGATCCTCTCGGTGCTGGCTATCATATTTTACAATCAAAGATTGCGATTGGTTCTGGTGGCCTTTGGGGAAAAGGCTGGATGCAGGGTACGCAATCCCAGCTTGAATTTTTACCTGAACCTCATACAGATTTTATTTTTGCTGTAATGAGTGAAGAACATGGAATGGTTGGTTTTCTTATTTTGATCTCCATTTATATGTTCATTATTATACGTGGTTTGATAATTGCCGTGAACGATCAAACTTCTTTTGGGCGAATTCTTGCTGGTGCAACGACGTTAATTTTCTTTGTTTATGTGTTTGTTAACATAGGCATGGTAAGTGGTATTTTGCCTGTAGTGGGGGTACCATTACCTTTATTCAGCTATGGTGGCACTTCTTACGTTGCTATTATGGCTGCTTTTGGCTTGGTGATGTCAGTTCATACACATCAAGTAAAATTTATTAAAGGGAACTAATTTCATTTTTGCTTTTCTTAAAAGGGTAAATAAATGAAAATAGTCAACGCTTATGAAATTAAAAACATTATTAAATCTGACCGCACTTGCTTTGTTTGCTATAATTACTAGCTTTTCAGCCCATGCGGACACTCACAAAATGTATGGTATCCAAGGGGATAAACTTTCGATTATAACTAAAGTACCTTCTCCTAGTACTTATTCTGTGAAAGGGCAAACTTATACGACAAAAACTGAAGATGATGCTAAATCCTATACGAAAGAAGGGATGGCAAGTTACTATCATCTCAAATTTAATGGGCGTAGAACTGCAAGTGGTGATGTTTATAATTCAACGCAATTTACTGCAGCACATAAAACATTGCCAATAAATTCTTATGCTTTGGTGACTAATTTACATAACAATCGTAAAGTTATCGTACGTATTAATGATCGTGGGCCTTTTAGTGATAAACGTTTAATTGACCTTTCCCATGCTGCAGCGAAAGAAATAGGATTAATTTCTCGCGGTATGGGGAATGTTAGAATTGAGGCGTTGCATGTTGCTAAAAATGGGCGTTTATCGGGCGCAGCGACAAGAACGCTGGCTAAGCATGCAAAAACTCAAGAAGCAGCTGATCGTTTAGTAAAATCTAATGAATCTTCTAATAAGTCCTTTAAGATGGTAAATGAAAAAAAAGGAAATGAAGTTTATCGTTTGAAAATGCTTGAGGTTACTTCTCGTAGTCAAGCTGATAAGTTAATTACGCAACTCGCATTAGATAATATTCAAGCTGAAGTAAATCGCTCAGGCAATAAATACGAAATTCACATTGGGCCTTTTGATAACGAAACACAAATGTCACAAGTGAGAACCAAATTACAAAAAATGGCAGTAAACAAGCCACTAATTGTTTACACATATAAAAATTAATTGTAGGAACACACTATGTTGAAAAGAACAACAAAAATCGCATTTTTATCAAGTTTTGTGGCACTTAGTGCTTTTTCGGTATCTGCAGAGGATATGCAGTTTGGCGTAACTCCACCACAAATTACTGCTCAAACTTATGTATTGATGGATTACAATTCAGGCGCAATTTTGGCCGCACTTAATCCTGACGAGCGTCAATATCCTGCATCTTTAACTAAAATGATGACAAGTTATGTGGTAGGGAGCGCTTTAAAACAGGGTAAAATTCATAACACCGATATGGTAACCATTGGTGAGAGTGCGTGGGGGCGTAATTTCCCTGATTCATCAAAAATGTTTTTAGATTTAAATACACAAGTATCTGTAGCAGACTTGAATCGTGGTGTGATTGTTGTATCTGGTAATGATGCAACAGTGGCATTGGCTGAACATATCTCCGGCAATGTACCGAACTTTGTAGAAACAATGAACAAATATGTTCAACAATTTGGTTTGAAAAATACAAATTTCACCACGCCGCATGGTTTAGATGATCCTAATCAATATTCTTCTGCTCGTGATATGGCGCTTATTGGTGCACATATTATTCGTGATTTACCTGAAGAATATAAAATTTACTCCGAAAAAGATTTTACATTTAACAAAATCAAACAACCTAACCGTAATGGACTATTATGGGATAAAACCATTAATGTGGATGGAATGAAAACAGGCCATACTAGCCAAGCAGGATATAACCTGGTTGCTTCAGCGACTACACCAAACAATATGCGTTTAATTTCTGTAGTAATGGGCGTTCCAACTTACAAAGGTCGTGAAGTAGAAAGTAAAAAACTTTTACAATGGGGTTTTGCTAATTTCGAAACATTTAAAACTTTAGAGGCTGGCAAAGAAATTTCAGAGCAACCTGTTTATTACGGTAATAAAGGTAGTGTGAAATTAGGTACGTTACAAGATAGCTTTATCACAGTTCCGAAAGGCAAACAAAATGAGCTGAAAGCTCGCTATGAGTTAGAAAGTAAAAACTTACAAGCACCTTTAGCAAAAGGCCAAGTCGTAGGTAAAGTTATTTATCAATTAGAAGGTAAAGATATTGCAGCGGTAAACTTACAAGTGATGGATGAAGTGGGCGAAGCGGGTATTTTTGGAAAAGCTTGGGATTGGCTCGTGCTCACTGTAAAAGGCTTATTTGCATAAAATATGCCAGAAACTTACCGCACTTTTTTCATTTTTAACTGAGGCATTCGTAGTGTGTGGGTGGTGTACCATCCACACATCATTTTTATTATTGGGAAATAATATGACAACAGAAAACGATTACACAAAACTTAAAGAATTAATGGAATTTCCAGCAAAAATGACATTTAAAGTTGCTGGAATTAATCGCGAGGGATTAGCGCAAGATCTAATTCAAGTCGTTCAAAAATATATTAAAGGTGATTATATTCCTAAGGAAAAACGGAGTAGTAAAGGTACCTACAATTCGGTTTCAATCGACATTATTGCTGAAAACTTTGAGCAGGTAGAAACACTTTATAAAGAACTTGCTAAAGTTGAAGGCGTAAAAATGGTTATCTAGTATGAATAATTCCCTTATCGTTCGTCAGTTAGGATTGCAAGATTATCAAGAAATTTGGCATAAAATGCAGAATTTTACAGATAGTCGCACTGCGGAAACGCAAGACGAAATTTGGTTGGTGCAACATCTTCCTGTATTTACCCAAGGGCAAGCAGGTAAACCAGAGCATCTTTTGCAACGAAGTGAAATACCTGTGGTGCAGTCGGATCGTGGTGGGCAAATAACCTATCATGCACCCGGTCAGCAAGTGATGTATGTGCTCATTGATATTAAGCGTCATGAAAATTTAAATGTGCGTCAATTAGTTACCGCACTTGAACAAACAGTGGTAAAAACCTTAGCTGAATATGGTATTGGAAGTTATCCAAAACCTGATGCACCGGGAGTGTATGTGGATGGAAAAAAGATTTGTTCTCTTGGGCTGCGTATTCGTCGTGGTTGCTCTTTTCATGGGTTAGCATTGAATATCAATATGGATCTGAATCCATTTCATTATATTAATCCATGCGGCTATGCTGGTCTTGAAATGTGTCAATTAGCGGATTTTGTTGATCAAGATGAAGCTAATTGCGATAAGGTTTCACCAAAATTAATTAAACACTTTGCCGAGCTTTTAGGCTATAATGTAACAAATTTGTAATATTTAATGATCAAAAATGCCCTGGTTGGGCATTTTTATTTAGGAACGCTTATGTCAACGCCTTTCAAAATGGAACGCGGTGTAAAATATCGCGATGCGGCAAAAACGTCGATTATTCCAGTAAAAAATATTGATCCAAACCAAGAGCTATTGAAAAAGCCTGAATGGATGAAAATTAAACTTCCGGCAAATTCACTTAAAATTGAAAGCATCAAAAATGGAATGCGTCGTCATGGTTTGCATTCCGTGTGTGAAGAAGCATCTTGTCCAAATTTACACGAATGTTTTAATCATGGAACAGCAACTTTTATGATTTTAGGCGCAATTTGCACGCGCCGTTGCCCGTTCTGTGATGTTGCGCATGGAAAACCATTACCGCCAGATCCTGAAGAGCCACAAAAATTGGCTGAAACTATCCAAGATATGAAACTTAAATATGTGGTGATTACATCGGTGGATCGCGATGATTTGCCTGATCGTGGTGCAGGTCATTTTGCTGAATGTGTAAAAGCTGTGCGTGAGCTTAATCCTAACATTAAGATTGAAATTTTAGTGCCTGATTTCCGTGGTCGCATTACACAGGCATTGGAAAAATTAAAAGATAATCCGCCAGATGTTTTCAACCATAATTTAGAAAACGTGCCGCGCCTATATAAAGAGATTCGTCCTGGAGCAGATTACGAATGGTCACTGAAATTATTGCGTGAATTTAAAGAAATGTTCCCTAATATCCCAACTAAATCAGGTTTAATGGTGGGATTAGGAGAAACTAACGAGGAAATTTTACAAGTCATGCAAGATTTACGTGATAATGGTGTGACAATGCTCACATTGGGCCAATATCTTCAACCTAGCCGCCATCATTTGCCAGTTGCGCGTTATGTTCCGCCAGCTGAATTTGATGAATTCCGAGAAAAAGCCAATGAAATGGGCTTTGAACATGCGGCTTGTGGGCCATTTGTTCGTTCTTCTTATCACGCTGATTTACAAGCCAGTGGCGGATTAGTGAAATAATTTAAAACTGCGTTGAATTAAGCCGCACTTTTTGCTTGTCACGAAAGTGCGGTTTATTTTTGATGTTTTTTTTCACCGAATATTTACTAGCCAGAATTATTGCAAGCCTGTAAAATAGCCGACCGCTTTATTCGACTAATTATTTATAACACCTGACGATATTGTAGAAAATGACTCAAAAATTACATATTAAAACTTGGGGCTGCCAGATGAATGAATATGATTCATCTAAAATGGCAGATCTTTTATTAAGTACTCATGGACTAGAACTTACCGAAATTCCTGAAGAAGCAGACGTATTATTATTGAATACCTGTTCTATTCGTGAAAAAGCACAAGAAAAAGTGTTCCACCAACTTGGGCGCTGGAAAGAATTAAAGAAAAATAATCCAAATTTAGTGATTGGTGTAGGTGGCTGTGTGGCTTCTCAAGAAGGGGAACATATTCGTCATCGTGCGCCTTATGTAGATATTATTTTTGGTCCGCAAACTTTGCACCGCCTGCCTGAAATGATTAACCAAATTCGTGGTGGTAAGAGCTCTGTTGTAGATGTAAGTTTCCCTGAAATTGAGAAATTTGACCGCTTACCTGAACCTCGTGCAGAAGGTCCAACAGCATTTGTTTCGATTATGGAAGGCTGTAATAAATACTGTACTTTCTGTGTTGTACCTTATACACGCGGTGAAGAAGTCAGTCGCCCTGTGGATGATGTCTTATTTGAAATTGCGCAGCTTGCGGATCAAGGTGTGCGTGAGGTCAATCTACTTGGTCAAAATGTAAATGCTTATCGTGGGCCGACACATGATGGTCAAATTTGTAGCTTTGCTGAATTGCTTCGTCTTGTCGCATCAATTGATGGTATTGACCGTTTACGTTTTACAACCAGTCATCCAATAGAATTTACGGATGATATTATTGACGTATATCGTGATACGCCTGAATTGGTGAGTTTCTTGCATCTTCCAGTCCAAGCGGGTTCTGACCGTGTATTAACGATGATGAAACGTGGTCATACAGCATTAGAATATAAATCTATTATTCGTAAGCTTCGTGCTGTGCGTCCTGATATTCAAATCAGCTCAGATTTTATTGTTGGTTTCCCGGGGGAAACTGCGGAAGATTTTGAGCAAACTATGAATTTGATTGCACAAGTGAACTTTGATATGAGCTTCAGTTTTGTGTATTCTGCTCGACCAGGTACGCCAGCTGCAGATATGCCAGATGATGTCACGGAAGACGAAAAGAAACAACGTCTTTATGTGTTACAAGAGCGTATTAATCAACAAGCCGCACAGTTTAGCCGTCGCATGCTTGGCACAGAACAACGCGTGTTAGTTGAAGGGCCATCGAAGAAAGACATTATGGAATTAACGGGACGTACTGAAACGAATCGTATTGTCAACTTCCAAGGTTCTCCGGAAATGATTGGTAAATTTGTGGATGTGAAAATCACTGATGTTTATACCAATTCTCTACGTGGTGAAGTGGTGCGTACTGAAGATGAAATGGGATTACGTATTGCGCAATCTCCACAAGACGTGATGAATCGCACACGTAAAGAAGATGAATTAGGTGTAGGGCGTTATCACGGCTAATTGAAATCTTGAAATATTTAACCGCACTTTGAGAAATTAAAGTGCGGTTATTTTTTTAGGGTATATGGTTTAGATTTGCCAATCTATCGGTTTTATTCCGTGGCTTTCCAAATATGAATTTGTTTTGGAAAAATGATGACAGCTAAAGAAACCTCGATGTGCTGAAAGTGGGGAAGGATGTGGCGCCGTTAAAACAAGGTGACGAGTGCGGTCAATAATTTGCCCTTTTTTTTGTGCGTGACTGCCCCAAAGTAAAAACACGAGTTTTTCACGATGTTCATTAAGCGCCGTAATAACACGATCAGTAAACGTTTCCCAGCCGAAATTAGCATGTGAATGTGCCATACCACGTTCTACGGTAAGCACTGTGTTGAGCAGCAATACCCCTTGTTCTGCCCATTTGACTAAATAACCATGTGATGGCATTTGGAATCCCGAAATATCTTGTGTGAGTTCTTTATACATATTTAATAGGGAAGGGGGAATGGCGACTTCAGGTTTTACTGAAAAAGCCAATCCATGGGCTTGGTTTGGACCATGATATGGATCCTGACCTAAAATCACCACTTTTACATCTTCAAAAGCCGTATATTTGAATGCATTAAATACATCTTCTTGTGGGGGATAAATTGTTTTCCCGCTTGCTCTTGCAAGATGAACCTGTTGTAGTGCGTGTTGAAAGTAAGGTTGTTCTTTTTCTTTTCCGATAACATCTGTCCAGGTTTTCATCATTTTGATCCTACTAATAAGTCTGCTCTTATTATAAACAAAAAGATTAAGGCAATAAAAAGTTTAAAGGTTAAATTAATGTTAAATTATTTTGGGCGAATCGTGATTTAAATAAGTAAAGTTTAATTTAGATCAAATTTGTAAAATTGTCTTAAAAAGATAACCTGTTCTTTATCAAAAAAATCCAAAATAATTTGAAATCTTCAAATTATTTGATAAAATTTGTACAGTTTTTATGATTATTCCAATGCCAATTAGGAGGCTATTATGATTAAAGGTATTCAAATTACTCAAGCGGCAAATGACAATTTGCTTAATTCATTCTGGTTATTAGACAGCGAAAAAAATGAAGCGCGTTGCTTATGTGCAAAAGGCGAATTTGCTGAAGACCAAGTTGTTGCTGTTAGCGAATTAGGTCAAATCGAATACCGTGAATTACCGGTAAACGTAGCACCAACTGTTAAAGTTGAAGGTGGTCAACACTTAAACGTAAACGTATTACGTCGTGAAACTTTAGAAGATGCGGTAAATAACCCAGATAAATATCCACAATTAACTATCCGTGTTTCTGGTTACGCAGTACGTTTCAACTCTTTAACTCCAGAACAACAACGCGACGTTATCACTCGTACTTTCACTGAAAGTCTATAATTTCAGTTTGAATAAAAAAAGAAACCCCGAAGTCATTCGGGGTTTTGTTTTATCTAAAAGGTTAAAAAATTTGACCGCACTTTTCCCTTTCATCCCTAGCGATTTCCGCGCTTTTCAGGTACAATCCGCCAGTTAAATTTAATGATTTTTGAGAAAAACTATCTTTTATGAAGAATATTCGCAACTTTTCTATTATTGCCCATATTGACCACGGTAAATCGACGCTTTCTGACCGTTTGATTCAAACTTGTGGTGGCCTTTCGGATCGTGAAATGGAAGCGCAAGTGCTAGATTCAATGGATCTTGAGCGTGAGCGTGGAATTACCATCAAAGCACAAAGTGTTACTTTAAATTATAAAGCTAAAGATGGCGAAACTTATCAATTAAACTTTATCGATACGCCAGGACATGTGGATTTTTCCTATGAGGTCTCTCGCTCTCTTGCTGCTTGTGAAGGGGCGTTGTTGGTAGTCGATGCAGGCCAAGGGGTAGAAGCCCAAACTTTGGCAAACTGTTATACCGCAATCGAAATGGATTTAGAAGTAGTACCGATTTTAAATAAAATCGACTTGCCTGCCGCAGATCCTGAGCGTGTGGCAGAAGAAATTGAAGATATTGTTGGAATTGATGCGATGGAAGCGGTTCGATGCTCAGCTAAAACGGGGGTAGGTATCGAAGATGTATTAGAAGAAATCGTTGCGAAAATTCCTGCACCAGAAGGTGATCCTAATGCGCCATTACAAGCATTGATTATTGATTCTTGGTTCGATAATTATTTGGGCGTGGTATCTTTAGTGCGTATTAAAAACGGGGTATTACGTAAAGGCGATAAAATTAAAGTGATGTCTACCGGACAAACTTACAATGTTGATCGTTTAGGGATTTTCACGCCAAAACAAGAAGATACTACCGTTTTAGAATGTGGCGAAGTTGGTTGGGTTGTTTGTGCCATTAAAGATATTTTAGGTGCACCAGTTGGGGATACTTTAACGCTTCAACATAATCCAGCAACTGAGGTTTTACCAGGCTTTAAAAAAGTAAAACCGCAAGTGTATGCAGGTCTTTTCCCTGTTAGCTCAGATGATTATGAAGCATTTCGTGATGCGCTGAGTAAGTTGAGCTTAAATGATGCTTCACTTTTCTATGAGCCGGAAACTTCAACCGCACTTGGCTTTGGTTTCCGCTGTGGTTTCCTCGGCCTTTTACACATGGAAATCATTCAAGAACGTCTAGAGCGTGAGTATGATTTAGATCTTATTACTACTGCGCCAACAGTAATTTACGAAGTGCAATTAACGAATGGTGACGTTGTTTACGTTGATAGTCCATCGAAATTGCCTCCGCTTAATAATATTGCTGAAATCCGTGAACCGATTGCTGAATGCAATATGTTAGTGCCGCAAGAATATTTAGGTAACGTCATTACACTTTGTGTGGAAAAACGTGGCGTGCAAACCAATATGGTATATCACGGTAATCAGATTGCGCTGACTTACGAGATTCCAATGGGCGAAGTTGTTCTAGACTTCTTTGACCGTTTAAAATCAACATCGCGTGGTTATGCTTCGTTAGATTACGGTTTCAAACGTTTCCAAGCTGCAGATATGGTTCGCGTGGATATTATGATTAACAGCGAACGAGTAGATGCTTTGGCTTTAATCGTTCATAAAGATAATTCACAATATCGTGGTCGTGAATTGGTTGAAAAAATGCGTGAGTTAATTCCTCGTCAGCAATTTGATATCGCTATCCAAGCCGCGATTGGAAACCACATTATTGCCCGTTCTACGGTGAAACAATTACGTAAAAACGTATTAGCAAAATGTTATGGTGGCGACGTGAGCCGTAAGAAAAAACTCTTACAGAAACAGAAAGAAGGTAAAAAACGTATGAAGTCTTTAGGTAACGTAGAAGTACCGCAAGAAGCGTTTTTAGCAATTTTACATGTAGGAAAAGATAAATAAGGGAAATTATGTCAAATTTATTTTTTGTGATTTTACTTGCGGTTGGTTTTGGTGTTTGGAAAGTTTTAGATTATTTTCAATTACCAAATACATTCAGTATTGTATTGCTAATTTTGACCGCACTTTCAGGCGTATTATGGTGCTACCATTATTTTGTGGTAACGCCAAAACGTAATCGTAAAATTGCACGTGCTGAACAGCGTTCAGGCCAAGTATTAACTGATGAAGAAAAAGCAAAAATTGAACCGATTTCTGAAGTCTCTGAGTTTTTATCATCTCTTTTTCCTGTTCTTTCTGTCGTATTCTTAGTACGCTCTTTTTTATTTGAACCATTTCAAATTCCATCAGGTTCAATGGAATCAACCTTACGAGTTGGTGACTTTTTGGTCGTGAACAAATATGCTTATGGCGTGAAAGATCCGATTTTCCAAAACACCATTATTGCTGGTGAAAAACCACAACGAGGTGATGTAATTGTATTTAAAGCACCACAACAAGCTTTAATTCGTACTGGTCTTGGGGCAACTCGAGCAGCCTTTGCAGAAAATTTAGCGTTAAGCTCAAAAGATAATATGTCTGGTGTCGATTATATTAAGCGTATTGTTGGAAAGGGCGGAGATCGAGTGATTTTTGATGCGGAACAAAAAACGCTAAAAGTGGTATATGGCAAAGAAGGTAAACCTTGTGAAGTTGATTGCGAAACTAAGGCGTTTGAATATACACAAAATCCAACAAATCCTGCTTTTCCGAATGAATTAGAATTGACTGAAAAAGGCGATGTAACACATAACGTGTTAATTAGTGAATATCGTCGTTATTCAGGTCCTGAGTTTTTCCCACAAGAAGGTATGCAAACTGCAGAATGGCTCGTGCCAGAAGGACAGTATTTTGTGATGGGAGATCACCGCGATCATAGCGATGATAGCCGTTTCTGGGGCTTTGTGCCTGAAAAAAATATTGTGGGTAAAGCCACTTATATTTGGATGAGCTTAGAAAAAGAAGCGAATGAGTGGCCAACAGGTTTCCGTTTTGATCGTTTCTTTACAGCAATAAAATAAGATGAATCATTTAGATCGACTTGAGCGTAAAATCGGTTATCGTTTTAATGATATTGCGCTCTTAAAGCAGGCACTTACGCATCGAAGTGCTGCGACTCAACATAATGAACGCCTAGAATTTCTAGGCGATTCTATTCTTAATTTCACTATCGCTGAGGCGCTTTATCATCAGTTTCCACGTTGTAATGAAGGTGACCTGAGCCGTATGCGTGCTACTTTGGTGAGAGAACCCACTTTAGCGATTTTAGCGCGTCAATTCGAATTGGGCGATTATATGTCTCTCGGTTCTGGTGAGCTAAAAAGCGGTGGTTTTCGCCGTGAATCTATTCTTGCCGATTGTGTGGAAGCGATTATAGGTGCAATGTCTTTGGATCAAGGATTGGCTGTGACGACCCAAGTGATTCGAAATTGGTATCAACAATTATTGGCTGAAATCAAACCGGGTGATAACCAAAAAGATGCGAAAACTCGTTTGCAAGAATATTTACAAGGTAAACATCTGCCATTGCCAACTTATGAAGTAGTCAATATTCAAGGGGAAGCCCATTGCCAAATTTTCACGGTTGAATGCAAAGTGAAAAGTGCGGATAAAATTGACCGCACTTTTGTGGCAAAAGGATCTAGCCGTCGTAAAGCTGAACAAGCGGCAGCAGAACAAATTTTAAAAGAACTGGACATCAAATGACCGAACAATTCGACAAAACCTATTGCGGCTTTATTGCTATCGTAGGTCGCCCAAATGTGGGTAAATCAACGCTCTTAAATAAAATTTTAGGACAAAAAATTTCAATTACATCGCGTAAAGCACAAACCACGCGTCACCGTATTGTTGGGATTAAAACTGAAGGGGCGTATCAAGAAATCTATGTGGATACTCCAGGACTTCATATTGAAGAGAAACGTGCGATTAACCGTTTAATGAACCGCGCAGCAAGTAGTGCTATCGGCGATGTTGATTTAATTATTTTTGTAGTAGATGGTACACACTGGAATGCAGATGATGAGATGGTGCTAAACAAGTTACGCAATGCAAAAGCACCAGTTGTGTTAGCTATTAACAAAGTAGATAACATCAAAAATAAAGATGATTTGTTGCCGTTTATTACAGAACTTAGCAATAAATTTAATTTTGCTCATATTGTGCCAATTTCTGCACAGCGTGGTAATAATGTTCATGAATTAGAGAAAATTGTACGCCAATCTTTACGCGAGGGTGTGCATCATTTTCCAGAAGATTATGTCACAGACCGTTCGCAACGTTTTATGGCATCGGAAATAATCCGTGAAAAATTAATGCGTTTTACCGGTGAAGAATTGCCTTATTCTGTTACTGTTGAAATCGAACAGTTCAAAGTGAATGAACGTGGCACTTATGAAATAAATGGCTTAATTCTCGTTGAACGTGAAGGTCAGAAAAAAATGGTAATTGGTGCGGGCGGTCAAAAAATTAAAACTATTGGTATGGAAGCGCGTGCTGATATGGAACGTTTATTTGATAACAAAGTCCATCTTGAACTTTGGGTGAAAGTGAAGTCAGGTTGGGCAGATGATGAACGTGCGCTGCGTAGTTTAGGATATATGGATGAATAAAGTGCGGTGAAATCCATAAGTAATAAATAGAAAAATCCCCATTATTGCGATGGGGATTTTTTTGTTTCTAATTTTTCACTGAATACACTTTAAATTTTCCTGTTTGAGCAAGCACTTCGTAATTACCGAAATGCTGTCTGAGTAATTCAGGATAAGGCAGAAATGAATTGGCGACAATACGTAATTCTCCACCTTGATTGAGGTGCCATTTTGCTTGAGTGATGAGTTCTGTCACTGCTCGATAGGCACTATCAATACCATCATGGAATGGTGGATTCGAAATAATTAAATCAAATTTTCCTTCTATATCAGAAAAGACATCACTGGCGTAAACTTCGCCTTGTAATTGATTTTCAGAAAGTGTTTTACGCGCTGATTCTAACGCCATCGCATGAATATCAGTCATGGTAATTTGTGTGTTAGGAGAGCGTTTTTTGATCATAGATCCAATTACTCCCGCCCCACAGCCAAGATCGAGCACTTTTCCTTTTATTTTATTATCAATGGTTGAAAGTAACAGTTCTGTGCCCGTATCTAATTCCGCTGCACTAAATACACCAGGTAAACTATATATAGTTAAGTCTTGTATCGTAGGATGTTGGTAGGTTTTCCAGAAATTTTTAAGTTCAAAGTGCGGTTTGTTTTGTAGTGAAAAATGATATAACCCACAACGACGAGCAGAGTCAATTTTTGCTATTTCACCATAGGGTTCTAATGTTTTTTCTACTGAACGCACGCCACAACGGTTTTCTCCAATAATTAATATTTCTTGGCCAATAGGCGCCTGAGCGAATAGTTGAAGCAGTTGGAAATTGACTTCTTGTTTGTTTTTAGTCCAATAATAAACGATTAAATCTGCTTGATCTTGAAATTCAACGGAAAAATTGACCGTACTTTGTGTTCTTGCATAGTCAAAATAGCAACTCCAAATTTGGATTGATTGGCATTTAGAGGCTAATGTTTGAGGAAAATTATCAGAAATACCGCCAGCAAATAATACTGATTTTCCATCAAAAAATGAAAGATGTCGTTCTAAAACTTGGCTCTCTAGAGAAATCACGCTTTGAATCCTGTTGGTTATTAGTTAAAATTACGCACTATTTTAGCAAAATTATTAATAAAAATTGATTAAAACTATTTTAGGAAAATCCTTTATGAAAAAAATTCTCTCTGTAGCCTTAATGGCAACATTACTATCTGGATGTCAAGTTCTCGACCTTGTTCAAGGTACGCCTCAAAAGGTATCTAAAGTATCAAAGCCGGTATTAACGCCTGCTCAAACTGAAGTATTACAAAAATTAGATGCACAGTTTCAGCGTATTTCAGCTAAAGGTATCGAAATTGAATTCAATGGTGAGAAATATGTGAAACAAACACAAGCGGTAAAAGGTGATGATCCTCGTTTTGTGAGTTTGGCATTAAGTAAAAATAGTGAGGCACGTAAAGCTGTGCTAAGTGATACATTCTATTTAACTGATGTTTCTCATGAGAAAGCTATTACGGAACGTTATTTTGTAAAAAATAAAGAGACCTGCCAGTTACAGGCTGTGAAATCAGATATTCATGATTATTATGCTTGTGCCAGTGATAAATTTAAACGTTACGTTGCTTTAGTGCATAAAGATAAAAACATTATTGCTTATCGTAGTTATACCTCATATCAAGTGGAACCCACACAGGCTGAAGAACGTGCGATTATTAAGGCATTAGTCGATTATCCATTTGATAGTATTGCTCGTTAATATGAATAGACGCGATCTTCTTTTACAAGAAATGGGTATTTCTCAGTGGACGTTATATCGCCCAGAGGTGCTACAAGGTTCGGTAGGAATTAGTGTTGCTGAGAATATCCGCTTTATCACAGTTTCTGATGAAAATATAAGTGGCTCGTCTTTGTTGACTGATGTGTTACTTAGCCTTGATCTTAAAAAAGAAGATTGCTTATGTTTGAATTACGATCAAATCCAGCATATCGAATGTAAGCAGCCTATTTGTTACTGGTTACTATCAGAAAATAATGACAAAATTGACCGCACTTTATCATTTTGTATGCAGGCTGAGCGTGTTTATCGCTCTCCAAGTTGGCAACAATTTCAATCTAATCACTACGCCAAACGAGAGTTGTGGCAACAAATTCAGCAGTCTTAATTATGTCTATTATTTCTCAAATTGAAGCCAGTGATTTCGACCGATTGTATGAAATCGAGCAGCAAGCACATCTTGTGCCTTGGTCATTTGGTACGTTAAAAAATAATCAAGGTGAGCGTTATCTCAATTTAAAATTAATAGAGAATAATCAGATTATTGGTTTCGCTATTTGCCAAACAGTATTGGATGAAGCGACTTTGTTTAATATTGCTATTTTACCGTCTCATCAAGGTAATGGATTGGGGAAATTATTGTTGAATGAGTTAATCGCTAGGTTGAAAGAAAAAGGCGTGCAGACCTTATGGCTAGAAGTCAGAGAGTCTAACCCAGCTCGTTTCTTGTATGAAAAAATTGGTTTTAATGAAGTCGATATTCGAAAAAATTATTATCCGAAACCTAGTGGCGGACGAGAAAATGCCGTAGTAATGGCCTGTTATTTATAGATACAAATAATATAGCCTAGGATGTTTATCCTAGGCTATATTTTTTATGCTTCTTCCGCAGGAAAAACAAATGGATTTAATCCGCTGCGTGCGAAACCTTTTTCTTCCATTTCAATATCTAAGAAAATAGAAGCCAAATCGTCTGCTACTGGTTCTACATGAGGATCTTTTTCTTGGAACATAATTTTCAAGTAACTTTCACAGCTACCACAGGTTTCAGCACGAACAAGTGCAAGTTCTTCATCTAACGACCACATTTCGAGTTTGTCATGACTATTACAGTTTGTGCATTGTGCACGTACTAAATTCCATTCACTTTCACATAAATTACAATGTAAGTAGCGTAAACCTTGTGATGTACCAATTTGTACAATACTTGCAACAGGCAATGAGCCACAAACAGGGCAGTGATGTAAATTTTCGGCATTTTCAACTCGGCTATTATGAGGAATTTGTTGAGTTGCTTGTAACCAATAAAGGGAAAGTGCGGCCCAAATAAAGACGGCTTTATCACTGCTGACTAAATTAAATTCTTGTGCTAAGAGTTTATTTGCCATTTCTTCTAATTCGGCAGAGGATGCTTTTTCAAGAAATTCAATTGTCGCGGCGACTTGCTCATTAGCCTTTAGTTTAATCTCATCAAGAATTTCAGTTAAGTATTCACGCCAGATGCTGTTTCTTTTAAAGGTTTTTGCATTTAGTGGCTCGATATCATTTAGCTGTTCAAACTGTTGTAGAGGTAAAGGATTTTTTTCTAACGTGGAAAGTTGGCTTTCAACTATGTCTGCAGCAAATAATAAATAATCTGATAGTGGGTGATTTTGTGCTAAGTCTCTTAAACGTTTTGCTCTGCGTTGATAAAGATTTTTAGGATTGGCAAATAATACAGCAGGTGTTTGGAAAGAATTCGCTGCTTGTTTGATTTCTGATTCTGATAAGATTTTGATACTCATGTTCTTTTCTCACTTTCATAATAAAAAGTGCGGTCAATTTTAACCGCACTTCTTTCTTTTTCAAGATTTCAGCTTATTTGCCAAATCCTTTAAATAATACTTTGGTTTTGCCTTTTTTACCTGATTGCTCGTTGAGTAAATCTTTTTCAAGCTCAGGTAAAATTTCTTCGCGATACCATTTCGGGTGGTGCTTCTTCGCCCAACGAACAGTTACCCAACCTTCAATGATTCCTCGAATTGAACCTTTAATCCAGAATGCCATATACATATGCACTAAGATACCAGTGAATAACATAAATGCACTCAAAGAATGGAGCAGAATCGAGAAACGCAATACTGGGATTGAGAAGTAGTGCGAAAAATATTGACGCCACATAATGATACCAGTCACTAATAACGTTACCATCGCCAAATTTAATGTCCAGAAGAGCATTTTTTGACCAAGGTTATATTTGCCATTATCAGCAACCGCGTGTTCATTCCCTTTAAGGACTTCAACGACACCTTTTGCCCAGCGAATATCGTTTTTCTCTGGAATATTGTGATCCCAGTACAATAATGCCAAGTAGATGAAGGCGAAGAACATTAAAATCCCAGTGAATGGGTGAATTGCACGCGCAATTTGTGGTGTACCTAAAATTTCTGTTAACCATGCGAAATCAGGGAAGAAAAATGCAACACCAGTGAACATTGTCATAAAGAAACAAATTACCAACATCCAGTGACTGATACGCGCTGGTGTTCTATGGCGGACGATTCGAGTATCGTTGTTGATCTCAATTTTACTCATTGTTTTCCCCCTTAGATGGTTTTTCTTCTTCAAATTCGTGGTGATGATCTTCCACATCATCTTCAATATTCGGACCTACAGTTAAGTAGTGAGCGATTTCAGCTAATGCCAAGCCACCCATTGCAACTGCCGCTACTGGTTTCAATACATCTTTCCATAAGGTCACACTTAAATCAATTTGTGGATCTTTTGGAAGACCACTGTAAAGCTCTGGTTTATCAGCGTGATGTAACACATACATTACGTGTGTTCCGCCTACGCCTGGAGGATCGTAAAGTCCTGCATTTTCATAACCACGAGATTTTAAATCAGCTATGCGTTTTTCTGCGTAGAGCTTCATTTCTTCTTTAGAACCAAAACGAATAGCACCAGTAGGACAAGTTTTCACACATGCAGGCTCTTGACCTACAGAAACACGGTCCACACAAAGAGTACATTTGTACACACGGTTGTCATCTGGGTTCATACGTGGAATGTTGAATGGACAACCTGCAATACAGTAACCACAACCGATACATTTATCAGATTGGAAATCCACGATACCGTTCGCATATTGGATGATTGCACCAGGTGCAGGACAAGCTTTTAAACAGCCTGGTTCTGAACAGTGCATACAACCATCTTTACGGATTAACCATTCTAAACGATCATTTTCTTCTACTTCGTTAAAGCGCATTACCGTCCATGCTTTTGCATTGAGATCTACTGGGTTATCGTAGATCCCCACAGATTTTGCATTGACGTCAGAGCGGATATCATTCCACTCTGAACAGCCCACCTGACAGGCTTTACAACCGATACAGGTGGATACGTCGATTAATTTTGCTACTTCAACTTTATGATCACGCGCTTGAGGTGCCGGCGTTAAGCCTGACGTAGCGGAGACCTTAATAATGTCTTGCGATTGAACGCCTTGACCATTTCCTGCCATATTATGCCTCCGCTTTCTCAATGTTTACCAAGAATGTTTTATATTCTGGTGTTTGAGTGACTGCTTCACCCCAAGATGGTGATAAGGTGTTGGTGGAGAAACCACGGTTACCTTTACCATTTAAGGCTTTCATATTCCAGTGAATTGGAAGACCTATATGGTGTACGGTACGTCCGTCGACTTCTAAGTCTTTCAAACGTTTTGTTACTACTGCAACGGCTTTAATGTAGCCACGGCGAGAAGTAATTTTCACCATATCACCTTTTTGGATACCTTTTTCTGCTGCTAATTTCTCACCAATTTCCACGAATTGTTGTGGTTGAGCGATGATATTTAGCGCAGATTGAGCAGTCCAACTGTGGAAGTGCTCGGTCAAACGATAAGTCGTTGCCACATACGGGAAGTCTTTATTTGAGCCGATAAATTCGCGGTCTTCTTTATAGATACGAACTGTCGGATCAGAGACTACACTTGGATGCAGTGGGTTAGTATCAATTGGGCTTTCAATTGGTTCATAGTGCTCAGGCACTGGACCACTTGCAATTTTATCTACTGCAAATAAACGGCCTACACCTTCTGCAGACATAATGAATGGACCTGCATCAGAACCTGGTGGTTGTGTGCCATAGTCAGCTATATCTAACCAGTTCCAGTTTTTACCATTCCATTTGATTAATTGACGGTGTTTATCCCAAGGATTACCGTTAATATCAAGTGAAGCACGGCTGTAAAGGATACGACGGTTTGCCGGCCATGCGAAGCCCCAACCTAATGTACAACCTAAACCTGATGGGTCTGAGTTGTCACGGTTTGCAGTTTGGTTACCTTTTTCAGTCCATTGACCCACATAGAGCCAGTTACCTGATGAAGTTGTACCATCATCACGTAAGTGAGCGAATCCGTTAAGTAATTGACCTTTTTTATACATGACGTTGCCATCTGCATCGAGAAGATCAGCAAGTGCGTAACCATTCAATTCTTTTGCTAATTCTACAGAACTTGGTGAATGCGGTTGAGCATAATTCCAAGTCATCGCTTCGAAAGATTCGATACCACGACCACCTTCTTTTTGATAAAGGTGATGCATTTCTTCACGAATCATAGAAAGAATTTCAACATCTGGTAACGCTTCACCTGGTTGGTCACAGCCTTTCCAGTGCCATTGAGCCCAACGACCAGAGTTAACAATAGAACCATCTTCTTCGGCAAAACAGGTGGTTGGTAAACGGAATACTTCAGTTTGAATATCTGCTGGATTCACATTGTTTGATTCACCAAAGTTTTTCCAGAATTCAGATGATTCAGTTTGAAGTGGGTCCATCACGATTAAGAATTTCAATTTGCTCATACCCGCAACAGTTTTGTTTTTGTTCGGTAATGAGTTTAATACGTTGAAACCTTGTAAAATCCAACCGTTCAATTTGCCATCATTCATTAACTTAACATGAGTGATAGGATCGTATAAACGATCTGCTTTTGGTAAGAAATCGAAGCCCCAACCATTTTCTTTGGTTGCTTTATCACCATAGAACGTTTTCATCATACTCACGAAGAATTTCGACGTATTACGATAGTAGTTTACTTGGTTTGGTACGATATCTTTTGGCGTAATCGCATTAATGTATTGTTCGTAAGAGCTATCTTTGTCATTTGGTAGACGCATATAACCCGGTAAAGACATCGGCAATAAGCCCATATCTGTTGTACCTTGAACGTTTGAGTGTCCACGCAATGCATTAATACCGCCACCTGGCATCCCCATATTACCTAAGAGTAATTGGATTATCGCCATTGAGCGAATGTTTTGTGTACCGATTGTGTGCTCAGTAAAGCCTAACGCATATAAGTGCGTCATGGTTTTATTTGGTGCAGAGGTCTTACCAATTTCTTCACAGATTTGTAAGAAGAGTTTTTGTTTAACACCGGTGATACGTTCAACCATTTCTGGCGTATAGCGAGAAACGTGATCTTTCAAGATATTAATCACACAACGTGGATTTTGTAAGGTCATATCACGTTTAGCAAAACCATTCTCATCAAATTGATAATTCCATTTTGATTTATCGTAAGCACGTTTTTCTTCATCAAAACCTACGAATAAACCATCTTCAAATTTGAAGCCTTCATCAACTAAGAATGAAGCATTGGTATAGTGTTTAACGTATTCGTGTTGAATTTGATTCGTTTCCAATAAGTAACGGATCACACCCATTAAGAATGCGATATCAGAACCGGAACGAATTGGCGCATGAAGGTCAGCTACAGAAGCTGTACGGTTAAAGCGAGGGTCAACCACGATGATTTTCGCACCGTTTTTCTTCGCTTCGATCGCCCAACGGAAGCCAACAGGGTGAGCTTCAGCAGGGTTACCGCCTTGAACAATAATAAGATTGGCGTTTTTGATGTCAACCCAGTTGTTTGTCATGGCACCGCGACCAAATGATGGAGCAAGACTTGCTACCGTTGGTCCGTGTCAAGTATTCGCTTGGTTACACATCGGCACCATGCCCAACATCCGCACCCATTTATGAGTAAGAAGTGCGGCCTCGTTGCTCATGGCGGAGGCGGTCATAATACCAGTAGAAGTCCAACGGTTAACGGTTTTGCCACTTGCATCTTTTTCAACAAAGTTAGCATCACGGTCATCTTTAAGTAAACGAGAAACGCGTTTGATTGCTTCTTCCCAAGAAAGACGAACCCATTTGTCAGAACCCGGTGCTCGATATTCAGGGTATAATGCACGGCTTTCACTATTAACATAGTCCAACGCGCCAGCACCTTTAGGACATAATGCCCCACGGCTTACTGGATGGTCTGGGTCACCTTCAAGGTGGAATAATTTAGAACGGGTATTGGTGCCTGTATGGCTGCTTAAAGCATTGTAAGGTTTGCCTGTGCTATATAACAACATACCACAGCTCACTGCACAATATGTACAGGTGTTACGGGATTCAAACGCCCGTAATAATTTGTATTCACGTGGAGCTGCTAAGACCGATGATGGTGCAAAGCCCAACATTGCCGCAGACGTCCCCGCCATACCACCTGCACAGACCTTAAAGAATTTTCTTCTTGAGATCTGCATAATCACTCCTTTCAACAACAAGTTGTTGAGATGTTTAGATAGTAATAAATTCGTCTAGTATAACTAGATAATTTGGTTGATTTCGTTAAAATAACGTTACTCAACATCGCAAATTGGTTCAAAAATAGGCCAATTTATGGGCGCTTAGAATAACGATTTTTTAACGATAAATCTATAATCAAATGGCATTATAATGCAGAAATATTATGATCTAGATCATAAATTTACCAAAATATTAACATTTTTTTTACATTTTAGTAATGGGTAGGTAAAGAATGGATTGGCTGATTAAACAAACGATTAACTTTTTTAAAAGAAATAAAAGTATAGAAAATTCAACTGCACTTTTACAATCAAAAGAAGATTTTCTAGCGGTCGAAATGCCAGTTTCATTAGTTTATAACGGTATTTCTCATGCGGTTATGATGTGTTCACCGAAAGATTTAGAGGTGTTTGCTTTGGGATTTTCTCTCACAGAAGGCATTATTGAAAAACCTTCGGATATTTACGGCATTGATGTTGTGGAAGCTTGCAATGGTATTGAAGTGCAAATAGAACTGTCTAGCCGAAAATTTATGGCATTAAAAGAGCATCGTCGTACCCTAACTGGACGTACGGGATGTGGCATTTGTGGCACGGAGCAGCTTAATCAAGTGTATAAAAATTTTCCGAAATTAGACCGCACTTTTAAGTTTAATTTGAATTTGCTCGATGGCTGTTTGTCAGAGCTTCATAAAAATCAACGATTAGGTCAGCAAACAGGTTCGACACATGCTTGTGGCTTTTTTGATTTAGAAGGTAATATGCTTGCTATTTTTGAAGATGTGGGTCGTCATGTTGCGCTTGATAAATTACTTGGCTGGCATGCAAAATCAGGCAAGCCTAATGGAATTATTGTCGCTTCGAGTCGCGCAAGTTATGAAATGGTTCAAAAAACTATTTCTTGTGGGGTGGAAATGTTAGTGACTATTTCTGGGGCAACTGATCTTGCTGTGAAAATGGCTGAAGCACATCATTTGACTTTGATTGGTTTTGCAAGAGAAGGTAAAGGAAATATCTATAGTGGAGATGGACGAATTAATAGTTAATATCTGAAGTAACTTTATATACATACGAGATATTTTTTCTATTTATTTGTAATCCAACTAGCCAGCGCGATAAAAATAGCAAAAATGCAAAACCAAATTATGTGGAGTTTTGTACTTTTACGATTGATTTCAGCATTATGCAGCCGACGTCTTTCTAATTGTTGTTTATAAATTTCTAAATCTGCTTGTTTGAAAGAAAAACCACAATTAGGGCAGTTTTTTGCATTTTCACTAATCTTTTTTCTGCATTCAGGGCATCGAGTTAAGGCCATCTTTTTCTCTATAATTATAAAATTACTTATTTATTAGTATATTAATTGAATTTTTAGATTTTACAAATGTGATATAAGTCACAAATCTATAAAAATCTTTAAATTCAATTTTTGATTTAGAACAATTTGAAATAGAATACTGCGGCTTGTTTAGGGCATCTACTAAATACTTTCTTTTATCTTTTGAGGAGCCTTTCTATGTTATGGTTTTTCTTTTGTGTAGCCATTTTGATTCTTGGTTACTTTGTTTATGGAAAAATTATCGAAAAAATCTTTGTGATTAATCCACAACGTCAGACCCCTGCTTACCAGGTAAATGATGGCGTGGATTATATGCCAATGTCAAAAACCAAAATTTGGTTAATTCAATTATTAAACATTGCTGGAACTGGTCCTATTTTTGGTCCGATTCTTGGTGCGTTATACGGACCAGTGGCAATGCTTTGGATTGTAATCGGTTGTATTTTTGCCGGTGCAGTGCATGACTATTTCTGTGGTATGTTAAGTATCCGTCATGGCGGTGCAACTATGCCTCATTTAGCCGGTAAATTCTTAGGTCGTCCTGTAAAAGTATTTATTAACACATTAGCACTTGTACTTTTATTATTAGTAGGTGTTGTATTTGTATCAAGCCCAGCTCAATTAATGGGTACGATTACCATGGACTTATTGGGCGCATCTCAAGGCGCGTTACAATTAGGTGATGCTGAAGCTGTTCATCATGCAGTTGAAGCCGGTGGTATCAAAGTATGGGGAATGGATAAAGCAACTGTTGTTGCAGTTTGGACTATTATTATTTTTGCTTACTATATTCTTGCGACTTTATTACCGATCGACAAAATTATCGGTCGAATCTATCCGCTCTTTGGCGCGTTGTTGCTATTTATGTCTATGGGTATGGTGTATGGCTTAGTTTCTGCACACTTTAGTGCTGTTGATCCTATTGAGTTCTTCCGTACTATCAATGTAGATGGTCAAGGTTTAACTTTAGAGAAATTCACGCAAAACTTCCAAGTGAAAGGTGATGTTCCAATTTGGCCATTATTGTTCTTAACTATTTCTTGTGGTGCATTATCTGGTTTCCATGCAACTCAAACTCCTTTAATGGCGCGTTGTGCTGAAAATGAAAAAGAAGGCCGTTTTATCTTTTACGGTGCAATGATTGCTGAAGGTGTAATTGCGTTAATCTGGTGTATGGTTGGTCTTGCATTCTATGAAAACCCACAAGCGTTACAAGATGCAATTGCAGCAGGTTCACCATCTAAAGTTGTATATGACAGTTCATTACACTTCTTAGGTTTTATCGGTGGTATTTTTGCAGTGTTAGGTGTGGTGGTTTTACCTATTACTTCTGGTGATACCGCATTCCGTGCTGCTCGTTTACAATTAGCGGAAATTTTCCATATCGACCAACGTTCATTACCTAAACGTTTATTAATTGCTGTACCACTATTCGTATTAGGCTATTTCGTTTCAACCATTGACTTTAGCGTATTATGGCGTTACTTCACTTGGGCAAACCAAATGACTGCAATGGTAATGTTATGGACTGCAGCAGCATACTTATATCGCTACCATAAATTCCACTGGGTTGCGTCTATTCCGGCTTGGTTTATTACAACAGTATGTGCAACTTACTTGTTCTACAACAAAATCGGTTTCGGTTTAGATTATCAACTTTCAGTTTATCTTGGTTTTGCAACAACAATTGTTTGTATCGTGTTATTCTTCGCTATGCTTAAGCCATTAGGTGAGCGTGATGAAGAAGCGTATGTGAATAATTAATCAAGATAATTTGGTTTAAAAAAAGCCGTTTGGGATATTTTCTCAAACGGCTTTTATTTTGATAAAAAATAGGGTTGTTTCAGGGTTAATCGCTTGCAACTTAATCAAACAAATTATAAACTTACGGCAGATGTGGAGAAAAGTGGTGTTTTGTGGGGATTTTTAGAAAAATTTCTCAAAATAAGTTCAATTTTTAAGGCGTAATATGTTTCGTGGTGCAACAGCGGTTAATTTAGATTCTAAGGGACGCGTAGCGATCCCAACCCGCTATCGCTCTGAAATTCTTGAAAAGAATCAAGGGCAAATGGTTTGCACTGTGGATATCCGTCAACCCTGCCTTTTACTTTATCCCCTTGATGAATGGGAAAAAATCGAACAAAAACTTCTCGCACTTTCTAACTTTGATCCTACCCAACGCCGTTTGCAACGAGTAATGCTTGGCCACGCCACTGAATGTGAGATGGATGCTCAGGGCCGTATTTTGCTTAGTGGGCCATTACGTCAACATGCAAAATTAGAAAAAGGTTTAATGTTGGTAGGACAACTTAATAAATTTGAAATTTGGAGTGCTGTAGAATGGCATGCCCAAATTGAAGAAGATATGGAAATTGGTTCAAGTACAGACTTTGCGTCTGAGGCTTTGAAAGATTTCTCATTATAGAAAATGATTCACCGTTTTTTACTTTTATATTGTATTTATGGATACCGAAAATTCCTTTTCTTCACCTGAACATATCACAGTTTTACTTCACGAAGCCGTGAATGGCTTGGTATTGAAGGAAAATGGAATTTATATTGACGGTACTTTTGGCCGTGGTGGTCATTCTCGCTTAATCCTTTCTAAATTATCCTCAAATGGTCGTCTCATTGGCGTTGACCGTGATCCTAGAGCCATTGCTGAAGCTCAAAAAATTCAAGATTCACGTTTTCAGATTGAACACAACAGCTTTTCCCATATTCCTGAAATTTGTGAAAAATTAAATTTAGTGGGCAAAATTGACGGTATTTTGCTTGATCTTGGTGTGTCATCCCCACAGCTTGATGAAGCAGAGCGTGGTTTTAGTTTTATGAAAGATGGCCCGCTTGATATGCGCATGGACACGACTCAAGGTTTATCAGCAGAAGAATGGTTAAAACAAGTATCGGTTGAGGATTTAACCTGGGTTTTGAAAACTTTTGGCGAAGAACGTTTTGCTAAACGTATTGCCACTGCCATTGTTGGTTACAACAAAAGTGCGGCTAAAAATGGCACAGAATTTTTATCGCGAACTAGTCAATTAGCTGAGCTTATTTCACAAGCGGTACCTTTCAAAGATAAACATAAACATCCTGCGACTCGCAGTTTCCAAGCTATTCGTATTTTCATCAATGCAGAATTAGATGAATTGGAAAGTGTACTTAATTCTGCTTTAGACATGCTAGCGCCAGAAGGGCGTTTATCAATCATTAGTTTCCATTCTTTAGAAGATAGAATGGTGAAACATTTTATGAAAAAACAAAGTAAAGGTGAGGATATCCCTAAAGGTTTACCACTGCGAGAAGACCAAATTCAACGTAATCAAAAATTAAAAACTATAGGTAAAGCAATTCAACCAAGTGATGCAGAAATTCAAGCAAATCCTCGTTCAAGAAGTGCGGTATTGCGTGTAGCGGAGAGAATTTAGTGATGTCTGAAAATAATAAACCTCGTTATCCGTTACAGCAGATTTTGGTCGAAGATCTATTTTCTTCAAATAAATTAATTGTGTTGTTATTGGTGGCGATTTTGATTTCATCAATGGGCGTGATTTGGGTAACTCATCAGACTCGTCGATTAATTTCTGAAAATGGTCAATTGGTTTTGCAGCGCCAAGCGCTTGAAAGTGAATATCGAAATTTGCAAGTACAAGAAGCAACAGAGGGAGATAGTACTAGAGTAGAGTCTATTGCTGTTGGCACCTTAAAAATGAAAACATTATCCCCAGAACAAGAAGTTGAAATTAGAGAATAATAGGTAGAAAAGATGGTTAAGTTCAATTCTTCTCGTAAATCAGGTAAAGCAAAAAAAACAATTAGAAAATTGACCGCACCTGAAACCGTAAAACATAACAAACAGAAAATTGTGTTTGAAAAATGTTTTATGCGTGTTCGTTATGGAGTTTCTGCTTTTTTTATTTTGGCTGGTTTATGTGCTTTAATTGCTCGTGCGGCTTATGTGCAGTCTGTTGATTCGAGTACCTTATCTGGAGAGGCTGATAAACGTTCTTTGCGTAAAGATGAAGTGTTATCTGTGCGTGGTTCAATTTTAGATCGTAATGGTCAGCTTTTATCTGTAAGTGTACCGATGAATGCTGTGGTTGCAGATCCGAAAACCATGTTAAAAGAAAATGCACTTGCAGATAAAGAACGGGTTACTGCTTTGGCTCAAGAGTTGGGGATGAGCGAAAATGATTTGGTGAAAAAAATCGAGAAGAATTCCAAATCTGGTTATTTGTATTTGGCCCGTCAAGTAGAATCTAACAAAGCAGATTATATTCGTAAACTTAAGATTAAAGGTATTAATTTAGAAACTGAGCATCGTCGTTTTTATCCTCGCGTAGAAGAAGCTGCGCATGTGGTGGGTTATACCGATATTGATGGAAACGGTATTGAGGGCATTGAGAAAAGCTTTAATTCCATGCTTGTGGGTAAAGATGGTTCACGTACTGTTCGTAAAGATAAACGCGGAAATATTGTTGAACATATTGCGGATGAGAAAAAATATGATGCGCAAGATGTCACCTTAAGTATCGATGAAAAATTACAATCCATGGTATATCGTGAGATTAAAAAGGCGGTGTCTGATAATAATGCCGAGTCTGGCACTGCGGTATTAGTCGATGTTCGAACTGGTGAAGTATTGGCTATGGCTACTGCACCATCTTACAATCCAAACAACCGTGTCGGTGTGAAATCAGAATTAATGCGTAACCGTGCAATCACCGATACGTTTGAGCCAGGTTCTACTGTAAAACCTTTCGTAGTTTTAACCGCACTTCAACGCGGAGTAGTGCGCCGCGATGAAATTATCAACACGGGATCATTCACCGTGAGTGGCAAAGAAATTGTGGACGTTGCACCTCGCGCACAACAAACTTTAGATGAGATTTTAATTAATTCTAGTAACCGTGGTGTGAGTCGCCTTGCATTGCGTATGCCACCTAGTGCATTGATGGAAACTTATCAAAATGCAGGTTTAAGTAAACCGACAGATTTAGGCTTGATCGGTGAACAAGTTGGGATTTTGAACGCAAACCGTAAACGCTGGGCAGATATTGAACGTGCAACAGTCGCTTATGGTTACGGTATTACTGCGACACCTTTACAAGTTGCTCGTGCCTATGCAACCCTTGGTAGTTTCGGTGTTTATCGCCCGCTTTCTATCACTAAAGTTGATCCGCCAGTTATTGGGAAACGGGTTTTCTCTGAAAAAATAACTAAAGATATTGTGGGAATTTTAGAGAAAGTCGCAATTAAAAATAAACGCGCAATGGTGGAAGGCTACCGCGTCGGCGTGAAAACGGGTACGGCACGTAAGATTGAAAATGGACATTATGTAAAGAAATATGTGGCATTTACTGCGGGTATTGCACCAATTAGTGACCCTCGTTATGCTTTAGTGATTTTGATCAATGATCCAAAAGCAGGCGAATATTATGGTGGTGCGGTTTCTGCCCCTGTATTCTCTAGCATTATGGGTTATGCGTTACGTGCAAATGCTATTCCGCAAGATGCTGAACCTGCTGAAAAAACAGCAACAAAGAGCGCAAAACGTATAGTGTATGTTGGTGATCACAAGAATCAAAAAGTGAATTAAGGAAAAATTATGAAAAAACTCACCGCACTTTTTAATTTGCCTGAATTAAAGAATGATATAGAACTCCATAATATGGTGTTAGATAGCCGTAAAGTTAAAGCTGGCGATCTTTTTGTGGCGATAAAAGGTCATCAGGTGGATGGAAATCAATTTATTGATTCTGCTATTCATTCTGGTGCGAGTGCGGTGGTTTCTGAGACAGAATTATCTAGCGAGCATTTAACTGTGGCGTTTATCGAGAATGTGCCAGTAGTTAAATATTATCAACTTGCGCGTCATCTTTCATCTTTGGCGGATGTTTTCTATGATTCGCCTTCTAAAAAATTAACGCTTGTTGGTGTCACGGGGACAAATGGTAAAACCACTATTTCTCAATTATTAGCGCAATGGGCGGAGTTATTAGGTCATCGTGCGGCTGTGATGGGGACTATTGGCAATGGCCTTTTAGGTCAAGTTGTCGAAGCCAAAAATACAACTGGCTCAGCAGTAGAAATCCAATCATCACTTTCCAGTTTTAAGCAAGCTGGCGCAGATTTTGCCTCTATTGAAGTTTCATCGCATGGTTTGGCACAACATCGTGTTGAGGCGCTGCGTTTTAAAGCAGGGATTTTTACGAACTTAACGCGTGATCATCTAGATTATCACCAGACTATGGAAAATTATGCTTCCGCTAAAAAACGCTTATTCACCGAATTAGATACGCAAATTAAAGTGATTAATGCTGATGATGAGATTGGATGCCAATGGTTAAGTGAATTGCCTGATGCTATTGCGGTAAGTACGAGCGCTGATTTCCAATCAAACTCACGTCAATGGATGAAGGCAACAAATATCTACTATCACGCTAAAGGCGCTGATATTACTTTTGAATCTAGCTGGGGTAATGGCGTATTGCATAGTCCATTAATCGGTGCTTTCAATGTAAGCAATTTGTTATTAGTGATGACCACGTTATTATCATTTGGTTACCCATTGGAAAATTTACTCGCTACGGCGAAATCTTTGAAAGGAGTATGTGGAAGAATGGAAATGATTCAATATCCAAATAAACCAACAGTTATTGTAGATTATGCGCATACACCTGACGCACTAGAAAAAGCCTTGATGGCAGCGCGTGAACATTGCCAAGGTGAGTTATGGTGTATTTTTGGCTGTGGTGGAGACCGCGATAGAGGTAAACGTCCATTAATGGCACAAGTTGCAGAACAGTTTGCTGAAAAGGTGATTGTAACAAAAGATAATCCTAGAACAGAATCACAAAGCCAAATTGAATCAGATATTGTTGCTGGCTTTAAAAATATGGATAAAGTCGGCATTATTCCCGATCGAGAACAGGCCATTCAGTTTGCGATTGAAAGTGCGGTTGAAAATGATGTGATTTTAATTGCTGGCAAAGGCCATGAAAATTATCAAATTATTGGCACTGAAATCGTGCATTTTTCAGACCAAGAAATTGCCCATGATTTTTTAAAATAATAACAATTAAATTATGATTAAACTCTCTACTGAACAATTAGCACAGATTCTTCAAGCTAAATTAATTGGCGATAAAAATGTGCAAGTTGAAGAAATTAATACAGATACCCGAAAAAGCGTATCAAATAGTTTATTTTTTGCGTTGAAAGGTGAAAAGTTTGATGCTCACCAATATCTTGAACAAGCGGTAGCACAAGGTGCGGTAGCCGTTGTTGTTCAGCAAGAAAATTCTTCCATTTCTGTTCCACAACTGGTGGTTAAGGATACTCGTATTGCTTTGGGAGAACTTGCAAAATGGTTACGTGAAAAAATTAACCCGCGTACTGTCGCGATGACAGGGTCTTCTGGTAAAACCACGGTGAAAGAAATGACGGCAAGTATTTTGCAACATACTGCTGGTGATTCAGACGTGGTACTTTTTACCAATGGTAATTTTAATAATGATATTGGTGTGCCTTTAACCCTTCTTCGTTTAACAGAAAAACATCGTTTCGCAGTGATCGAACTTGGTGCAAATCATCAAGGTGAAATTGATTACACCACAAAATTAGCTCAACCTGATGCCGCATTGATTAATAATATTGCGCCCGCGCATTTAGAAGGCTTTGGTTCTTTAGAAGGCGTTGCACAAGCTAAAGGTGAGATTTATCGTGGTTTAACATTGAATGGTGTAGCGATTATTAACGCAGAACATAATCATTTAAATGTTTGGCAAAAAGAAATCGGTGAACATGAAATTCAATATTTCAACGGTAAAGATTATTCCGCAAAAAATATCCATCATACTGATCAAGGTTCCACTTTTACACTTATTTCCCCACAAGGTGAAATTGAGATTATCTTACCTTACCTTGGTGAACATAATGTAAAAAATGCTTTGGCAGCAACCGCACTTGCAATGAATGTCGGCGCCACTCTTGCAGATGTAAAATCTGGATTAGAACAACGTTCACAAGTGAAAGGACGTTTATTCCCAATTCAAGTAACGCCTAATTTATTGCTGTTAGATGATACTTATAATGCGAATAAAGATTCTCTCTGTGCTGCCATTGATGTCCTAAAAAGTTATGATGCTTTCCGTATTTTGTGTGTCGGCGATATGAAAGAGTTAGGAGAAAACTCTCTCGCTATTCATCGTGAAGTAGGACAACATGCTAATTCGGCAAATTTAGATTTAGTTTGTTCTTATGGCAACGAAAGTGCGGTTATTTCTGAGGTTGTTTCGGGTAAGCATTTTATTGATAAGGTGGAGATGGTTGATTTTCTTGTACCATTGATTGAAATCCAATTACAACAAAATAATAAAGTCGTGGTGCTAGGAAAAGGCTCGCGCTCAATGAAAATGGAAGATGTGATCTATTCATTAAAGGATAAAATTAAATGTTAGTCTGGCTTGCTGAATATCTTGTTCGTTATGAAACCGCGTTTAATGCGATTTCTTATATTACTGTCCGTGCAATTCTTGCATTATTAACCGCACTTTTTATCTCACTTTGGATTGGCCCAAAAGTGATTAAGCGTTTACAGATTTTAAAATTTGGCCAAGAAGTGCGAAATGATGGTCCTGAAAGTCACTTTGCTAAAAAAGGCACCCCCACAATGGGCGGTGTGATGATTTTATTCTCTATTGGCGTAAGTACTTTATTATGGGCAAATCTTGCTAATCCTTATATTTGGGTCTGCTTATTTGTATTATTTGGATACGGTGCAATTGGTTTTGTGGATGATTTCCGTAAAATTACCCGTAAAAATACAGATGGTTTGATTGCTCGTTGGAAATATTTCTGGATGTCTGTTGTGGCATTAGTGGCAATCCTTTGGCTTTATTGGCTTGGCCACGACACTGATGCAACCCGTTTAGTGATTCCATTCTTTAAAGACATTATGCCTCAATTAGGTTTGTTCTATATTGTGTTGTCTTACTTTGTGATTGTTGGAACCGGTAATGCGGTGAATTTAACAGATGGTTTGGATGGATTGGCGATTATGCCTACTGCGCTTGTTGCAGGTGCGTTTGCTTTAATTGCTTGGGCTACAGGTAACGTGAATTTCGCAGAATACTTACACATCCCATACATTAAATACAGTTCTGAAGTGGTTGTGTTCTGTACAGCCATTGTTGGAGCAGGGTTAGGATTCTTATGGTTCAATACTTATCCCGCACAAGTCTTTATGGGCGATGTAGGTTCCCTTGCATTAGGCGGAGCGCTTGGTGTCGTGGCGATTCTAGTTCGTCAGGAATTTTTGCTTGTGATAATGGGCGGGGTATTTGTTGTTGAAGCGCTCTCTGTTATTTTGCAAGTGGGCTCTTATAAGTTACGTAAACAACGCATTTTTAGAATGGCACCGATTCACCACCATTTTGAATTGAAGGGATGGCCTGAGCCAAGAGTGATTATTCGGTTTTGGATTATTTCCTTAATGCTGGTGTTAATGGGATTGGTCACCTTGAAGTTGCGTTAATAAATATAGCTAGGCTCGCTCTTTCAGTTTTTGAAAGGGCGACCTTTTTTACATTAGTAAAAGAAATTTATATTCTCATCAGTCACATAGTTTAAAACTTACAGTACTTAAGAAGAAAAAAATGAACACCTATCAAAACAAAAATATTACTATCATCGGGCTTGGCAAAACAGGTCTTTCTTGCGTAGATTATCTTTTATCCCAACAGGCTAATATTCGTGTGATTGATACCCGAAAAAATCCTACTGGTGTTGATAAACTTCCTAAAAATATCCCTCTTCATACTGGTAGTTTAAATCAGGAGTGGTTACTTGAAAGCGATATTATTGTTATTAGCCCAGGGCTTGCGGTAAAAACACTTGAAATTCAAACCGCACTTAAAGCTGGCGTAGAAGTAATCGGTGATATTGAATTATTCTGCCGCGCGGCGACAAAGCCAATTGTGGGGATTACCGGTTCAAATGGAAAAAGTACCGTGACTACTTTAGTTTATGAAATGGCGAAAGCTGCTGGCGTGAAAGTTGGTATGGGGGGAAATATTGGGATTCCCGCTTTGTCATTGTTGAATGAAGATTGTGAACTTTATGTATTAGAGCTGTCTAGTTTTCAGCTTGAAACAACTTACAGCTTAAAAGCTGCCGCTGCAACTGTCTTGAACGTGACTGAAGATCATATGGATCGCTATGTGGATTTAGAAGATTATCGCCAAGCAAAATTACGCATTTATCACAATGCTGAGGTCGGAGTTTTGAATAATGAGGATAAGCTGACTTTTGGTGAAGGTGAAAATCAAGCGAAACAAAACGTTTTTTTTGCGGAAAATACAGCAGATTATTGGCTAAAAACGGAAAACGGCAAGCAATATTTAATGGCAAAAGATGAAGTGATTTTGCCTTGTGAAGAAGCCACATTAGTCGGTCGTCATAATTATATGAACATTTTGGCAGCAACGGCATTGGCACAAGCTGTCGGTATTAATTTAGATTCAATTCGTACCGCACTTCGTCATTTCAAAGGATTAGATCATCGTTTTCAATTAGCGCATCAAGCTAATGGCATCCGTTGGATTAATGACTCTAAAGCAACAAATGTGGGGAGTACAGTTGCCGCATTAGCAGGACTTTATGTGGAAGGCAAATTGCATTTGTTGTTAGGTGGTGATGGAAAAGGGGCTGATTTTTCGGAATTAGCTGACTTAATTAATCAACCACACATTATTTGTTATTGTTTTGGTCGAGATGGTGCGCAACTCGCTAAGCTTTCATCGCAAAGTTATTTGTTCGATACAATGGAACAAGCGATAGAATTTTTACGCCCAACATTGCAAAACGGAGATATGGTATTATTGTCGCCAGCTTGTGCAAGCCTCGATCAGTTTGCCTCTTTTGAAAAGCGCGGTGAAGAATTTACTCGTTTAGCGCAATATTCAGCCTAATTTAGTCATTAATAAAAATAAGATGGAATTTTTACAGAATATCAAAAAAAATTACGATGAATGGACACGCATCACACCGCAAGGTTTGCTGTATGATCGTGCGCTATTTTGGTTATTTGTTATTTTGCTTTTAATTGGTTTAGTTTCGGTAACATCTGCATCTATTCCTTATAGCTCTCGTTTATTTAATGATCCTTTTTACTTTGCAAAACGCGATGCTTTTTATGTATTTCTTTCTTTAGCGACTTGTTATGCCATGTTGTATATTCCAACTGAAAAGTTGGAAAAATGGAATGTAAATATTTTCTGGGCAGCCGTGGCTTTATTGATAGCTGTATTATTTATCGGTACATCAGTCAATGGTGCTAAACGTTGGATTTCATTGGGAATTTTGAATTTTCAGCCAGCCGAATTTGCGAAGCTTGCACTGACTTGTTTCTTGGCAAGCTATTTTACTCGTCGTTATGATGAGGTTCGAGGTAGAAAATTTAGTGCGATAAAACCCTTTATTGTGATGGGCGTGATGGGGATGTTCCTATTAGTTCAGCCTGATATGGGAAGTACAGTTGTACTGTTTGTTATTACTTTCGGTATGCTATTTATCGTCGGCGCGCACTTTTTCCAATTTATTTTGCTTGGTGCAACAGGTGTAATTCTTGGCGCTTGGTTAATCATCTCTGCCTCTTATCGTTTAAAACGTTTCACCGGTTTTTTAGATCCATTTAAAGACCCTTATGGTACAGGCTTCCAATTAACGAACTCTCTTATGGCATTTGGTCGTGGTGAAATAACGGGGGAAGGGTTAGGTAATTCAATTCAAAAACTAGATTATTTACCTGAAGCGCATACTGACTTTATCATGGCTATTATTGGTGAAGAGTTTGGCTTTATAGGCATTTTAATTGTTGTTATTTTGCTCGGTTTACTTGTTTTTCGCGCCCTGAAGATTGGTAAAGAATCTTTAATGTTAGAACAACGTTTTAGAGGATTTTTAGCGTTAGGCATTGGCTTTTGGATTTTCTTCCAAGGCTTTGTTAATTTAGGTATGGCGCTTGGAATGTTGCCGACTAAAGGTTTAACCTTCCCACTCGTGAGTTATGGTGGTTCGAGTATTATCATTATGTCAGCGACTATTGGCATTTTATTACGTATTGATCACGAAAACCGTTTACTTCGCGCGGGCCAAGCACGCCTACGCGATGATTAGAGATAAAGAAGATGAAAAATAAAAAATTATTAGTAATGGCTGGTGGAACTGGCGGTCATGTTTTTCCAGCGATAGCAGTGGCCCAATTTTTACAAAAACAAGGATGGGATATTTGCTGGTTAGGTACCAAAGATCGAATGGAGGCTCACCTTGTACCAAAACATGGAATCCCGATTAGATTTATCCAAATTTCGGGTTTGCGTGGTAAAGGTATAAAAGCTTTATTAAGCGCTCCTTTTGCGATTTTCCGTGCTGTGTTGCAGGCAAAAAAAATTATTCAAGAAGAAAAGCCTGACGCGGTACTTGGAATGGGGGGATATGTTTCAGGTCCTGGCGGTATTGCTGCAAAACTTTGTGGTGTATCGATAATTTTGCATGAACAAAATGCGATAGCAGGTTTAACGAATAAATGGTTAGCTAAAATTGCTACTCGCGTATTGCAAGCATTTCCAAGTGCTTTTCCTCATGCTGAAGTTGTAGGAAATCCAGTTCGAGAAGATTTATTTAAGATGCCATATCCAACGCTCCGTTTTTCTGAGCGTGAGGAAAAATTACGTGTCTTAGTGGTTGGTGGTAGCCAAGGAGCGAGAGTGCTTAATCATACTTTACCTAAAGTAGTCGCCCAGCTTGCAGATAAATTATACGTTCGTCATCAAGTAGGTAAAGGTGTGGTAGAAGAAGTTACCAAACTTTATGGTGAGAATTCAGAACAAGTTAAAATAACAGAATTTATTGATGATATGGCTGAGGCTTATGCCTGGGCTGATGTGATAATTTGCCGTTCTGGCGCATTAACTGTATGTGAAATTGCGGCAGTTGGTGCAGCAGCTATTTTTGTACCTTTCCAGCATAAAGATCGTCAACAATATTTGAATGCGAAATATTTGGCTGATGTAGGGGCTGCAAAGATTGTAGAACAGGCAGATTTAACGCCTGAAATTCTGGTGAATTATTTAAAAAACTTTACTCGTGAAAATTTATTACAAATGGCTGAGAAAGCGAAAGCAATGTCGACACCTCTCTCTGCACAGCGAGTTGCTGAGGTTATTATAGAAAACTCAAACTAATTGATATTCCAAAGAATAAGAAAAATATTGCGATTTTTAACCGCACTTTTAGAATAGGCACCAATATTTTGCCAATGTGTCAAAAAGGAAAAATAAATGAAACATTCCCACGAAGAAATTAGAAAAATTATCCCTGAAATGCGTCGAGTGCAACAAATTCATTTTATTGGAATTGGTGGCGCGGGAATGAGTGGTATTGCTGAGATTTTATTGAATGAAGGCTATCAAATCTCTGGCTCAGATATTGCTGACGGCTTAGTAACTCAGCGTTTAGCTCAAGCTGGAGCAAAAATCTACATTGGCCATGCAGAAGAACATATTGAAGGTGCTAGTGTTGTTGTCGTATCTAGCGCGATAAAAGATGATAACCCTGAATTAGTTGCAGCGAAACAAAAACGTATTCCAGTGATTCAACGAGCACAAATGTTGGCTGAAATCATGCGTTTCCGTCATGGTATTGCTGTTGCAGGAACACATGGGAAGACGACAACAACCGCTATGATTTCCATGATTTACACTCAAGCAAAGCTCGATCCAACGTTCGTTAATGGTGGTTTGGTTAAATCTGCAGGTAAAAATGCACATCTAGGAGCAAGTCGTTATTTAATTGCTGAAGCGGATGAAAGCGACGCCTCGTTTTTACATTTGCAGCCAATGGTATCTGTTGTGACTAACATGGAACCAGATCATATGGATACTTACGAAGGTGATTTCGAAAAAATGAAAGCCACCTATGTAAAATTCCTGCATAATTTGCCATTCTATGGTTTAGCTGTGATGTGTGCAGATGATCCTGTATTAATGGAACTTGTGCCAAAAGTTGGTCGTCAAGTGATTACATATGGTTTTAGTGAACATGCAGATTATCGCATTGAAGATTATGAACAAACAGGTTTTCAAGGGCATTACACAGTGATTTGCCCAGATAATGAGCGTATTAATGTTCTGTTAAATGTTCCTGGAAAACATAATGCGTTAAATGCAACGGCTGCACTTGTTGTAGCAAAGGAAGAAGGTATTGGCAATGAGGCTATTTTAGAAGCACTCGCTGATTTCCAAGGTGCAGGCCGTCGTTTTGATCAGTTAGGTGAATTCATTCGTCCAAATGGTAAGGTTCGTTTAGTTGATGATTATGGTCATCACCCAACAGAAGTGGACGTAACGATTAAAGCCGCACGAGAAGGATGGGGAGATAAACGTATTGTGATGGTTTTCCAACCTCATCGTTATTCTCGTACTCGTGATTTATTTGATGATTTTGTACAAGTGCTTTCACAAGTGGATGCATTAATTATGCTTGATGTGTACGCAGCAGGAGAAGCCCCAATTGTTGGAGCTGATAGTAAATCTCTTTGTCGTTCAATTAGAAATTTAGGAAAAATCGATCCAATCTTGGTTTCTGACACATCACAATTAGGCGACGTTCTTGATCAAATTATTCAAGATGGCGATTTGATTTTGGCACAAGGTGCGGGTAGCGTAAGTAAAATCTCTCGTGGCTTAGCTCAATCTTGGAAAAATTAAGACTTTTATAAATAGATTTTAGAAATTTGAGATGGTCTTATCTATTAACTAAGGCCATCAGAATAAGATATATAAGTAGGATAAAATGAATTTAAAACAAGAAAAAATTGCAGTGTTATTAGGCGGAACATCCGCTGAGCGTGAAGTTTCTCTCAATTCAGGTAAAGCGGTATTAGAGGCTTTATTAAACCAAGGTTATGATGCTCATCCTATTGATCCTAAAGAATATAATGTTGCTAATCTTAAAAAGGATGGTTTTCATCGAGTGTTTAATATTTTGCATGGTCGAGGTGGTGAAGATGGCATAATGCAAGGTTTATTAGAGCAAATCGGTTTACCTTACACTGGTTGTGGAGTGATGGCTTCTGCATTAACTATGGATAAAATGCGTACAAAAATGTTGTGGAAAGCATTTGGATTACCTGTAGCAGATATGGAAGTGGTAACTCGAGAAACCTTTGCTGAATTAGACGCTCAGGCTGTAGTGGAAAAACTAGGTTTACCATTAATGGTGAAACCTTCTTTAGAAGGCTCTAGTGTTGGATTAACTAAAGTTAAAGCCGTGGATGAGCTAAAAAGTGCGGTGGAATATGCACTTAAATTTGATAATACGATTCTGATTGAAGAATGGTTATCTGGCGATGAATTAACTGTGCCTGTATTGGATAGTCAAGTGCTTCCGGCTATTCGTATTGTTCCTGAAGGTGAGTTCTATGATTACAATGCGAAATATATTTCTGATAATACTCAATATTTCTGTCCTGCAGGTTTAACATCTGAGCGTGAGCAAGAGTTAGCTCTATTAGTAAAACGCGCTTATAATGCGGTGGGTTGTCGTGGTTGGAGCCGTATTGATGTCATGTGCGATGCGAAAGGTGATTTTCGTTTAGTTGAAGTGAATACGAATCCAGGAATGACGAGCCACAGTTTATTCCCAAAATCTGCCGCAAGCGTGGGAATTTCTTTTGAACAGCTTGTTGTGAAAATTTTGGAGCTAAGTGTGTAATGAACATTCTGAAAAGGAAAACTCCACAGAATATTCGTTTTGGTGAACAAAAGCCTAAATATTATTTTCATATTCGGGCTTTCTTGGCTTTGCTTGGTATACTTTTTGCTCTTGGTATCTATTTTAATTGGCAAACTCTGCTAGAGAAAATGGATGATAAGCCTATTAGCGGTTTTGCATTGGCTGGACAAAAGGTTTTTACTACGGATGCCGATATTAAGGAAAGTTTATTAAAAATGGGCACTCTTAAAGGCTTTTGGGGGCAAGATGTTGAGCCAATTCAAGCACAAATAGAAGCTTTACCTTGGGTTAAAAGTTCAATTGTGCGAAAAATATGGCCAAATCGTTTAAGTATTTGGATTACTGAATATCAACCAGTGGCATTTTGGAATCAGAATCAATTTGTTACTCAGGATGGCGTTGTATTTCAACTTCCAATTGAACGCTTAAAAGAGAATGCTTTGCCTTATTTAGGGGGGCCTGATTATCAAAGTTTAAAAGTATTGGAAGCATGGAATCAGATTTATGCCGATTTTAAATCAAAAAATTTAATTGCAAAAGGCATGAATATTGATGAACGCGGTGCATGGCAAGTAACACTTGATAATGACATTGTGTTAAAGTTAGGTCGTGGAGAATGGAAATCTAAGCTTGAACGATTTGTCACGATTTATCCGCAAGTTGATGTTCCAGAAAATAAAAAAATAGATTATGTAGATTTACGATATGCGGCAGGCGCTGCAGTGGGTATGGCTGATAAATAAAAACTAGGTGCAAAAATGGTTAAAGGTGTGGAAGCTAAAACAATTGTAGGATTAGAAGTCGGTACGTCAAAAGTTGTTGCCGTAGTAGGCGAGGTATTTCCTGATGGCGTAGTGAATGTGTTAGGTGTTGGTAGTTGCCCATCTAAAGGGATTGATCGTGGCAGTATCACCGATCTTGAAGCTGTCGTAAATTCTATTCAAAGAGCCATTGAAGCCGCTGAATCTATGGCTGATTGTCAGATTATGAGTGTCACTTTGGCAATTACTGGTGAACATATTCAAAGTTTAAATGAAAGTGGTTTTGTGCCAATTTCAGATGGTGAAGTAACACAAGATGAAATTGATTCCGCACTGCATACAGCGAGCTCCATCAAGTTGCCTGAAGGCTTATCCTTATTACATGTGATTCCGCAAGAATATGCGGTGGATCGCCAGTTGAATATTAAAAATCCATTGGGTTTGCAAGGTGTCCGTTTAAAAGCACAAGTACATTTAATCGCCTGTCATCAAGATTGGCAAAACAACCTGAAAAAAGCGGTTGAGCGCTGCGGTTTACAAGTGGATAAAGTGGTTTTCTCCGGTTTTGCAGCAACGCATTCAGTATTAACCGAAGATGAAAAAGACCTTGGTGTTTGCTTGATTGATTTCGGGGCTGGCACTATGAATGTGATGGTTTATACAAACGGCGCATTACGTTTCAGTAAGGTTATTCCTTATGCGGGAAATATTGTGACTAACGATATTGCCCACGCTTGTACTATTTCGCGTGCAGAAGCTGAACGAATTAAAGTTAATTATGCAAGTGCATTTTACCCGGCTCGTTTGCACGGTGATAAAAAAATTGAAGTTGCAAGTATTGGTGGACGAGCTCCTCGTTCATTAACAAAAAGTGATTTATCCTTAATTACATCAGCTCGCTACACGGAACTTCTAGGTGTTGTGAAAGATGAATTAGATAAATTAAAGTCTGAGTTAGAAACAAAACATGTGAAGTTTGAGCTTATTGCTGGCGTAGTGATTACTGGTGGTGGGGCGCAAATAGAAGATTTGAAAGAATGTGCATCTGACGTATTTAATTGCCAAGTACGTATTGGTAGCCCGCTGAATATTACTGGATTGACAGATTACGTGAATCGCCCTCAATATTCAACGGTGGTGGGTTTGTTGCAGTATAACCATAGTAACAGTGATGATGATTTGATTTCAGAAAATGATGAATCTGATGACGGAGTACTAAAACCAATTTGGAATGGAATTAAAAAAATTGTGAATAAAGTGCGGTCAGAATTTTGATTATTTTGATTTTTCATCTACAATAGAGAGAATTTAGGTTTTATATTGAGCCAGCTTATCTGGCCTTAACGGAGAACATCGATGTTATACCCAGAGTACCCTGAGTACGATAATTTTAATGAGTCCGGCGCACTGATCAAAGTCGTAGGCGTTGGCGGCGGTGGCGGTAATGCTGTAAATCATATGGTTATGAGTATGGTCAAGCAAGAAATGGGTGGAACTTATTTGGGTGAAAGCTCATTAACTTCAGAAGAGCATGGCCGTATTATTTTTTACGCTGTAAATACAGACGCTCAAGCATTACGTAAAAGCCAAGTTCAACAAACCGTGCAAATTGGTGGAGAAACTACCAAAGGTTTAGGTGCAGGGGCAAATCCAAATGTTGGTCGTAAGGCTGCTGAAGATGATCAGGAAGAAATTCGCAAAATGCTTGAAGGTGCGGATATGGTCTTTATTGCAGCTGGTATGGGCGGTGGTACTGGTACTGGTGCAGCGCCTGTTGTCGCAAAAATAGCTAAAGAATTAGGCATTTTAACTGTTGCTGTTGTGACCAAACCATTTGCTTTTGAAGGCAAGAAGCGTATGCAATTTGCAGAGCTTGGTATTAAAGATTTAGCTCAGTATGTTGATTCGATGATTATTATCCCTAATCAACAAATCCAAAAAGTTCTCCCTAAAAATGCTAAATTAATTGATGCTTTTGCTGCAGCAAACGATGTGTTACGTAATTCGGTTATGGGCATTTCGGATATGATTACATCACCTGGTCTAATCAATGTGGACTTTGCCGATGTAAGAACGGTTATGTCTGAAATGGGTCAAGCGATGATTGGTTTCGGTTCTGCTATTGGTGCTGCAGGTGAGGGGCGAGCAGAAGAAGCTGCTCGTATTGCTGTACGTAATGATTTATTGGAAAAAATCGATCTTTCTAATGCTAAAGGTATTTTGGTAAACATCACAGCTGGTATGGATCTTTCTTTTGAAGAGTTTAATATCGTTGGTGAAACTGTCGGTAGCTTTGCTTCAGAAGATGCAACAGTGGTTATTGGTACGAGTTTAGTGCCTGAGATGAGTGATGAAATTCGAGTGACTATTGTGGCAACAGGATTAGGAGAAATCGCCCCAACTGAGTCTGTTCAAGTATTGCGTCCTTCTCGTCCAGTTGAGCCAGAAGGTACAGGTCGCGTAAATATTGTGCCTGATATACATACTCGTGAGCCAGTAGAAACTCAAAAAACTCCAGCAGAAGAATATCATCGTCCGTTGGATAAACCTATCACAGATCGTTTAGAAGCATTTAAGAAAAACAGTTTCTTTAATCCTGCGCAACGTGAAGAGAATTAATTTAATTGGTTTTGAGAAATACCTGGAATATTAAGGTAGTAGAATGATTAAACAAAGAACATTAAAACAAAGTATTAAAGTAACAGGTGTTGGTTTACATAGCGGTAAGAAAGTGACTTTAACATTACGTCCTGCTATGCCAAATACTGGTGTTGTTTACTATCGTACAGATTTAAATCCAGCTGTGGCATTCCCAGCTGATCCAAATTCAGTGCGTGATACAATGCTTTGTACTGCATTAATTAATGAGCAAGGTGTACGCATTTCTACTGTTGAACATTTAAATGCAGCATTATCTGGCCTTGGTATTGATAATATCATTATTGAGGTTGATGCGCCTGAGATTCCTATTATGGATGGTAGCGCGAGTCCATTTATCTATTTGTTGTTAGATGCGGGAATTGAAGAACAAAATGCGCCTAAGAAATTTATTCGTATTAAGGAATATGTTCGAGTTGAAGATGGTGATAAATGGGCTGAATTTAAACCTTACAATGGTTTCCGTTTAGATTTCACTATTGATTTTGATCATCCAGCTATTGGCAAAAATGTTCGTAATTATGTCATGGATTTCTCTGCTCAAGCATTTGTTCATCAAATTAGCCGAGCAAGAACATTTGGTTTCATGAAAGATATAGAATATCTTCAATCTCAAGGTTTAGCATTAGGTGGTAGCCTTGATAATGCTATTGTTCTTGATGATTATAGAATTTTAAATGAAGATGGCTTACGCTTTAAAGATGAACTTGTTCGTCATAAAATGTTAGACGCAATTGGTGATCTTTATATGGCTGGTTATAACATTATTGGTGATTTTAAAGCTTATAAGTCTGGTCATGGTTTAAATAACAAGTTACTACGTGCTGTATTAGCAAATCAAGAAGCGTGGGAGTTTGTAACTTTCGAAGATAAAGAACAAGTACCGCAAGGGTATGTTGCGCCTGTTCAAGTATTTATCTAATTATTTTATTTTTGAAAAAGCTATATTTCTGCTAAGAAGTATAGCTTTTTTATTTTCATCGCACTTTAAATGACTAATGCTTAAAAGTGCGGTTTATTTTTCTTATTTTTTATAAGGGGATGCTATGAAGCTAGAATTAGCTGAAATTCGCCAACAAATTACGCAAATAGATCGTAGTTTATTAAAATTGCTTTCTGAGCGTCATCGTTTAGCTTTCGATGTAGTGAGAAGTAAAGAGATTTCGCAAAAAGCTTTACGTGATGTAGAGCGAGAACAACAACTTTTACAAGAATTAGTTCAATTTTCAGAAAATGAGAATTATCAACTTGAACCACAATATATCACTTCAATTTTCCAAAAAATTATTGAAGATTCAGTATTGACCCAGCAAGTCTATTTGCAGAATAAACTTAATGAACAACGTAATCAAAATTTACATATTGCTTTTTTAGGTAAGAGAGGGTCTTATTCAAATTTAGCTGCACGTAATTATGCTGCTCGTTATCAAAAACAATTTGTAGAACTAGGATGTCAGTCTTTTGAGCAAGTATTTGAAAAAGTGCAAAATGGTGAAGCAGATTTTGGTGTATTGCCTTTAGAAAATACAACATCAGGCGCTATTAATGAAGTCTATGATTTGCTCCAGCATACTGACTTATCATTGGTAGGCGAGCTAGCTTACCCAATTCAGCATTGTGTTTTGGTAAATGGCACGACTGAATTAAGTGAAATCGATACTTTATATAGTCATCCTCAAGTGATTCAACAATGTAGTCAATTTATACATAGTCTTGATCGAGTACATATTGAGTATTGTGAAAGTAGCTCTCATGCAATGCAACTTATTGCAAGTTTAAATAAGCCGAATATTGCGGCATTAGGGAATGAAGATGGTGGTAAATTGTATGGGCTTAGTGTATTAAAAACTAATATTGCTAATCAAGAGAACAATATTACGCGTTTTATTGTTGTTGCTAAAGAACAGCGTGAGGTTTCACCACAGATACCGGCAAAAACATTATTGCTAATGACAACTTCACAGCAAATTGGCTCATTAGTTGATGCACTTTTAGTTTTCAAAAAACATCAAATTAATATGACGAAATTAGAGTCTCGTCCAATTTATGGAAAACCTTGGGAGGAAATGTTTTATCTCGAAATAGAAGCGAATATCCATCATCCTGATATTCATCAAGCTTTGGAAGAGTTAAAGAATTGTAGTAATTATCTAAAGATTTTAGGTTGTTATCCTAGCGAGATTGTAAAACCAGTTAATTTATAAGAAAGTGCGGTCAATAAAATTATTTTTGACCGCATTTTTTATGCTTTTTTATTTCGTTCTAAAGATTTGTGCTGAATTTGGACGATTTTCCCTTTAGCTTGAAAATATTCGCCTAACTGCTGTGCTATATAAACGGAGCGGTGTTTTCCCCCAGTACACCCAATGGCAATGGTTAAATAGCTACGATTGTTTTTTTCTAACATAGGCAACCAAGTATCAATATAGTTACGAGTGAGGTAGATGAATTCATTCACTTGCGTGTGACTATTTAGAAATTCTGCTACTGGGGCATCTAATCCTGTCATTGGGCGTAACGTTGGATCCCAATGCGGGTTAGGCAAGAAACGCACATCGAAAACATAATCAGCGTCTAAAGGAATCCCATATTTAAAGCCAAAAGATTCAACAACGATTTTTAGTTCTTTATCACTATTTCCTCGTAAAAATTCGCGTAGGCGTTCCGCAAGGGTATGAGTAGAAAGATGGGTGGTATCAATAATAAAGTTTGCGTGTTGAATTAACGGCTCAAGGTAGCGATATTCTTCATCAATTGCGGCTTCAAGAGATAGATCTTTCAAGGAAAGTGGGTGCAGACGGCGTGAATCGCTATAACGACGAATCAATGTGCCACGATCTGTTTCAAGGAAAATAATCTTTAATTGATGATATTTTTGTAAGGTATTTAGAGTTTGTTCAAGAGTATTGGCTGAATTAGGAATATTACGAATATCAAGGCTGATTGCGACCGAAGATTGGGATTGAGATAGAATATCAGTCAATTGAGGAAGTAAATCTAGAGGAATATTATCAACACAATAATATCCGGCATCTTCTAATGCTCGTAAGGCTACGGATTTTCCTGCGCCAGAACGTCCACTAATAATGATAATTTCCATAATTTCCCCTTTAAATTATTCTTGCATTTCTTCCGGCGAGCTTTCTGCCCTATCTGAAATCTCAAAAACTTGCCAAATTTCATCCGCACTTTTGGCTGAACGTAATTGTTTTAACATATTTTTATCGGTAAGTTTTTCGATTAATGATGCCAATATAGGGATGTATGTTTCGCACTGGTTCTCTGGAATAAGTATAGCAAAAATTAAATCTACAGGTTTACTATCAAGCGAATCATAATTAATTGGGTTATCCAATTGCATAAACATGGCAATTGCTTTGTCACATACCTCAAGAGGAATTTTCGCCTTAGGCATTGCTATGCCATTTCCTAGTCCTGAGTTACCTAGCTTTTCGCGCTCAAAAAGGGATTCAAAGCACGCTTGCTCACCTTTATCACAGTGAAGTTTTTCTTCTACAAAATGTGCGATAGATTCAAATAATCGTTTTTTGCTAGAAAAACTAACGCCCTGACGAATATTCTCAGGGCTTAATAGTTCAGTTATTTTCATTTTTATAATTTGAATTGTTCGCCCAAATAAACGCGTTTAACGTGTTCATCGTTCATAACTTGTTCTGGTGTGCCTGTTGCGATAATTTCACCTTCGCCAACAATATAAGCGCGTTCGCAAACATCAAGGGTTTCACGAACATTATGGTCAGTAATTAATACGCCTAATCCACGATTGCGCAAATCAGTAATAATTTTCTTAATATCGCTCACAGAAATAGGATCTACACCAGCAAAAGGCTCGTCTAATAGAATAAATTTTGGATTTGCTGCTAATGCCCGTGCGATTTCAACTCGACGACGTTCACCGCCAGATAATGACTGACCTAAACTATCCCGAATATGGCCAATATTAAATTCCTCAATCAACTCATCAGCTTTTTCTCGACGTTGTTGAGAGGTTAAATCTTTGCGGATTTCTAATACAGCCATTAGATTTTCATATACAGTCAAACGGCGAAAAATAGAGGCTTCTTGTGGTAAATAACCGATTCCACGTTGCGCACGATTATGCATTGGGAGTAAACTAATGTCTTCTCCGTCAATAATAATTTTACCTTGATCTTGGCGAACTAACCCGACAACCATGTAGAAGGTTGTTGTTTTCCCAGCGCCGTTTGGTCCGAGCAAACCAACAATTTCATTAGAGTTTACAGTTAAACTTACATCCGAAACAACTTTACGGCTTTTATAGCTCTTAGCTAAATTTTCAGCAGTCAGAATTGACATAATTACTTCCCTTTAGCTTGTTGTAATTGCGATGGAATAAGGACTGTGGTTACACGTGATTTTCCATTGCCATTAGCTTTAAGTTGCTGTTTTTTCACATCGTAGGTAATTAGTTGTCCATTAATCTTACTATCAAGTTGCTTTAATTCAGCATTGTCAGTTAATGTTAAAAATTCAGTACCAAGATCATAGTGAACTTTGTTTGCTTTCCCATTCACTGGCTTACCATTATCTAGCTGTTGATGGAATGTTACTGGAGTACCAAATGCTTCTACGGTTTCTTTTTTACCTGAACTTTCAGGTGGGCGCGTAATGACAACTTTATTTGCCTTGATTAAAATTGAACCCTGAGTAATTGAAACGTTATCAGTAAAAGTAACAACACTTTTTTCCATATCTAATGATTGATTATCAGAAACAATGTTAATTGGTTGATTCGTATCATCTTTCAACGCTAAAGCAGAGAAAGAGGTCATGATTAATGTGGCGAGTAAAATAATTTTATTGTTTGTTAATTTCATAATATGTTTTTACCTGTTCTTTTAATGTTGCAATTTGTTGGCGTAGATTGCCCATCATTTTTAAGCCAGTTGAGTTAAAATTTTGTCCGTTTATTTTCACCGTTGTATCTGATGAAATATCTTGAGTTTTTAAGTTAACCTCTGCAACTTGTGTTTCGATTCGCTGTAAACGAGAAGTCGGTTCTAAACTTTCAGCAATGACATCATCCTCTAAATAAAGCATTTCATCTTTCGTCAATTTGGCTTTTTTTGCGCTAAGTTTCCAACTTTGTGATTCTAATAATTTTGCTGAATTATTTGATTTTTCAGCATTATTAGATGTAGAGACATCGAATAAGTACACCAAAGGCATTTCAAACTCAGTATGGCCATCAGCTGTATAATGTTTCACTTTGTCTGCGGTCGAAAGATATTGTTTCTTACCCTCAGGGGAAAAAACCGTTGTTTCCATTTTATAACCCACATAATCAGGACTATCTGGTTTTTTCACAAGTTTAGATAAATCTGCGGTTTCCTGATTTAAGGAATAAAACCACGCCAAAGCACAAAGTGCGATAACGCCCAAAATTACATTCCAACGAATATTCATTTTTATTTCAATCACTTATCCACAAAGTGCGGATGAAAATTTCAATGTTTTTAATCTTCTAACATCAATGCCTTGAGCATTTGATAAATTTCTCGATAGGCTTTCGATGGTTTATTTTGCTCCAGTTCTTTTTGTGCAGAACGAATTAGATTGCGTAGTTGCTGACGATCGCCATTAGGATAATCATTTAATAAATCTGTTAAAGCCACGTCGCCTTTTTCCACCAATTCATCGCGCACTTTTTCGATTTTGTGCAGCATAGCCTGCTGTTGGTTATGTTTATTTTCGATTTTATCTAAGGCTTCACGAATCGGTTCAACATCAATTCCTCGAAATAATTTGCCGATATACTGTAATTGACGGCGACGAGCTTCTTTTTGTAAACGCTGTGCAAGTTCAATGGCATCAAGTAAGGATTCATCAAGTGGGATTTTGGCAAGATTAGCTTTGGTTAAATTTACAATTTTTTCACCAAGTTGTTTTAAATCTTCAGCATCGCGTTTGATTTCGCTTTTACTTACCCAAATAATTTCTTCTTGCTCTTCATCTTCCCAATCGAAAGCTTCTTTTTTCTTACGTTTCGCCATAATTTCTCTCAACTAAAATTTGGCGCGTATTTTAGCACAAAGTTTCAAAATAATATAAAATGTGACAAATTTTTAACGGGAAAAAATAATGAAAATAGCCGAAAATCAAACCGCACTTTTGAAAGCTCAAGAACAAGAATTACGTCAAGCAGTCAGCTTTGCTATTGAATTAGCAACAAAATCAGGCGCGAGTGCAGAAGTCGCCGTTACTAAAGTGAGCGGATTGTCAGTATCCACACGCTTGCAAGAAATTGAAAATGTTGAATTTACTAATGATGGAGCATTGGGGATCTCTGTTTATATGGGACAACAAAAAGGCAATGCATCGACATCAGATTTAAGTGAAGGCGCTATTCGAAACACAGTGGAAGCCGCACTTGCTATTGCAAAATACACTTCACCCGATGATTGCACAGGCCTTGCGGATAAGGATTTAATAGCTTTTAATGCGCCTGATTTAGAACTTTATCATGCTGCTGATGTGAATGTTGATAAAGCAACAGAACTTGCACTTCAGGCTGAAAAGGCGGCTTTAGAGGCGGATGAACGCATTATAAATAGTAATGGTACAAGTTTTAATTCACATACAGGCGTGAAAGTGTATGGAAATAGTCATGGCATGTTGCAAAGTTATTTATCAAGTCGTTATTCCTTATCTTGTTCGGTTATTGGTGGCGTAGAAGATGCTTTGGAAAATGATTATGAATACACGATCTCTCGTGAATTCGATAAACTCCAATCGCCAATTTGGGTTGGCGAAAATTGTGCAAAGAAAGTCGTTTCTCGTTTAAATCCTCAAAAATTGAGTACACGAGAAGTGCCTGTCATTTTCTTAAATGATGTTGCAACGGGGCTTATATCTCACTTTGCCGCTGCAATAAGTGGTGGTAGTTTATATAGAAAATCAAGTTTCTTGCTCGAACATTTGGGTAAACAGGTCTTACCAGATTGGTTCAATATCAGTGAGAGACCACATTTATTACGCCGTTTGGCTTCAACGCCTTTTGATAGTGAAGGTGTTCGTACGCAAGATCGTGAAATTGTCGAAGACGGGATATTACAAACTTATTTAGTGACAAGTTACAGTGGTAAAAAACTCGGTATGCCAAGTACTGGCCATGCTGGTGGAATTCACAACTGGCTTGTTAAGCCAAACTTAACTGGAGGATTGACCGCACTTTTACGTCAAATGGGAACTGGATTGTTAGTAACGGATGTCATGGGACAAGGTGTCAATATCGTTACAGGCGATTATTCGCGTGGTGCATCAGGGTTTTGGGTGGAAAATGGTGAAATTCAATATCCCGTCGCCGAAATTACTATTGCGGGGCAATTGCAAGATATGTTGAAGAATATGGTTGCTGTAGCGGATGATATAGAGCATCGTTCTAACATTCAAACTGGTTCTATTTTGTTAGATAAGATGAAAATTTCAGGAAATTAAAAAATATTTTTAAAATTGAGAATTATTCTTATTGACAATAACTAAATATCTGCTACTATACGCACATCTGTTAAGCGATTGCAGGTTGCTCCAACAGGTAGAGTAGAAAGTAAATTCGTTAGGGTTCAAAAAGGCTGAAGGTTTAAACTTCGGCCTTTTTTTTGTAAAATAGCAAACGATTTTATCCCCTGTCATTTCATAAGGAAACACAATGAAAAAACACCACGTTGACGTTTTAATCTCAGAGAACGATGTTCATGCTCGTATTGCTGAATTAGGTGCTCAAATTACAAAATTTTATCAAGAAAAACAGATTGATAGCCTTGTTGTTGTGGGGCTTTTACGTGGTTCCTTTATGTTTATGGCGGATATCGTTCGTCAGATAAATTTACCTGTGGAAATTGAATTTATGACTACTTCAAGTTACGGTACTGGCATGACCACTAATCACGACGTTCGTATTACAAAAGATTTGGACGGCGATATAAAAGGTAAACACGTTTTAATTGTGGAAGATATTATTGATACGGGTTATACGTTGGAAAAAGTGCGTGATATTTTGAATTTGCGTGAACCTGCGAGTCTTGCAATTTGTACGTTACTTGATAAACCTTCTCGCCGCGAAGTGGAAGTACCTGTTGAATGGATTGGTTTTGAAATTCCTGATGAATTTGTGGTGGGGTATGGTATCGATTACGCGCAACGCCATCGTAATTTAGGCTATATCGGTAAAGTTGTTTTAGAAGAATAATTTGATTTTATTGAAAAGTGCGGTTGAAATTTTAAATGAATTTTTAGCCGCACTTTTATAACTTAAATCGATGAATAATTTGATTTGCTGAACCTCGCCAAACTAAACTTGGATCTGCCTGTTCTTGAATAAATTTCCCATCAATTAACACATCAATATAAGGCAACATAGCACGTTGTTGTTCGTCTAATTCATCTAGCTTATAACCCGTCCAAACCCAGATGTCTTTATCAGGGCATTCTCGTTTTACGCGTTGCACAAATGGCAATAATGTTTCTACGTTACGGGGATGAAGTGGATCGCCACCTGAAAGCGTCAGCCCTTGGCGTTTAATGCGTGTGTCTTTTAAATCATTGATGATTTGTTGTTCCATTGCGTCATCAAATAATACACCCGCTGAAAATGACCAACTTTTTTGGTTATAGCAACCTTTGCAAGCATGTGTACATCCACTGACGAAAAGTGTGCATCTTGTACCTTCGCCATTGATAACATCGGTCGGGTAGTATTGGAGGTAGTTCATTTCATTAAAATCCTGAAAATGTGGCTTAAATTCTCGCCAAATTCACCGCACTTTTGAATTAGTCTTTGCAATACGGCGGTAATTTTTGCATAATAGCGCGGAATCGCATTGCGATATCAATGGAAACCTTCTCGGTCTCTCGCAACGGTGTCTGGTTTACTCGGTCAGGTCCGGAAGGAAGCAGCCAAAGTCGGAATTACTGTGTGCCGAGAAGAAGCTGGGAAGGTTTCCGCCCAACTTTCTTTTCTTATACTCGCTCAATCAATCTTTTAAAGAACCCATTTTCTTTTGTGATTAAACTATTGTAATCGCCTTCTTCGATTAATCTTCCGTTATCAATTACACAAATTTTATCGAATTGTTCAATTGAACTGAGACGGTGAGTGACCATAATTAGGGTTTTATTTTCGGCATGTTGCAGAATTAAACGTAAAATTTGACGTTCAGTTTCGCGATCTAAGCCTTCTGTCGGTTCATCCAATAATAAAATTGGTGCATTATTGAGTAAAATACGTGCTAAACCTAAACGGCGTTGTTCCCCACCAGAAAGTGGACGACCGCCATCCCCAAGCCAAAGCTCTAAACCTTTTCCTTCTTGCTCAAGTAATTTTCTTAAACCAACTTGATGTAGCACTTCAATCATTTTCTCATCAGAAATTTCATCCGCACTTGCAAATTGTAAATTTTGACGAAGTGTATCGCTGAATACGTGAACACGTTGAGTTAAAAAACAAATTTGGCCGCGTAATGTCTCTTCTGAATAGGCGGAAATGGGTTTTTCTGCCAATAAAAGCTCACCTTGATTCGCATCATAATTGCGTACTAAAAGTTGAAGAAGTGAAGATTTTCCACTTCCAGTTTTGCCTAAAATAGCAATTTTTTGGCCTTGTTCTAAATCTAATGTAAGATTTTTTAATACAAGCGTTTCTTGCCCTGGATAGGAAAAACTTAAATCCTTCGCAGAAATCAACCGCACTTTTGTTTCAAATTTCTCGTTACCATTAAACTCAACAAGCGGTTTTTGCTCAATGATTTCAGTCACGCGTTCTGCAGCCGCAATAACTTGACCTATATGTAAAAATACCGCACCCAATGGCATGATGATCTCAAAGGCTGCAAGTGCAGCAAAAGTGAAAAGTGCAATATAAGCCGTGTGGTATTCATCTGTGCCAAAATCGGCGTTACTTGCAAACCATAGCATTCCAGAAATCAACAAACCATTAAGAAAGAGAATAAGTGCGGTAGAAAATCCGCTTAATTTTGCTTCTTTGGCTTGATCTTCCTGCCATGTTTTTTCTGTAGCTGACATTTTCTCTTTTAATTTATCTTCTGCATTAAATAATAAAAGCTCAGCTTGTGCTTGGATAAATTCTAAAAACTGGGTTCGATAGGTCGCGCGTGCTTGGATTAAGCGTTCGCCAAATTCCTGTCCTAGTCGATAGAAAACAGTTGGGATAATTATTAATAAAATCAACAAAAATAAGCCTAAACCAAGAGCGAGTGGAATATTGACGAAGCTGAGTCCAATCGTCATGGCAATGATTACAAATGCAGCAGTGAAAAATGGCGCAAGTAAACGTAAATAGAGGCTATCAAGTGTATCCACATCGGACACCAAACGATTTAACAAATCGCTGTTGCGATAACGATTTAATACCGCTGGGCTTAAAGGAATGATTTTTTCAAATACTTGTACGCGCAATTTCGACAAAATACGGAATGTTGCATCATGCGTCACTATTTTTTCAAAATAGCGCATGACGGTTCGCCCGATAGCTAAACCTCGCACACTGGCTGAAGGGTAGAAAAAGTTAAATAGCGTACCTAGTCCAGCAATGGCTGTGGCGGCTAGAAACCAGCCCGAAACTGTAAGCAAGCCCATGCTAGATCCCAGACCTAAAATCATTAGCACCAAGCCTAAAATAAGCGGAAATTTGGCGAACTTAAATAAACGTATAAACGGAAGTAATGTGCGCATTATTGGATATCCTGTTGTCGTTGAGCGAGTAGTTCAGCAAAGAAACCTTCATGTTGTAATTCGGCAAATTTACCTTGCTGTACTATTTCTCCTCGTTGCATCACAAAAATTTGATCACATTGTTTCAAATCTTCAATTCGGTGGGTAATCATAAGTGTAGTTTGATGCTTGCTTGCTTCATTCAATGCTTGTAAAACAAGATTTTCTGATTGCGCATCTAAGCTTGCGGTTGGCTCATCGAGCAGAAGTAAATCACCTTTGCGTAACAAGGCACGAGCAATGGCAAGGCGTTGCGCTTGTCCCACAGACACGCCTAATCCACCATCTTTGATTTCGTGATGAAGTCCAAGTTTATCGGTAAATTCTTTCGCTTGAGAACGCATTAAAGCTTGATTAATTTCTTCATCCTTGGCTTGAACATCGCCAAGTAGTAAGTTTTCTTTAATCGTGCCTTGTAATAACAATGGATTTTGTCCTACCCAGGCAATATGTTTGCGCCAGTCAGCTAGATTGCTTTCACGAAGTTCTTGACCATTAATTTTGAGCGAGCCCTCATAAGGTAAAAAGCCTAAAATTACATTCATTAATGAGGTTTTCCCTGCGCCACTTTGTCCTACAAGTGCAACATTGTGATTTGCTGGGATTTGGAAATTTAACGGCTTGGTTAACGCTGAACCCTGTGTAGAAAGTACCACTAGATTTTCGGCAGAAATTTCAACCGCACTTTCTAAAGAAATCGCTTTTTCATTTTGATGTACAGTTAAATAATCGGATTCTAAGAAATCAACAATGGCATCTGCGGCACCAATACCCGCTGCGCGGTCGTGGTAATAAGCGCCAAGATCGCGTAAGGGTTGATAAAATTCAGGTGCAAGAATTAAACAAAAGAAACCTGTGAAAAGTGTAAGTGGTGCATTATAGGTACCAAATTCAATTTGGCCTAAGTAGCTAAAACCAAAATAGACCGCCATCAGTGCAATGGAAATAGAGGTAAAAAATTCCAATACGGCAGAAGAGAGAAAAGCGAGTTTTAGCACATCCATTGTGGTTTCACGGAAATCTTCAGTGGCGTTTTCAATATGCTCCGTTTGTTCAGAAGTGCGGTTAAAAAGGCGCAAGGTTTCCAAGCCGCGTAAGCGATCTAAAAATTGGGCACTTAGGCGAGAAAGGGTATCCATATTTTTTTGGCTGTTGTCAGCCGCAGCAATACCGACAATGATCATAAAAAGAGGAACAAGCGGTGCAGTAATCATTAAGATTAAGCCTGCAGCCCAGTTCAACGGAAATACAGCAATTAAAATAACGACTGGAACAATGGCTGAAAGACTTTGTTGAGGCAGAAAACGGGCATAGAAATTATGTAAGTTTTCTACTTGTTCCAACATAATGCTTGCCCAACTTCCAGCTGGTTTTTGATTGATTGTCGCAGGGCCGACAAGATGTATTTTATCCAGAATTTTTTGACGAATATGATTGCGTAATAATTGTCCGCTTTGGAAACCTATTTTTTCGCGTGCCCATAAAATAATAGCACGCATCCCAAAGCCGATAATTAGCCCGAGAAAATAAGGAATAAGTTCATCACGAGGCACATTTTGCATAATCAGTTTATCGAGCAAAGTCGCAAGAAAATAAGTTTGCGCGACTAAAATGAGTGCAGAAAGCGTAGCTAGGACAATGTTTGCGCGCATTAATTTTTTGATAGGTTCTTGTTGTACGCGAAGCCATTTTTGTAAATATTTTTGGCGAAGTTTGTTCATAGTTTTATCGTGATATAGAAAAAGTTCCCCTCTTTTTAAAAGAGGGGAATGAGTTGGAGAATTTATGCTTCTTGAGCGTCTAAATAGCGTTCTGCATCCAATGCTGCCATACAACCAGTTCCCGCAGAGGTAATGGCTTGGCGATAATTATGATCCATGACATCGCCTGCTGCGAACACGCCCTCCACAGAAGTGGCTGTTGCATTTCCTTCAAGACCAGATTTTACAACGATATAGCCATTATTCAATTCTAATTGTCCTTGGAAAATGTCCGTATTTGGCGAGTGACCAATCGCCACGAATAAACCATCTAATTTGAGTTCTTCTTTCTCCCCAGTTTTTGTGTTGGCTAAACGTAAGCCTGTTACGCCCATATTATCGCCCAACACTTCATCTAAAGTGCGGTCAGTATGAAGAATGATTTTTCCTTCTTCTACTTTTTTGTATAAACGGTCGATAAGGATTTTTTCTGCACGGAAGCTATCGCGACGGTGAATTAAATGCACTGTACTTGCAATATTGGCTAAGTAAAGCGCTTCTTCTACCGCAGTATTTCCACCACCAATCACACCGACTGGTTTATTACGATAAAAGAAACCATCACAGGTTGCGCAAGCTGAAACCCCACGGCCTTTGTAGCCTTCTTCTGAAGGCAAGCCAATATAGCGTGCAGAAGCACCTGTTGCGATAATTAACGCATCACAAGTGAAATTTTGCACATCGCCAAAAAGTTTGAATGGGCGAGAAGATAAATCTACGCGATTGATATGATCGAAGATGATTTCTGTCTCAAATTTTTCTGCATGTTGCAACATACGTTGCATTAAACCTGAACCAGTAGTCATCTCAAAATCACCCGGCCAGTTTTCGATTTCATCTGTGGTGGTAAGCTGACCGCCTTGTTGCAAACCTGTCACCAATACAGGTTTTAAGTTTGCACGTGCCGCATAAATGGCTGCTGTATAACCAGCAGGGCCTGAGCCTAAAATTAAAAGTTTTGCGTGTTTGATATCTGACATAAAGAATCCTTGTTTGTAGTTAAGTAATAATATAATGCAATAAGTTGCATTTTACTGATTATAAACTTTTTGCTTAATAAAGCAGCGAATACAGTAATCGACGAAATTTATTTGTCAGCGGATCAGCATTGCCCATTGCACTTAAAATGGATAAAAATTGTTGTTTAACTTCACCATTCTGCGCGTCTAAGTCGGTTTTTAAAATACCGAAAAGTAGTGTCAGCGCTTCTTCATTTCGTCCTGCTTGATGAAGTTGCACGGCAAGTTTTATTGCAATTTCAGCTGTTGGGTTTTTAGCATAATCGGCCTGTAATTGTTGGATTTCAGGTGTGTCGGCTGCTTGAATTTGTAGCTCAATTTGTGCTTGTAATCCGTGCCAACGACTATCACGATCTTGCAATGGAATTTGTTTTAGAATTTCTTGTGCTGGCTCCGTTTTTTTCATTGCAATATAGGTTTCAGCGTAGAGCAGGGCGACATCACTATTTTTCTTATCAGAAAGCTCCCATGCGTCTTTTAATAATGGCAATGCTGCCTCATAATTTTCTACTTGCAAGAAATCTAACGCTTGTTGGAATTTTAAATCTTCCTCTTTAGGTAAAATAATGCTTAATCGTTGGATTAATGAAGATTTATCAAGCGCGCCTGGAAATGCATCTAATGCCTGTGCTTCTTTAAACAAATAGGTGGTTGGTAATGCTTGGATGCGGAATTGTGCGGCAATCATTTGCTCTTTTTCACAATTTACTTTTCCTAGAATAACTTGTCCTTGATATTGTTCTGCAACTTGCTCAAGTTGTGCCAAAAAATCCGCGGATTCTTTATGTGTTGGCGCGTAAAAATTGATGACAAGTGGTTTTTCTAAGGATTGTTGCAGTATTTCAGTAAGATTTTGTTCGTTGATGTCAACGATAAAAGGAAAATCAGCCATGTTTTATCCTTGTGAAAAAATAATGGCTGATTTTAGCAAAGTGCGGAAGATTTTAGAAACGTTTTACCATTTCTATTATTAAGCAAGTTTTTCTAGGATCAATTTTCCCATCATTTCAATATGAGCATGCTCTACATTAAGTGCGGGAATATATTGATAAGATTGTCCGCCATTGTTTAGGAAATTTTCTCGATTTTCTTTGTCAATTTCTTCAATGGTTTCTAAACAATCTACGGAGAAACCTGGGCAAATAACGGCAATTTTTTGAATGTTCTGTGTTGCAGCAGATTCTAAAAATTTATCGGTATAAGGCTGTAGCCATTCTTCACGCCCAAAGCGAGATTGAAACGTCATTCCCCATTGGTTTTCTGTTAAGCCCAGCTTATTAACAACTGCAATAGTCGTTTGTTTACAATGTTCACGATAATAATCGCCCATTTTTTCATAACGCAAAGGAATACCATGATAAGAAAATAACAAAAACTCATCGGGTTTTAACCGCGCTTTTATGGAATTGACTAACGCATCAATGTAATTCTCATCGACATGATAAGAATGGATAAAATCAAAGGGCACTAATCCTCGTTCTTCTTTAAGGGCGTTAGCGAAAGCATCAAATACTGCGCCCGTGGTTGAGCTAGAGTATTGCGGATAAAGTGGCAAAACAATAATTCGCTCAACTTGATTTTCAAGCAAGTTTTTTACCGCACTTTGCATTGATGGATTGCCGTACGTCATGGCAATTTCTACTTGAGTATCGATATTTTGATTATCTAAATAGGCTTGTAATGCATCTTTTTGTTGTCGCGAAATGGCAAGTAAAGGCGAGCCTTGCGCTGTCCAAATTGATTGATAATTTTTGGCAATACGTTTAGAACGTAATGGCAAAATAATGGCTTTGAGCAGTGGATACCATTTACAACGCGGTAAATCGACCACGCGAGGATCCGTTAAAAATTGCCATAAATAACGGCTAATTGACTTCGGTGTCGGGCTATCTGGCGTGCCTAGATTGGCAAGTAATACGCCGATTTTTGCAGGTTTTGTCATAAATTGATTACGGAAAGGGTTAATCTAGAAATACAGCAAAGTTTATTCTCTTCTGTGCGGATGTCAATTTGCCAAACTTGGATATTTCTGCCCAAATTAATTGGCGTGGCTCTCGCAGTCACTTTACCTGAACGAACTGGGCGAAGATGATTGGCGTTAATATCCAATCCAACCGCAGCTTTGCCTTCTTCTAAACAAAGCGAACCCGCAAGGGAAGCAACTGTTTCAGCTAAAGCAGCCGAAACCCCGCCATGCAACACACCAAACGGCTGCATAGTTCGATGATCCACAGGCATTGTCGCTTCAATCCAATCCTCGCCAAAAGCAGAAATTTCAATGCCAAGATGGCTAACTGCACTGTTGGAGCAAAGTTGATTTAAGTTTTCGAGCGTGAAGTTTTTTTGCCAAATCATGATGTTCCTTTCATTACGCTAAAATTTCTAATAATGCCTGCACAGGGTGTTTTAACACCACATGTTCATAACGTTTTACCTGACTGCGGCAAGAATAACCAGTTGCTAAACAAAAGTGCGGATCTTTTTCATGCAGTTTTTTATGCCAGGATACATCGTAGATTTCTCGGCTCATTTTTTGATTTTGCACTTCATGTCCAAATACACCAGCCATACCGCAACATCCTACTTTTTCTACATTAAGTTGTTGTCCAAATCTTCCAAAAATTTCTTGCCATTCTTTTGGGCTGTTTGGCATAAAGGTAGATTCCGTACAATGCGGGAATAAATACCAATCGAAAGTGCGGTCAGTTTTGGCGATGTTTTTTAACTTCTCTTGTAACTCCGCATTTTGTAATCTTTGTTTTAACCATTCGTGTGCGGTGAGAACGTGAAAATCGCCCCGTTTTTCTTGTAGTGCTTCTTTGTATTCATCTCGATAAGACAGCACGATGGCTGGATCAACGCCCACAAGAGGAATGCCTAATTTTGCCATTCGATTTAAAAACTCGGCTTGGTTTTGTGCTGTTTTGCTAAAGCGTTTTAAGAAACCTTTAATATGCATTGCTTTGCCGTTTGGTTTAAATGGCAACAGAATTGGTTTGAAGCCTAATTTCTGCGTAAGCATAACAAAATCGCGTACCACTTTGGCATCATAGTAAGAGGTATAGGGATCTTGCACAATAAATAAAATATCATTTTTTTCTACCGCACTTAGGCCTTCCAATTCTTCCAATGATTGTCCTTGATAGCGGATTTCTACAAGTTGTCGTTGCAAATTTGGTTCAGAAAGCAAGGGCAAATCAGTCATGCCTAGTGTTTTTTCCACTAATGTTTGCGTGACTTTTAGCTTGATAAAATAATTAAAGAATTTTGCCTGTTTTGCCATATAAGGCGCAGCAATTTCTAAATTTGCCACAATGTGATCTTTTGCCGGTCGTAAGTAGCGGCTGTGATAAAAATGAAAGAATTTTGCGCGGAAACTCGGCACATCAATTTTAATTGGGCATTGACTCGCACAGGCTTTACAAGCAAGGCAAGTATCCATTGCAGCTTTCACTTCGTGAGAAAAATCATAATCCCCTCGCCATTTTTGAACTGTATTGCTTACTCTTTTCACAAGTGCGGTTAGTTTTATTTCTGTTTTACGGAAGTCTAATTGTTCGGGCGAAACATCTTCATTTGCCATTAATCGAAGCCATTCTCGAACCATGGCTGCGCGACCTTTTGGCGAAAATACACGGTTTTTACTGACTTTCATCGACGGGCACATAATGCTGTGTTCATCAAAATTAAAACATAAGCCGTTTCCATTGCAGTTCATCACACCCTTAAATTCATCTCGTATTTGGATAGGAATTTGGCGATCGTTATCAGCCCGCATCGGCGAAAGAATTGAATGAAGTTCATCTCTGGAATCTAAAGGCGTACAGATTTTGCCGGGATTTAAGCGATTGTTCGGATCGAATAAGGTTTTGATATAACGAAGTTCGTGCCAGAGTTCTGGCGTAAAGAATTTTTCGCCGTAATGGGAACGCACGCCTTTTCCATGCTCTCCCCAGAGTAATCCGCCATATTTAATCGTAAGTTCTGCCACTTCATCTGAAATTTGTTTGAATAATTTCACTTGTTCTTTATCGCATAAATCAAGCGCTGGGCGAACGTGTAACACGCCAGCATCCACGTGACCAAACATGCCATATTGTAAATTGTGTTTGTCTAATAAAGCACGAAATTCACTGATGTAATCCGCAAGATTTTCTGGGGGGACACAAGTATCTTCTACAAAAGGAATTGGTTTGGCTGCACCTTTTGCATTACCAAGTAAGCCCACGGCTTTTTTTCGCATTGCATAAATACGTTCAATAGAGGGTAAATCTGAGCAAACTTGATAGCCAATAATGTGATCTCGGTTGTGTTCGATTTTTTCATCAAGTGAGCGACAAAGTGCGGTGACTTGGCGGTCTATTTTTTCTTTATTATTACCAGCAAATTCTACAATATTTAAACCGAGAATTGGATCTGTTTCATCTTCTGTAAGAAGTTCATTCACAGAGTGCCAAATAATATCTTGTTTGGCGAGGTTTAAGACTTTGGAATCAACGGTTTCCACCGAAAGCGCATTTGCTTTCACCATAAAGGGTGCATTGCGTAATGCCGCATCAAAAGAACGATATTTAATATTGATGAGCGTGCGATACTGCGGAATAGGCAGAAGATTGAGTTTGGCTTCACAAATAAATGCGAGAGAACCTTCAGAGCCAGTGAGAATTCTGGTGAGATTAAATTTACTTTCATCTTCATTGAATACATTTTTGAGATCGTATCCCGTTAAAAAACGGTTAAGTTGTGGCAAATCTTTAATGATAGCCGCTCTTTTTTCTTTACAGTGTTGGGCGATTGTTTGATGGAGTCTTTTGCTACTGTCACTTAATTCAAGCGTATCGATGTTTTCTAAAACATCAACAGAATTGACCGCACTTGTATCTAAAATCTCACCGTTCATTAATACTGCGCGTAATGTCAAAACATGATTAGAGGTTTTACCGTATTGCAATGAACCTTGCCCCGAGGCATCTGTGTTAATCATTCCGCCTAAAGTCGCTCGGTTACTGGTGGATAACTCTGGGGCAAAGAACAAACCATGTGGTTTTAAAAATTGATTAAGTTGATCTTTTACTACGCCGGCTTGTACACGAACCCAACGTTCTTTTACGTTGAGCTCTAAAATAGCAGTCATATGGCGAGAGAGATCCACTATTATATTGTTATTGATAGATTGTCCATTTGTGCCAGTACCTCCACCGCGAGGCGTAAAGGTGAGCAATTGATATTCAGGTAAATTTGCCAATTTGGTTATACGCACTATATCAGCAACAGTTTTCGGAAAAAGAATCGCTTGTGGAAGTTGTTGGTAAACGCTGTTATCCGTAGCAAGGCTTAATCTATCTGCATAATTTTTAGCGATATCTCCTTCAAAATGTTGTTTTTTAAGTGCTTGGAGATAGTTAAGGACATCTTGTTCAATTTGTGGAGTGAGATTTAGACTTGGCAACATAGTATTTAACTCATTTAAAGATATAAATAGCCGGGTGTTCTCGATGATATCTTAAGGTGCGAATAATGTCGAATTAGATTTTCAGCGTTTTTAAGAAGCTTTTTATGGAGTAAATTAGTCAAGAAAAGAGTATTTTTGGATAAAAAAATAAACAAAAAGTTCAAAAGAATTTGATCTTTTCAATTTTTATAGGATAATAGGCGCACTTTTGAACGTTCCTTTGGCGTAAACAAAGGAATTGAATTTGTCAAAAGGTAAAAAGTAGGGCAAATTCAAAACCCTAGTTAAGCGACTGTTTAGAGTGTAACTTTAATTAAAAGTTCAGTATAAACAAGGACACTTTTTTATTACTATTCGATGACTAAATAGAGGACATCAAAATGAAAAAAACTGCAATCGCATTAGTAGTTGCTGGTTTAGCAGCAGCTTCAGTAGCTCAAGCAGCTCCACAAGAAAACACTTTCTATGCAGGTGTTAAAGCTGGTCAAGCATCTTTCCATGATGGCGTTCGTGCTATAGCTCGTGAAGATGGTTTTGGTTATCATCGTAATTCTTTCACTTACGGTGTATTTGGTGGTTACCAAATCTTAAATCGTGATAACTTAGGTTTAGCGGTTGAATTAGGTTACGATGATTTCGGTCGTGTTAAATTCAAAGATGCTGGTAAAGTAGCAGTAAAACACACTAACCACGGTACTCACTTAAGCTTAAAAGGTAGCTATGAAGTGTTAAATGGCTTAGATGTTTATGGTAAAGCAGGTGTTGCTTTAGTTCGTTCTGATTATAAATCCTACGATCCAGATGGCGTTCGTGATCACAAAGAAGGTCGTCACAGCTTACGTACCTCTGGTTTATTCGCTGTAGGTGCAGAATATGCAGTATTACCAGAATTAGCAGTTCGTTTAGAATACCAATGGCTAACTCGCGTAGGTAAATACCGCACTCAAGATAAACCAAATAGCGCAATTGACTACAACCCTTGGATTGGTTCTATCAACGCGGGTATTTCTTACCGTTTTGGTCAAGGCGCAGCGCCAGTTGTTGCAGCACCTGAAGTTGTAAGCAAAACTTTCAACTTAAACTCAGATGTAACTTTTGCGTTCGGTAAAGCAAACTTAAAACCACAAGCTCAAGCAGCTTTAGATGGTATTTACGGTGAAATCGCACAAGTTAACAACGCTAAAGTAGCTGTTGCTGGTTACACTGACCGTATCGGTTCTGACGCTGGTAACTTAAAACTTTCTCAACGTCGTGCTGACACTGTAGCTAACTACTTCGTGTCTAAAGGTGTTTCTGCGGATGCGATCTCTGCAACTGGTTATGGTAAAGCAAACCCAGTGACTGGCGCAACTTGTGACCAAGTTAAAGGTCGTAAAGCGCTTATCGCATGTCTTGCTCCAGACCGTCGTGTAGAAATCGCAGTTAACGGTACTAAATAATTTTAGTGTTCGTTTAACGAAAGATTAAATACAGCAAAAGGCTTAAACTTCGGTTTAGGCCTTTTGTTTTATATGAATCTAAAACCAAGCATTTCAATCAAGTTTTAACTTGTGATAGAATGCGGTACTCATTTATTTATAGGGAACATTATGGAAACCTTAGACAAAATCAAAAAGCAAATTAGTGAAAATCCAATTCTTATTTATATGAAAGGTTCACCAAAATTACCATCTTGTGGCTTTTCTGCTCGTGCATCTGAAGTATTGATGAATTGTAAAGTACCTTTTGGTTATGTAGATATTTTGCAACATCCAGATATTCGTGCTGAATTACCAGCATATGCAAACTGGCCAACTTTTCCGCAATTATGGGTAGAGGGGGAATTAATTGGTGGTTGTGATATCATTTTAGAGATGTATCAATCTGGTGAATTACAAACTTTATTATCTGAAGTTGCAGCAAAACACGCTTAATTACATTAGAAAAATGAAACCCGCTTATAGCGGGTTTTTTTATACAAATAAATTTGTTTTTTATTGAATAAATAGTCTAGGCAAGTTTTAATACCTTAGAAAGTGCGGTAAAAAATCGATTATTTTCTTCAGGTAAACCAATACTTACGCGCAAATGATTCGGCATGCCATAACCAGCAATAGGGCGAACAATTACGCCTTCATGTAATAATGCATCATAAATTGGGGCAGCAGGTTGTTTGAAGTCAATCGTTATAAAATTTCCTTTAGAGGGAATATAATCCAATTGATTTTTTTGACAAAAGTCTTCATAACGTCGCATTTCTACTCGATTATTTTCAGCGACTTTTTCAACAAATTCATCATCATTCATTACGGCAACTGCAGCGGTTAATGCCAATGAATTACAGTTAAATGGTTGTCGAACTCGATTTAATAAATCTGCGATTTCAGGATTAGATACCGCATAACCAATGCGTAAACCCGCCAAGCCATAGGCTTTGGAAAGAGAGCGTGAAATAATTAAATTTGAATATTTTTTTAATAAACTGAAAGAGTCCACTCGTTCTTCAGCTTTGGTAAATTCCGTGTAGGCTTCATCTAATACCACGATTACATTTTGAGGGACTTCTGCTAAAAAATCTTCAATTTCTTGCGACGTTAAAAAATTACCCGTTGGATTATTGGGATTAGCAATGTAAATGAGCTTTGTTTTATCAGAAAGTGCGGTCAAAAATCCTTGTAAATCATGCCCCCAATTTTTAGCTGGAATTTCTTTTGCAACTGCATTAATCGCTTTAGTTACTAAAGGATAAACAATAAAGGCATATTGTGAATAAATGATTTCATCGCCTTCACTTGCGAAAGTATGAGCAAAAAGTTCTAATAAATCATTTGATCCATTTCCGAGCGTAATTTGATTTGGTTGAACACCAAATTTTTTTGCGATAGTTTGTTTTAGTTCAAAGCCATTCGCATCTGGATAACGAGTCAGTTTATCTAATTGTTCGGAAATTGCTTTTTTTGCACTTTCTGGAAAACCAAATGGGTTTTCGTTTGAGGCCAGTTTAACGATATTGGAAATACCAAGTTCTCGTTCTAATTCTTCAATCGGTTTACCTGCTTGATAAGGTGATAAGGATTTTACGCCATGATTGGCAACATTGATGTACTGCATAGTGTTATTTGAAAATATTGATGTGGATTAGGATGAATTTTCAAGTAAATTTGGGCGTAGTGAATACGCCCATTGAAAATGTTCTTTAACTATTGAGGAAGATTTTCAGCTTCAAATTTTTTCATAAATGAAATGAGTGCCTCAACGCCTTCTTGTGGCATAGCATTATAAATAGATGCACGCATTCCACCTAAAACCTTGTGACCTTTCAAGGCTTGTAAGCCCGCAGCAGTGGATTCTGCGACAAATTTGGCATCTAATTCAGGATTGCCTGTAATGAAAGTGACATTCATTGTTGAGCGGTTTTCTTTTGCTACCACATTGCGGTAAAGTTTGCTCGAATCAATATAATCATAAAGGGTTTGTGCTTTTAGCGCATTACGTTTTGCGATCACCGCTAAGCCCCCCATCTCTTTAAGATGTTTAAATACGAGGGAACATAAATACCAAGCAAATGTTGGTGGTGTATTGATCATTGAGTCTGCATCACGTTGAGTTGCATAATTCCAAATAGATGGGGTTTCTTTACGTGCATTACCGATCAAATCATCACGAATAATGACTAACGTAATGCCAGCAGGGCCAAGATTTTTTTGAGCACCTGCATAAATTACACCAAATTTACTAATATCGATTTGGCGTGAAAGAATATTTGAAGACATATCCGCGACCAATACGGCATCGCCCACATTTGGTACATCAAAAATTTCTACACCACTGATGGTTTCATTTGGGCAATAATGAACGTAGTCATACTGATTAGCAATATGGCTGAAATCAAGATTGGTAATTCGAGTCTGTTCGCCATTTTCTACAATAGTGATTTCATCAATTTCTGCAAAATTTCTTGCTTCTTTTGCCGCTGTCGCTGACCAATGCCCACTATTTAAATAAAGGGCTTTACCTTTTTTACCGATTAAGTTCATCGGAATGGCTGCAAATTGACCGCGAGCACCGCCTTGTAAAAAAAGTACGCGATAGTTATCAGGAATATTGTAAACCTCACGTAGATCTTTTTCTGCTTGAGCAATAAGTTCCATGAAATATTTACCGCGATGGCTCACCTCCATCACTGATACGCCTTGATTGAGCCAGTTTGTCAGTTCACCTTGTGCTTTTTGTAGCACTTCTGGAAAAATCATCGCTGGGCCAGCGCTAAAATTAAAGACTTGTGACATTGTGTTTCCTTATTTTTGTAGATAGTTGAATCTGTTTTATCACTAGAAAAGCAGAGAATCAAACGCTTTTTCGGTAAATAAAAAATTTTTTTGAGCTGACTCACAAAATTTACTTTCAGCTTTTGACGAATTATCAAAAAGAGGATACATTACCGCCATCAATTTTCTTATTAAAAGAGAGTCATTATGGAAACTGTAAACAAGCAATCTTTCCAAGAAGTACTGGAATACGTGCGTATGTATCGTTCGAAAAACAAAATTAAGCGCGACATGGAAGACAATAATCGTAAAATCCGTGACAATCAAAAACGCGTATTATTGTTAGATAACTTAAATCAATACATTCGTGATGATATGACCATCGAAGAGGTGCGTGGAATTATTGAAAGTATGCGTGATGACTATGAAAGTCGTGTTGATGATTATACGATTCGCAATGCGGAGCTTTCTACGCAACGTCGTGAGATCAGTGCGAAAATGAAAAGCCAGAAAAAGGCACATGCGGAATTATTGAAAAATTCTGAAAAATAATTGTAATAAAATAGCCGGCTGAATCAGTCGGCTTATTTTTTATAAGCTATTCATTGCGTTAATGATTTTAATTTCATCAAAATTGACAATATCTTCTTGGAATATTGTGCGTTCTTGAATTTTCCCCTCTTGTAATAATTTTTCTCGTTGTGTGCCTAAAAGCAATGGCGTGTCTGGTGTGTACCATTTTTCCCCTTGGCGGAAAATTAAATTACCAATGGAACAATCTGTCACTTTTCCATTTTTGATAATAATAATTTCATCACAAGAACCACGTTGAGCAAACAATGTGTTAATTAAACAGCGATCAGCATATTTCAAGCTATATTCGATATCGTCACAAATTACAGGTTGAAAAGTGCGGTAAATTTTTTGATGGTATTCAAAATATTGAATTTGTGTGGTTTTGGCATTGTAATCAATGCGGCAGCGAACTAATCGATTTTGTAAGTAAGCAGGCAGTTGAATGAGTGAAAAAAGATTAAAAATTTTCACCGCACTTTTGCCATAATATTCACGCAAACTACGTTCATACCGTGTTTGGTGTAAATCGATATTTTGAATTTTCCCGTTTTCAATACAAAGGGTTTCAAATAGAGGATACATTAATCAGCACCTTCAATCGGTAAATAGACTTTTTCTAACAATTCTTCATATTCATCTCGCACATTGCTATGAATGGTAATCCCGCCTCCACTATGAAAATAAAATTTTTCATCTACTTGAGAAATAAATCGAATTGCTACCGCACTTTGTAGTGTTTTACCATCAAATATGCCAAAAATTCCTGTGTAATAACCGCGTTTTTGTTTTTCTGCTTGTTGAATAATCTGCGTGGTTTTCTCTTTTGGGGCGCCACTAATGGAACCAGCAGGCAAGAGTTTCGCTAAAATATTCCCAATTTGATTTTGCCAGTTTTCACTCAATTTTCCGCAAATTTCAGAACTGGTTTGTAGTATTTCGCCTTTCTGGGTTTTGATGCGATCGATATAACGAAATTTTTTCACCTGAATGTTTTCTGCCACCATGGATAAATCATTACGCATCAAATCAACAATTGTGTAATGTTCTCGTTGTTCTTTTTCATTTATGAGTAACTGATTTTCTGCATCGGGCAGAGACGCATTAATTGTCCCTTTCATGGGATAAGTAAAAATGCTGTTATCATGAATATTGACAAAACATTCTGGTGAGAAGCAAACAAATTGATCTTGTAACCACAATTTATAAGGTGCATTTGTTTGATGAAAAATTTGTTCAAGTGAAAGATTACCTGAAATTTCAGTGGGGTAGGTGAGATTTAATAAATAAGAATTGCCTTTTTGCAATTCACGTTGAACAAGTTCAAAACCTTGTTGATAACGCGAGAAGGGCATTGGATGTTTGGTAAAATTAAGAGGGAGAGGTTGTGGAGAAATTGTGCAATTTCTTTTCCCTAAAATATCAAAATAAATGCCTTGTTGTGCAGAATTTTCTAGAGGACAAATCAATGGTTTTTCTTTTTCAAAATCAATGAGAAAGAAAAATGGCGTGCGTTGTTTGCCATAATGATTAGCCTGTTCAATAAAATGTTGCATTGTGCTTTGTGCCATTTTGCGTAAAATTGCCCGATTATAACGAATGCCGAGCGGTTATGAAATTACTCATCATTAATAATCACGATTCTTTTACTTTTAACTTGGTGGATTTAATTCGAAAATTAAATGTGCCTTATGATGTTTTAAACGTGGAAGATTTAAAGGAAAGTACAGCGGAAAAATATAGTCATATATTGATTTCGCCAGGGCCTGATGTACCACGAGCTTATCCACAACTTTTTTCCATGTTGGAAAAATATCATCAGAAAAAATCTATTTTAGGTGTGTGTTTAGGGCATCAAACCTTATGTGAATTTTTTGGAGGTACATTGTATAACTTAGAGAATGTTCGTCATGGCCAGAAACGAATTTTAAAAGTGCGGTCAAATTCTCCATTATTTTTTAGCCTTCCAAGCGAATTTAATATCGGGCTATATCATTCTTGGGGCGTACAGAAAAAAGATTTTCCTAGTTGCCTAGAAATTACCGCATTTTGTGATGAAGGTGTGGTAATGGCGATTCAGCATAAATCGTTACCAATTTATGGTGTTCAGTTTCATCCAGAGTCTTATATGTCAGACTTCGGTGAGCAAATTTTGCTTAATTGGTTGACTATTCCTGCTGCGATTAATCAATAATAGCGCTTGCTTATTAAGCTAAAATACGTATTATAGACGTCTATACGTCAATACATCCAAATTTAAAAGAAAAAGAGAGAAAATATGTCTAGCTATTTATTTACATCTGAATCTGTATCTGAAGGGCATCCAGATAAAATTGCCGATCAAATTTCTGATGCGGTACTTGATGAAATTCTAAAACAAGATCCAAAAGCACGAGTAGCTTGTGAGACCTACGTAAAAACCGGTATGGCATTGGTTGGTGGTGAAATTACCACATCAGCATGGGTCGATATTGAGAATTTAACGCGTAAAGTGATTTGTGATATTGGTTATGAACATTCTGAAATGGGTTTTGATGGCCATTCTTGTGCGGTGCTTAATGCGATTGGTAAACAATCTGCAGATATTAATCAAGGCGTTGATCGTGAAAATCCATTAGATCAAGGCGCAGGCGACCAAGGTATTATGTTTGGTTATGCCACTAATGAAACGGATGTATTAATGCCTGCAGCTATTACTTATGCACATCGTTTAATGGAAAAACAAGCTGAAGTGCGTAAAAGCGGTAAACTAGCATGGTTACGCCCAGATGCGAAAAGCCAAGTAACGTTAAAATATGAAGATAATAAAATTGTTGGTGTGGATGCGGTTGTGCTTTCTACTCAACATTCTGAAGAAGTTAGCCAAAAAGATTTACATGAAGGTGTGATGGAAGAAATTATTAAACCAGTATTACCAAGTGAATGGCTTTCTAAAGAAACAAAATTCTTCATTAACCCGACTGGCCGTTTTGTTATTGGTGGGCCGATGGGGGATTGTGGTTTAACTGGTCGTAAAATTATCGTAGATACTTACGGTGGTGCCGCTCGTCACGGTGGTGGCGCATTCTCAGGAAAAGATCCCTCTAAAGTAGACCGTTCAGCAGCTTATGCTGCACGCTATGTCGCAAAGAATATTGTGGCAGCTGGTTTGGCAGATCGTTGTGAAATCCAACTTTCTTATGCGATTGGTGTGGCTGATCCAACATCTATCATGGTCGAAACCTTTGGAACTGGAAAAGTTGCGAATGAATTATTAGTGTCATTAGTTCGTGAATTCTTTGATTTACGTCCTTATGGCTTAATTAGAATGTTAGATTTAATCCAACCAATCTATCGTGAAACGGCAGCTTATGGTCATTTCGGTCGTGAGCAATTCCCTTGGGAAAAAGTGGATCGTGCAGAAGATTTACGTATTGCGGCAGGTTTAAAATAATAGGCTTGAATTTTTAGTTTGAAAGGCTTATATTGGAAAGGCAACAAGGTTTCTTGTTGCCTTAGTTGGTTTAGGTTGCTACCAAGCTGGGGAGCTAAAGGACAGCAACAAGAACCCGATAATAATCATTAATATGATTTTTATCATAAGGCTATCTCCTTTCAGAGTTGTTAAACAAAGCTGATCGAGATTGAGTTACTGCCTGACCCGCCAGTCAGGCAATAACGTACCTGACCAACCACTGTTTATTCTATCATATAAAAGCCGCTTATCTAGCGGTTTTTGCTTTTACCGATGACATCAATATCACTTATTCCATTTCGTCATTTAAAAATGCAAGTGAAATGTAAATTGAATAAATCCTTGTAAAATTTAACCGCACTCTTACGTATTGCGGCAGGTTTAAAATAATAGGCTTGAATTTTTAGTTTGAAAGGATTATATTGGAAAGGCAACAAGGTTTCTTGTTGCCTTGACTGATAAGTGTTACCAAGCTGGCGAGCTATACAGTAACACAATAAATATGATGACGATTATAAAGATAATTTTCATCAATTTTGTCTCCCAATCAGTGTTAAAACAAACTGATCGAGATGATTGCATTACCTGACCCCCCAGTCAGGTAATGACAACACCTGACCAGCCACTGATCATTCTATCATATAAAAGCCGCTTATCTAGCGGTTTTTTCTTTTTAATCATGACATCAATAGAGCAAATTCCATTTCATCATTTAAAAATGCAAGTGCAACGTAAATTGAATCAGTCTTTGCAGCTTGCAGAGGTTTATTTTAAGCGAAAATTTACAATGCCTGAGGTAAATTATGAGTTGCGTGGAATAAAGGCAGGCGTGGCTTACCTACAAAAAAATGAAATAAAATTTAACCTCACTTTGTTATTAGAAAATACAGATGAATTTATTCGACAAGTCGTGCCACACGAGCTTGCGCATTTGATTGTGTATCAAATGTTTGGTTGTGTAAAACCACATGGGCGGGAATGGCAGCTTGTAATGAATGAAATTTTTAAGCTTCCCGCAGACACTTGCCATCAATTTGATATAAAAAATGTGCAAGGTAAAACCTTTGAATATCGTTGTGCTTGCCAAACACATTTCTTAAGTACTCGTCGTCATAATAGAATAGTAAGAGAAAAGATTGAATATTTATGTAGAAAATGTAAGGAAAAATTAGTTTTTGTCGATGAAACAGAATAATTTTTGTGATATATTTTTCCAGTTTATTCAATAAATAAAGGAGTTATCCAATGAAAAAATCTTTATTAGCAGTTATTGTGGGTGCATTTGCCTTTGCTTCTGTTGCAAATGCGAATATTTATGCTGAGGGCGATATCGGTTTATCTCGAACCAAAGCAAATGGTAGTAACAATACAAGAATTGAACCTCGTGTATCCGTTGGATATAAAGTAGGAAATACACGCGTTGCAGCTGATTATACATATCACGGAAAAGTTGATGGCACAAAAGTTCAAGGTTTAGGTACTTCTGTATTTTATGATTTTGATACAAATTCTAAAGTGCAACCTTATGTTGGTGCTCGTGTAGCGGCTAATCAATTTAAATACACCAACCGTGCAGAACAAGATTTTAAAAGTTCTTCAGAAATTAAGCTCGGCTATGGTGTTGTAGCAGGTGCGAAATATAAATTAGATGGCAACTGGTATGCAAATGGTGGTGTTGAATACAATCGCTTAGGTAGCTTTGATAATACCAAAGTTAATAATTATGGCGCGAAAGTTGGCGTGGGTTACGGATTCTAATTTTTAGAATACAAAGATCCTTTTTATAAAACACTTTAATTTAACGGTGATCGTTTAAAACAATCACCGTTATTTATTTTTGGATTATTTCAATACGCTAAAACCCAAAACTTACCCCAGTTGCAGCACCCACACCATTATTGGTATCAGCAGAGCCAGAAAGGCTAATTACCACATTTGGTTTAGGTGTATAACGAACCCCAACTGCAACAGCAGATTGTCCTCGATAAGTCCCTGCAGCCGCCCCAACGGTAAAGCGTTTTCCTTGCACTGGGTAAATTTGCCCCATTGCCATTGCAGCTGCAATACCCGCACGGCTTTCACGAGTGGTTTTTCGGATTTGTCGATTGATTTCGCCAGTCGCTTGATTCAATCCTTTGATTGCTGCACGAGTGAGATCAGTTTCATTGGTAGAAAGTCCATTTGAACCATTGTTACCATTTATACCGTGATTAGCGTTAGCTCCATTTTGTCCATTAGCACCGTCTTGACCCGCCGAACCATTGTGACCTGCTGTACCATCAGCCCCTTGATTACCTGTAGAACCTGCATTACCTGTTGAACCTACGCCACCAGATTGTCCATTTTGTCCGTTGGCACCGTCTTGACCCGCCGAACCATTGTGACCTGCTGTACCATCAGCCCCTTGACCACCTGTAGAACCAGCATTACCTGTCGAGCCTGTGCCACCAGCTTGTCCATTTTGTCCATTAGCACCATCTTGACCTGCCGAACCGTCTTGACCTGCTGTACCATTTGAACCTTGACCACCTGCAGAACCAGCATTACCTGTCGGGCCTGTGCCACCAGCTTGTCCATTTTGTCCATTAGCACCGTCTTGACCTGCTGCACCGTTGGAACCTTGGCTACCTGCAGAACCTTCATTACCTGTCAAGCCTGTGCTACCAGCTTGTCCATTTTGTCCATTAGCACCGTCTTGACCTACCGAACCGTCTTGACCTGCTGTACCATTGGAACCTTGGCTACCAGCAGAACCTGCATTACCTGTTGAACCTGAACCACCAGCTTGTCCATTTTGTCCATTAGCACCGTCTTGACCTGTCGAACCATTGTGACCTACTGAACCATCAGCCCCTTGACCACCTGCAGAACCAGAATTACCTGTCGAACCTGAACCACCAGCTTGTCCATTTTGTCCATTAGCACCGTCTTGACCCGCCGAACCATTGTGACCTGCTGTACCATCAGCCCCTTGACCACCTGTAGAACCAGCATTACCTGTCGAGCCTGTGCCACCAGCTTGTCCATTTTGTCCGTTGGCACCGTCTTGACCCGCCGAACCATTGTGTCCTGCTGTACCATCAGCCCCTTGGCTACCTGCAGTACCTGTCGAACCTGAACCATCAGCTTGTCCATTTTGTCCATTAGCACCGTCTTGACCTGCTGTGTTGTGATTACCGTCTGTGCCATTATTCGGGGTTTGTGGTTTTTCTTTGACTGCATTGTCTGCTTCAGGTGCTTTTTCTGCCTGAATTAAATGGGCTTTGCCATCGTCGCCTGTTTTAGCATAAAGTTCTAAAGATTTACTCGGATCATCTTTATTAACTAAGGTTAAACGATCAAATACGGGATTAGTTTTCATTGCAATGCGAATACCGTCATTGTCGTGATAAGTAATCAAGTTGCGACTACTATACAAATCTGCTTTATAGCCAACACCACTCTCGCCTAAAATAGAGAGCGTTTCGCCCACGTGTTTGTAGAAGTTGTGGGTTTTATCTGTGCCAGCAAAACCTTGATTGTCAGAATTAACTGCAAAACGCAAGCCTGCCGATTTCAACTGTGCCAAGTTTACGGCATCAGTGTCTGCCGTCCCTGCTGCTACGCCAGTAATTTGGCGGGTTATGCCTGTTTTTTCATTCCCTACTGAAACCGAACCCGCAGTGCCTTTCCAAGTTGAAACTAATTTATTTTGCTCTTGTTGTTTTTTATTTAGGTCTGATTCGGCTTTATCCGCTTTCTTTTCCGTATCAGTTAATTTAGCTTCAATTAGTGGTTTTGCTTTATCATAATCCTTTTCTTGAATACCTGTTTTGGTTTGAAGAGCGGTCAATTTTTCCTGCATTTTTTCTAATTCATTTTTAGCTGTTTTATAAGATTTAGTTGCGTTGTCAATCTCAGCTTGATTTGGCTTAGCTGCAGCTTTCAATTTTTCCATATTGATTTTTAACCCATTAACTTCCGCTTCTTTTTTCGGCAAATCGTAAAGTATATTGCGTAACTCTGCCAAGTCGGCATAATTTTGATGCTCTGTTTCATAAGCCTCTTTCAATGGCTTAATTTCATCTTGCAATTCCTGATATTTTTTACCCGCTTCGCCTAACAAGGTCATTTGTTTCTTATTGCCATTTATTTCAAGTTTTGTTGCTTGCTCACTAATGTCATAGCCAATAGTAGCAAGGTCACGATAATTAAATGAATCCGAACCTAAAGCTACCCCGCCATTTACGCCCTCGTTAATACGAGTATTCTCCCCTAAAGCGAGGGATTTTTCTGCACGAGCGGCGGAAAAATATCCAAATGCAGAAGAATAATCTTTATAGGCAATAGCTCCAGCACCAACTGCTGATGAATAGAGCCCTCGTGATTCTGCCCCAATACCAACTGATAAAGAATCAGATCCTGATGCCTCTGCTGCACCGCCTATGGCAATAGTTTGAAAGCCATAGCCTTTTGCGTGTAAACCAATGGCAATTGAGCCTTTGTGTCGTTTTTCAGGTTCAGGATTAGCAATGCTATAATCATTAGCTATAGTACGACGACTACCTGTTTCTCCAACATTACCATCTACCACGAGAGTATCACGCGCTTTATCCACATGAAGAATGCTGCCTGGTGCAGGGGGACGTTTTTTGCCAACGTATGCACCGTTACCCATTGCGATGGAATAATCAGATGCATCTTCAATTTTACTATTTCTCCCAATAGCAATGGTATCTTCCCCACGAGATAAAGCAAAATCTCCGAGAGATAAACCATATTTCCCATAGGCTTGTGCCCCGACCCCTACAGAAAGTGATCTTGCCCCTATAGATTTAGAACCTGTACCTAATGAAAGGGAAAGTTCACCTTGTGATAAGGCTTGTATACCAAAAGCATATGATTGTAGCCCCAGAGCCTGGGAGCCGTAACCAATCGCTGTTGATAAATATCCACTAGCTGTAGTCTCAGAACCTATCGCCATAGAAAAATCACTAAGAGCCTTTGCCTTTTTACCAATGGCAATTTGTTGGTTTTGTTGTTTGTTATCTTTCCCTAAACCAATCGTCGCATCGACCCCAATAGCAATAGACTCATATCCTATAGCACCATTATTATTGCTATTTATTCCTTGACTAAGTCTTCCATTTGATGCACTGAAATAACGCATATTATCAAGCCGTTGTTTCAACTCATTTATTGTTTTTTCTTGGGCTTTATATTTTGTTTTTAAATCTGCTAATTCTTTCTGAGTATTATCCGCAGCAGGTGCTGACGTAGACGCAGGGTCATCTGCTAACACCGCACCACTCACTAATGCCATACAAAGTGCGGTTAATTTTACCGATGTTTTTGCAGATTTTACTTTTCCTTTAGCAAGTTCAGAGACCACTTGAAAAACATCTGATGCCCGATTAAAAATAATTCTATAAATATGATTCATACTAACCTCGATTTGATTCTTCGTTTATGTTTACAATAAAAAAGACAAAGAAAATCCCAGCCGTGTTTTAACGTTGAAAAACACAGCGAGACTAAAGAATAATGTTTTCTTTAAAATGAAATGGATTTGTGCGATGAAGTGCAGAAAAAAGACATCCACACAACACAGAAGAGATGTATCGCCTCAGCTTAAAAGGTATTGTGCCTCTGGCGGAAAGTGCTAGTATTGTTTGTTTGTTTGTTTGTTTGTTTGTTTGTTTGTTTGTTTGTTTGTTTGTTTGTTTGTTTGTTTGTTTGTTTGTTTGTTTGTTTGTTTGTTTGTTTGTTTGTTTGTTTGTCATCACGTTTATCCTTTTTTGATTTTGAGATATATAAAATTAACGTGCTTTTAACAAATTACTATATACAACCTGAAGTAATTAATATTAAATGATCAGAGATTCTATTTCTCGCTCTAAAAGCGATAAATCAGTATCAAATCCGTGAGCCATAGCCATATACCAAGAATCTTTATTGACTTTTGTTAGGTCAATAGAATTACCATTTTTTTCAACTAAATCTTGTAAGAAAAGTCGTGTGATTCTACCATTTCCATCAAGAAAAGGATGAATAACATTAAATTCATTAATGAAATATGCAGCCTGATAAATAAAATTTTCTTTGATAGGAAAAGTTAGATTTTCTAATCTTTTTGTAATCATCTTATTATAGTAAGAATAAATATACTTAGGTGCACAAAAAATAGCGTTTTTACCTCTCATTGTTTGGTAATCTCTTATTTCACCTGCCCATTCATAAATTTCATTGAATAAATGATAATGAAGTAATTGAATTTCTTGTAGAGAAAAAGATTGAAGTTTAGGTCGAGTCGGCATTTTTAATGAAACAATCATATCTTCATATTGAAGAAGTTTCGATTTGTCTTGAATGCTTAGTTTGTTCTTTAACGTATTATTTGGATAAAAATATTTGTTAAAGATTTGTGTTTCAAATAATTGATAGTCTTCTCTCATTGGGCGAATAATTGTTTAACAAATAATAGTTCTTGTCGTTCAAATTCTTCATTGGTAATCGGTGCGCTAGCTCTTTCAAGCATAGTAGAAAATGCGCTATCGCCCATATCCGCTCCTTCAATTTGATTACTGATATGGGCTTCTTTTAGGGCTTTAATACGTTGTTCAATAATTTGCTCAAAATTCATTATTTTCCTCGCTAATACTATATTTTGGCAAAGTATAGCACAAGGCAAAGATGTGACGAAGTAGCTTTTACTTTTCAAATAAAAAAATCCCAACCTAGGTTGGGATTTAAAATCACTAAAAATTTTACCGCACTTTATGCTTTGCTTACTTCAAAACGTTCAAATGCCAACACTTTTTTCTCTAATTTACGTAGTAATAAAGTCGCAATGCCTGTGATAATTAAATAGATACCGCCTGCGATGCCGTAAATTGTGAGTGCATCATATTCTGTACCATAAAGTTGGCGTGCGTAGCCCATAATATCCATAATGGTAATGGTGGAAGCTAACGCCGTGCCTTTAAATACCAAAATAATTTCGTTACTGTAAGACGGCAATGCTCGTTTTAAAGCGTAGGGAATTAAGATTTTGAGTGTCTGTAATCGGCTTAACCCTAACGCTGCACAACTTTCCCATTGTCCTTTATGAATGGCTTTTACTGCACCGTGAAATAATTGGGTGGAATAGGCTGCGCTGTTTAGTGCTAAAGCTAATGCGGCACAGAACCACGCATTGGATAAGAAAAACCATAATGGGCTGTCAATAATCCATTGGAATTGACCTGGCCCCGCATAAATTAAAAAGAACTGTACTAACAGTGGAGTGCCTGTGAATAAAGTAAGGTATAAATTAACCGCTCTTTTTACCCATTTGTTTTCCATTGAAAGTAAAAAAGTAAGAAATAAGGCTAAAAAGAAAGCAATCAGTAAGGATACGACAGTAAGCAATAAACTCGTTGGGATCCCTTGTGCGATCACAGTTAAATATTCTTGAAACATTATTTCACGCCCCTTTCAAAACGAGTAAAACGCAGCTCTAATTTTCGAATACCAACTTGGCTAATTAATGTTACCACTAAATAAATTAACGCAGCAATACCGTACCAAGTAAAGGGTTGATGTGTATTGGTATTAATCAGATCTGCTTGGCGCATCAAATCGTCCACACCAATTAATGAAACTAATGCCGTATCTTTTAGTAATACAAGCCATTGATTACTTAAACCCGGTAAGGCGTGACGCCATACTTGTGGCATGACAATGTGAATGAACGTATAGCTTTTGCTTAAGCCTAACGCTGCGCCAGACTCCCATTGACCTTTCGGGATAGCTTGAATGGCTCCGCGTAATGTTTGTGAAGCATAAGCTGCAAAAATGAGAGAAAGTGCAAATACACCGCAACCAAATGCCCCAAATTCAATGTATTCGCCTGTTAGCATTTCGACTAATTCGGTGGAACCAAAATAGACAAGTAATACAACAAGAATTTCGGGTAAGCCACGTAATAATGCCACAAATACTGTCATCGGCTTGCCAGCAAAACGATTTGCCTCAAGTACGGCAAAAATTAGGCTTAAAAATAGGCCTAAGATCAATGAACAGACCGCAAGCCCTAAAGTCATTAGGGCAGCGGTAAGCATTAAAGAAAGAAAATCATAACTCATAGATTATTTTGTCATCCATTTATCATAGATTTTTTGGTATTCACCATTTGCTTTAATTGCAGCTAAACCTTTGTTTAATTGTGCAGCCAAATCTTTGTTTGATTTGTGCATTGCAATACCTAAACCATTACCAAAATATTTTTTATTGGTCACTTTTTCGCCTACAAATTGAATTTCTGGTTCCTTGGAAATCATATCAGCAAGCACTGCAGTATCGCCAAAAATAATATCAATCCGACCGCTCTTTAAGTCTAAAATAGCACTTTGTAAACTTGCATAGGATTTTGGACTATATTGCTTGGTTTCCGCTACGGTATATTGTTGGAATGTGGTGCCATTTTGAACACCTACATTTTTTGCACTTTCTAAGGTCGCTTTGCCTTTAAGAGCAACATAGCTGGCTGTGCTGTCGTAATATGCATCAGAGAATAAAACCTGTTTTGCACGAGCATCAGTAATATCAATAGCGGAAATTGAAGCATCAAAACGTTTTGCTTTTAAATTTGGAATTAACGCATCAAAGGCTTCGCCTTTGAATTTACAGGTTGCTTGGATTTCTTGACAAATTGCATTCGCCACATCCACATCAAACCCGATAATTTCGCCTTTTTCATTTGTGGTTTCAAATGGTGGATAGCTAGGTTCCATTGCAAAAGTTAGTTCTTGTGCGCTTGCAGCAATAGATGACCCCAATAAAATGGCAGTTAATAATGTTTTTTTCATCGTAAGCTCCTTATTTCTAGTGAGAAAGATAGTGTTTAAATTGTTCCGTTTTTGGATTTTCAAAGCAATCGGCCGATCCCATTTCGACGATTTTACCTTGTTCCATATAGACGACTTTTGTCGCCACTTTTTGCGCCACATTGACTTCATGGGTTACAATCACTTGCGTAATGCCAGTTTCTTGTAATTCTTTAATAATATCTACAACTTGCGCAGTAATTTCTGGATCTAATGCTGCCGTTGGTTCATCAAATAACAGAACTTGTGGCTTCATCATAAGCGCACGCGCTATTGCTACACGTTGTTGCTGCCCCCCTGATAAATGTAATGGAAAGCGATCGGCAAGTTGTTCTAAACGTAAACGTTTTAACAATTCCATTGCATCGGTTTTTGCTTCATTTTCACTCACACCACGTACTTTCATTGGTGCTTCAATTAAGTTTTCAATTACCGTTAAGTGCGGCCAAAGATGATATTGTTGAAACACCATTCCTACATCTTGGCGTAATTGTCTAATTGCTTTGGGATTTGCCATTGCATTGGATAAATTAAATTCATTGTTTGCAATGCTTAATTCGCCAGATTTTGGCACTTCTAACAAATTTAATGTGCGAATCAATGTGCTTTTACCTGCGCCACTTGGGCCCAGCAACACAACGGTATCGCCCTCTTCAGCTTCAAGGTTAATATCAAATAACGCTTGTGATGAACCGTAAAAGAAATTGAGATTTTTAACACGAATAGCCATTTTTCTTCTCTATGCTTTATAAGGTGAAAAAATATTACATTTTTATGCATAATTATGCAAGTGCTATTAATAAAAAATCCCAAAAAATTTTGGGATTTTAAAAACTCGCTTGAAATCAACCGCACTTTAGGCTTGTTTTGCCATTTCAAACTCAATTAACATCATTAAAATATGAATAACTTTGATATGGATTTCTTGAATACGATCTGCATAACGGAAATGTGGTACACGAATTTCAACATCCGCTAATCCAGCCATTTTTCCTCCATCTTTACCTGTCATTGCAATGACTTTCATGCCTTTTGCTTTTGCGGCTTCAATGGCATTTAAAATATTTTTTGAATTACCAGAGGTCGATAAACCGAATAACACATCGCCTTTTTGACCCACCGCTTCAACATAGCGTGAAAATACATATTCATAACCAAAATCATTACTTACACAGCTTAAATGGCTTACATCTGAAATCGCAATGGCAGGGTAGCCAGGACGATTTTCACGATAACGACCCGTTAATTCTTCTGCAAAATGCATCGCATCACAGTGCGAACCGCCATTACCACAAGAAAGCACTTTGCCTCCTTGTTTGAAGCTGTTGGAAATTAATAATGCTGCTTCTTGAATTAATTTAATGTTATTTTCGTCAGAAATAAATTTGTTTAATACATCTTGTGCTTCCACAAGTTCCGCTTTGATTTGATCTAAATACATTGATTGCTCCTTTTAGCATAAAATCGCGATGGCATTGTATAGCAGATAAACATTCTTCGCTAGCGTAAATAAAAATTCATCTTTTTTCGATGAAATGATGATTTTTTGCGATTTAGATCGAAAAAAGAAGTTTGAGTGGTTGGGGATTTTTCAAGATATGTTTATCTTGCGTAAACTTATTTGCCCTTTAATTTTCAAAAACACAATGAAATTTTACCGCACTTTGTTACTTTTCTTTGCTAGTTCTTTTGCTTTTGCTAACTCAGATTTAATGCTTCTTCATACCTACAATAATCAACCCATAGAGGGTTGGGTAATGTCTGAAAAGTTGGATGGCGTACGCGGTTATTGGGATGGAAAGCAATTATTAACCCGACAAGGGCAACCTTTATCGCCGCCAGCTTATTTCATTAAGGATTTTCCACCTTTTTCCATTGATGGCGAATTATTTAGTGAGCGAAATCATTTTGAGGAAATTTCATCCATCACAAAATCTTTTAAAGGCGACGGTTGGGAAAAACTGAAATTGTATGTTTTTGATGTGCCTGATACAGAGGGGAATTTATTTGAGCGTTTAGCTAAATTGAAAGCATATTTAGTCGAACATCCCACAACTTATATTGAAATTATTGAGCAAATTCCTGTTAAAGATAAAACCCATTTATATCAATTTCTTGCACAAGTCGAAAATTTGCAAGGCGAGGGCGTTGTTGTACGCAACCCCAATGTACCTTATGAACGTAAGCGAAGCTCACAAATTTTAAAATTAAAAACAGCACGAGATGAAGAATGTACAGTCATTGCACACCATAAAGGCAAAGGACAATTTGAAAATGTGATGGGTGCTTTAACTTGTAAAAATCATCGGGGAGAATTTAAAATCGGTTCTGGCTTTAATTTAAACGAACGAGAAAATCCCCCTCCGATAGGATCTGTAATTACTTATAAATATCGAGGTCTCACGAGTCGTGGAAAACCTTGATTTGCAACCTATTGGCGAGAGAAAAAATAAGCCTATTTATCAGTCTGACAAAATGAATTTAATCAATATGGAAACAAGCGATTAATTTGCCATCAGTATGTTGCGCTAAGTGCGGTTGATTTTCACGACATTTTTCTGTCGCTTTCCAACAACGAGGATTAAATGCACAGCCTTTTGGCGGATTAATCGGACTTGGTAATTCGCCCGTCAGCTTTATACGTTCACGACGCAAGTTTGGCGACAAACGTGGCGTCGCTGAAAGTAACGCTTTGGTATAAGGATGTTGAGGATTAGAGAAGATTTGTTCTCTTGTTCCTTTTTCGACACAACGACCTAAATACATTACCATCACTTCATCGGCGATATGTTCTACCACAGAAAGATCGTGTGAAATGAACACGTAAGACAAGCCTAATTCATCTTGTAAATCCATCATTAAATTCAGTACTTGCGCACGCACGGAAACATCTAATGCAGAAACAGGTTCATCGGCAACAACGACATCGGGATCTAACATTAAGCCACGAGCAATGGCGATACGCTGGCGTTGTCCGCCTGAGAACATGTGAGGATAACGATCATAAAATTCAGCACGCAATCCGACTTTTTCCATCATTGATAAAACTTTTTCTCGCCGTTCTTTGGCGGAAAGTTTTGTGTTGATAATTAATGGTTCTTCCAAAATTGAACCAATTTTTTTGCGTGGATTTAATGACGCATAAGGATTTTGGAAAACTATTTGAATTTTTTTACGACGTAGTGCTTTTGTTTCAGAATCATTTTCTAAAAAATTATGCCCTTTGTAATACAATTCGCCTTCGCTGGGTTCTTCAATCATTGTCAATAAACGACCTAGCGTTGATTTTCCACAACCAGATTCCCCCACGACAGCTAAAGTTTTACCCCGTTCAAGCTGAAAAGAGACACCATCTAACGCTTTTACTTGCTGTGTTTTTGCAAACAAGCCTTTTTTTACAGGGTAATATTTTTTCAAGCCAATGGCATTTAATAATGGCGCATTTTCTTTTATTTCATTCGTCATTATTAAGCTCCTTGATATTCAACGGGATTGCCTTGCTCGTTCAGCGGAGTATGGCATTTTACTTTACGCGAACCGATCTGATGCAATTGAGGTTCGACTTGGCGGCAGTATTCAGTGGCATAAGGGCAGCGCGGATTTAATAAACAGCCTGTTGGGCGATCGTATTTTCCAGGTACTACACCTTGTAATGATTCCAAGCGAGATTTTCCTTCTGCAAATTCAGGCAATGAACGTAACAAGGCTTGCGTGTAAGGATGTTTTGGCTCGCGGAAAATATCTTTTGCGGTGCCTTCTTCAATGATTTGCCCAGCATACATCACGATAATTCGATCTGCTGCTTCTGCCACAAGTGCTAGATCGTGAGTAATCAAAATTAGGGACATACATTCTTTCTTTTGTAATTCAAGTAAGAGTTCCATAATTTGTGCTTGAATAGTCACGTCCAATGCCGTGGTTGGCTCGTCAGCAATCAATAATTTAGGTCTGCAGGCAATTGCCATCGCAATCATCACACGTTGGCTCATACCGCCAGAAAGCTGATGGGGATAAACATTCATTCGAGATTCAGGATCTGGAATACCGACCAATCTTAAAAGCTCTAAAGTGCGGTCTTTTCTCGCCTTTTTTGTACCGCCTTCATGAGTTTTTAATGCCTCCATAATTTGGAAGCCTATAGTATAAGCTGGATTCAAGCTTGTCATCGGATCTTGGAAAATCATTGCTACATCAGCACCAATAAGCTGGCGTTTGGCTTTGCTCTCTAAAGTGAGTAAATCAGTGTTTTCAAATTGCAAGGATTCTGCCGATACACGTCCGGGATGATCAATTAGTCCCATAATTGCGAGAGAACTCACCGATTTTCCTGACCCCGATTCTCCCACGATGCCAAGCACTTCACCTTGTGCGACTTGATAGCTGATGCGATCCACTGCTTTAAATGGCGTATTTTTATCGCCAAAGTGAACAGAAAGTTCTTTTACGTCTAATAATGTCATTCTGTTTTCCTATTGTTTGAGTTTTGGATCAAGTGCATCACGCAAGCCATCACCCATTAAGTTAAAGGCGAGCACTAAAGATAAAATAACTAAGCCAGGAATTGTAACCAACCAGTTTGCTGCTTGCATAAAACCACGAGCTTCAGAAAGCATTGTGCCAAGTTCAGGTGTTGGTGGTTTTGCACCAATCCCTAAGAAACCAAGTGTCGCAAGCTCTAAAATAGCATTGGATATTCCCATTGTCATTTGCACAATCAAGGGGGCTAAACAGTTTGGTAAAATCACAATAAACATGAGGCGAAGAACACCAGCGCCAGCGACTTTAGACGAGGTGACATAATCACGATTTTTTTCATTCATCACCGCTGCTCGAGTTAAACGCACATAGCTAGGAATCGATACAACGGCGATAGCTAAAGTGGCGTTGGCGAGTGATGGCTCTAAAATAGAGACGACCACAATCGTCAAAAGTAAGTTTGGAATCGCGAGCATAATATCAATTAGGCGAATAATAATTGTATCTAGCACGCCGCCATAATAACCAGAAATCAAGCCAAGACTGGTACCAAAGGCGCAAGATAGTAATACAATGACAAATCCCGCAAAAACGGAAATTCGCGTTCCGTAAATGATGCGAGAAAGGATATCTCGCCCAATATCATCTGTGCCGAGTAAATAGGCTGGATTACCGCCATCATACCAAGCAGGGGGAAGTAAAAGTGCGGTACGATTTTGCTCTGTTGGATCAAAAGGTGCAATATAAGGCGCGAGAATGCTAATTAAGGCAACAATCAAAATAAAAATTAGACCAATTAGCGCGCCACGATTTTGTTTGAAGTAAAACCAAAATTCTTGTAAAGGTGTTTTTGGCGCGAAAGTTAAAGGCGTGTCAGACATAATTTCTCCCACAATTAATGACGGATACGCGGATTGACCACGCCGTAAAGTAAATCGACGGTTAAATTTACCACAATAATAATGGTTGCAATAATCAGTACAGAACCTTGCAACACTGGATAATCACGGGCTTGAATAGCATCAATAATCCATTTCCCAATTCCCGGCCATGAAAAAATGGTTTCTGTGAGAACTGCACCAGAAAGTAATTGACCTACAATTAATCCCACCACAGTGACAACAGGAATTAACGCATTACGCAATGCGTGAACAATAACAATTCGAGTATAGCTTAAACCTTTTGCTTTTGCCGTGCGGATATAATCTTCGCCTAATACTTCCAACATCGCAGAGCGTGTCATACGCGTAATAATGGCAAGAGGAACAGTACCTAATACGATGGCAGGAAGAATTAAAGATTTCACTGCATTTTCAAAAGCACCAGAAACACCAGAAAGCCAGCTATCAATAAGCATAAATCCTGTTGGCGTATCGATCCAAAATTCATTATCTAAACGCCCGCCTTGTGGTAAACCGAGTTGTGGCGAAACATATAAAATTAAAATTAAACCCCACCAGAAAATTGGCATAGAATAACCTGTGAGCGATGCAGCTGTAACGGTGTGAGAAATCCAACTATCTTTTTTTACTGCAGCAATTGTGCCTAAAATAACGCCGCCTAATAATGACCAAAATAACGCAAAAAATGCCAATTCAGCGGTGGCAGGAAAAAGCGTAAAAAATTCAGTAAGGACAGGTTGTTGAGTGCGGAATGATGCACCGAAATCCCCTTGAATTACATTGCCAATATAGTGGAAATATTGCTGATAAAGAGGTAAATCTAAACCCAATTGGTGCATCATTTGTTGATGTACTTCTGGCGTTAAGCCGCGTTCCCCCATCATAATTTCCACAGGATCACCAGGAATAAAATGCACAAGGGCAAAGGTAATAAAAGTAATGGCAATAAAAGTAGGGATCACCATTAAGATTCGTTTGAATACAAATTTAAACATTCCATCACTCATAGATAATAAAAGTGCGGTAAAAATTTACCACACTTTTCAAAGAAATTAATCGGTAAAAAATATAATGCTCTTGGATTCTACCGCACTTTTTCCAATTTTGCCAAATGCGCAATCAACCATTTAATGCCTTGTGCTTGGAACGCTATTTGTAACCGCGTGTTATTTTCAGATCCTTCCACATTAATCACAGTGCCAAAACCAAATTTTTCGTGTTTAACTTTTTGCCCCATTTTCCATTCATTTTCATTTGTACCGACAGGAGATACTGAACCAACTTTTGCTAGGTTCATCGCACGCGTGACAGTTCCTCGTAAACGAATTTCTTGGATACATTCTTGCGGTAATTCTGCAATAAAACGTGATGGCAAATGGCGTTCTTCTTTGGCATATAACCGACGGCTTTCCGCATAAGAGATGGTCAGTTTTTTCTTCGCGCGAGTAATACCCACATAAGCTAAACGACGTTCTTCTTCTAAACGCCCAGGTTCTTCAAAAGAACGGAAACTTGGGAATAAACCTTCTTCTACGCCCACCATAAACACACGAGGAAATTCTAAGCCTTTCGCAGAGTGCAATGTCATCATTTCTACACAGGATTGATGAGGCGAGGCTTGTTCTTCGCCAGCTTCTAAGGAAGCGTGAGTTAAAAAGGCAGTGAGTTCGGTCATTTCTTCCGCATCATCAGGTTTAATAAATTCACGGGTTGCGGTAACTAATTCTTCCAAGTTTTCAATACGAACTTCGCCTTTTTCGCCTTTTTCTTGTTGATACATATCATATAAACCTGAATGTTTAATCACAAAATCAGTTTGTGCGAAAAGCGGCATTTCTGCAGTATCAAGTTGTAGTGAATTAATTAATTCCTGGAAACGCAATAATGCTGTTGAGGCTCGCCCAGCCAACATATTTTCTTGTGTTGCGACTTGTACTGCTTGCCATAAGGTAATTTGGCGTTCCCGTGTTAAGTTACGCAATATATCTAAAGTGCGGTCGCCAATGCCACGGGTTGGCGTATTAATGACACGTTCAAAAGCCGCATCATCTTGACGATTATTAATTAAACGAAGATAGGCTAACGCATCTTTAATTTCTTGGCGTTCAAAGAAGCGCATACCGCCATAAATACGATATGGAATTTGACAACGAATTAAGGCTTCTTCAATAACCCGTGATTGACTATTATTGCGATAAAGCACGGCGCAATCATCAAGTTTTCCGCCATTTTCTACCCAATCCTGAATTTGTGAGGCAACAAATTTAGCTTCGTCTAATTCATTAAAAGCGGCATAGATACCCACAGGCTCACCTTTTTCTCCCTCTGTCCATAAATTTTTACCAAGACGATCACTATTATTGGCAATCAATTCATTTGCACTGTTTAGAATATTGGCGGTAGAACGATAATTTTGTTCAAGACGAATTGTTTCGGCTTTAAAATCTTTCAAGAATTTTTGAATATTTTCGATTTGTGCGCCACGCCAACCGTATATAGATTGATCATCATCGCCCACAATCATGACTTTGCCTGTTTTTCCAGCAAGAATTTTGATCCATTTATATTGAATTTTATTGGTGTCTTGAAATTCATCCACCAAAATATGCTGAAAACGTTGTTGATAACGTTGCAAAATTAATGGTTTTTTCTCAAATAATTCATAGGCTCGAATTAATAATTCAGCAAAATCAACCAATCCTGCGCGATCGCAAGTGTCTTGATAGATCTGATAAATTTTAATCCATTCACGTTCTTGGCGATCATTAAAATCTTCAATGTCGTTTGGTCGCAATCCTTCATCTTTTTTGTTATTGATGTACCAACAAGCCTGTTTAGGCGGAAAAGCTTTTTCATCAAAATTATGTAATTTTAATAACCGTTTAATTAAACGCAGTTGATCTTCTGAATCCAAAATTTGGAAATCTTGTGGTAATCCTACATCTAAATGATGGGCTCGCAATAAACGATGGGCAATGCTGTGGAAGGTGCCAATCCACATACCAAATAATTGATGTTGTGCGTGTTTGGCAAGGGTAGCTTGAATACGATGACGCATTTCTGCTGCTGCTTTATTGGTAAACGTCACAGCCATAATGCTGCCCTCAGAAATATTTTCTACCGCAATTAACCAAGCGATACGGTGCGTCAATACACGGGTTTTGCCAGAGCCTGCACCCGCTAGCACTAAGTGATTACCAAGAGGAGCAGCTACGGCTTCGCGTTGTTTATCGTTAAGTCCGTCAAGTAATTCAGAAATATCCATGATGAAATTTTTATCTGTTCAAATTTACAGGAATTATAAGTCTAATTTTTTTATATCACAATCAAGAAAATCATAAACTTATCCGACTTTACAAAAATAGTATTACAACTTATATTGATTCGCGGTTAGTCGGGGTGCGAGCATCGCTGAGAAAATACCCGTGAACCTGAAACAGTTAGCACTGGCGTAGGAAACTAATCTCTCCTCCTTAAAGGGCTGACTTACTTTTTTCTGTATTTATATAAGTAAGGATGCATCATGACACTCTCTTTTTCTTTAAAAAATTCTTTTAAATTGACCGCACTTTCTAGCATGCTTGGTTGCAGCTTATTAGGATTAAGTTTATCAACTCCTGCTCAAGCAGAAGGCAAATTAGTGCTTTATTGCAGCGTCCAAAACACGACTTGTGAAAAAGTCGCTCACGCTTTTAGCAAAAAATATAATGTGGACACTCAGTTTGTGCGTAATAGCACAGGGACTGTATTAGGCAAAATCAAAGCCGAAAAAGAAAATCCCCAAGCAGATGTGTGGTATGGTGGTACATTGGAACCGCACTTTCAAGCTCGAGATGCTGGTTTGTTAGAAACTTATCGTTCGCCTCTGCAAAAAGAAATTATGCCTCAATTCAAAAAGCTCACGGAACAACGTGGCGATACCACGTCGATTATTTATCTTATGGAGCTTGGCATTGGGATGAATGAAAAACTGCTAGCTGAAAAAAATATCGCGAAACCTCAATGTTATGCTGATTTATTAAAACCAGAATTTAAAGGGTTAATTCAATATCCAGATCCTCGAGTATCGGGCACTGGCTACACTATTCTTACAACTTTAATTGAAATTATGGGCGAAGATAAAGCCTTTGCTTATTTGAAAGAACTTGACAAAAACATTGCTCAATACACGAAAACTGGATTAGCAACGGCTAATATTTCTACGGGCGCAGCCGCTGTTGATATTGGTTTTATGCATACTTATGTGCGTGAAAAGGATAAAGGCGCACCGGTTATTGGTGCTTTACCTTGCGAAGGCACAGGCTATACGTTAGGGGCAGTCAGTATCATTAAAAATGGACGCAATTTAGATAATGCTAAACGCTTTGTCGATTTTGTTCTTTCTGCTGAAGCCCAAGAAATTCCTTGGCGTGATGCGGATTCTTACCAACTGCCAACAAATATTCATGCTAAAGCGCATCCACATCTTTCAGATCCTGCGAAACTTAAATTGATTGATATTGATTTCATCAAATTTGGTTCAGATCAAGAGGCGAAACGATTAATAGAACGCTGGGTTGAAAATGTGAAGGAAAGAAAAGAGTAATTGATGTTAGCCCAAGAAAAAGTGCGGTGAAAATTCACCGTATTTTTCTTTCCCCCTTGAAATCTTTCTTTTTATTCTTATATCTGTGACGTTCAATTTTTATCTTTATGAAGGAAAAAATTATGTCACAAAATCAAGAAACTCGTGGCTTTCAATCTGAAGTCAAACAACTACTCCAATTAATGATTCATTCTTTGTATTCCAACAAAGAGATTTTTTTACGTGAATTAATTTCTAATGCCTCTGATGCGGCAGATAAATTACGCTTTAAAGCACTTTCCAACCCTGCTTTATATGAAGGCGATGGCGACTTGCGTGTGCGCGTGAGCTTTGATACGGATAAAGGCACTATCACAATTAGCGATAACGGCATTGGTATGACTCGTGAGCAAGTAATTGATCATTTGGGGACGATTGCAAAATCAGGAACAAAAGAATTTTTAACCGCACTTGGTCAAGATCAAGCAAAAAATAGCCAGCTTATTGGGCAGTTTGGTGTGGGTTTTTATTCAGCTTTCATTGTGGCAGATAAAGTGACTGTAAAAACTAGAGCGGCTGGCGAAGAGGCGGATAAAGCCGTACTTTGGGAATCTGCTGGCGAAGGCGAATATTCTGTGGCGGATATTGAGAAAAAATCCCGTGGCACAGATGTGATTTTGCACTTACGTGAAGATGAAAAAGAATTTTTAAACGAATGGCGTTTGCGTGAAATTATCGGTAAATATTCTGACCATATTGGCTTGCCGGTAGAAATGCTAACGAAAGAATATGATGATGAAGGCAAAGAGTGCGGTGAAAAATGGGAGAAAATTAATAAATCCGATGCACTTTGGACGCGTTCTAAAAATGATGTTTCCGATGAGGAATACAAAGAGTTTTATAAACACTTAAGCCATGATTTTGCTGATCCTGTGACTTGGGCGCATAACAAAGTTGAAGGAAATCAAGCATATACTAGTTTGCTTTATGTGCCAGCTAAAGCACCTTGGGATTTATTTAATCGCGAACATAAACACGGCTTAAAACTTTATGTTCAACGCGTATTTATTATGGATGATGCTGAGCAATTTATGCCGAATTATCTCCGTTTTATGCGTGGTTTAATCGATAGTAATGACTTGCCATTAAATGTATCTCGTGAAATTCTACAAGATAACAAAATTACGGCTGCATTACGCAAAGCATTAACTAAGCGTTCATTACAAATGCTAGAAAAATTAGCAAAAGATGATGCAGAAAAATATCTTCAATTTTGGAAAGAGTTTGGTTTAGTCTTAAAAGAAGGCCCTGCAGAAGATTTTGCTAACAAAGAAACTGTCGCGAAGTTATTGCGTTTTGCTTCGACACATAATGATAGCAGTGAGCAAACTGTCTCTTTAGAAGATTACATCTCGCGTATGAAAGAGGGGCAAAAAGCTATCTATTACATTACAGCGGACAGCTATGTTGCAGCGAAAAATAGCCCGCACTTGGAATTATTCAATAAAAAAGGCATTGAGGTTTTATTGCTTTCCGATCGCATTGATGAATGGATGTTAAGCTATTTAACTGAATTCGACGGTAAACCGTTACAAAGTATCACGAAAGTCGATTTGGATTTAGGCGATTTAGCAGATAAAGAATCTGAAATGCAAAAACAACAAGATGAAGCCTTTGGTAGTTTTATTGAGCGTGTGAAAAACTTGCTTGGCGAACGGGTGAAAACGGTGCGTTTAACTCATAATTTAACGGATACACCAGCGGTGGTTTCTACAGATAATGATCAAATGACGACCCAAATGGCGAAATTGTTTGCAGCCGCAGGGCAACCTGTTCCAGAAGTAAAATACACCTTTGAACTGAATCCAGAACACCATTTAGTGAAAAAAGTGGCTGATATTGCAGATGAAACTGAATTTGCTGATTGGGTAGAATTGTTGCTCGAACAAGCTATGTTGGCAGAGCGCGGATCTTTGGAAAATCCAGCTGTGTTTATTAAACGTATCAATAAGTTGTTAGGTTAATTCATTTGAGATGAAGTAGTATAAGGGTTAAAATCCTCAGTCTAATTAGATTGAGGATTTTTCTTTTTTAGGTGAAATATGATTACAGTTTATGGCATTAAAAATTGCGACACAGTGAAGAAAGCATTGAAATGGCTTGCGGATCACAATATTGAACACAAACTTCACGACTACCGTGTTGATGGTTTGGATTTGAATTTTTTAACTCAGGCAGAAGCTCAATTTGGCTGGGATGTGTTGGTAAATAAACGCAGTACAACTTGGCGTAATTTGGATGAACAAGTTAAAAATTCCCTTGATAAAACGACCGCACTTTCCGTGTTGGCAGAGAATCCAACCTTGATTAAACGCCCCATTATTTTACAAGATGGAAAGGCATTAATTGGTTTTAATGAAAAGGAATATCAGGCTACATTTGCTTAAAGTGCGGTTATTTTCTTAGGAGTTTTTATGAAAGAAAAAGTGGTTTTGTTAGCGAAAGATTTAATTCGTCGCCCGTCTATTAGCCCAAATGACGAGGGCTGTCAGCAAATTATTGCCGAACGTTTAGAAAAATTAGGTTTTCAAATTGAATGGATGCCTTTTAATGATACGCTGAATTTGTGGGCAAAACACGGAACGGGTGAGCCAGTTATTGCTTTTGCAGGTCATACGGATGTTGTGCCTACTGGTGATGAAAATCAATGGTCGTATTCGCCGTTTTCTGCTGAGATTATTGATGGCATGCTTTATGGTCGTGGTGCAGCGGATATGAAAGGCTCCCTTGCAGCAATGATTGTGGCAGCAGAAGAATATGTAAAAGCAAATCCTAATCATAAAGGCACCATTGCATTATTGATTACCTCTGATGAAGAGGCCGCCGCAAAAGATGGTACTGTACGCGTGGTTGAGACTTTAACGGCTCGTGGTGAAAAAATTACTTATTGTATGGTTGGAGAGCCATCGAGTGCTAAAAACTTAGGCGATGTTGTCAAAAATGGTCGCCGCGGCTCAATTACAGGAAATCTTTATATTCAGGGGATTCAAGGGCACGTGGCATATCCTTATTTAGCTGAAAATCCAATCCATAAAGCAGCGCTATTTTTGCAAGAATTAACGACTTACCAATGGGATGAAGGTAATGAGTTTTTCCCTCCAACAAGCCTACAAATTGCTAATATTCATGCGGGCACAGGAAGTAATAATGTGATTCCAGGCGAGTTATATATTCAGTTCAATTTGCGTTATTGCACAGAAGTCACGGATGAAATCATCAAGCAAAAAGTGGCTGAAATGCTAGAAAAACATAATTTGAAATATCGTATTGAATGGAATTTATCAGGTAAACCGTTTTTAACAAAACCGGGTAAATTATTAGATTCGATAACCTCCGCTATTGAGGAAATCACAGGCATAACGCCAAAGGCCGAAACAGGTGGTGGTACGTCAGACGGTCGTTTTATTGCATTGATGGGCGCTGAAGTAGTGGAATTTGGTCCACTTAATGCAACAATTCATAAAGTCAATGAATGTGTCAGTGTAGAAGATCTTGGCAAGTGCGGTGAAATTTATCACAAAATGTTAGTGAATTTATTGGATAGCTAAAATGAAATTAACGCCAGAAATGCTTACAGGAAAGTCTCGTGAGCATTTAGTCAATTTACCCGCAATTCATTCCTCAAATCATTTTTTGCAAACGCAAGCTGTGCAAGCATTTCAAGGGTTGCAACAAAGTGCGACAAAAAATGGCTTTAATTTACAGCCTGCGAGCAGTTTTCGTGATTTTGAACGCCAACAGCTTATTTGGAACAGCAAATTTAAGGGCGAGAGAAAAGTACACGATGACGCAGGAAAGGCATTAGATTTAAGCCAATTAGATGACTGGCAAAAATGTCAGGCGATTTTACGTTGGTCTGCATTACCAGCAGCTAGCCGTCATCATTGGGGAACGGAAGTGGATATTTTCGATCCTGATCTTTTGCCACAAGGGCAATCTTTACAACTGGAGCCTTGGGAATATGAAAAAGGCGGCTACTTTTTTGAATTGAGTGAATTTCTTACGGAAAATTTACCGCACTTTGATTTTGCTTTGCCTTTTATAAATATGCAGTCTAATAAGAAAGTGGGGCGGGAGCCTTGGCATATCAGTTATTTGCCGTTAGCTGAATTGGCAAGCCAGCAATTTTCTCCAGAGATTTTGCAACAGGCGTGGAAAGGGGAAAATATTTTAGGTGTAGACTGTTTAATATCAAATATTGAACGAATTTTTTCTGAATATATTGTTTAAAAATAAGCCTTATTGTGAAGATAAGGCTTTATTTTTAGGCATAAAAAAGCCCTTTTCTATGTAAATAAACAGGCAAATTATCGCCAATAGATAAATCGGGAGAAATAACGTTCTCAATCCATATTGCGTAGCCATTAATTTCAATTTGAACAGCGGTAATTTTTCCTTTAAATTCAATTTGTTTCACTTGCCCTTTGAAAAGTGCGGTTGGATTTTCTGATGTTTTAAACAGGCTAAATTGTTCTGGACGAAGCAAAATCTTACCTTGTTTCGGTGAGATTGATTTGTTTTTTACAGGAATATTACCTAATTGGCATTGGGCGATATTTTCATCAATTAGATTTGCCGATAGTACGATGTTGTCACCAATAAAACTTGCGGTTTCTAGATGATTTGGCGACCAATAAAGTGTACGAGGCGTGTCGATTTGTAAAATTTTGCCTTGTTGAATGATCGCAATCTTATCTGCATAACGTAGTGCTTCATCACGATCATGGGTGACGAAAATCGCTGATGCACCACTTTGACGCAGTGCTTTTAGCATATCATGACGAATTTGCTGGCGTAGATGTTCATCTAAGGCACTAAAAGGTTCATCTAATAAAATTAGTTCTGGATTCGGTGCTAGTGCTCGCGCAAGAGCTACTCGTTGTTGTTGTCCGCCCGAAAGTTGGTGTGGAAAACGTTCTGCCAGTTCACTAATTCCAGTGAGTTGCATTACCTGCTCAATCCGCATTTTCTCTTCATCCGTTTTCCCTTTTCCATTCCCTAATCCATAAGCAATGTTGCGATAGACATTTAAGTGAGGGAACAGAACGCCTTCTTGTACCACATAACCTAGATGGCGCTGTTGCGTTGGCACATTAGAATTCTCGCCAAAAATTAACCGCTCTTTGAGCCAAATTTCGCCAGTATTGGGTTGTTCAAATCCTGCGATCGCTCGCAATAATGTTGTTTTTCCACAACCAGAAGCACCAAGCAAAAAGAGGATTTCACCTCGTTGCAAGGTAAAGGAAATATCGTGAAGAACTTGTTGTTCATTAAAAAATTTATTGAGATTTTTAACAGTTAATAACGGATTATTTATCATTTTATTTAAATGCATATTTTTTCAATAAAAACACAGGAATCCCTGAAAAGAGAACGAGCATGAGTGCATAAGGCGTTGCTGCAGCGTATTGCGCATCACTGGTATATTCCCAAACGGCAATCGAAAGGGTTTTGATGTCGTTTGGCGTGAGCAAAAGTGTTGCAGTAAGCTCTTTCATTAAATTCAAAAATACTAGAGAGAATGCCGCCGCAATGCCTGGTAGCATTGCGGGTAATGTTAAAGTCCGGAAAATATAGAATGGGCCTTCGTCCTAGGCTTTGTCCGACTTTCTCAATATTATCAGAAAGTTGCTCAAGTGAGGCTCTAAGTGTAGTTTGTGCCATTGGTAAATAGAGCATAAAGTAAGCTACGATAATAACTAAAAAGGTTTGATATAAGCTGTTAGCATAGTTGATCGTAAAGTAGATCAGCGATAATGCGATAACTAAGCCGGGTACGGCGTGTAATAGATAAGGTAATCGATCAATCCAAATGGTTAATTTGCTACGATAGCGTACAGCTGCCCAAACCAATGGTAAAGCACAAACTACGGTAAGCAGTGCGCCTAAGCCTGAAATGATAAATGAATTGCTGAATGCCGATAAAAATTCTGAAAAATTCCCCGCACTTTCGAGTGAAGTTCCCACTATAAGCCAGTAAATTAACATAATCACAGGCACGCCAATGCTTAAGATGAATATGCTAGAGAAAAACCCGAAGGTTAAACATTGTTTGCCAAAAGAAAGTGTTTTTACTGGATAAGGACGAGTGACACCTTTGCCACTGTTGTAAAGTGTTTGTTTACCACGGAAGAATGTTTCTCCCAGCACAATAAGGCTACAAATTGCCATTAATACAGCGGAAAGTAGTGCTGCGGTACTGTTATTAAAAGACATTTCATATTCTTGGAAAATCGCAGTGGTGAATGTTTGGTAATTTAAAATTGAAACTGCACCGAAATCCACGAGCATATGTAATGCTATTAGCAATAAACTACTACCGATTGCTGGTTTTAATTGCGGGAAAATAGCGTGCCAAAAGGTGTAAGTTTGGCTTTTTCCTAATGAAAGGCTTACTTCTTCAAGAGAGCGATCTAGTCGTTTAAGTGTGGCTGAAATAGGCAAGTAAGCGAGTGGAAAAGAGCTTAATGTCATGATGCCAATCGTTCCCCAAAAACCTTCTACTCGAAAGGTTAGACTGATCCAAGTAAAACAGCTCACAAAGGCCGGAATACAAAGCGGCAAACTCATCGCGACTTCAAAAAATGACTTGCCGAAAAAACGATAGCGTTCAAGCCAAAAAGCACAAAGACTACCGAGCGAAATAGAACCAACAGTTACACAGAGCATTAAGACCATTGTATTAGTCAGTAACTCCAGCATTCTAGGACGAAAAAGAAGATCAACGCTTCGAGTTAGCCCAACTTCCTCTGCACGTAAAATCACATACAGAAATGGCAAGAGTAACGGAAGTCCAATCAAGATGATAAGCAAAGTGAGCCAGAATGGCGGAGTGCGAGGCAAAGTTAAATCCTTTATTTTAGTCTAGGGTAATGAGTTACCCTAGACTAGCATAGATTTCCCCTTATTTGGGAAAAGTTGAAAGTTTCCTAATTAAAAGGGAATGCTCATACTTAATCGTGGGTATATTTACCCACGATGTTAAGAGACTATTTCAACCCAGCTTCTTCAATCAATTTAGTTGCGTGTTCTTTATCTTTTGCTGTTGTTGCTGATACCACTGGGGCTTCCAGTTTAGCGTAAGGTTCAAGATTAAATGGTGAAACTACATCTGTACGTAACGGGTATTCTGCACGTACTGCAACTAAAGCCTCTTGACCTTTTTTGCTAGCTAAGAAGTCCACAAATTTCTTCGCCTCTTCTTGATTTTTAGACGCTTTCAACACTGCAGCACCAGAGTAGCTAACTAATGCGCCTGGATCTTGGTGACCAATGAAGTAAAGACGGCTTTTTAAGTTTTCCACGCCTTTTTCTTTAGCTAAGTTGTACCAATAATAGTTATTGATTAAAGCCACAGGCACTTCGCCATTTTCAACAGCTTGCAATGCAACACTGTTCTTCGCGTAAAGTTTACCATTTTCTTTTAAGCCTTTTAACCAATTAAGCGCAACTTTCTCGCCTTTTAGTTTAACAATGGCTACAACTTGTTCTAAGAATGCACCAGAGGTTGGTACATAACCGATTTTATCTTTCCATTTTGGTGTCGCGTAATCAAGCACTGATTTTTCCATATCTTTTTCAGATAATTTAGTGTGATCATAAACTACAACACGAGAACGACCACTTAATGCGATCCAATCTTTTTTAGGCGCCACTGGTACACCTTGGTGAGAGGTTTGTTTGATTGTATTGGCTGAAAGTGGTTCTAATAAACCCGCTTCAGAAAGTGCGGCAAATGGAGATGTTTGTTCTGAATAGAATACATCGGCTGGACTTTTATCGCCTTCTTCTTTAAGTTGACCAGCTAACTGTTCGCTTTTAGCACTATTTAAAGTGACTTTGATGCCGGTTTCTTGCGTAAATGCATCAGCTACGGCTTTTGCAGCTTCTTTATGTTGGCCGTTGTAAACGGTAATATCGGCAAAGCTACTTGCTGAGAATGTAAGCGCGGCAGCGAGTGTCGCAATTTTGAAAGATTTGAATGTCATTGAAAACTCCTTGTTTTATGAGAATGAATGTTTTTAATTAAGCCTGAATGACCCTTATTTTATTTCCAAATCCATTCAAATGCAAATAATTCTCAATTTTTATTTATGGCAAAACAAAAGGAGAGCGGTTAGCTCTCCTTCAATAGATTGATTGCTTTGAATTTTTCTTATAGCGTAGCAGGTTGAATATAACCTAAGTTAGCTAAAGTTTCACAAAGAGAATTACACAATCCTGAACAATCATATTCTTCATCAATAAGTTTATTATTGTTCATATCTCTGTATTCATTCTGAATTAAATATTCCTTGAGTGAAGCGTTAAGTGCTTTTTGGGTTGTTGGTTTTTCCATTTGGGACATTATATGAAGATGAAGTTTATTCAAATCTTCAATACTTCCATTATACATATTGCCCGCACCAATATATTCATTTGCCCCCTCTAACAAAGCCTGTATATATTGAGTAAACCGTTTTGGTATATAAGTTTTGTTATCTTCAAATGCATATATTTGATATGGTGTGCGGAAAACATTGATATAGCCTAGAACTATAGATAGTAATACAGAAGAGTAAATTTCATTTTTAGTGATATTTTTAAACTCTTTATTATTCGATACATAATCAGTTAATGATTTAATAGTAAAACTACCTACTTGATAAATAAAGTGTTCAAGTAATCTTATAATGTCTTGATTATTGAATATATTGCTCAGATTATTTTCTTTACTTTGATTAATAAAGGTTAATTTATCTAATAAACTTATATTTATATTCTCAGTACGGTTAATTTTATCTTGTAAATGAGCATGGCATAGTAAACTTCTTCTAAATGCTACATCGTAAAGATAATCGAGGCATTGCTCACGGGCGACATAATCTGTCTCGGATAATTGATTGATCATGTCACGTAAATGTTGTGGCATCCAAGAAATATATGAAAGTTGGAAACTTGTATCACCAATATAAGCTAATTGATGTTGATTGACGCTATCCACAAATTGATTTAAATAGAGAGGGTCATTGTGATATTCAAGATATTCATGTGCAATATAATGGTCATCTTGATTTTGAATAGTATCAAAATTTGAAATTCTAAATTTATTTCGTTCTTTTTCTGATTCAATAGATTTAATTGCATCGGAGAATAACTGAACAACGGCTTTACCACGACGAGTTTGCTCAGAAAGCGGTAAATTTTGTGTGTATTTATTAGCATAGAGCATAATATCTCGTGCAACTTCTCGGTTTTTCCAACCCGGATAGGTATTGTAAGAAATATAAGCAATACCGTTTGGCGTTAAATTTTCTCGGCAAACTTCAAGAATTTTATCTTTAACATTATTTGGTACCCAAGAATAAATACCATGTACAATAATGTAGTCAAACAGGCCAAATTCAGGCGTAATATCGAGAATATTTTTTGCTTCTAAACGAACATTTGTTAATCCCATTGATTTAATAATTTCATTGCCTTGGGTAATTTGGATTGCTGATAAATCAATACCTACAAATTTTGTATCTGGATAATAAACCGCTTGAGAAATTAAGTTTCCGCCAAAAGAAGAACCTAATTCTAATACTTTAGCACCTTTGAGTGCTGGAGGAGTTAATCCCCATAATGTTGCATTTCCTTCCAAAAGCGCAATGCTCGTATAAGAAAAGGGTTTTGAGTAGTATCTAAGTTCGTCGTAAGGGTTATTTTGCTCGGTCATAATATATCCAGTTTATCACATAATTAAAGTCGCATATTATAGAGGGAATAGGGATAAAAACAAAGCGATGATTATTTCCCATGAACTGGTAATTACGCTAGAATAACAGCAATTTTCACCAGCTTAGTATCCTCATGCTTTCATTTACTCTCGAACCTCAAGATAACGCACGTTTGCAATCTTTATGCGGTGCATTTGATGAGCATCTAAAACTTATCGAAAAAGAATTTAATCTTGTCATTGCTCGTCATAATTTCACTTTCAATATTGATACTACGGAAGAGGATCCAAAACCTCATCATGCAAAATTGATAAAAAGTGCGGTGAAATTAATCCAAGATTTATATGTTGAAACTGCGCCCGTAAAAGGTAAAGTGAAAGAGTTAGATTTGGAAGATGTGCATATGGCTTTGCAAGAAAGCCGTATGCTATCTCAAGTTGAACCGAATCGTGCTGAAAATAATGTTTTCAGTACAACGATTAAAACTAAACGAGGTGTGATTAAACCTCGCGGTGAAAATCAAGTTCAATATTTGCATAATATTTTAACTCACGATATTAGTTTTGGTATTGGCCCAGCAGGAACGGGGAAAACATTCTTAGCCGTTGCTGCAGCTGTTGAAGCCTTAGAGCGTCAAGAAATTCGTCGCGTTTTACTTACTCGTCCTGCGGTGGAAGCAGGAGAAAAGCTAGGTTTTTTACCTGGGGATTTAGGTCAGAAAATTGAACCTTATTTACGTCCGCTTTATGATGCGTTGTTTGAAATGCTAGGTTTTGAGCGTGTGCAAAAATTAATGGAACGTAATGTTATTGAAATTGCTCCTTTGGCTTATATGCGTGGGCGTACACTCAATGATAGCTTTATTATTTTAGATGAAAGCCAAAATACGACAGTTGAGCAAATGAAAATGTTTTTAACCCGTATTGGTTTTAATTCTAAAGCCGTGATTACGGGCGATATTACGCAAATTGATTTACCTCGTAGCACAAAATCTGGTTTACGCCATGCGATTGAAGTGTTGGAAAAAGTACCAGAACTAAGTTTTAACTATTTTGATAGCAAAGATATTGTGCGTCATCCAGTGGTGGCTAAAGTCGTGCAAGCATACGAAGAATGGGAAGTGCAAGATGAAATTCGTCGAAAAGAATTAGCGGAACTTCGTAAAGTCGAACGTGAAAAAGAGCGGTCAGAAATTGAAAAGAATTTAGGAGAGTGAAATGGGAAGTATATTCGTTGATCTGCAAATTGCCACAGAAAATATAGAGGGGCTACCAACAGAAGAGCAAATTGTGCAGTGGGCAACAGCTGCTGTTCAACCGGAAGGGGATGAAGTTGAAATGACGGTTCGTATTGTGGATGAAGCCGAAAGCCATGAATTAAATTTAACTTATCGTGGTAAGGATCGCTCGACTAACGTGCTTTCATTTCCATTTGAATGTCCCGATGAGGTGGCGTTGCCATTGTTAGGGGATCTCGTTATTTGTCGTCAAGTCGTGGAGAGAGAAGCCGCAGAACAAGAGAAACCATTAATGGCACATTGGGCGCATATGGTCGTGCATGGTAGCTTACATTTACTTGGTTATGATCATATTGAAGATGATGAAGCTGAAGAAATGGAAAGTTTAGAAACCCAAATTATGCAAGGATTGGGCTTTGATGATCCTTATCTAGCAGAGAAATAATCTTTATTCGGAGTAATGATGTATAAAGCGGTATTTAGTGATTTTGATGGCACCTTATTAACTTCTCAACATACTATTTCCCCTCGAACTGTTGCGGCAATTAAGCGTTTAACGGCGAATGGCATTCCTTTTGTGCCAATTTCGGCGCGTTCTCCTTTGGGTATTTTGCCTTATTGGAAACAGCTTGAAACGAATAATGTGCTTGTTGCATTTAGTGGCGCGCTTATTTTGAATCAACATCTTGAACTAATTTATAGCGTACAAATTGATCCAAAGGATATTTTAGACATTAATACCGTTTTGGCGGATCACCCTTTGCTTGGTGTGAATTATTATACAAATAATGTCTGCCATGCTCGCGATGTAGAAAATAAATGGGTGATTTATGAACGCAGTGTCACCAAAATTGAAATTCACCCTTTTGATGAAGTAGCGGCTCGTTCGCCACATAAAATTCAAATTATTGGGGAAGCACAAGAAATCATTGAGATTGAAATTATTTTAAAGGAAAAATTTCCACATCTGAGTATTTGTCGTTCCCATGCTAACTTTTTAGAGGTGATGCACAAGAGTGCAACCAAAGGAAGTGCGGTGCGTTTTTTGGAAGATTATTTTGGCGTAAAAACCGATGAAGTGATTGCGTTTGGTGATAACTTTAATGATCTGGATATGCTAGAACATGCGGGACTTGGGGTGGCAATGGGAAATGCACCTGATGAAATTAAACAAGCTGCAAATGTAGTTACCACGACCAATAATGAAGATGGGTTAGCATTAATTTTGGAAGAAAAATTTCCTGAATAATCGGCAAGAAAAAGGCTCTCAAACGAGAGCCTTTTAGTTATGAACTTTTTGATTCTTTTGAATTATACATTTCTTCAATTTGCTTACGATAACGTTCTAAAATCACTTTTCTACGTAATTTTAATGTTGGTGTAATTTCACCCAATTTAATGCTAAATGCTTGAGAAAGTAACGTGAATTTTTTTACTTGCTCGAAATGAGCCAATTCTTTTTGCAGCGCATTAATACGCTGCTCAAACATTTTCAGAATGTCAGAATTTTTTAGTAATTCTAAACGGTCATGATATTTAATATTGAGCTGTTTAGCGTACTCTTCCAAACTATCAAAGCAAGGCACAATAAGCGCGGATACATATTTTTTCGCATCGGCGATGATTGCAATTTGTTCGATAAATTTATCTTTACCGATTTTGCTTTCGATATATTGTGGTGCAATATATTTGCCGTTTGAGGTTTTCATTAATTCTTTAATACGATCGGTAATAAATAAATTGCCTTGTTCGTCAAATTCTCCCGCATCGCCAGTTTTTAGGAAACCATCTTCTGTGAAGGCTTTAGCTGTTTCTTCTGGCTTCTTGTAATAGCCTTTCATCACCATTCCGCCACGCACGAGGATTTCATTATTTTCCCCAATTTTAACTTCCGCTTTTGGCATGAGTGTGCCGATTGAATTTGGGTTAAATTGGAAATCATGCCAGCAAGAAACGGTTGCAGTTGTTTCTGTCATGCCATAGCCTAATTTGATATTGATGCCAATAGCATGGAAAAATAGCCCAATAGCCGGTTCTAATTTAGCTCCTCCGCAAGGCATCATTTTTATACGCCCACCCAATAATTGGCGAAGTTTTGAGAGCACTAATTTATCCGCTAAAGCAAATTGTTTCTTCAATAAGAATGGAATAGCTTTGTTATTCGCACGTAAATCAAAATGTTTTTGTCCCACGGAAATTGCCCAATGAAACATAATTTGGCGAAGTTTTGGTGCTTTTTGAACTTTATCCAAGACGGCGGCATAAATTTTTTCGTAAAAACGTGGCACGGCACACATTAAGGTTGGGCAAATTTCCGTTAAAGCTGACCGCACTTGATTGGTATCTTCTAAATAGCAAAGTATTGCACCTCTATGAAGAATATAAGACGCCCAAGCTCGTTCAAAAATATGAGAGAACGGTAAGAAAGAAAGTGAAACGTCCCGATCTGTCACATTAAGTGAAAGATCATGTGTTTCTAACTGGTGAGCGAGATTAGCGTAATCTAACATGACACCCTTAGGTTCTCCCGTTGTGCCAGAGGTATAAATAATCGTAAATAAATCCGATAATTGTTTTTGGTTTAATCGTTGGGTTAGTTTATCTTGTTGTGCGTTTGAGCCTGTTTCAATAAAACTTTCCCAAGTGCAAGAAAGAGGATCTTGTTGTAATTGAATTGTAGATTTCATTGCCACGATTTTTTGTAATTGTGGACAATGATGAGCGATTTCGAATGCTTGATCGTATTGCTCTTGATCGCCGACGAATAGAATTTTTACATCGGCGTGATTTAGGATAAATTCTGCTTGCTGGGCTGTATTGGTTGCGTAAATAGGTACTGTGATTGCTCGAATTTGTAAGGTCGCAATGTCAGCGATTGTCCAACGTTCCATATTATGGGCAAAAATGGCGATTTTATCTTGAACACCAATATTGTGAGCAAGTAATGCTCGAGAAAGTTGATTGAGTTGATCTTGAAAATTTTTCCAAGAGATGTCTCGCCACAAGCCGTGTTCTTTATAGCGAAGTGCGGTCATATTTGCACGAGTTTTGGCTTGTTGTTGAATACGATGAACAAAATGGAGATCGAGATTCATATTAACCCTATTTTTTGAATTCATTGAGCGAACAGTTGTGCGCTAATATAATCTTAAATAGGAATAAAAGCTAGAAGAATATTGATCATTTTAAATTATTTTTAGTGATCCATTGTTCATTTTTAGATCGTAAACTAAATTTTAGGTAATAAAAAACCGCTCCGAAGAGCGGTTAATTTTTTCAAAGTTTTAATTAGCCTTTGTAGTTGTAGATATGAGCTACTAAGTCTAATACTTTGTTTGAGTAACCAGTTTCGTTATCGTACCAAGATACTAATTTAACGAAAGAATCAGTTAATGCGATACCAGCATCTGCATCAAATACAGAAGTTAAAGCACAACCGTTGAAGTCAGTAGAAACAACAGCATCTTCAGTGTAACCTAATACACCTTTTAATTCGCCATTGAAAGTTTTACCTTCAGCTGCATCTTTGATTGCTTGTTTGATTGCATCGTAAGAAGCTGGTTTTTCAAGGTTAACAGTTAAGTCAACAACAGATACGTTTGGAGTTGGAACACGGAAAGCCATACCAGTTAATTTACCGTTTAATGCAGGTAATACTTTACCTACTGCTTTCGCTGCACCTGTTGAAGATGGAATGATGTTTTGTGATGCACCGCGGCCGCCGCGCCAGTCTTTAGCTGATGGACCATCCACAGTTTTTTGAGTTGCAGTCGTTGCGTGAACAGTGGTCATTAAACCATCTTTGATACCGAAAGTTTCATGAACAACACGTGCTAAAGGAGCTAAACAGTTTGTTGTACAAGATGCGTTAGAAACGATATCTTGACCTGCGTATGCGTTGAAGTTTACACCACGAACGAACATAGGGGTTGCATCTTTAGATGGGCCAGTTAATACAACTTTTTTTGCGCCTGCAGTGATGTGTTTACGAGCAGTTTCATCAGTTAAGAATAAACCCGTCGCTTCAACAGCGATATCAACACCGATTGCACCCCAGTTTAAGTTTGCTGGATCACGTTCTGCAGTTACACGGATAGTTTTACCATTAACCACTAAGTTACCATCTTTCACTTCAACAGTGCCGTCGAAACGACCGTGAGTTGAATCATATTTCAACATATAAGCCATGTATTCAACGTCGATTAAGTCGTTAATACCTACAACTTCGATGTCATCACGGTGTTGTGCTGCACGGAATACGATACGGCCGATACGACCAAAACCATTGATACCAATTTTAATTGCCATAAGATTTTCACCTTTTATTTAAGTTAAACAAATCTGTTTGCTTTGAGTAATACTGCTCACTCAGTAAGACAGCGCACAGAGTATAGCACGAGCATTTTTATAAAACTATAAACCCTACTACTTTTTTGTGATCTATATCAAATCATCATAAGAATCAAAAAGTACCGTAAAAAATCACCGCTCTTTTGATGATTTTTTATAGAGAAATCTGCATAATAGACTGAAATTGTTAGAGAAGGTTAAATGTTCTATGTCTCAAGGTAATCTTTATATTTTATCTGCACCAAGTGGTGCAGGAAAATCTTCATTAATTTCAGCGTTATTGGCATCAGGTAGTTCAACTCAAAAAATGGTGTCTGTGTCACATACGACCCGTGCCCCACGCCCGGGGGAAGTTGAAGGCGTACACTATTATTTTGTATCAAAAGAAGAGTTTGAATCACTCATTGAGCAAGATTTATTTCTAGAATATGCCAAAGTTTTTGGTGGAAATTATTATGGAACCTCTTTACCTGCGATTGAAGAAAATTTAGCAAAAGGCATTGATGTATTTTTAGATATTGATTGGCAGGGTGCTCAACAAATCCGTAAAAAAGTGCCTTCGGTAAAAAGTATTTTTATTTTACCGCCTTCATTGCCTGAACTAGAGCGTCGTTTAATTGGTCGTGGGCAAGATAGTGAAGAGGTTATCGCTGAACGAATGTCAAAAGCGATAAGTGAAATTTCGCATTATGACGAATATGATTATGTCATTGTGAATGATGATTTTGAGAAAGCATTAAAAGATTTGCAAAGTATTTTGCAATCGGAACGCTTAACTAAAGATTATCAACAAAAACAAAATGCAATGTTAATTCAACAGCTACTAGCAAAATAGGGCGAAATTGAGTATTATAACGCCCTTTCAATAGAGTAATTTTTGACAAATCGGAGTAAATTATGGCTCGTGTTACTGTGCAAGATGCAGTAGAAAAAATTGGTAACCGTTTTGATTTAATTTTAACGGCTGCGCGTCGTGCAAGACAATTACAACTTAATCAAAGTGCGCCGTTAGTGCCAGAAGATAATGACAAACCAACAGTAATCGCATTGCGTGAAATCGAAAAAGGTTTGATTAATCAAGATATTATGGATGCACAAGAATTCCAAGAAATAGCTAAAGTGCAAGAAACGGAAGAAGCAGCTGTTGCATTAATTACAGAATAATCTTTTAAAAGTGCGGTAAAAAATCACGATATTTTAACCGCACTTTCTCTTTCAACGATAAGTAGGTCTCCTTTGGAACTGTTTGCGGATTTAGATCGAATTATTCAAGGGTATTTGCCCGCAGATAAAATTGAACTCATCAAGCGTGCGTTTGTGATTGCAAGAGATGCGCACGAAGGACAATTTCGCTCCAGTGGCGAACCTTACATTACCCATCCTGTGGCGGTAGCTTCCATTATTGCTCAACTCCACTTAGATCACGAAGCGGTAATGGCTGCGCTTTTGCACGATGTTATTGAAGATACACCTTATACGGAAGAACAACTGAAAGAAGAGTTCGGTGCCAGTGTAGCTGAAATTGTGGACGGTGTATCAAAACTCGATAAGTTGAAATTTCGTACTCGCCAAGAAGCACAAGTCGAGAATTTTCGCAAAATGATTTTGGCGATGACGCGTGATATTCGCGTTGTGTTAATCAAGCTTGCTGACCGCACGCATAATATGCGCACGCTTGGTTCGTTACGACCAGATAAACGCCGTCGTATTGCGAAAGAAACCCTTGAAATCTATTGTCCGCTTGCTCATCGTTTAGGTATTGAGCATATCAAAAATGAATTAGAAGACTTATCTTTTCAAGCAATGCATCCACACCGTTATGAGGTGTTAAAAAAACTCATTGATGTGGCGCGGAGTAATCGACAAGATTTAATCGAACGAATTTCACAAGAGATTAAAGTGCGGTTAGAAAATACGGGGATTTTTGCCCGTGTCTGGGGACGTGAAAAGCACCTTTACAAAATCTATCAAAAAATGCGCATAAAGGATCAAGAATTTCATTCTATTATGGATATTTATGCGTTCCGTGTGATTGTAAAAAATGTTGATGATTGTTATCGCGTTTTGGGGCAAATGCATAATCTTTATAAGCCACGCCCTGGCAGAGTAAAGGATTATATCGCCGTACCTAAAGCAAATGGCTATCAATCTTTGCAAACTTCAATGATTGGGCCGAAAGGAGTTCCCGTAGAAGTTCATATCCATACAGAGGATATGGAACAAGTCGCCGAAATGGGCATTACTGCGCATTGGGTTTATAAAGAAAATGGTAAAAACGACAGTACAACCGCACAAATTCGCGCACAACGCTGGCTGCAAAGTTTGGTCGAAATTCAACAAAGTGTAGGTAATTCTTTTGAGTTTATTGAGAATGTAAAATCAGAGTTTTTTCCGAAAGAAATTTATGTTTTTACCCCAAAAGGTCGAATTATTGAATTGCCAATGGGCGCAACGGCAGTAGATTTCGCTTATGCTGTGCATTCAGATGTGGGGAATACTTGTGTTGGCGTAACCGTTGAGCATAAACCTTATCCGCTTTCACAAGCCCTTGAATCTGGTCAAACGGTCAATATCATCACCGATCCAAATGCCCATCCTGAAGCTGCATGGTTAAATTTTGTCGTAACGGCTCGTGCGAAAACAAGGATTCGCCATTATCTCAAACAGCGTTGTGAAGAGGATGCGGTGAAATTAGGTGAAGTTGAGCTTAATGCAGCATTACAGCCTCATAATTTAGGTGATTTTTCTATTCAACAAATTAGAACTGTATTAGATGCTTTAGCGCTTTCTTCTTTAGATGAATTATTACGAGAAATTGGTTTAGGCAATCAGTCTGCCTCCATCATTGCACATCAATTTGTGGGCGTGCCGTTAGAATCTGCTAATACTAAGAATCTCGAATTTGAATCAAAAATACTCACTATTGCACCAATGCAAGTGGGTAAAACACAATTTGCTCAATGTTGCCATCCAATCCCAGGAGATCCTATTGTGGGATGTCGTACCGAAGAAAACACCGTTGTGGTGCATCATCAACATTGTGCAAGTTTGAAGAATGCTTGTCGCCAATCGTTGGCTAAATGGGATAATGTTCAAAGTGCGGTGAATTTTGAGGCTGAATTACAAATAGAAATATTGAATGAGCAGAATGCCTTGCTTAGTTTAATGACCGCAATTTCTGCGAGCGAAAGCAGTCTCCAAAATATTTGGACGGAAGAATTAGAGAACAATTTATTGCTTGTGATTTTGCAGGTTTGTGTAAAAGATATCAAACACCTAGCCAATATCGTTCATCGCATTAAAGGCATCACTGGCGTCGTTAATGTCAAACGCAATATTAATGAGCTATGAGCCTTGAACTTCTTGATGCCGTACCTTTGACCAGCCTCTCTGGTGTGGGTGCGGCCATTTCTAATAAACTGGCTAAAATCGGCATTCATAACCTGCAAGATTTACTCTTTCATTTACCTATTCGCTATGAAGATCGTACTCGAATTACGCCAATCGCTAATCTTCGCCCCGAACAATATTTTACTATTGAAGGAATTGTACAAACCAGTGAAGTCACTTTTGGCCGTCGCCCGATTTTATCGGTTAGTTTGTCAGACGGCACATCGAAAATTATGTTGCGTTTTTTCAATTTTAATGCGGGAATGCGTAATAGTTTTCAATCAGGTGTGCGAGTAAAGGCCTTTGGAGAGGTAAAACGTGGGCGTCACATGCCAGAAATTCATCATCCGGAATATCAAATTGTGCGAGATAATGCGCCCATCGTATTGGAAGAAACCCTAACGCCGATTTATTCTACGACGGAAGGGCTAAAACAAAATTCATTACGAAAATTAACGGATCAGGCTTTGGCATTGCTCGACAAAGTTCAGATTGCAGAAATTTTGCCTAATGAATTTAATCCACATCAATATAGCTTAAAAGAGGCATTGCGATTATTGCATCGTCCGCCGCCAGATATTTCATTAGAAATGTTAGAGCAAGGTAAGCATCCTGCGCAACAACGATTAATTTTTGAAGAATTATTGGCGCATAATCTTGCACTGCAAAAAGTGCGGTTAGGAACGCAGCAATTTTCTGCCTTACCGCTACATTATCAAACAGATTTGAAACAGCGATTTTTAGCCACCTTGCCATTTCAACCAACTAATGCGCAAAAGCGAGTAGTGTCAGATATTGAACAAGATCTTATCAAGGATTATCCGATGATGCGCTTAGTGCAAGGGGATGTTGGTTCGGGAAAAACATTGGTTGCCGCATTGGCTGCTTTAACGGCAATTGATAATGGCAAACAAGTCGCCTTAATGGCGCCAACAGAAATACTAGCAGAACAGCATGCGAATAATTTTCGACGGTGGTTTGAGCCTTTCGGTATTGAAGTTGGTTGGTTAGCCGGTAAAGTAAAAGGAAAATCAAGACAAGCAGAGCTTGAAAAAATCAAAACTGGTGCCGTGCAAATGGTGGTGGGGACGCATGCTTTATTTCAAGAAGAAGTTGAGTTTTCCGATTTAGCATTGGTGATTATTGATGAACAACACCGTTTTGGGGTGCATCAACGATTAATGTTGCGTGAGAAAGGAGAAAAAGCAGGATTTTATCCTCATCAGTTAATTATGACGGCAACGCCGATTCCAAGAACGTTGGCAATGACCGTCTATGCAGATTTGGATACATCAATTATTGATGAATTGCCTCCAGGTCGTACGCCGATAACAACCGTAGTGGTTTCTGAAGAACGTCGCGCTGAAATTGTGATGCGTGTAAAAAACGCTTGTGTTAATGAAAAACGCCAAGCCTATTGGGTGTGTACGTTAATTGATGAATCAGAGGTTTTAGAAGCTCAAGCTGCTGAAGCGATTTGGGAAGATTTAACGAAAGCATTACCTATGTTAAATATTGGGTTAGTGCACGGGCGGATGAAACCACAAGAAAAACAAGATGTCATGATGTGTTTTAAAAATGCAGAATTGGATTTATTGGTGGCAACGACAGTGATCGAAGTAGGTGTTGATGTTCCGAATGCTAGCTTGATGATTATCGAAAATGCAGAGCGTTTAGGTTTATCGCAACTTCATCAGTTACGAGGGCGTGTCGGTCGAGGCAGCACGGCTTCTTTTTGTGTACTAATGTATAAACCTCCGCTCGGTAAAGTTTCGCAAAAACGTTTGCAAGTGCTACGAGATAGCCAAGATGGGTTTGTTATTTCGGAAAAAGACTTAGAAATTCGTGGACCAGGTGAAGTGCTTGGAACAAAACAAACGGGCATCGCTGAATTGCGAGTAGCAAATTTAATGCGAGATAGAAAAATGATACCAACGGTGCAATTTTATGCGAAATCACTTATCCAAAAATACCCAGATTTAGCAGAAAGTCTGATTCGTCGTTGGTTAAATAATAAAGAGATTTACTCGAACGCTTAAAAGTGCGGTCAATTTTCAAAGAGTTTTAAATGGATAAAAAAGAAAAACGCCCAACTGTACTTTTTTTTGACTCTGGAGTGGGTGGATTTAGCGTATATCGCGAAGCCAAAAAATTATTACCAAATTGGCATTATCTCTATTGTTTTGATAATGCGGGATTCCCTTATTCAGAACGCAAAGAAGAAAGTATTATTCAGCGCACTTTAGCGGTTTGCCAACTGATTAATCAACGTTATCCATTAGATGCAATCGTGATAGCTTGCAATACAGCGAGTACAGTTGTGCTTCCGCCTTTGCGAGCTGCTTTTGATATTCCTATCGTTGGGACTGTACCAGCTATTAAACCTGCATCAGAAATGACAAAGACAAAACATATTGGTTTATTAGCTACAAAGGGTACAGTAAAGCGTCATTATGTCGATGAGTTGATTGATAAATTTGCGCAGGATTGTATTGTTGAGAGACTGGGAACGACAAAATTAGTCGAAATTGCGGAGCAAAAAATTCGTGGTCATTCCGTTGATCTAATTGGTTTAAAAGATGAGTTATCTCCATGGGCAGACATGGCAGATTTGGATACATTAGTTTTAGGTTGTACTCACTTTCCACTCATCAAAGATGAAATTCAGTTATGCTTGCCACAAATTAAATATTTTATGGATCCTGGCGCGGCGATTGCTAAGCGGATAAAATATTTGCTCGATGGTAAAAGTATACGTGCTCAAGGTGAAAAACATAATCAAATGTTTTGCACCGAATATTTTCCTGAAGAATCTCAATTTAAAAAAGCTTTACACCTATGGGGATTTGAATCTTTAGATGTAATAAAAATAGACTAAAATTGATGTTAAACAGACCTTTTTGTATTAACTTTATTCAAAAGATCATTTTTTTAAATATTTTTACAAAAAATACTTGCAAGGGATTTGAAAATCCCTATAATGCACCGCACACAACGACGCACTGTTGTGAAGTATTTAAGTTTGCACGTGCGTCGTTGTTTTTTGCTCTTTAACAATATATCAGACAATCTGTGTGGGCACTTGTTGATTGACTTGTTTTAAAAATATTTTTTAATTTTGAAGTCTTAATAGGTGCTTAACTGAAAATTCATAATTACTTTTTAAGTAGTGTTTTATTTATAGCTAAGCAGTTTATTGAGCGATTGAACTTGAATTGAAGAGTTTGATCATGGCTCAGATTGAACGCTGGCGGCAGGCTTAACACATGCAAGTCGAACGGTAGCAGGAGAAAGCTTGCTTTCTTGCTGACGAGTGGCGGACGGGTGAGTAATGCTTGGGAATCTGGCTTATGGAGGGGGATAACTACGGGAAACTGTAGCTAATACCGCGTAGTGTCGAGAGACGAAAGTGCGGGACCGCAAGGCCGCATGCCATGAGATGAGCCCAAGTGGGATTAGGTAGTTGGTGGGGTAAAGGCCTACCAAGCCTGCGATCTCTAGCTGGTCTGAGAGGATGGCCAGCCACACTGGAACTGAGACACGGTCCAGACTCCTACGGGAGGCAGCAGTGGGGAATATTGCGCAATGGGGGGAACCCTGACGCAGCCATGCCGCGTGAATGAAGAAGGCCTTCGGGTTGTAAAGTTCTTTCGGTATTGAGGAAGGGATGTGTGCTAATAGTACATGTCATTGACGTTAAATACAGAAGAAGCACCGGCTAACTCCGTGCCAGCAGCCGCGGTAATACGGAGGGTGCGAGCGTTAATCGGAATAACTGGGCGTAAAGGGCACGCAGGCGGTTATTTAAGTGAGGTGTGAAAGCCCCGGGCTTAACCTGGGAATAGCATTTCAGACTGGGTAACTAGAGTACTTTAGGGAGGGGTAGAATTCCACGTGTAGCGGTGAAATGCGTAGAGATGTGGAGGAATACCGAAGGCGAAGGCAGCCCCTTGGGAATGTACTGACGCTCATGTGCGAAAGCGTGGGGAGCAAACAGGATTAGATACCCTGGTAGTCCACGCTGTAAACGCTGTCGATTTGGGGATTGGGCTTAAAGCTTGGTGCCCGTAGCTAACGTGATAAATCGACCGCCTGGGGAGTACGGCCGCAAGGTTAAAACTCAAATGAATTGACGGGGGCCCGCACAAGCGGTGGAGCATGTGGTTTAATTCGATGCAACGCGAAGAACCTTACCTACTCTTGACATCCATGGAATCTTGTAGAGATATGAGAGTGCCTTCGGGAACCATGAGACAGGTGCTGCATGGCTGTCGTCAGCTCGTGTTGTGAAATGTTGGGTTAAGTCCCGCAACGAGCGCAACCCTTATCCTTTGTTGCCAGCGATACGGTCGGGAACTCAAAGGAGACTGCCGGTGATAAACCGGAGGAAGGTGGGGATGACGTCAAGTCATCATGGCCCTTACGAGTAGGGCTACACACGTGCTACAATGGCGTATACAGAGGGTGGCGAAGCTGCGAGGTGGAGCGAATCTCAGAAAGTACGTCTAAGTCCGGATTGGAGTCTGCAACTCGACTCCATGAAGTCGGAATCGCTAGTAATCGCGAATCAGAATGTCGCGGTGAATACGTTCCCGGGCCTTGTACACACCGCCCGTCACACCATGGGAGTGGGTTGTACCAGAAGTAGATAGCTTAACCTTTTGGAGGGCGTTTACCACGGTATGATTCATGACTGGGGTGAAGTCGTAACAAGGTAACCGTAGGGGAACCTGCGGTTGGATCACCTCCTTACCCAAGACGAGAGACAGCGAGTGCTCACACAGATTGGCTGATAGTTGTAGACAAGATTTGAAACGAAGCGAAAGCAACGTTGAAAGATAAGAATAAGATAGAGTATCTTTAATTGATGTCCCCATCGTCTAGAGGCCTAGGACATCGCCCTTTCACGGCGGTAACCGGGGTTCGAATCCCCGTGGGGACGCCAATTAAAGATAACTTTGTTAGATTATCTTACTGTTCTTTAAAAAATTGGAAACAAGCTGAAAACAAGAGATTTTCGAGAGAAAGTCTGAGTAGGCAAGGCAGGAAAGTGAAAGAGGGAACTGAGAAGGAAACTCTGAAAGCAAACCTGTTTTGCATAAAATCTTGATTGAACAAAAGCAATCAAGTGTTTAGTTGAATGAACATACGCATCAAATTGACCGTACTTTGAAGTGAAAACGTAAAGTGATTGAAAACATTTGAGGTTGTATAGTTAAGTGACTAAGCGTACAAGGTGGATGCCTTGGCAATCAGAGGCGAAGAAGGACGTGCTAATCTGCGAAAAGCTTGGATGAGTCGATAAGAGGCGTTTAATCCAAGATATCCGAATGGGGAAACCCAGTAGATGAAGAATCTACTATCAACAAGTGAATACATAGTTTGTTGAGGCAAACCGGGAGAACTGAAACATCTAAGTACCCCGAGGAAAAGAAATCAACCGAGATTTCGTTAGTAGCGGCGAGCGAACGCGAAGGAGCCTGTTAGTGATAATGACAGAGACAGAGGAACAAGCTGGGAAGCTTAGCGACACAGGGTGATAGCCCCGTACTCGAAGTCCAGGTCATGGTACTAAGCTAACGATAAGTAGGGCGGGACACGTGATATCCTGTTTGAAGATGGGGGGACCATCCTCCAAGGCTAAATACTCCTGATTGACCGATAGTGAACCAGTACTGTGAAGGAAAGGCGAAAAGAACCCCGGTGAGGGGAGTGAAATAGAACCTGAAACCTTGTACGTACAAGCAGTGGGAGCCTGAAAGGGTGACTGCGTACCTTTTGTATAATGGGTCAGCGACTTATATTTTGTAGCGAGGTTAACCGAATAGGGGAGCCGAAGGGAAACCGAGTCTTAACTGGGCGAATAGTTGCAAGGTATAGACCCGAAACCCGGTGATCTAGCCATGGGCAGGTTGAAGGTTGGGTAACACTAACTGGAGGACCGAACCGACTAATGTTGAAAAATTAGCGGATGACTTGTGGCTGGGGGTGAAAGGCCAATCAAACCGGGAGATAGCTGGTTCTCCCCGAAATCTATTTAGGTAGAGCCTTGAGCGGACACCTTTGGGGGTAGAGCACTGTTTCGGCTAGGGGTCCATCCCGGATTACCAACCCGATGCAAACTACGAATACCAAAGAGTGATACTCAGGAGACACACGGCGGGTGCTAACGTCCGTCGTGGAGAGGGAAACAACCCAGACCGCCAGCTAAGGTCCCCAAGTCTATATTAAGTGGGAAACGAAGTGGGAAGGCTTAGACAGCTAGGATGTTGGCTTAGAAGCAGCCATCATTTAAAGAAAGCGTAATAGCTCACTAGTCGAGTCGGCCTGCGCGGAAGATGTAACGGGGCTGAAATATAGCACCGAAGCTGCGGCATCAGGCGTATCACTAATACGCCTTACGATTAACAACATGGAATGACGCGAAGCGACATGAAATGTTGTTCAAGCAACCCGAACGTTGAGTCGGGCATCTTTGAGTGAGGATTATTAGTGATACGTCTGTTGGGTAGGGGAGCGTTCTGTAAGCGGATGAAGGTTAATCGAGAGGTTAGCTGGACGTATCAGAAGTGCGAATGCTGACATAAGTAACGATAAAACGGGTGAAAAACCCGTTCGCCGGAAGACCAAGGGTTCCTGTCCAACGTTAATCGGGGCAGGGTGAGTCGGCCCCTAAGGCGAGGCTGAAAAGCGTAGTCGATGGGAAACAGGTTAATATTCCTGTACTTGGTAAAGCTGCGATGTGGGGACGGAGTAGGTTAGGTTATCGCACTGTTGGATATGTGCGTTTAAGTTGGTAGGTGGGAAGTTTAGGCAAATCCGGACTTCCTTAACACTGAGAGATGATGACGAGGCTCTAAGGAGCTGAAGTAACTGATACCACACTTCCAGGAAAAGCCACTAAGCGACAGGCTTTACTAAACCGTACTGAAAACCGACACAGGTGGTCAGGTAGAGAATACTCAGGCGCTTGAGAGAACTCGGGTGAAGGAACTAGGCAAAATAGCACCGTAACTTCGGGAGAAGGTGCGCCGGCGTAGATTGTAAGGGCTAGCCCCTGAAGGTTGAACCGGTCGAAGATACCAGCTGGCTGCAACTGTTTATTAAAAACACAGCACTCTGCAAACACGAAAGTGGACGTATAGGGTGTGATGCCTGCCCGGTGCTGGAAGGTTAATTGATGGTGTAATCGAAAGAGAAGCTCCTGATCGAAGCCCCAGTAAACGGCGGCCGTAACTATAACGGTCCTAAGGTAGCGAAATTCCTTGTCGGGTAAGTTCCGACCTGCACGAATGGCATAATGATGGCCAGGCTGTCTCCACCCGAGACTCAGTGAAATTGAAATCGCCGTGAAGATGCGGTGTACCCGCGGCTAGACGGAAAGACCCCGTGAACCTTTACTATAGCTTGACACTGAACATTGAATTTTGATGTGTAGGATAGGTGGGAGACTATGAAGATGATACGCCAGTATTGTTGGAGTCGTCCTTGAAATACCACCCTTTAACGTTTGATGTTCTAACGAAGATTACGAAACGTGGTCTCGGACAGTGTCTGGTGGGTAGTTTGACTGGGGCGGTCTCCTCCCAAAGCGTAACGGAGGAGCACGAAGGTTTGCTAATCACGGTCGGACATCGTGAGGTTAGTGCAATGGTATAAGCAAGCTTAACTGCGAGACAGACAAGTCGAGCAGGTACGAAAGTAGGTCATAGTGATCCGGTGGTTCTGAATGGAAGGGCCATCGCTCAACGGATAAAAGGTACTCCGGGGATAACAGGCTGATACCGCCCAAGAGTTCATATCGACGGCGGTGTTTGGCACCTCGATGTCGGCTCATCACATCCTGGGGCTGAAGTAGGTCCCAAGGGTATGGCTGTTCGCCATTTAAAGTGGTACGCGAGCTGGGTTTAGAACGTCGTGAGACAGTTCGGTCCCTATCTGCCGTGGGCGTTGGAGAATTGGTTGGGGCTGCTCCTAGTACGAGAGGACCGGAGTGGACGCACCACTGGTGTTCCGGTTGTGTCGCCAGACGCATTGCCGGGTAGCTAAGTGCGGAAGAGATAAGTGCTGAAAGCATCTAAGCACGAAACTTGCCAAGAGATGAGTTCTCCCACACATCAAGTGTGTAAGGGTTGTTTAAGACTAAGACGTAGATAGGCAGGGTGTGTAAGTGATGTGAGTCATTGAGCTAACCTGTACTAATTGCCCGAGAGGCTTAACTATACAACGCTCAAGTGTTTTTGGAAAACAGAGTAAAAGGAAAAGAAATTAACTAAACGTTCAGCTTGTGGCCAATGAAGAACATAGATAGAATTTGAAATAAACGTTATCAAAGAATTATCCTGGCGGCGATAGTGCGGTGGAACCACCTGACACCATACCGAACTCAGAAGTGAAACGCTGTAATGCCGATGGTAGTGTGGGGCATCCCCATGTGAGAGTAGGGCACCGCCAGGTTACCAAATTTAAATATAATAAAAAATAGCCCCAAGCTAAAGAGCATGGGGTTATTTTTTATCTTTAGAATGTTAACCAAAAACTATTATCTATAGAATATTAATTCGAATATTTCGTATTTTAAGGTATTATATCTATCATCTAATTTTCTATTTTGTATGAATATTTTTAATGAAACCAACTTTTCTAGAATTTAGACATCTTAAAACTTTACTTGCTTTAAAAGAGACGGGTAGCGTTTCTTTGGCAGCAAAACGAGTATATCTAACCCAATCAGCCCTTTCTCACCAAATTAAATTAATAGAAGAACAGTTCGGTTTACCTTTGTTTGAGCGTAAAAGTAATCCACTTCGTTTTACTTCGGCAGGAGAGCGTTTAATTCGTCTTGCTAATGAGGTAATGCCAAAAGTTGTTGATGCTGAACGTGATCTTGCACGGGTTAAACATGGTGATGCGGGTCAGCTGAGAATAGCTGTGGAATGTCATACTTGTTTTGATTGGTTAATGCCTGCTATGGATGAATTTCGTCGGCATTGGGGGCTAGTTGAGTTGGATATTGTATCTGGTTTTCATACGGATCCGGTTGGTTTATTGATTTCTCACCGAGCCGATTGGGCGATAGTATCAGAAGTAGAGCATAATGATGATGTCATTTTTAAACCGCTCTTTTCTTATGAGATGGTTGGGATTTGCTCAAAAGATCACCCTTTAGCAGAAAAAGACATTTGGGATGCGGAAGATTTTGCAGATGAAACCTGGGTTACTTATCCAGTTCCTGATGATATGTTAGATCTATTGCGTAAAGTACTTAAACCAAAAGGCATTAATCCTACTCGCCGCACAACTGAATTGACTATTGCTATGATTCAATTAGTGGCGAGTCGTCGTGGCATTGCGACTATCCCTTATTGGGCTGCGTTGCCTTATTTGGAAAAGGGTTATGTCGTGGCAAGAAAAGTCACAAAAGAAGGTTTATATAGCAATCTATATGCGGCTATTCGCAAAGAAGATGAATCCCTTTCTTATTTAGAAGATTTTTATCAAACCGTAAAAGCTCAAAGTTTTTCAACTTTACCTGGGCTATCTGTTTTAGATTTATAGAAGTAATAAATGAATTTTTCTCAACAAAATCAGCAGCCTCACCCAATTAGTGCGGCGGCTAAAGCTGCTTTTCCTTATAGTGCGCCAATGATTGCAGGATTTCTATTTCTTGGTGTGGCATACGGTATTTATATGAAGGCGCTAGGTTTCGAATTTTTATATCCTACTTTGATGGCTTTACTTATTTATGCCGGTTCTGTTGAGTTCATTGCTGCTGGAGCACTTATTGCACCTTTTTCTCCCATCAGTGTGTTATTAATTACCTTAATGATCAGTACTCGTCAGATTTTCTATGGCATATCAATGTTAGAAAAATATGGCGTACACATTGGTCATAAACGTTGGTATTTAATTACCACCCTTGTAGATGAATCTTTTTCCTTAAATTATATGGCAAAAATCCCACCGCACTTAGATAAAGGCTGGTATATGTTTTTTGTGAGCTTATATTTGCATATTTATTGGGTAGTTGGCGCAGCAATGGGTAACTTATTTGGCTCTGTTTTACCTTTTGATTTAAAAGGTGTGGAATTCTCTATGACCGCTCTTTTCTTAGTCATTTTTGCAGAAAATTGGATAAAGGAAAAATCCCATGAAAGCTCTCTCTTAGGTTTAGGGATTACATTAGCTTTTTTACTGATTGTAGGCAAAGAATATTTCTTAATTCCCACATTAATTGGTATCTGGTTAATTCTAACTATGCGTGGACCTAAATTAGACACAAAATTGGAGTCGCTAAAATGACACTTACAGAACAGATTATGACGATTGGAATTTGTGTGCTTACTGTACAATTTACGCGCTTATTGCCATTTTTTGTCTTTCCAGCTAATCGTCCGATTCCACAATATATTCGCTATCTTGGGAAAGTTTTACCTCCAGCTATGTTTGGTATGCTTGTAGTTTATTGCTATAAGAATGTTGATGTTTTAAGTGGTTATCATGGTATCCCTGATTTTCTTGCAGGCATAGTGGTGCTAGGATTGCATTTTTGGAAGAAAAATATGTTTCTATCTATTGCTGTTGGTACGCTTTTCTATATGGTTTTAGTACAACTCGTCTTTATTTAGAATAAAATCATAACTTTCATTTCTCTAGAATCCTCTTGAATCTGAAGTTACTTCATAGTTTATAATCAATCCCATTTCTAGAATAATAGAAATTGGAATTCTAGTTATTATAAAAGATAGAACCTCATTTATTAAATTTCTTTATTGTTCATAGCATTACAATCAGGATTCTTAAAAGAATTTAGCCGGTGACAAAGTGCGAGGTGAGCGAGATAATGTTATCTAATTCCCCCAAATTGGATAAGCTTCCCAATATTTTAGATGTGCGCACTCGTCCCGGCTTTTTATGCGCTAGTGATGATAAAAATACTTTTATTCTTTGTAAGATAAAATAATTTTCTCTTGCAATCGGTTGCTTTTTTTTCTGATCTTTTCCTTGTTTTAAAAATCTTTTATCATGGCGCCCGTTTTTATTTTTAATCGAAGAGAACAGAATTATGGAATTGAATTTAGTTGAATTATTGGGTTATATCGCAACCTTTTTTGTTGCAGTATCGTTTTTGTTTAAATCTATCGTACATTTACGCATAGTGAACAGCATTGGTGCAATTTTATTTGTGATCTATAGCGTAATTATCGCTGCTTATCCAGTTGCACTATTAAATGCATTTTTAGCCGTTGTGAATGTTTATCAACTTTGGCGATTAAGACAAGAAAAAGTCTCTAAATAAAAGAAAAGCGTTGAATTAAATTTCAACGCTTTTTTTCTGGAAAAGTGCGATGAGATTTCACCGCACTTTGTCGTTTTAATATCGTTTTAATGTTCACGAGTTTTGTAAAAAACGACATCAGGATAACGTTCTTGAGCTAAATTCAGATTTACCATTGTTGGCGCAATATAGGTTAAGTTATCTCCACCATCTAAAGCTAAATTTTGCTCATTTTTGCGCTTAAATTCTTCGAATTTTTTAGCATCGGCACATTCCACCCAGCGTGCAGTTGCAACGTTCACATTTTCATAAATCGCTTCTACGTTATATTCAGTTTTTAGACGAGAAACCACCACATCAAACTGCAAGATACCCACCGCACCTACAATTAAATCGTTGTTCATTAATGGGCGGAATACCTGAACAGCACCTTCTTCTGAAAGTTGTACTAAACCTTTAAGTAATTGTTTTTGTTTGAGTGGATCTCTCAAGCGAATACGGCGGAATAGCTCAGGCGCAAAGTTTGGAATACCGGTAAATTTCAAGGTCTCACCTTGAGTGAAGGTATCTCCAATTTGGATCGTGCCGTGATTATGTAAACCAATAATATCACCTGCGTAAGCTTCTTCGGTGTGAGCACGGTCGCCAGCCATAAAGGTGAGTGCATCAGAAATTACCACATCTTTACCAATTCGAACATGTTTTAATTTCATGCCTTTTTCATATTTGCCCGAAACCACACGCATAAAGGCAACACGGTCGCGGTGTTTTGGATCCATATTAGCCTGAATTTTAAATACAAAACCAGAAAATTTTTCTTCCGCACTTTCGACCGTTCTTGTATCAGCTTGACGAGATTGTGGTTTTGGCGCCCATTCGGTTAAACCATCAAGGAAATGATCCACTCCAAAGTTGCCTAATGCCGTCCCGAAAAATACTGGGGTAAGCTCGCCCTTAATAAAGGCATCGTGCTCAAATTCATTACTTGCGCCTTGCACTAATTCCAATTCATCGCGAAGTTGTTGTGCTAAATCATCGCCAACAGCGGCATCTAATTCAGGGCTATTTAAACCTTTCACAATGCGAACTTCTTGAATGGTTGAGCCTTGACCGGATTGATAAAGATAGGTTTCATCTTTAGCAATATGATAAACGCCTTTAAATAATTTTCCGCAACCAATCGGCCATGTAATTGGCGCACAACGAATTTTCAGAATATTTTCAACTTCATCTAACAATTCCATCGGATCGCGAATATCGCGGTCGAGTTTGTTCATGAAGGTGATGATTGGCGTATCACGTAAGCGAGTTACTTCCATTAGTTTAATTGTACGTTCCTCAACCCCTTTTGCTGAGTCGATAACCATTAAACAGCTATCCACAGCAGTTAAAGTGCGGTAAGTATCTTCAGAGAAATCTTCGTGCCCCGGCGTATCAAGTAAGTTCACCAAGCAATCGTTATAAGGAAATTGCATTACGGAAGTGGTAATCGAAATCCCACGTTGTTTTTCCATTTCCATCCAGTCGGATTTGGCATGCGCAGTTGAGCCTTTGCCTTTTACAGAACCTGCTGTTTGAATCGCATTTCCGTATAAAAGTACTTTTTCGGTGATGGTTGTTTTACCTGCATCGGGGTGGGAAATAATCGCAAAAGTGCGACGTTTATTAACTTCTTCTAATGGATAACTCATTGTTTCTTCTTCATTCAATTAAAAATGTGGGCTATTTTCGCTGATTTTAGGTTTTTGCTCAAACGAATTTGTAAATAAAGTGCGGTTGGTTTTCTTAGAAATATTGGTCTGCTTTGTACAAAGACAAATTTTCGCTTATACTATGCAAGTTTTTTACGCTAACAACATAGGAAAAATTATGGGTTTCTTAACAGGTAAACGCATTTTAGTAACCGGTCTTGCAAGCAATCGTTCTATCGCTTACGGGATCGCAAAAGCAATGAAAGAACAAGGTGCAGAACTTGCTTTCACTTATTTAAACGATAAATTACAACCGCGCGTAGAAGAATTTGCCAAAGAATTTGGTTCTGATATCGTGCTTCCTTTAGATGTTGCAACTGATGAAAGCATCCAAAATTGCTTCGCAGAATTAAGTAAGCGTTGGGATAAATTTGATGGTTTTGTTCACGCAATCGCATTTGCACCGGGCGATCAATTAGATGGTGATTATGTAAACGCAGCAACTCGTGAAGGTTACCGTATTGCTCACGATATTAGCGCATACAGCTTTGTTGCAATGGCACAAGCTGCACGTCCTTATTTAAATCCAAATGCTTCATTATTAACGTTGTCTTACTTAGGTGCAGAACGCGCAATTCCTAACTACAACGTCATGTGTTTAGCGAAAGCGTCTCTTGAAGCGGCAACGCGCGTGATGGCTGCTGATTTAGGTAAAGAAGGTATTCGTGTGAATGCAATCTCTGCTGGTCCAATCCGCACTCTAGCGGCATCAGGCATTAAAAACTTCAAGAAAATGCTTTCTACCTTTGAGAAAACCGCTGCATTACGCCGCACTGTCACTATCGAAGATGTAGGTAACTCAGCAGCATTTTTATGCTCTGATTTAGCATCGGGTATTACCGGTGAAGTCGTTCACGTAGATGCAGGTTTCAGCATCACCGCAATGGGCGAATTAGGTGAAGAATAATTTTTCTTACATTCTTTTTTAGGCAGGCTTTTCAGTCTGCCTTTTCTCTTTTTTAAAATATAACTATGTTTCAAGATAATCCTTTACTCGCACAGCTTAAACAACAAATCCACGACAGCAAAGAGCATGTAGAAGGCGTGGTAAAAAGCACAGATAAAGCCTATGGTTTTTTAGAGTGCGATAAGAAAACCTATTTCATTGCGCCGCCTTCAATGAAAAAAGTGATGCACGGTGACAAAATCAAAGCCACTATTGAAAAGCAAGGTGATAAAGAACAAGCCGAGCCGGAATCCTTAATTGAGCCAATGTTGACACGTTTCATTGCAAAAGTGCGGTTCAATAAAGACAAGAAATTACAAGTTTTGGCGGATTATCCAAGTATCAACCAACCGATTGGCGCACAACAAGCTAAATCTGTAAAAGAAGAATTACAAGAAGGCGATTGGGTGGTTGCTAATTTAAAAACTCACCCATTACGTGATGATCGCTTTTTCTATGCTACTATTAATCAGTTTATTTGCCGAGCTGACGATGAATTTGCCCCTTGGTGGGTAACATTGGCACGTCATGAGCAATCTCGTTATCCTGTGCAAGGCGCTGAAACTTATGAAATGTTAGATCAGCAAACCCGTGAAGATCTGACCGCACTTCATTTTGTGACCATCGACTCAGAAAGCACAATGGATATGGACGATGCCTTATATATCGAGCCAATCGAACAAAATGCGGTACAAACAGGTTGGAAATTAATTGTCGCGATTGCGGATCCAACCGCTTATATCGCGTTAGATTCTCAAATTGAAAAAGATGCGAAACAGCGTTGTTTCACTAATTATTTGCCAGGCTTTAACATTCCTATGCTGCCACGCAAATTATCTGATGAATTATGTTCGTTAATCGCAAATGAAACGCGTCCAGCCCTTGTTTGTTATATCGAAACGGATCTTGAGGGCAATATCACAGCCAAACCGCATTTTGTTTCTGCTTATGTTCAATCTAAAGCCAAATTGGCTTATAACAAAGTGTCGGATTATTTAGAACAAACCGACAACGCGTGGCAGCCAGAAACGCCAGAAATTGCACAACAAATTGATTGGCTACATCAATTTACTAGAGCACGCATTCAATGGCGTAAGACTCATTCTTTGTTATTTAAAGAAAAACCGGATTATTCTTTTGTGCTCGCTGAAAACGGTAAAGTGGCAGAAATCAAAGCGGAATATCGTCGTATAGCCAATCAAATTGTCGAAGAATCGATGATTATTGCTAACATTTGTGCCGCACAATTCTTAGCAGAGCAAGCACAAACAGGTATTTTCAATACCCATAGCGGTTTTGATAAAAAATTCTTAGAGAATGCGCATAATTTCTTAATGGCAAATTTAGCCAATGAACAAAATCAAGCTGAACTTGCTGAGCGTTATTCGGTAGAAAATTTGGCAACATTAAACGGTTATTGCCAAATGCGCCATGATATTGAGCCGATTGAAGGCGACTATTTAGAATTCCGTTTACGTCGTTATTTAACTTTCGCCGAATTTAAATCAGAATTAGCACCGCACTTTGGTCTTGGTTTAGAAGGGTATGCGACATGGACATCACCAATTCGTAAATATTCTGATATGGTGAACCATCGTTTAATTAAAGCCGTATTGACACAACAAGCTTGTAATAAGCCACAAGATGAAGTGCTAGCCCGTTTACAAGAGGCTCGTCGCCAAAATCGCTTAGTTGAACGTGATATTGCGGATTGGTTATATTGCCGTTATCTTGCTGATAAAGTTGCATCAAATGCTGAATTTGAGGCGGAAGTGCAAGATGTGATGCGTGGTGGATTACGTGTGCAATTATTAGAAAATGGTGCCTCAATGTTTATACCTGCTTCAACTTTACATAACAATAAAGATGAAATGCAGGTAAATTCTGATGAGATTGCCCTTTATATTAAAGGTGAGCGTATTTACAAAATAGGTGATATTGTGAAAGTGAAACTTATGGAAGTGAAAGAGGTAACTCGCAGTATTGTCGGCGAAATTGTTCAATAAAATTGTTCTTCTTTAAACCGATTTTCAGTGATTGAAAATCGTTTTTTTCTTATAGCCAGATGAAAGTCTGGCTATAAAACCATACGCTATGCGTATGGAGCCAAATAGCTTAAGCGATGAACAGAAAAAATCCACGCTATAAAAACGTGGAGATAATAGAAGTGCATGCAACGCTAGAGCATATCCATATGCTCTTAAAGATTTTACATAAAAACCGCACGTTTTACGTGCGGATTGTTATTTTATAATAGGTTATTCTTCAGAACTGCTTTCTTCCAAAGAATCCTCTTCATCTGCATCACAAACACGTTCTAAACTTACTACGTGTTCATCATCTGCAGTACGAATTAAACGAACACCTTGCGTGTTGCGACCTACGATGCTCACTTCGCTTACGCGTGTGCGAACAAGGGTTCCTGCATCAGTGATCAACATAATTTGGTCTGTTTCTTCTACTTGAGTTGCGGCAACGACTTTACCATTGCGTTCACTCACTTTAATTGAAATTACACCTTTTGTATTACGTGATTTAGTTGGGTATTCACTTAATTGTGTGCGTTTTCCGTAGCCGTTTTGCGTTGCGGTTAAAATAGCACCTTCACCTTTTGGCACAACAAGAGAAACCACTTTATCGATATTTAAGTCTAATGATGCTTCAGTGTTGTCATCAGAAATATCTTCAATTTCTACCGCACTTTCATCGTCAGAAATATCGTTTGTTAGAGCAAGTTTGATACCGCGAACGCCTGTTGCTAAACGCCCCATTGCACGAACAGCATTTTCTGCAAAACGTACCACGCGACCTTGTGACGAGAACAACATAATTTCGTTACTACCATCAGTAATATCCACGCCGATTAATTCGTCTTCGTCACGTAAATTTAATGCAATGATACCGTTTGAACGTGGGCGGCTAAATTCGGTTAAGGCGATTTTCTTCACAATACCGCCAGCCGTTGCCATGACCACGAATTTATCTTCTTCGTAAGCAGAAACTGGCAAGATTGCAGTAATACGTTCGTTTTTTTGTAACGGAAGAATATTCACAATTGGACGACCGCGTGCGCCACGGCTTGCTTGCGGAAGTTGATATACTTTCAACCAATATAAACGACCACGGCTAGAGAAGCATAGGATCGTGTCGTGAGTGTTTGCCACCAGTAATTTTTCGATAAAATCTTCTTCTTTCATCTTCGTTGCTGATTTGCCTTTACCGCCACGACGTTGAGCTTCATAGTCGGTCAGTGGTTGGTATTTCACATAACCTTCGTGAGAAAGCGTCACCACCACGTCTTCTTGTGCGATTAAATCTTCTAAATCAATATCGCCAGAAGCTGCGGTAATTTCAGTTAAACGATCATCACCGAATTGTGCTTTCACTTCTTCTAATTCTTCACGAATCACTTCCATTAAGCGTTCTGCGCTACTTAAAATATGAAGAAGATCCGCAATTTTAACTAATAATTCCTCATATTCTTTTACAACTTCTTCAAAGGCAATGCCTGTTAAACGGTGTAAACGAAGTTCTAGAATTGCGTTTACTTGCGCTGGCGATAAGTAATATTGTTCGCCTTGAATACCAAGATTTTCTTCTAACTCATCAGGACGAGCGGAAACATCAAGAAGATTAATAATATCGCTATGTAATGTCCAAGAACGTGAGCTAATTGCTGTTGCGGCCTCTTCACGGTTTTTAGAGTTGCGAATGATCGCAATCATTTCATCGATATTAGAACGAGCAACCGCTAAACCTTCCAAAATGTGCGTACGTTCACGCGCTTTGCGAAGCTCAAAGATAGAACGACGTGTAACGACTTCACGGCGGTGTAACACAAAGGCTTCAATGATTTCTTTAAGATTAAATAAACGTGGCTGACCATGATCCAATGCCACCATATTGATGCCAAAGGTCACTTGCATTTGAGTAAGTGAGTAAAGATGGTTTAATACCACTTCCCCTACTGCATCACGTTTAATATCAATTTCAATACGAATCCCTTCTTTGTTTGAAAGGTCAGTAATATTGCTGATGCCTTCGATTTTTTTCTCGCGAATTAATTCGGCGATTTTCTCGACTAATTTTGCTTTATTTACTTGGTATGGCAATTCAGACACGATAATTTGCTCGCGTCCTTTTTCGTTGGTTTCTACCGTTGCACGAGCACGAACATACACTTTACCACGACCAGTACGATAGGCCTCTTCAATCCCTTTACGACCATTAATTAATGCAGCCGTTGGGAAGTCTGGTCCCGGAATATGTTGCATTAATTCATCAATGGTAATTTCATTGTTGTCGATATAAGCCAAACAACCATTTAATACTTCATTTAAGTTGTGTGGAGGAATGTTAGTTGCCATCCCCACCGCAATACCAGAAGAACCATTTGCTAAAAGTGCTGGAATACGAGTAGGCAATACATCAGGAATCATTAATTCGCCATCATAGTTTGGCGAGAAATTGACGGTTTCTTTATCCAAATCCGTGAGCAATGCTTGCGTAATTTTTTGCATACGCACTTCGGTATAACGCATTGCAGCTGGCGCATCACCATCAATTGAACCGAAGTTACCTTGCCCATCAACCAACATATAGCGAAGTGAGAATGGTTGTGCCATACGAACGATTGTATCGTACACGGCTGAGTCACCATGCGGGTGATATTTACCGATTACATCACCCACAACACGCGCTGATTTTACATATTTTTTATTGGCGGTATTGCCTTCGCGATCCATTGAGAACAACACGCGGCGGTGAACAGGTTTTAGACCATCTCGAACGTCAGGTAATGCACGCCCAACGATAACCGACATCGCGTAGTCAAGGTAGGAAGATTTGAGTTCTTCTTCAATATTGACAGGGGTGATAGATGATTGGATTGAATCCGTCATTGGTATTCCTTTTTTGATCAAAAATTGTGGCGGATTATAGCATAAAGGTATGTTTTTTACATTAGGATTTCGCCTAATGGCGACTTACTTTCTTTTGCTTGTACAAAAGAAAGTAAGCAAAGAAAAGTACCCCCAGTTAAATCGCTGATCTTTGCTTTGTTTCAATTTTCTTTACGGCAATTTTCTAAACTCGCAACTACGTTGCTCAAACAGACGAAAATTGCCTAAAAATTGAAAGTCGCAAAGGCGATTTATATGGGCCCCGAGTTTATCGGAGGAGCATTTAAAAAGTGCGGTTGGTTTTAGGTCGGTTTTTATAGGTCGTTTTATTTGTTGGTAGAATTAAATGGGTTCCCTTCTTTTCCGCCTTTGTTTCATAGAATTTGTAGGAAATTTTCGTCTGTTTGAGCCGTTTGCGGCGAGTTCAGAAAATTTCCGTTAAGCAAATTGTATGAAACAAAGGAAATAAGGAAAAGCAGGGGCGCTTTTCTTTTGCCTACTTTTCTTTGGCGAAGCAAAGAAAAGTAGGTCGTACTTTCAAGAATTGAAAGTACGAAATAAGCCTCATTTATTTTTGATGTGCTCGCTTTGCTTTCTGCAACTTCCCATAAGCCCCCAGCAACACCTGATGTTCCTTAAAGTTTTCCAAATTTTCATCACTTGCTGGAAGATTGTAGAACGGATTGCCACCTTCAGAGACAGCTGCCCAAGCTTGTTTAACCGCATCTTTACCATACATTTTCTCAAACACTGCACGATATTGCGCTGGTTCGCGATTTTGATCTAAATGTAATTCAATGATGGAAATTAATACGCGGTAATAATTCACACGTTCTGTGGTGAATACGGAACTGTTCATATTCAGCGTCCAGTTTGCCCAATCTAATGCCTGTTCTAATTCGCCTAATGCAAGGTGGAGCATTGATTTTAATTCACCCACGCGTAAGGTTGTCCAGCCGCTATTTTTAGGTGCAACGATACCGATAAATTCACGCACGCGAGTTGCATCGTCAATATCTTGTCCGTCTAATTCTTCTAATAACTCTTGATAGGTTTCTGCATCGTGATGCCAGTTTGGTAAATCGAGTAAAATTTCGCGCCAATCCATGCCCATATTGTTGTTGGCGTAAATTAAATCGTCTGCTGGATAAATATCAGACATGCCTGGCACAATAATGCGGCACGCATAGACATCCAAATGGTTGTAATCCATTATGTAAACTTCTTTTTCATCCGCACGGAAAATTGCCATTAAATTATTGTATTCTTCCTGCGTTGTACCACTGAAATCCCAATCAGCAAATTCATAATCAGGCGTTTCTTTGAATAAATCCCAAGAAATTAAACCGCTTGAGTCAATAAAGTGGGTTTCTAAATTAGCGTGTTCAGCCACATCATCGTTATTGAAAGATGGCGGAGAGAAAACATCCAAATCTTTCAAGCTACGACCTTGTAAAAGTTCAGTCACCGTACGTTCTAATGCTACTTGGAAATTTGGATGTGCACCGAAAGAGGCAAAGCACGTACCGTTATTTGGATTTAATAATACGACGCAAATAACAGGGTATTTTCCGCCAAGTGAAGCATCAAACGCATAAATAGGGAAACCTTCTTCCTCTAATTTTGCAATGGAAGCCTTAATAGATGGATAGCGATCCATCACCGATTTTGGAATTTCTGGCAGACTAATTGCTTCAGCGATAATTTTGTTTTTCACATAACGCTCAAAGACTTCTGACAAGCCTTGCACGCGTGCTTCAAATTTTGTATTGCCCGCAGACATCCCATTTGAGACATAAAGGTTGGCAATAATACTTTGTGGAATGTAAACGGTTTGTTCGTCCGATTGACGAATATAAGGCATAGCAACGATCCCACGATCATAATTGCCAGATTGTAAATCGACTAATAATTCAGGCGTAAGCTCGGCATTAGGATCAAAATAATCCAATAAATAATCATCTAAAATGCCATTAGGCAGTAAAGCATCATCTTCAATCGGGAACCATTTTTCATTGGGGTAATGTACAAAATCGCTGTTTGCAATCTTTTGCCCTAAATAGAAATCAGCAAAAAAATAGTTGGTGGAAAGACGTTCAAAATATTCGCCAAGAGCGGAGGCTAACGCCGCTTTTTTGCTAGCCCCTTTACCATTAGAAAAACACTGTGGGCAGTCTTTATCGCGAATATGCACAGACCACACATTTGGCACCGGATTCAACCAAGATGCTTCTTCAATATTAAAACCAAGTGCGGTCAATTTTTGCTGAAATTTTGCAATACTATCTTCCAATGCGGCATCTTTGCCAGGGATAAAAGTTTGTTCTGTCATTTTTGTTCCTAAATGAGAAAAAAGTGCGGTGAATAATAGGGGAGTTTTAATGGCTGGGCAAGATTTTTTCGGCAAAAATGAACCCCGAAAAATGTCGGGGTTTTCTACCGCACTTTTCTTAGAATTGATAGCGCATATTTGAGAAGAATAGACGACCTTCTTCTGGATAACCGGCTTGATAGTAGTAGTTTTTATCAAAGATATTTGACACACCCGCTTCTAAGCTAAGTTGTTTGGTGATGTTATAAATCACTTTAGCATTTGTGTTACCAAAACCTGAAAGTTTTACCGTTTTAGCATCATCTAAATAATAGCGACCGTGTTCCGCTTCTTGACTGATATAAAACGCAATACTTGGTACAATTCTCCAATCTACATAAGCAAAGAATTTGTGTTTTGGAACATCTGTGACGATAAGATGTTTCGTTTTATTTTTTGCTTGAGTGTAGGTGTAGTTTGCACCAAGAGTTAAATTATCAGTAGCAAAAATGGACGCGGCAAGTTCAGCACCTCTAAAGATTTCTTTACCAACATTTTGCTCTTGGCTGACGCTATGAGTAATTGCCACTGTATCAATCGCATCTTTCACTTCAGAATAGAATAATGCACCATCTAATCTTAACCAATCACCAAAAGTACGCATATAACTGGCTTCATAATGGTAAGCTGTTTCAGGGCTTAAGAATGGATTGGGTTCTGTTTTACCAAAACGACGAGAATAACGTTCTTTCATTGTGGCAAAGCGAGTTTTTTTCGCGAAGCTAAGTGAAAACTCGTCATTTTTATCAAAGTTATGTACGAGTTTAACTTGATAATTAAGTGCCTGTTTATTGCCAATATCAAAAGGACAAATTGCGTTATTTTTGCCTGTTTTCGTACATTTTTTTTCATACTGTTCTGCACGATTAGATTGGCGATAGTCGTAGCTTACGCCTGTGACCAATTTTGTTTGATCAGTAAAAGCATAAGCATTTTCTAAGCCAAAACTATAAGTGCGGTCTTTATCAACTTCAACCGGATCATTGTTGTTATGCGCACGGTGAACATCATATTTCACAATGGCAGAAAATTTTAAGCTATCTTTTGTCGTTAAATCACCGCCTAAGTCAAAACCCGCGCCATAGGAATAGTCTCGGTAAAAACTATTGAAAGCATATTTTTTAGTCTGTTTGGTGAATGTTTCATCATCAAAAGAGCGCAAATCATTTTTGAATGAATCGTAGAAGACTTTTGTATTCAAGTAGAGATTGTGTGCATCAAATTCAGTATGGGATAGGAAATACATACTATCTTTATCCCATATTGGCCAACGCCAGTATCTTCCAGAACCATCTTTACCTGAATAAAGCGGCGACTGCTTATTCCCTTTTTGCGTAGAAAGTACTAAGGCATATTCATCAGATTTGTTTGGGGTAAAGGCCATTTTTAGGCTTAGTTTTTTATCTCGTTGAATAGAGTTTTCAGCTCTGCCGCCGTCATCGCCTTTTGGATTGATTTGTTGATAATGACGAGAGAGTTGAGCGCCTTGTTTTTCGAGGAATGAGCCACTTAATTGTGCGTAGAACAATTCTTGTTTAGTGCCTAAGTTAAAATAAGTTTGGTTTGTTCCCGTATTGCCACTTTTACCATGGGAAAAGCCATAGCCAATAGTGCCTTCTAATTCTTTTGTTGGTTTTTGAGTGATGAGATTTACTGCACCGCCTAAGGTATTGGCGCCATATAATACGGAGCTTGCCCCTTTGGAAATATCAATGCGAGATAGGTCAAAAGTTGTAAAACGCCCCATATCCATACTGCCATCATAGGGTACATAAACAGGGATACCATCAATAAAGATTGGTACTCGTCGCGCATTAAAACCACGCACGAGTAAATTGTGTTCGTTACGCCCGCCACTACGTTCTAAAAAAACACCTGGAGTGGATTTTGCAACATCCGAAACACGAATTTGATTGTTTCTTTGTAAATCAGATTGCTCGATTCTGCTGGTACTTAGGTCGGTGCTGTTTTCACCAATTACTTCAATTTGACCAAGAGTGAAAACATTATCTGCATAGGCAGGTAAACACGCCAAACCAATGGCGGTGCAAAGTAAGGTTTTTTTCATATTAAGATCCTTCTTTGATTAGGGTTACAGTAACGTTGGATTGAACCGCACTTTCAACGCAATCGTAATTGCGGCAAAAATTTTTTCATCGTTGAGAGGAAAGTTTTCGCGTAAAGTGCGGTGGGAATCGGTAATGTTTATTTGAGCTTGTGATAATTCATTTAATAAAATCGGGAGAGAAAGATTAAGTTGCTCGGCGATTTGTTGAATAGAAAAATGCTCGAAAGTCATTATCAAGCGATCTAAATTGCAGTAAGAAGGCATACGATTATGAGTGATGAGATCGGCAAATTGAGTGTTGATTTTTACCCATTTCTTCTTGCGGCTATAAAAATGCAGTAACAAACCAAATACGGTAAATCCAGCAAAGAAAAGATGAATCTCTAGGGCTTGAGCAAAAGGAAAGCCTAACCACATTGAAATGCCACTTGCAACAACGAAAAGTAAACTTAAGGCTAGTCCCCACACTAAGAAAAATTTATAAATCACTTCAAATTTCATTGAATTATCCTTTATCTACGAAATAAATCTATATAATAAAATATATAACGTTAAATATTATAGAACTATTTTGCCTATTTTTGCTACGTTATATTTAAATAAATATAGCGATGTTGTAAAATTAGCCATTATTTCTCATTTTTAAGGAGCTAAAATGAAAAAAATGTTCACGATTTTCACCGCACTTTTTGCTTTGCAAGTGAGTGCTCAAGATTTAACTTACCAAGCAGGCAGCTTGCCTGAACCAGCCAAAATTGAAAAAGTATTAAGCGCGGGGAACCCGAGTGATGTGTTGTTACTTGCTGTTGCACCTGAAAAATTAGCAGGCTTTGCTGGCTTTAAAATGGAATCAAAAGCAGGTGCGTTGTTTGATGGTGAGATTAAAAAATTACCCACACTCGGTAAAATTGCGGGAAAAGGCAGCACGCTTTCTGCAGAAAAAATCGTTGCGTTAAAACCTGACTTGATTATTGATGTGGGGAATATTGCGCCGAATTATAAAGATCAAGCTGACCGCACTTTTGCTCAAACTCAAGTGCCTTATTTGTTGTTAGATGGCAGATTAAGTGAAACGCCTGCTTTGTTACGTAAATTAGGTAAGTTGCTTGGTAACGAAAAACAAGCTGAAGCACAAGCCAAATATGCGGAAGAAACCCTTAAACAAGCACTCTATTTTGCTAAACAACATCATAAAACTGCCTATTTAGCGCGTAATGCGGATGGTTTGCAAACCGGTCAAAAAGGTTCGATTCATACGGAAGCAATGGAATTGATTGGCTTGGAAAACGTCGCAGAGGGAGATCAAAAAGGCTTAACTCAAGTTTCAATGGAACAACTTTTATTGTGGAATCCTCAAATGATTTTCACCCAATATGATGAGTTTTATAAAGCGCTTGAAAACAATCCGCAATGGAAAGAATTAAGTGCGGTGAAAAATCAGCAAGTTTTCTTTGTGCCGCATACACCATTTGGTTGGATTGATTCACCACCAAGTTTAAACCGTTTATTAGGCGTGCGTTGGTTACAACATATGTTGAGTGGTAGGGCGAATGCTGACTTTGTGCCTGAAATTCAACGTTTTTATAAATTGTTCTATCACATTGACTTAAGCAATGAACAAGCACTTAAGTTGTTTCAAGTAAAATGATGAGCTCGACTTTTCTTTTACGTTCGCCTCGTTTGTTTTTTATCTTGTTAGTTGGATTGTTGTTTGGCAGTATTTTACTTGCTTTGAATGTGGGAAAATACCCGCTTTCCCCTAGCCAACTTTGGGAGACAATAAGCTGTTCGTTTAGCGGGCAATATGAAGGAAACACGGAACAAACAGTATTGTGGCAAATTCGTTTGCCACGTATTTTTGCCGCTTGTTTTGTCGGGGCTGCGCTTGCTTGTGCGGGCGCAACTTATCAAGGTATGTTTAAAAATCCGCTTGTTTCGCCAGATATTTTGGGTGTTTCAGCGGGCGCAGGTTTTGGGGCAAGTTTGGCAATTTTTTATAATTTGCCAATGATTTATATCCAACTCTTTGCTTTTAGCGGTGGTATTTTAGCTGTGTTATGTGTATCGCTCATTGCCTCGCGTAGTCGTACACAAGATCCTATTTTGGTGTTAGTACTTTCTGGGATTGCAATTGGTTCTTTACTTGGCGCAGGCATTTCTTTGTTAAAAATTCTTGCGGATCCTTTCACTCAATTACCTTCAATCACTTTTTGGCTACTTGGTAGCCTGACGGCTATTAATCAACAAGATTTAATTCAACTGATCCCGATGTTGTTGCTAGGGATTGTTCCCATTTTTTTATTGCGTTGGCGGTTAAATTTACTGTCTCTTGATGAAGATGACGCACAAACGCTAGGTGTACCAATTAAACGTACTCGCTGGATTTTAATTGTGTTCACCACACTTTGTACGGCAAGTGCGGTGGCAATGACAGGAATTATCGGCTGGGTTGGTTTGTTGGTACCGCACATCGCACGCTTGTTGGTGGGGGCAAATTTTATTCGTTTATTGCCGACATCCTTATTGCTTGGTGCGTCTTTTTTATTGCTTACTGATACGCTGGCTCGCACGATTGCGCCGATTGAACTGCCACTCGGTATTTTGACTTCTGCGTGTGGTGCACCATTTTTCCTTTATTTATTAGTGCGAGGGCAAAAATAATGTTACTCGAAACACAAAATCTTGCCATTGGCTATGAAGGAAAAACGCTTGTTCAACATATCCGATTTACCCTAGAGGAAAATCAAATTTGTTGTTTGCTTGGTGCAAATGGCGCAGGCAAAAGTACGTTTTTGAAAACCTTATTGGGATTACAGCCACCTATTGGTGGTGAGATTTTTTGGCAAGGAAAATCACTTTCTGATTATTCACCAACAGAATTGGCTCGACATATTGCTTATGTGCCACAGGCGCATTCCCATTTATTTCCTTTTTTAGTGCAGGATATGGTGATGATGGGAAGAAGTGCTTTTTTGAAGTGGTATCAAACCCCGAAAAAATCTGATTTAGATTTGGCATTAATGGCATTGCAAGAGTTAGAAATCGCTCATCTTGCACAGCGTTATTATCATCAATTAAGTGGCGGTGAAAAGCAGCTTGTGTTGATTGCCCGTGCGATTGCTCAACAAGCCAAACTTTTAATTATGGACGAACCGACTTCCAGCCTTGATTTTGGTAATCAAATTCGAGTGTTAGAAAAAATAAAACAACTGCAAAAGCAAAATATTGCGCTTATTATTAGCACGCATAATCCACAACAAGCGGCATTTTTAGGGGATAATATTGTTTTGCTTGATCAACAATTTGGCTTTCAACAAGGCAATAAAAAACATTTATTAACCTTAGAAAACTTGGCGAAAATCTACCGCACTTCGCCCGAACTTTTACATCAACATTTGAATAACCACATTGAAAAATCACTATGACTATTTACGACATCAATTTTGCTGAACTTTATCAACAACACTTAATCGCTTGTAATCATTACAACTTACCTCCGACAAAATGGGATAAAAAAGCTGTGAAAATGGCAGAGAATTTAGTCGGCAAACCTTCTGCATATAATCAGCAATTATTGCAAGCTATGAATGTGCAAGCCGATGAAACTGTGTTGGATATTGGCTGTGGCCCCGGTACCTTTGCTGTGCCACTTGCACAACAAGGCTCAACCGTATATGCCTTAGATTATAGCAATGGAATGTTAGATTGCTTGGCGCAGTTCAAACAGAAATTTGGTTTGCATAATTTGACGACATTTCATAAATCTTGGGCGGATAATTGGGATGATGTGCCACAAGCTGATGTGGTGTTGGCATCTCGTTCAACCTTGGTGGACGATTTGGACGATATGATTGAAAAACTCTGTGCCAAAGCGAAAAAACGTGTGTTTTTGACTTCTGTCACACAACGTCATTTTTTAGATGAGGGCGTATTTGAGGCGATTGGGCGTGAAGATATTGGTTTCCCGACTTATATTTATTTACTCAATCGGTTGTATCAAAAAGGCATTCAGGCAAATTTGAATTTTATTGAAACCGAATCGGGTTGTTTTCAAGGTGAAAGTTACGAGGATTTATTAGCCTCGGTGGAGTTTTCTTTAGGCGAGCTTTCCGAAAAAGAAAAACAAGGTTTAAAAGCCTTTTACGATCGTAAACAAACCAATAACGAACCCATTTCTCACGGACAGAAAAAATGGGCGTTGATTTGGTGGAATGTGGATCGCATCTAATGTTTTAAGCGGAATCAATTTATTTTTCTATCACTAATTAAAAGGACGATTATGTTATTTGCTTTGCCTGCGCTGAATGATAACTACATTTGGCTTTATCAACGAGAAAATCTGCCTCTTATTATTGTCGATTTGCCTGAAACGGACAATCTGTTTGCGTGGCTAGATAAGCAAAACGCAACGGTTGAAGCGGTGTTGCTTACTCACGAACACGACGATCATACACAAGGTGTGTCGGCATTTAAAAAACGTTATCCAACGGTGCCGATTTATGGGTCGCAAGAATGTGAGAAAAAAGGCGCAACTCAAATTGTGAACGAAGGGAAGATCCTTACCACACATTATCAAATTGATGTAATTCCGACTGGTGGACACACGAAACAGCACGTTAGTTTTTTAGTAGATAATCATTTATTTTGTGGTGATGCGTTATTTTCTGCCGGTTGCGGACGTGTTTTCACAGGTAATTATGCGCAGATGTTTGAAGGTTTGCAGCGTTTGAATAGATTGCCAGACGAGACGATTGTTTGTCCTGCTCACGAATACACCTTGGGAAATTTAGCATTTGCGGAAACGGTGCTGGTGGAGAAAAGTGCGGTAGAAAAAAGTGCGGTGGAAAAACAACGTATTTTTGTTGAAAAACAGCGGTCTGAAAATAAACCAAGTTTGCCGACAACATTAAAACTTGAGCGAGAAATTAATCCGTTTTTACAAGCAAAAACACTTGAAGAATTTACCGCACTTCGCAAAGCAAAAGATATGTTCTAAGTTATCTTTTTTATCAAAGGCAAAGTGCGGTGATTTTTTAAATTAGCGGGTTATTTCTTTCTCGCTAACATGGTGGCAAATTTCATTTTAATGCGATTGCCGTTTTCATCGGTTTTGTGTAATTCGCCCATATTTTCGTTATATTCTAAGAATTCCCAATCTTTGTAATATTCTTTTAATTCATTTTCAGCAAAGGTGAAAGAGAACGGAAGTGGGCAAGGCACATCATCAGTGGACATAGCGGCAACGATTAAGTTATATCCGCCAACATTGGTATGTTCTTGCATATTTTTGATGATTGACGGCACACGTTCACGATTTAAGAACATAAACACCACTGTTGAAACAATAAAATCGTAGTTTTCTTGAATGTTGGCAGAGTTAATATCGTAAAGTGCGGTAGAAATATTAAGGTTTTCTTTCTCTTTAGTTTCATTTAAAAAGGCAATGCTGTTTTCATTGTGATCCCAAGAGGTCACATCATAGCCTAATAAACTTAAATAAAGTGAATTACGCCCTTGTCCGCAACCTAAATCTAATACTTTACAAGGCGAGATGATTTTTGCTGCATCCACCACATCGCCGTGAGTGGCAGTCATATTGTATTTTTTACTGAAGTAATCTTCTTTTTTGCAATAGAAACCTAGGGTACATTCTAAATCATCTGAAAGTGCTTCAACACGATGCCATGCTTGAGGTTCAACAAAAGGAATGTCGCTTTCTGGGGTGAAAATATGCTCGGCAACAACATCGCCACTTTCGGTTAGCTCATAAAATTTGAGCTTACCTTTTAATACAGTTAATTTTCCCCAAGTGCCGACTTTTGTGTTGTGCTTTTCTTGGAACATTTGTGGTAATTTGTCTTTTGTCCACACTGGCATTTGTTTATAGCAAATTAATTCGTTTTTCATAATATTCTCCAAATAGATAAATAGTTGAGTGTTATAGTAGGTTATAAGCCACCTATTTTCAACAAGAAAATAAAAGGGCAACATAATGTTGCCCTAATTAATTGAATTGATTATTTTACTTGCATACCTGCGGTGACACCGCTATCGGCAGATAACAAGAATAAGTCACTTCCGCCTGTTCCTGCGGATAGAATCATTCCCTCAGATACACCAAATTTCATTTTACGTGGTGCAAGGTTTGCCACCATAATCACAAAACGACCTTCTAATTCTTCGGGCTTATTGTAAGCTGCTTTAATGCCAGAGAAAACTTGACGAGTATGATCGCCAAGATCTAATTCAAAACGTAAAAGTTTATTGGATTCTGGCACTGCTTCGCATTTCAACACTTTTGCTACACGCATATCAAGTTTAGCAAAATCATCAATGGTGATGGTTTCAGCAATAGGTTCAACGGCAGAAAGTGCGGTTGGTTTTGCTTCAGTTTTTTCTGCTGCCTTATTGGCTGCGGCAAATAAGGCTTTGGTTTCTTCCACAACAGCATCAATTTGTTTTTTCTCTAAACGAGAGAATAAGGCTTTGAACGATGCAAGGGTATGACCAAGCAATGGTTGATGAATATTATCCCAACGTAATTCAGCTTGTAAGAAAGCTTCTGCACGTTCTGCCAGTTTTGGAAGAACAGGTTTTAAGTAAGACATCAACACACGGAAAAGCTCAATTCCCATTGAACATACTGCTTGTAATTCTGCCTCTTTGCCTTCTTCTTTTGCAATCACCCAAGGGGCTTTTTCATCAATGTATTTATTGGCTTTATCTGTTAATGCCATAATTTCACGAATGGCTTTATTGTATTCACGGCTTTCGTAATAAGCGGCGATTTGTTCGGCTTGGGCGGTAAATTCTGCAAATAATGTTTCATCTTCCAGTTTATCCGCAAGTTTGCCTTCAAAGCGTTTCGCAATAAAGCCTGCATTGCGTGAAGCTAAATTCACTAATTTGTTTACAATATCCGTATTTACACGTTGTACGAAATCTTCAAGGTTAAAGTCTAAATCTTCAATGCGATCATTTAATTTTGCCGCATAGTAATAGCGCAAACATTCAGGATCGATATGATTCAAATAAGTGCTGGCTTGAATGAAAGTCCCGCGAGATTTTGACATCTTCGCCCCATCCACCGTGACGTAGCCGTGAGTGAACACATTAGTCGGTTTACGATAGCCGCTGCCTTCAAGCATTGCAGGCCAGAATAGACTGTGGAAATAAACGATGTCTTTACCGATGAAATGATAAAGTTCCGCATCACTGCCTTCAGCCCAAAATTCATTGAAATCAATGCCTTCACGATTGCATAGATTTTTGAATGAAGCCATATAGCCGATTGGTGCATCTAACCAAACATAGAAGAATTTATCTTTTGCGCCCGGAATTTCAAAACCGAAATAAGGCGCATCGCGTGAAATATCCCATTGTTGTAAACCACTCTCAAACCATTCTTGCATTTTGTTCGCAATTTCTGATTGAAGTGAGCCAGAACGAGTCCATTCTTTTAACATCCCTTCAAATGCAGGTAAGTCAAAGAAAAAGTGTTCAGATTCTTTTACCACAGGTGTTGCGCCAGAAACCGCTGAACGAGGATTAATTAAATCCATTGGGCTATAAGTAGAAGCACAAACTTCGCAGTTATCGCCATATTGATCTTCTGCTTTACATTTCGGGCAAGTGCCTTTCACAAAACGATCAGGCAAGAACATATTTTTTTCAGGGTCGAATAACTGAGAAATAACTTTACTCTTAATAAAACCATTGGCTTTGAGTTTATTGTAAATTTCTGCGGTGAGCTGTTTGTTTTCTTCGCTGTGAGTGGAATGGTAGTTATCAAAGCTAATATTGAAACCTGCAAAATCACGCACGTGATCGGCTTTTGCTTTAGCAATTAATTCTTCAGGTGTAATGCCAAGTTTATCAGCATTCAACATAATCGGCGTACCGTGCGCATCGTCCGCACAAACAAAATGGATTTTATTGCCACGCATACGTTGAAAACGCACCCAAATATCCGCTTGGATATGTTCTAACATATGTCCTAAATGAATTGCTCCATTGGCATAAGGCAAGGCGCAAGTGACTAAAATTTTACGGGGTTGAGTTGTCATTTATTATTCTCTTTTTAGCATACAAAAATTGTGCTTATCTTACTTTAAATAGGGGATTTTTTCTAGTTTGAAAATGGAAGGAAAATCCACCGCACTTTATTTAAAATTACCTATTTTAAAAGTTTAAAATTTAATCATTTCGCACCCAGTATACTGGGTGTTAGTTTCTCTTTACAGAGAAACTAACAAAACATATTGCCAAACAAAAAATTTGGTATTTTTTATAAATCAACTTAAGAGATTATTATATGAAATTAACAAAAATACTGCTTACCAGCGCATTGTTAGGTGCCTCTATTCTTTCTTTTCATTCAACTGTGGCAGCTATGGATTTTGGAACACAAGTAGGTATAGATGCTTATAGGAAGAATGATTTCGCACAGGCTGCAGAACAGTTTAAAGATGCAGGTATAGTGAGAGGAGATGCTAAAGCGCAATTATTTTTGGGGAGAATGTATCATGAGGGGGAATTTTTTAAGCAAGATTATGTTGAGGCTGCAAAATGGTATCGCAAAGCTGCAGAGCAGGGGGAGGAGTTTGCCTTACTTTTCTTAGGTGAGATGTATGAAAATGGAGAAGGTGTAGAAAAAGATTATGCTGAAGCAATAAAGCTGTATAGAAAGGCTGCAGAGCAGGGGAGTCCAGAAGGTCAAATGGCCTTAGGTTCAATGTATAGATTTGGAAAAGGCGTAGAAAAAGATTATGCTGAGGCAATAAGGTTGTATAGAAAGTCTGCAGAGCAAGGAATTTCCACGTCACTATTTTTCTTAGGTGAGATGTATGATAATGGAGTAGGCGTTAAACAAAATAAAGCGAAAGCCAAAGAATTATTTAAGAAATCTTGTGAACAAGGTACAAAGGAAGCTTGTAAAGCTTTAAAAAGTTACAATAAGAAATAGGGGGAAAAATATTATGAAAAAACAATTGATTGCTATGGTTTCTTTGGTTGGAACACTTTCTGTATTATCGGCTTGTACTTCTAATGAAGATATTACCTTTCCTGCAATGATTTCGCCTTTGGCATTAGATGTTGAAACTTGTTCATCACAAGCTAAATCTGATTTTCAATTAGGTGTGGCAGCTTATAAAGATAAGAAATACGCTCAATCTTTTGAGTTATTTACTAAGGCGAGTGAGAAAAATTGTGCAAATGCTGATTTCTATCTTGCAGCGCAATATTATAACGGACAACATCTCTCAAAAAACCTTGAGGTGGCAAAAGAAAAATTTAAACAGGCTTGTCATAAAGGGCTAAAAACAGCTTGTATAATGGAATGATTTGAGTTTAGTCCATTATTTGAGTAAATACCTGTTTCTGAAATCGGTTATCAGAAACAGGTTTTTTATTCGGTTTGAAAAACTTTAACTTAACATACCGCACTTTCCGTGATTAAATATGCCCGACAAATTTACTCTACTAAACAGGAAGTTATTATGGCAACCTACTTTTCTGATAATTTGACTGCCGAGCAGCAAAATCAAGTTCAGCAGATTATCCAACAATTTCAGCATCCAACCCTGCAAAAGGATCTGATTGCGCTTAATACTTTGAAAAAAGTGGAAAAGGGCGGCGATACTTTACGCATTGAATTGAAATTACCTTTTGCGTGGAATTCTGGTGCAGAACAGTTAAAACAAGCGGTTTCAAATGCGTTGTTGAAAGCGACAGATTGTAAATCAATTAAATGGGCGATCTCGTATCAAATCGCTACACTTAAACGTGCAAATAATCAACCTGCTGTAAAAGGTGTGAAAAATATTATTGCTGTGAGTTCTGGTAAAGGCGGCGTAGGGAAATCATCGGTTTCTGTTAATCTAGCTTTAGCATTACAAGCACAAGGCGCACGTGTCGGGATTTTAGATGCGGATATTTATGGGCCTTCTATTCCACATATGTTAGGCGTAGCGGATCAACGTCCAACTTCGCCAGATAATCAACACATTACCCCAATTAAAGCACATGGTTTATCTGCAAATTCTATTGGCTTTTTAATGAATGAAGATAGCGCAACAATTTGGCGAGGTCCAATGGCGAGCAGTGCATTAAGCCAATTATTAAATGAAACCCTATGGGATAGTTTAGATTATCTTGTTATCGATATGCCTCCGGGCACTGGTGATATTCAACTTACCTTATCACAACAAATCCCTGTGACTGGTGCAGTGGTAGTGACAACTCCGCAAGATATTGCTTTGCTTGATGCAGTGAAAGGTATTTCAATGTTTGAGCGAGTATCCGTGCCGGTATTGGGTATTGTGGAAAATATGTCAATGCATATTTGTAGCGAGTGCGGTCATCACGAAGCAATTTTTGGCACAGGCGGTGCAGAGAAAATGGCTGAAAAATACAATGTGAAAGTGTTAGCTCAACTTCCTTTACATATTCGTATCCGTGAAGATTTAGATGCGGGCAACCCAACTGTTGTGCGAGTGCCTGAAAATGAAATTTCACAAGCGTTCCTACAACTTGCTGAAAAAGTCTCCACAGAACTTTACTGGCAAGGTTCAGTAATCCCAAGCGAGATTTTATTTAAAGAAGTGAAATAATCGAAAAAAAGATAGGGCTGCATTTGCAGCCCTTAAAATTTATTTTCATCTAATTTAAGAGCTTAGTTTTATGTTTTGCAATACTAAGCTCTTTTAATTTATCTTGAACACGATGAAACGATTCTTTTATTTGACATCAATAAATATCAAGTTACACTAGCAAGGGTATCATTAAGTGATACATTATTGCCAATAATTAATTAGTATAAGGAGAGGCTGATTTTTGACTTATTTTTTATTAAAAATAAACTTTTGTCAGCTATATAACGATGAATATGAGATTACAAGTAAAACAGTGGGGAAATAGTAAAGCAATCCGTTTACCTAAGGACTTTACTGACTCCATGAATTTGGATATGGGGGATTTTTTGGAACTAGAAAAAATTAGCGACAATACAATTAAAGTGATTGTTGTTCCTAATAATCCGAAAAAAAGAAAAAGATTAACCTTAGATGAACGTCTTGCAATGACATCATCAAAACAATTACCCGTCATTCAAGAATGGGATTTAATTGAGCCAACAGGGCAGGAAATTTGATGGCTAAACAACAATTTAAAAGAGGTGATATTATCACGGTTTGCTTAAATCCCGTTGTAGGAAATGAATTGCAGGGTGAGAAACGTCCAGCATTAGTATTAAGCGATAATAAATTTCATAATTTGGGATTTATGATGATAGCTCCGATTACACAAGGAAATGCGGTGCTTGCCAGAGAAAATGGTTTTGCGGTAACGTTAAGTGGAACAGGCTGTAAGACGCAAGGTATCGTTGTTGCATATCAAGCCAGAATAATTGACTTTCGAGGTAGAGACGCGAAAAAAGTTGAATCTGTACCAGATTATGTTTTATTTGAAGTTCAAGACATTGTTGAAGCGATTTTAAGAGATTAGAAAAATTGCCCTAGTTTTTGCTAGGGCAATTTCTATTGTGGATCAATTAAATCTACAAGTTTCATAATAACTTCATCAATTAAATAATCTTCTGCTTTTGTCGCAAATTTTGCCTGTCGTTCTTCTAAATCTAATGCTCTTAGTTGGTGGCATAAAATAACACCAGTTATTTTCCCTGATTTAGTGCTATTTCCGTCAAGAGTAACAGTCACACTTTGTGAACGTGCTGCATTTCCACCTGTTGAAATTGGGCAACAAAGAGCCGTTCCTAATGCTTTGTTTAATAACTCATCCGTTATAACAATAAAGTAATGTGGTCTGTGTAATTCCTTTCCTTTTGTTGGATCGGGATCAATGTACCAAATTTCTCCTTTTTTGGGGGCTCGCATTACCAGACTTCCTTCCCTACGGCTTTAGAGCCAGTGAGCTCTGAGATTGATGCATTTAAGTTTGCTATTTCTTTGCTATCAATAGCTGTTAATAATTCCGCAATGCTCTTTCGTCCTCTTGCTTTCCGTTTAACTGGGGTCAGCACAACTTGTTCTCCTCGCGGTTCTAAATTGATTTTATTTCCAATTTCCCAGCCCATTTTTTGCAATATTGGCACTGGAACAGTTAAAACTGCGGCACCACCTTGTTGTCTTAATGTCGCTTGCATAATGATTCTCCTAGATTGAAGTGCTACTTTGTGTAACATTGTAGTGCAAATAAAAAATAAAACAACTCTAATTTACCCCACCCATTTCACCACTTCATCCAACCCTTTACGGGATTTTTTCGCAATATCGCGTGAGCGGTAGCCGAAGGTTGCGGCGACAGAAACCGCATATTCTTGGGGATCGAATAATCCTTCTTCGGCGAGGCATTTATTCATTTTATCGTAATGAAAACCTTCAATTGGGCAAGAATCAATGCCAAGGGCGGCTGCACCAGTAAGCATATTGGCAAGGGCGATATAAGTTTGTTTACTGCACCAATCAAATAAAGTGCGGTCGCTTTCCAGCAATTTCATATCTTCTTCTTGCAAGGCTTTGTATTTTGCAAGGGCGGCTTGTTGTTGCTCTGCGTTCAAGCCTTTACGCGCCATCACATCCACAAAAAATGGGCTGTCATAACGGGCATTTTTCTTCGCTAAAATCACCACAAGATGACTGCAATTATCAAGCTGATTCATCATTCCCCAGCTAAAAGGCTTCATTTTTTCGCGTAATGTTTTATTTTGAATTACTAAAAATTTCCAAGGCTCAGAGCCTACAGAACTCGGCGATAATCGACCGCACTCTAAAATACATTCAAAATCTTCATCAGTGATTTTTTTTGCAGGGTCGTAATAACGTGTTGAGCTGCGTTGATGAAAGAGTTCAAGAACTTGTTCACGAGTAAGTTGAGTCATTTTATTTCCTCTTTTTTAAACAAAAATGTGGTGTCATATTAAAGATTAGTTTTTGCTAAAACAAGGGAAAGATTCTAGAATAGTCAGCACTTTTATCACAGAGGGTGCAAATAATGACAAGAATTGCAATTATTCCTGCGAGAGCGGGTTCTAAAGGAATTAAAGACAAAAATTTACAGCTTGTGGGTGGTGTTTCTTTGGTGGGTCGTGCGATTTTAGCGGCGCAAGAATCGGGCATGTTTGATCAAATTGTGGTGACATCAGACGGTGAAAATATTTTAAAAGAAGCCACAAAATACGGCGCAAAAGCAGTGGCACGCCCTGAAAGTTTGGCGCAAAGTGATACACGCACCATTGATGCTATTTTGCATTGCTTAGAAACACTCAATATTTCACAAGGTACCGCCGCACTTTTGCAACCAACCAGCCCATTGCGTAATGCTTTAGATATTCGTAATGCAATGGAAATTTTCCTTGGCGGCAAATATAAATCCGTGGTTTCCGCTTGCGAATGTGAGCATCATCCTTATAAATCCTTCACTTTAGAAGGCACCGAAGTTCAGCCTATTCACGAATTGACAGATTTTGAAGCCCCTCGCCAAAAATTACCGAAATCTTATCGTGCAAATGGCGCAATTTATATTAATGACATCGAAAGCCTCTTTGAAGAAAAACGCTTTTTTATTGCCCCAATGCGTTTTTATTTAATGCCAACTTATCGTTCCATTGATATTGATTCCACACTTGATTTGCAATTAGCAGAAAGTTTAATTTCAAAAGAGTTTTAAAAAAATTGGTCGCACTTTGCGGCCTTTGTTTTTTGATACGCATATTTGCTTTTTTCCAATAAAAACTCACCTAAAAATCACCGCTCTTTGATTACTTCTTGCGCAAAAAAAAGCAAACGTTTGCTTTTTATTTTTATGATATTTTTAAATGTAAATTATTGTAAATATTGCTTCTGAAAATTGAATCTTATAACTAAATTTATATAATAGGTTAGTTTATATACTTCAACCTCTTTTACAAATTGAATAGAGGTTGAGAATCATTTTTTAACATAGCCATAGAGATATTTTATGAACAAAATTTTCCGTGTTGTATGGAGTCAAGCGACTCAATCTTGGGTGGTCGTTTCAGAATTAACCAAAGCGCATAAAAAACAAAGTTCATCCAATGCACAAAAAAGTGCGGTTAATTTTTCAGGCAATTTTATTAAATCTTCAGCCATCGCATTGGCATTATTAAGCGGCCATTCGGCTTATGCGGCTGAGACTGCTGCAAATGGGTTGATTCAGATTAATTCAACAAAAGGGACGGCTACTGCAACAGGTAGCGACTCTATTGCTATTGGTAAAGATTCTAAGGCAATGGGAAATAATAATTCACTTGCTATTGGTTATCGTGCACAAGCAACAGGAAACGATGGAGCATTAGCAATAGGTGGAGACTCAAAAGCCAGTGGAAAAAGCAATATAGCCTTAGGTTATCAAGCGCAAGCAGATAAAGATTTTGCTGTAGCTATCGGTAGGGGTGCTAGTGCTCAACAATATAATAATGCTGTAGCTATTGGTGCAAACGCACAAGCAAATGGTGCTACATCGTTGGCATTGGGAATGAAATCGAAAGCTACAGGTCACGATAGTTATGCCATAGGCTATGGAAGTGATGCCATTGGAGAGCAGTCAATAGCGTTTGGTCGAACCAGTAAAGCAAGTAACAAATATGATATTGTTTTGGGTTCAGAAGCTAATACTCGAGACGAAGGTCAAGGTCATAGTATTGCCATTGGTCTTGGTGCTATGTCGGGAACTCACAGTGCTGGGAAAAATTTTAATGGTGGAGATGCTGGCGGTGTAGCTATTGGTACTGGTGCTTATACTGGGGTAAATAGAAATAATATTTCTTTAAACTCTGCTGTTGCAGTAGGGGCCGGTGCCGGTGCTGGGTATCGCAATGTGGATGCAGATGGCTTGCCGATAGGTGTTGCTACCGATGCGGATAAAAATAATGAAGTATTGGTGAAAGCCTTTGGTGGTACTACTGGTAATTTAGGTTATTTCAAAAATGCAGGAAATGCTAATAAGGATGGTTTCTTCTCTTTCCAAAATGTAAATATTAATGAAGCCACAGCCTTAGGGCGTAATGCCCGTGCTATTGGTGACCAATCGGTAGCCATTGGTGCCCAATCCGTAGCAGGTCAGGGCTCTATCGTGATCGGTGGTAATGATATTCAAGCCTATGATGGAAAGAAATATTTTAAAGCGGCGAATCCTGATAGCAAAGATGCCAAAGGCGTGAATGATTTTGACGCTGAGACAACGCCTGGCACAGGAAAAAATGGTCAACCAATTAGGATCAAAGACAAATATAAAGAACTAGTTGGTGCAGCCTTAGATAATTCCTATCGTTCTAGCTACGGTCAAGATGGTTCGACCGTAATCGGTATGCAGGCTCACTCTACCACCCCGTTGGGCGTGGCGATTGGTACGAACTCAATCGTTAGAAAAGGTGCTTTTGGTGCCACAGCGATCGGTTCTGGCGCATCCGTATTAGCGAATGCTGAGGCTGCGGTAGCCATTGGTATGGGTTCGGAAGCGCAAGGTAATTATGCGGTGGCTGCAGGTACGGCAGCGCGTGCAAAAGAATCTGCGGTGGCTGCAGGTTATCAGGCAAATGCTGACAAATCTGCGGTAGCTGTCGGTGATAGCTCTAATGCTACAACCTCTTCTGTTGCAGTCGGTCAATTGGCAAAAGCCGAAAAAGTAGCAGATATTGCGGTCGGTCAAGGTGCGGTTGCCTCTGGTGAACAAGGTGCCATTGCTATGGGCCTTGGTACACGAGCACAAGGAGATTCCTCCATCATGATTGGCGGCTCTGAAATTACCAAGGTAGCAGCGCAAACTGTAAACTACCAAAAAGAGAAGAAAGATGGCAAAGGGCATGCTGTTATTAAAACAACGAAGAAAAAAGAACAGATTAATGGAGAAGAAGTAGAGCGTACGATCCGTTCTGTAGAAATGGAAGCGGCAACGGGGACCATTCAAGACGCCTATGGCGAGTTAACAAATGGTGCTACCTTAAATACCGCTACGTTAGATTATTCTTTAGCTACTAATAAAAATGGTCATGGCTCTATTTCGATGGGTATTCACTCCTTATCCACAGGTGATTTAGGTACTGCGATTGGTACGGGTGCACGTGTAGCAAAATTAGGTGGTGTAGCACTAGGCACAGGGGCTATCTCTGAGTTACAAAATGGCGTGGCTATCGGTACGGGTTCTAGAGCAGATGCAAACTCTATTGGTACTCGTCAAACAGATATTTCCTATGATGAAGAAGGCCGTGTTGTTCCGTTTGACAGTAAAAAGGTAGCGTATACATTCTATTGGGCAGGCGGTACGAATACTTCCGAAGGTGACGTAGTATCCTTTGGTACACCAGGAGCAGAACGTCAGTTGAAAAATGTAGCAGCGGGTCGTATTGCCGATGATTCTACAGATGCCATCAACGGTTCTCAGTTGAACTCTGTTACTAAACGTATGTCCAGTGGTTGGTCTGTGGAAGGTGAAAAAGATCACGGTAGTTCTGGGGTGTTGAAACTAAAAGGTACTGAAGCAACAGGAAAAAGTGTCAACTACGCAGCTGACGGTAAAAGTTTTACAAATGGAGAGGTTGGCACAGCTACAGGTAAAGTAGATAAAGTTCGCCTTAACGATGAAGTAAAAATCCGTGTAGGCGATAATTTGGTGTTAAATCAAGAAGATGCATCTAGACCAGTCTATGAAGATCCAGATGATAAGACTCGTCAAACGGGAACACGTATAACGTCTAAATTCACGTACTCCTTGAATCCAGTATTAACGGGCTTAACAAGCGCGACCTTTAAAAATGATGCAGGAGATACAACTGTCATCAATGGTACGGGGGTGACAGTCACTCCAGTAACCACGGGGAAACAAGCTGTTTCTTTGACTACTGATGGATTGAACAACGGTGGCAATGCGATTTCTAATGTGGCAAGTAATTTACCGAATACTCAAAATAGTAGCACGGCGAATACAGCCGCTGCGCCAAGCAATGCGACGAAATCGCAAGCAGCACCAACTTTAGGAAATACTGCAAATCAGGTAAATCCGACGAATGCAGCGACTGTATCTGATGTGTTGAATGCTGGTTGGAATTTACAAGGTGATGGTGCAGCCGTAGACTTTGTGAAACCATATGATACGGTGAACTTCGTCAAAGGCGATGGCACATCTGTTACAGTGGAAAGCAAAGATGGTAAAACATCTACTGTAAAATACAGCGTAAACCTTGGTGATGGCTTGGAAAAAGATGCTAATAATAAGATTGCTGTCAAAGCAGCGGACAAATCTTTAGCAGTAGACACTAATGGCGTTAAGGTTAACCCTGGTGACAAATCCTTAAAAACAACAGATGCTGGTTTAACCGTTAATACAGCTGATAAATCTTTAGAAGTAACAAATGATGGTCTAAAAGCAAAAACTGACGGCACAACAATTACTACTGGAGATAATGGATTAAAAGTTGTCACTGGCGAAATCGAATCTGTTACAACTGGTGCTAACCCTGGTACTGTGAAAGTAAAAGATGGCGATACAGGTAAAATTGCTACTGTAGACTCTGTGGTAAATGCTGTGAATAGTGCGGCTTGGACTGCTACCTCCGCGAAAACAATAGCAGGCGAATTAGGGGCAGAAGCTAAGGATCAAGCTGTGAAAGCAGGCGACAAAGTTACCTTTGAAGCAGACAAAAATATTAAGATTACACAAGCAGGAAGTAAATTTACCTTTGCTACTAGAGATGATGTATCTTTCAACACTGTACAAATAGGTGGCGATCAAGGTCCTAAATTGTCTAAAACAGCCGATGGAAATATTAGTGTTTCTGATAAAGATGGTACAGAACCAGTAAAAATTACAAATGTAAAAGATGGAGCTATTACAGCAGATTCTAAAGATGCTATTAATGGTAGCCAATTCCATAAATTAGCGAATAATACAATTCAGTTAAAAGGACAGAATGGTACCGATGCGGCTACTGAAACTAAGAAACAAGAGCTAAATAAAGAAGGTGGAATCGCTTTCACTGTTAAATCTAGCGATGGTACATTGTTAGATGTAACGGCAAAAGGCGATACAATTACACTAACTCCAAAAACAGGTACGATTACAACAGGTGCAGATGGAATACCAACAGCTAATACAACTGGTGGTAAATTAGTGACAGCTGAAGATTTAGTGACAGCATTGAAAGAAATGGGCTGGAAGGCTACATCCGGAAAAGATGGATCTGGTACAGCAACAGGTACTGCAGAAGCGCTAGTAAAAGCTGGAGAAACAGTAACGTTCAAAGCTGGCGATAACCTTGCAGTGAAACAATCTGGTAAAGAGTTTATTTATTCTCTAAACCCAGCATTAACTGGCTTAACAAGTGCTGAGTTCAAAGATGGCAATAATAATAAAGTAAATATCACTCCAGAAGGAATCACGATTACTAAACCAGCAGATCCAACAGCAGGTACACCTGAAAATACAGTGACTTTGAATCAAAATGGTTTAAATAATGGTGGAAATCCAATTACAAATGTAACAAGTAATTTGGTGAACTATAATGATCCTGATGTAAGTGGTAAAGCACCGGTTCGAAATGGATTGCGTAACTTCGATAACAATGGGGTACCTGATACGAATGTAGCTACTGTAGGAGATATCCGTAACATGGGTTGGATTGTGTCCTCCGATAAATCTACAGGTGAAAATGGTGCGGTCACTACTGATGCATACTCCGCAACAGTGAAAAATGCCAACGAAGTGAAATTCGTAGGCGAAGGTAGTGCTATTGTATCTGGTAAAACAGATGACAACGGTGTTCGTACTATTACTGTAGGTGTAGATGTGCAAAAGGGAATTAACCAAACGGTTACACCTGTGAATTACACAAAAGCAGATGGTACTAAAGTATATCCTAAAGAAGTTGATAATGGGGATGGCACTAAATCCGTTAAATTCTATCCGAACCCAGATGGATCTGGTGCAGAAATTCCGTCTAGTGAGGTAATCACTTCCGTAAATGGACCAAAAGGTACGACAAATCCAACTACATTATCTAACGTAGAAGGCAATTTGGATGGTGCTAAAACAAATACAACCGCACCAACAACTAGCGCAACAGCACCAACAGTGGGAACAGGAACTGGCGAAGTAAACAAAAACAACGCAGCCACTGTAGGCGATGTATTAAACGCAGGCTGGAACTTACAAGGTAATGGAACTGCCGTAGATTTCGTAAAAGCATATGATACGGTTAACTTCATCAATGGTGATGGTACAACAGCAACAGTGGCAAGTGCAGATGGTAAAACATCTACTGTAAAATACAGCGTAAACCTTGGTAAGGGCTTACAAAAGGATGATAAAGGAAATACAATTTCTGTAAAACCAGCAGACAACTCTTTAGTTGTTGATAATGCGGGTGTAAAAGTTAACACAGGTACGATCAACAATGTTACCACAGGTGACAAAGCTGGTACGGTGGAAGCCAATACTGGTGATAGAAATAAAATCGCTACAGTAGGTAATGTTGTCGATGCTATCAACAGTGCAGCGTGGACAGCTACATCTGCGAAAACAACAGCAGGCGAATTAGGGGCAGAAGCTAAGGATCAAGCTGTGAAAGCAGGTGACAAAGTTACCTTTGAAGCAGATAAAAATATTAAGATCACACAAAATGGCAGTAAATTTACATTTACTACAAAAGACAATGTATCTTTCAGTACGGTTCAAGTAGGTGGAGATCAAGGACTTAAGTTGTCTAAAACAGATGATGGAGACTTGAAAGTATCTGGTCCTAATGGTACGGATCCAGTGAAAGTTACAAATGTAAAAGCTGGAGAAATTTCTAACACATCTACAGATGCCATCAATGGTAGTCAATTCCATGCAGTAGCTAAGAATAAGATTAAATTAGCTGGTCAAAATGGAACAGCAGCTGCTACAGAAACAGATGAACAAGAACTAGATAAAACAGGTGGTATTAAATTTACTGTTAAATCTAGCGATGGCACATTGTTAGATGTAACTGCATCTGGAGATACCATCACATTAACTCCAAAAACAGGCACGATTACAACAGGTACAGATGGAGTGCCAACTGCAGATGTGTCAAATGGCAAATTGGTGACAGCTGAAGAGTTAGTAACAGCGTTAAAAGGTATGGGCTGGAAAGCTACAGCAGGCCAAGACGGCACTGGAACAGTTGATGGTAATACTGAAGAGTTAATTAAAGCTGGAGAAACAGTAACTTTCAAAGCAGGTAATAATCTTGCTGTGAAACAAGCGGGTAAAGATTTTATTTATTCCTTGAAAACAGAATTAACTGGTTTAACAAGCGCTGAGTTTAAAGATGCTAACAATAATGTGGTGAATATCACACCAACAGGAGTTTCCTTTAAAAAGCTTAATGCTACTGATGCAAACACTGTTACATTAAATCAAAATGGTTTAAATAATGGTGGCAACCTAATTTCGAATGTAACGAGTGGTCTTGCAAATCACACAGAAGTAGGTAAGCATGAATTGCGTAATTTAACTAACACAGCTGTGCTTGATACTACGGCGGCAACTGTAGGTGATTTACGTAATATGGGTTGGGTAGTATCTTCTAATAAAACGACTGGTGATTTGGGCAATCCATATTCTGAAGCAGTAAAAAATACTGATGAAGTAAAATTTGTTGGTACCGGTCTAGCTACAGTATCTGGTAAAACAGAAAATGGAGTGCGTACAATCACTGTTGATGTAGAATCTAAGCCAGCTATCAATGCGGTAACGTATACAAAAACAGATGGTACGAAAGTATATCCTGTAGAAGGTCCGACTGGCACCACTTACCACACAACTCCAGAGGGAAAAGGTCCAAACGATGAAACAGTGGATGGAAACGATGTAATCACATCTGTGAATGGAGCAAAAGGTACACAAACTCCGTCTACATTGTCTAATGTGAAATCTAACTTTCCTGATACGAAGAATAACGATGCTACAACAGGTCCAAGCAATGCAACCACAGCTCAAGCAGCACCAAATACAAGGAATAAATCTGGCAATGATTATGTAAATCCTAACAATGCCGCTACCGTTGGTGACGTGTTGAATGCAGGTTGGAACTTACAAGGTAATGGAACTGGCGTAGACTTCGTAAAAGCATATGATACTGTTAACTTTATCGATGGTGATGGTACAACAGCAACAGTGGCAAGTGCAGATGGTAAAACATCTACCGTAAAATATAGCGTAAACCTTGGTAAGGGCTTACAAAAGGATGGTACAGGAAATACAATTTCTGTAAAACCAGCAGATAACTCTTTAGTTGTTGATGATGCGGGTGTAAAAGTTAACACAGGTACGATCAATAATGTTACCACAGGTGATAAAACAGGTACGGTGGAAGCTAAGACTGGTGATGAAAATAAAATTGCTACAGTAGGTAATGTTGTTAATGCCATCAACAGTGCAGCATGGACAGCTACATCTGCGAAAACAAATGACGGAGAATTAGGAAAAGAAGCCACTAATCAACTTGTTAAAGCAGGTGATAAAGTTACATTTGAAGCAGATAAAAATATTAAGATTACACAAAATGGCAGTAAATTTACATTTACTACAAAAGACAATGTATCTTTCAGTACGGTTCAAGTAGGTGGCGATCAAGGCCCTAAATTATCTAAAACAGATGATGGAGACTTAAAAGTATCTGGCCCTAATGGTACGGCTCCAGTGAAAGTTACTAATGTGAAATCTGGCTTAGATACGTATGATGATAATGTGCCAGGTACAACGGATAAAAACCGTGGCTTAGTCGATTTATCCAAACCAGCAAATGGAGATGCACCAAAAGTAAGCGATAACACAGCTGCTACTGTAGGTGATTTACGTAATATGGGTTGGATTGTATCTGCAGATAAAAAGACAGGGGATTTGACTAATACGTACTCTGATACAGTAAAAAATGCGAACGAAGTGAAATTCGTTGGGGAAGGCACTGCTATCGTATCCGGTAAAACAGAAGGTAATGTACGTACCATTACTGTAAAAGTAAATGACCAAGTATCTACGAATAACTCTGTTACAGCAGTGAACTATACAAAAGCAGATGGAACAAAAGTATATCCTAAGATGGTTACAAATCCAGATACTGGAAAAGAAGAACTTAAATTCTTTGAAAAACCTGATGGATCTGGTGCAGAAGTTCCAAAAGGTGATGTTGTTACATCTATCAATGGACCAGAAGGTACAACAAGTCCAACGACATTGAAAAATGTGAAGAACAACATTCCAAGTATAAATGATGGAACAGAAGACATTACAAAACCAGATGGAACTGTAGTAGGTAAAACTCCTGATAATGGCAATATTAACAAAGCGCCATTAACAGCGGAAGAAGCAGCTAAACTGTCTAATCCTAAAACTGCAGACGGTGCGGCAAATCCTAAGTACATTGGCAACAATGCAGCCACAGTGTCTGACGTATTGAACGCTGGTTGGAACTTACAAAACAATGGCACTGCGAAAGATTTCGTGAAACCATATGATACAGTGAACTTCATCAATGGTCTTGGTACTACTGCGGTGGTAACGACTCGTGACGGTAACACGGCGAGTGATGTTACATTTAATGTAAAAGCAGCTAATGGTTCCGTAACAGTTGATGAAGATGGTGTGAAAGTAACTACAGGTGAAATGAAGCCAGCTGTAGATGCTAATCAGAAAGAAACAGGTGCTATTGCGACACCTGTAGATCCTGCGAAGGCTAAAGAGTTAAAAGATAACTTAGATGCAGCGGTGAAAGAATTAGCGACAGCGAAAGAAATGTTAAAAGCAGCGGAAACTGCTTTGGCAGTGAACCCTAACAATGCAACGTTGAAACAACTTGTGGAAGCTAAAAAAGCAGACGTAGCAGCTAAACAGGCACCAGTGGATACAGCCCAAAAAGCTCATGATAAGGCAGGCTTGAACAAAGTTGCTACTGTACAAAACGTAGCGGAAGCCATCAACAATTCTGGCTTTAACTTAAAAACATCCGCTGACGGTGGAGAGAAGTTAACTACAGGCACTAAAAATGATGGCGAGTTAATTAAACCAAGCAATACTGTGGAAATGGTAGCAGGCAATAACTTGACTGTAAAACAGGATGAAAATGGCAAGATTACATATGCTACGAAGGATAATGTGGCTTTCACAAATGTGGCTACTGATACGTTGAACGTAGGTAGCCATACATACACAGATGGTAAAGGTAATACGTATACGAAAGTGGGCGAGAACTATTACAACTCAGCTGATGTGGTAAATGGTACCCCTAAACCAGGTGCACCGACAGTGGATGTAACAACAACACCTGTTACACCAGTTAGCCCTGTAACGATGAAAACAGAGGCGGCGAAATCAGCTACGAATAATGCAGCAGATGCACAACCATCTTCCGCATTAAATGTCACATCTAAGGATGGTAAACCAACTCAAATTACAGGAGTAGGGTCCACATTGAACACTGAAACTGTAGATACTACGCCAGAAGGTACAGTACCAGGAACTACACCTAACACAACACCAGAAAACTTAGTTGACTTGAAAGGTACTGATGCAGCTCCTGTGAATAAAAACGCAGCAGCTACGGTAGGTGACTTACAAAATATGGGCTGGGTTGTCTCTGCCAAAGATGGCAATGGCTACAAAGACGTCGTGAAAAACGCTAACGTTGTTGATTTCAAAGGCAGTAACGGCATTGAAGTTACTGGTAAAACATTGCCTGACGGCACTCGTGAAATTACAGTAGGTATCAAAGAAGGGGAAGTTACGAATAAAGTAACCATCACTCATGCAGATGGTTCCAAAACAGAAGCCCTTAAGATTGGTGATAACTACTATAAAGTAGACGATAATGGTAAACCAGTAGGATTCGAAAAAGGTCCAGATGGTAAACCAGCTGGAACTCCATTGAACGTTGATCCTAAGACTGATACAGTAACGAATGCAGGCGCAGGTGTTGTGACTGGTAATGCAGTGGCGAATGCAATCCAAGATTCTGGTTGGAATGTAGGCATTGGTTCTACTGATAAAGAATTCAGCAAAGATGCGAAAGTATACGACAAGGTAAATCCAAATGACGATGTGAAATTCGCAAATGGAGCTAACACGAATGTATCTATGGTGACTGTGGATGCTCTTAATGAGGATGGTACTAAGAAAGCAACGACCTTTGTAAAATTTGATATTAACAGAGACTTAAAAATAGATTCTGTTACAACTGGTGGCACAGCGACTGACAAAAATGGTAACAACCTTGTGAAAGTAGGCGACCAGTACTTCAAAGAAGGCGATGTGACGGTAGTTACAAATCCGGACGGTACAACTACGGTAACACCGAAAGAAAATGCGAAACCAGTTCCTCCAACGGATGTAATTCCACCTAAAGATGGCGCTATGATCGTGAAAAATGCTGACGGTAAAGATGTCGTATCTGCCACTGTTGGTAAAGATGGAAATGGTGCATTTGGTATCAACGGCAAGGATGGTAAAAATGGTATCTCTATGACTGCCAAAGACGGTCAAGGTACGATTGGCGTAAATGGTAAAGATGGTAAATCCACAACGATTGTAGGGGATACAATTACTATCAAAGATAAAGATAATAATGCTACCAATATCGGCGTGAATACGATTACTTTGATAGACAAAGCTGGTAACACGACGACTACCACAGCAGACAAGTCTGAAATCAAAGATGCAGCAGGAAATATCAATGTCAACACAGCAACTGGAAATACATTGAAAGATCCAAATGGTAATACTCACATATCTACGGCAAGCACATCTGAGTTGAAAGATAAAGCTGGTAATACGAATACAAGTACTCCAACAACGAATGTGTTGAAGGATACGAATGGTAATACCAACACGTCTGCAGCAACAGGAACTACGTATACAGATAAGGATGAAAACAAAACTGTGGTGGGACCTAAAGAAATTGCCTTATCTGATAAGGATGGTAATAATACATCTAAGTTGACAAACAATGATTTAGTATTAAATACGAAGGATCCGAAAACGGGTGTAGAAAAAACATCTCATATGTCTGGAGATAAGATTTCTTTCAACACAACTGATGAAATCGAAAAAGATGCGAATAATAACCCAGTTATTGATCCGAAAACCAATCAACCAAAAATTAAAAACCCTGGTAACTCTACAGAGTATACGAACGAAGGGGTGAAGGTGATTCCAAATAGCACGGTAGCTCGTGATGCAAATGGTAACCCTACATTCTTGGACAAAGATGGTAAGCCAGTTATGAAAGATACAGATGGCAATTACAAATATATGGGGCAAGATGGTAAACCAGGTGCGAACTATACTCAACCTGTGGGAGCCTTAAAACCAAATGTATCAGATAACACTCGTGTCATCTCCTTCGGTATGGATAAACCAGTGTTGGATAAAAATGGTAACCCTGTGAAAGGTCCAGATGGCAAGCCAGTTATGACAGAAGGTATCTCCGCTGGTATGCAACAAATTCACAATGTAGCGCCAGGACGTATATCTCCTACTTCAACAGATGCGGTAAATGGTAGTCAGTTATATGCGGTTGCTTCAAATATTGGTAACTTAAACAACAAGATCAATAAAGTGGGTAAACATGCCGATGCAGGCACTGCAAGTGCATTGGCAGCGGCGAATATTCCGCAGGCTTATACTCCAGGTAAGAGCTTAGTTGGTATTGCAGCAGGTAGTTACCAAGGTCAAACTGGTGTTGCTGTAGGTATGTCGCGTATTTCTGATAACGGTAAGATTATCATCCGCTTATCTGGTACGACAAATACTCAAGGTCGCTCTGGGGTTGCTGCTGGCGTAGGTTACCAATGGTAATCAGCTGATAGCAAAAACATAATGAAAAACACCGCAAAGTGCGGTGTTTTTTTATGTCTTTTTTATTTATTCTCATTTAGAAAAGAGGATTTTTATGATGGAAATCCACTTCAAAACAATCTCCAAAACTTGTGGGAAATCTACCGCACTTTTGTGTTAAATGAGAAAATGCCAACAGGATTTTAACATTGCATTAGCAATTGTTTTTCAATAATTAGTTTAATAGTTTCAATTACTTACAATCTTAACAAATTGAATTGAGAGTCAATCTCAATACGAAATTTTCCCTTCGATAAAAATAAAAAAATTTATGATCTCAGTCAATAAAACAATCGTTTTACTCTAGTCTGGGTAACTCCGAAGGAGTATCCTTATTTCTAGAGTGGTTATTGTGATGTATTGGCGTCATGCCTTCCACCTACTTTCTGTTTCTATCTATACATACTTTGGGGGAAAATATGAACCGTTTTGTTATAGGTGATCCGAAAGATTGCATTGGATGCAATACCTGTATGGCTGCTTGCAGCGAAGTACACAAAGCTTTTGGATTACAATCCTTTCCGCGGTTACAAGTAATGCGTAACGACGATATTACTGTGCCGATCTTATGTCGTCATTGTGATGATTCACCTTGTGCTACGGTATGTCCTGTACATGCAATTAAGCACGAAAATGACACTATTCAATTAAACGAAGGTTTGTGTATTGGCTGTAAACTTTGCGCCATTGCTTGTCCATTCGGGGCGATTACTCAACACGGTAGTGCGCCATTAGACGCACCAAACCACTATGACAGTTTCTCTTTCACTGATGCGGTAAAACGTGATATTCGCACCGCACCGAATAATACTGATGTTCATAATATGCTTGCATGGGAACCTGGTGTAAAAGCTATCGCAGTGAAATGCGACCTTTGCTATTTCCGTGAAGATGGTCCTGCTTGTATTCAAACTTGCCCAACAAAAACTTTATTCTTAATTAGTGATGAGAGTATCGAACAAGCAAATCGCAAAAAACGCGAAATGGCAATGGTGGGTTCTCCTGTCGTGCCAAGATAAAAGTTTATTGTTTGTTTACTCGTTAATCAATGGAGTGAAATTATGAGTTCTTCAATCAGTTTGCTCATCACGTCCTTGTTGATTTATGTCGTTGGTGCGTTTATTTCTCTCGCTGTGCGAAAAAATGAACAACTTTCAATCAATATATCCGGCGTGACCGGTGTACTTGGTGGCTTGTTAGGCATTGTTGCCTGCATTCCCGTGCTTATCAGCAACGATACGGTCGTTGATGTGTTTTCAACCCCTTTCGACTTCGCCCAATTTTCAATCCGCATTGACGGATTAGCTGCGTTTATGGTGTGTGTCATTTCTTTAATGGTTATTATCACCGCACTTTATTCCTTTTCCTATGTGAAAGAATACATTGGCAAAGGCGCTGGCACGATGGGCTTCTTTATGAATTTGTTTATCGCCTCAATGGTTGCCTTAGTCACCAGCGATAACGCTTTCTACTTTTTAGTGTTCTTTGAAATGATGTCTTTGGCATCTTACTTCTTAGTACTAACCGAACAAGATGACAACGCAACCAATGCGGGCTTGTTGTATTTCTTCATTGCTCATGCGGGTTCTGTGTTGATTATGATCGCTTTCTTTATTTTCTATTGCTACGCAGGTAGCTTTGAATTTGAAGCTTTCCGCCACACTGAGCTTTCAATGCCTTTAGCCTTTACGGTATTTATCTTGGCATTTCTTGGTTTCGGTGCAAAAGCAGGGATGATTCCATTACATAGCTGGCTACCAAAAGCTCACCCAGCTGCACCTTCTCATGCTTCTGCAATGATGTCTGGTGTGATGGTTAAAATCGGTATCTTCGGGATCATCAAAGTTGGTATTGATCTACTTGGCGCACACAATATGTGGTTTGGTGTGATTGTGCTTGCTTTTGGCGCAGTTTCTTCTGTGCTTGGTGTACTTTATGCCTTAGCAGAACATGACATCAAAAAACTTTTGGCGTATCACACCGTAGAAAACATCGGCATTATTATGATGGGTGTAGGTGTCGGTATGATTGGTATGGCAATCCATAATCCTGTACTTGCTATTGTCGGTTTGCTTGGCGGTTTATATCACTTACTTAACCATGCGGTATTCAAAGGCTTGTTGTTCTTGGGTGCGGGTTCTGTGATGTACCGTTTACATTCAAAAGATATGGATCTAATGGGCGGACTTGGCAAATTAATGCCATTTACTGCTTTCTGTTTCTTGATTGGTACCATGGCAATTTCTGCATTACCACCATTTAATGGTTTTGTGAGTGAATGGTTTACTTATCAATCTTTATTCAGCCTAAGCCAACACAATGATGTGGTATTACGCATTGCTGGCCCTGTTGCAATCATTATGCTTGCCTTAACAGGTGCGCTTGCCGCACTTTGTTTCGTGAAAGTGTATGGTATTAGCTTTGGTGGTGCACCACGCAGCGAAAAAGCAGCACATGCACGCGAAGTGCCAAAACCAATGGTGATTGCAATGGCAATCTTAGCATTATTCTGCGTACTTTTAGGCGTGGGCGCTTCTGTGGTAACCCCAATTATTGCCAATATTGCAACCGCACTTTCTCATAATGAAATGCTTAATTTAGCTGAAAATGGCGTAGTGGTAGCAAGCAATACACCGAATACGGTGCTTTCTACACCAATGGTGAGCATTATGTTGATTGCATTCTTTGTGTTGCCGTTTATGTATTACGCTTATACCAAAGGCAATCGTATGTTAGATCGTGCCAAAGGCAATCCTTGGGCTTGTGGTTATGCTTATGAAATGGATATGGCAGCCTCTGCGGGTAGTTTTACTCGTCCGCTTCGTATCATCTTCAAGCCACTTTATACCTTGCGTCAAGTGCTTGATCCTGCGCCTGCTGGTGCAAAAGGTATCAATGCATTAATTTCAGGTGCGACCAAAACAGAACCATTCTGGGAAGAAAAAGTAACAATGCCGATTGCGCATTTTATCCCATGGTTAGGTCGTAAAATTCAATGGCTACAACAAGGCGACTTCCGCGTTTATTGCGTGTACTTCGTGATTGCCTTGGTTGTGTTATTGCTTTCCATTGCGTTGATGTAGGAGGAAATTATGATTTCATTACCTTCAGAAATTTCCACTTCCGCTGGAATGTTCTTTTTAGCCATTGTGCAAGCGTTAATTCTTCTCGCTTTGGCACCGCTCTTTTCAGGCATTTCACGGATGATTCGGGCTCGTATTCAATCTCGTCGTGGCCCGGGCTTGTTACAAGATTATCGCGACATTGCAAAATTAATGACGCGTCAAAATATTTGGCCAGATAATGCGGGTTGGGTATCTCGTGTTATGCCTTATGTGTTAATTAGCACAGTCATGGTGGTTGCGATGAGTTTACCCATGTTTACTCATTACTCACCTTTTGGGGCAGGCAGTGATTTAATCACCGTTATTTATTTGTTCGCGTTATTCCGCTTTTTCTTCTCAATTGCGGGTTTGGATTCTAACAGTACGTTCTCAAGTTTAGGTGCAAGCCGTGAAGTGACCTTAGGCGTACTTGTTGAACCTATCTTAATGTTGGCATTCATTGTGATTGCTTTAATTGCAGGTTCTACGAATTTTGCAGTAATTAGCACCGCACTTTCTAGCCAACCTTGGCAATATCCTGTAGCAACAGTAATTGCCTTAGTTGCCGCGGCTTTTGCGATCTTTATTGAAATGGGTAAAATTCCATTTGACTTAGCTGAAGCAGAACAAGAACTTCAAGAAGGCCCACTTACTGAATATTCAGGCCCTTCTTTCGCCTTATTGAAAGTCGGTTTGAGTTTAAAATCAATGGTGGTTGCCTCTATCTTTGTGAGCGTGCTTTTCCCATTCGGTGCAGCACAAGAGTTCACGGTAAGTGCGGTTATTTTAGGTATCGTTTCTTTCTTTGTGAAATTGCTCGTGGTATTTATCGCCGCATGTGTGTTTGAAAACACATTGGCACGTACCCGCTTTATGCTAACAGGACGTTTAACTGTGGTCGGTTTCGGCATTTCAGTGTTGGCGTTTGTGTTTTACTTCACAGGATTGTAAGGAGGAAATATGGAACGTTTAGCACTAATTACAATCATTTTGCCGTTTGTCGGTGCGTTTATTGTGGGGTTGAACAAACAATCTTTCCCAAAAATCGCCACAATTTTTGCCGCACTTGCTACCCTTGGCACACTTGCTGTGGCAGGGCAGTGGTATGCAAATGGCGCACAATCTGTCACCTATGATTTAGTCAAATTTGGTGATACTGCAATCTTCGGCGTGACCTTAGATGCAGTAAGTACATTAATTGCCTTTGCCGTTGTGGGTTTAGGTTTCTTAATTTGCTTGTATTCTTGTGGCTACTTAACCGATAAAAACCGCGAACATCCGCATAACGGGTTACCTCGTTTTTATGCTTTCTTATTGATCTTCATCGGTGCAATGGCAGGCTTGGTGTATTCATCAACTTTAGCCGGTCAGTTGCTTTTCTTTGAAATCACTGGGGGATGTTCTTGGGCATTAATCAGCTATTATCAAAGCCAAAAAGCAATGGCGGCAGCGATGAAAGCGTTGATTATCACTCACGTCGGTTCATTAGGTTTATATCTTGCTGCGGCTTATTTATTTAGCCAATCTGGCACATTCTCTATCACCGCGTTAGAACATCTTGCGCCAGAAGCGAAAACTATCGTGTTATTTGGCGTGATGTTTGCCGCATGGGGTAAATCAGCGCAACTTCCAATGCAAATTTGGTTACCAAATGCGATGGAAGCGCCAACACCGGTCAGTGCGTATTTGCACGCGGCATCAATGGTAAAAGTGGGCGTCTATATTTTCGCTCGTTCCGTGATGTCAGCTGGTGAAATTCCTCACATTGTGGGTGAAGTGGGAATTGTGATGGCAATGATTACATTGATTTATGGTTTCTTAATGTACTTGCCACAAGCAGATTTAAAACGTTTACTTGCGTATTCAACTATTACTCAACTTTCTTACATTTTCATCGGGCTTTCTCTTGCAGCATTAGGTTCTAAATTAGCTTTTGTTGCAGCGATTGCTTATATCTTTAACCACGCCTTTGCGAAAAGCTTATTCTTCTTGGTTGCAGGTTCATTGAGCTATGCCACAGGTACACGTTCAATGCCTCGTTTACAAGGGATTATGCGTACCATGCCTGTTGTTGGTACAGGATTTGGTATTGCCGCATTGGCTATTGCTGGTGTGCCACCGTTTAACGGTTTCTTCAGCAAATTCCCATTATTTGCCGCAGGTTTCGACCTTGGACAAGAATATTCATGGGTAACTTGGTTAATGGTGATTGCGTTGATTGAATCTACGGCAACATTTGTTTGGTTGCTTTATAAATTTGGTCAATGTGTTATCGGTAAACCATCTGAAGACGTGCAAAATGCGCAACCATTGCCATTCTCTATGACATTTGTTTTAGTGATTTTAATGGTGATGTCTGTGTGTTCTAGCTTTATCGCTGCCTATTGGTTAGGCCTTGCGGGTTAAGGAGAGAATTATGTTAATGATCAATGTATTAGCAAGTTTACTCATCATTACATCGCTTTGTGTCATTATGGCAAAAACCGCAAAAAAATCCGCGTTGTGCTATGGCTTACAGTCTCTTGTATTGGTGGTGTTATTCGTTTATTTGGCATTTGAAATGCAAGCTCACGAACTTTATATGTGGTCCATTAGTGCATTCATCACGAAAGTATTATTAGTGCCAGGAATTTTAATCTTTTCTTTACGAAAAATTGACGAAAGTCAAACTCCTGCAGGAATGAATGTCGCTTGGTTGATCCCGATCACATCTATCATCGTTTGCTTATGTTACTTTGTTGTCATTCCAGTGGACTTACCGTTAGTTGAACATTTAAAACCAGCGTTGTCAGTATCACTTAGCCACTTCCTTTTAGGTTTAGTGTGTATTGTGAGCCAACGCAATATTGTGAAACAAGTTTTCGGTTATTGTTTAATGGAAAACGGTGCGCATTTAACTTTGGCTTTACTTGCCAATAATGCGCCAGAATTAGTTGAAATCGGCATTGCCACCGATGCGATTTTTGCGGTCATCATTATGGTGGTGTTGGTGAATAAAATTTACCGCACTTTCAACACTGTTGATGCTAAACAACTTATGAGTTTGAAGGGGTAACGCTATGTATGAACAATGGATAATTGCGTTATTAGTCGCACCTTTAGTCATCGCTTTTGAAAGCTTTGCACTACGCGGAACAAAAAATCGGACAGTTTGTACCGCATTCCATATTACCGGGTTAATTTTGATGTTGTTCTTTTCCGTACAAGTCATTTCTGGCGTGTTGGAAAAAGGCAGTATCAGTGCATTTAACAACTGGGTGTATGTTGATAGTCTTTCTGCTATTTTCTTAGGCTTAATTGCTGTCGTGGGTTCACTTGCTGGTGTGTATTCCATCGGTTATATGAACACAGAATTGGAAGAAGGGCATATTGATTTTAAAACCTATGCTCATTACCACGGTTTCTTACACTTATTCTTCTTTACGATGATTGTGTCAGTTATCACCAATAACTTGATTTTAATGTGGGTTGCCATTGAAGCGACAACATTAAGCTCTGCGTTTTTGGTCGGTACTTACAAACAAAAAACATCCCTTGAAGCTGCGTGGAAATACATCATCATCTGTTCTGTGGGCGTCGCTTTCGGTTTATACGGCACACTTTTAACCTTTGCTAATGCAAATGGCGTGCTTGCCGATCCAAGCCAAGCGATTTTCTGGTCAGCCGTGAATCAACAAGCCATAGGTTTAAACCCAATGTTGATGTATATCGCATTTGCTTTCGTATTGATTGGTTTCGGCACGAAGTGCGGTCTATTTCCAATGCATACTTGGTTATCAGACGCACACAGTGAAGCACCAAGCCCAGTGAGTGCAATTTTATCAGCGGTGTTATTAAACTGTGCAATGCTTGTGGTGTTGCGTTACTACACATTAGTTTCAAAAGCGGTTGGCGCAGAATTTCCACAAACTTTAATGTTGATTTTTGGTTTACTTTCAGTGCTTGTGGCGGCGTTATTTATCATCGTGCAATTTGATATTAAACGTATGCTTGCTTATTCAAGTATCGAAAATATGGGCTTAATCAGCTTCGCTTTCGGTCTTGGTGGCCCAATTGGGGTATTTGCAGGTTTACTTCACACCATCAACCACAGTCTTGCGAAAACCTTATTATTCTGTGCATCGGGTAATATTCTATTGAAATATAAAACCCGTGATATGAATCAAGTGCGTGGATTATGGCGTGTTGCACCAGTGAGTGCGGTGCTTTTCGCAGGTGGTGCGTTGGCATTGGGCGGTATCCCTCCATTTAACGTATTTGTTAGTGAATTTAGTGTTGTGGTCGCAGGGATTACAGCGGGTAAAACTTGGTTAGTTATTTTATGCTTAATTTTGCTTACTATCGTGCTTGCAGGGCTTGCCTTAATGCTATTAAAAACAGTGCTTGGCAAACAACCTGATAACGTGGAAGCAGGCGAAGTCAGTAAAGTCTCTTTGGCGGCAATGGCCATACTATTGTTGTTAATGTTTGTAATGGGTATCCATATTGCAGAGCCAATCTTGCAGTTACTAAAAAGTGCGGTAGGAATTGTGCTTGGATCTGAACATGTGTCCTTTGGCGATATGCTAGTTTTACCTTGGCAAAGTTTAGCGAAATGATCGACAATTGGGGGAAAAAATGGAATTAACTAAAAATACATCGGTCGATCCGGTAAAAATGCTCGGCAAAAATTATATTGAAGCCGTTAATGCAAAATTTCCGAATACCATTTTAGATGAGGAGTGGTCTACACCAAATCAAGTCACTTTAACGGTGAAAACCAATATGTTACCTGATGTGGTGGAATATCTTTACTATCAACATGAAGGCTGGTTGCCATTGGTTTTTGGTAACGATGAACGCTCAATTCATGGTCATTATGCTGTTTATTACGTGCTTTCTATGGAAGGTGTCGTCAAAACTTTTGTGACGATTAAAGCACTCGTGGATCCTGTTACACTCGAATTTCCTTCCGTAACACCGAAAGTCAAAGCGGCGGTGTGGGGTGAACGTGAATTATTCGATATGTACGGTTTAAAAGCCGTCGGTCTTCCCGATCAACGTCGTTTAGTGTTACCGGATGACTGGCCAGATGATCTTTACCCATTACGTAAAGATTCGATGGACTACCGTTTGCGTCCTGATCCAACTACGGCAACGGAAACCTATGAGTTTATTAACGAAAAAGGCGAAGCGCGTATTGTGCCTATCGGTCCTCTCCATATTACATCAGATGAACCGGGACATTTCCGTTTGTTTGTAGATGGGGAAGATATTATTGATGCGGACTACCGTTTATTCTATGTACACCGTGGTATGGAAAAATTGGCAGAAACCCGAATGGATTACGATCAGGTCAATTTCTTGGCTGACCGTGTGTGCGGTATCTGCGGTTTTACCCATAGTGTTGCTTATGCTAACTCAGTCGAAAATGCGTTAGGTATTCAAATTCCTGAACGTGCACAATGGATTCGTGCAATTTTATTGGAAGTGGAACGCTTGCACAGTCATTTATTGAACTTAGGTTTATCTAGCCACTTTACTGGTTTTGATACTGGCTTTATGCAATTCTTCCGTGTTCGTGAAAAATCTATGACACTTGCAGAAGTGCTTACTGGTGCGCGTAAAACCTATGGTATTAACTTAATCGGTGGTGTACGCCGTGATATGTTGAAACACCAACGTGAACAATGCATTAAGCTTATTGCAGAAATGCGTGAAGAGCTTAAAACTTTGGTAGATATTTTACTCAATACGCCAAATATGGAACAACGTACTGTGGGCGTAGGAGTGCTTGATCGTCAAGTTGCGCGTGATTTTAGCCCGGTCGGACCGATGATTCGAGGTTCCGGCTTCGCACGTGATGTGCGTAAAATTCACCCCTTCTCTGGCTATGGCGATGTACCATTCAATATGTTCACCGAACAAGGTGGCGATGTGATTTCTCGTGTGAAAGTGCGGGTAAATGAAGTGTTTGAATCCATGAATATCATTGATTATATGGTGGATAACTTGCCTACTGGTGCGATTATCACGGAAGGTTTCAATTACACTCCAGGACGTTTTGCCTTAGGTATCACGGAAGCGCCGCGTGGTGAAGACATTCACTGGTCAATGCTTGGCGATAACCAAAAATTATATCGCTGGCGTTGTCGTGCAGCGACTTATGCAAACTGGCCAACTTTACGTTATATGTTGCGTGGCAATACGGTATCAGATGCGCCACTTATCATTGGTAGCCTTGACCCTTGCTATTCTTGTACTGACCGTGTGACAGTGGTGGATGTACGTAAACGCAAAGCACAAACGGTTTCTTACAAAGAAATCGAACGCTACGGCATTGAACGTAAAAATTCACCATTAAAATAGGGGGCGCACAATGTTTAAATTACTTAAAACCGTATTAAATGCAGGGGATGTTACCACTAAATATCCGTTTAAACCCTATGAAGTTGATCCTGATTTCCGTGGTAAACCAGAACTGAACTCTGATCAATGTATTGTTTGTGCAGCCTGTACAATGGCATGTCCAGCTAATGCGCTTACCATGCGTACCGATCCAGAAACAGGCGAACGTACTTGGTCATTATTTTTAGGCCGCTGCATTTTCTGTGGCCGTTGTGAAGAAGTTTGCCCAACAAAAGCGATTCGTTTAAGCCAAGATTTTGAATTATCAGTTAGCAATAAACAGGATCTTTATCAAGAAACAACCTTTACTACAACGATTTGTCATCAATGTGGCCAACCTTTTGTTTCTCATAAAGAACTCAATTATGCCGTGGATTTATTCAAACAAACGTTGGATAACGATGAACTGGTAAAACATAAATTAGCGGTGCTCAACACTTGCCCAACCTGTAAACGCCAAAACAGTTTGGAAAAAACCGCCGATATGGAATCCAATATGCGCGTGAAATTGGCATTATTTGATCACGTTAGGGAGATTGCAAGATGAACACACAAATCCCAATGCCCGTGAATGGTATTTCAACGCCATTTAGCGTGGATGAAAACATTGCGAAAATGAAACAAACTTTGTTGAAAAATATTCAACGTTCCGCTTATGTTTACCGTGTTGACTGTGGCGGTTGTAATGGTTGCGAAATTGAAATTTTTAGTACCATTACACCAACCTTTGACGCAGAACGTTTTGGGATTAAGGTTGTTGCATCACCTCGCCATGCGGATATTTTATTATTTACTGGTGCGGTAACTCGTGCAATGCGTACACCGGCAATGCGTGCTTATCAAGCTGCACCCGATCCAAAAATCTGTATTTCTTATGGAGCGTGCGGTTGTGGTGGCGGTATTTTCCATGACTTGTACTGCGTGTGGGGCGGTAGCGATCAAATTGTACCAATTGATGTGTATATTCCCGGTTGTCCTCCAACTCCAGCGGCGACTATTTATGGTTTTGCAATGGCACTTGGTTTACTTGATCAAAAACTCAAAGGTAAACAAGAAATTGCCGATCCTAATGCTGAGGCTAAATTACGTTTCCCAAATATTCCATTAGATTTACGCGTGGAATTAGAACGTGAAGCGCGTCGTTTGGCGGGCTATCGACAAGGTGGAGATATTGCTAATCAATTTATGAGTATGATGTCTGAAAAAGATCAGGTTCCATTTGGTGTTCGCCTTGGCGAATTTTTGGAACGTGAAGCGGATCCTCGTTTGAGTGAAATCGTAAACCGATTACATGCAATTAGTATGCCGTTTTCGGGATAGTCTAACGATTGATAAATAAACTAATAGCTCCGTTTTGATTTCTGCCAAATCTCCCCTTACCCCTCTTTGCTAAAGAGGGGAATAAGAGCAGTCGATTTCAATCTAGTTTTCTGCATTAACAACAGAAAATTAAAATGAGAGAGAAGATACTGTATTGCTAAAGAAAAATCCTCTCTTTAGGCAAAAAGAGGAATAAGAGTAGTCGATTTTAATCTAGTTTTCTGCATTAACAACAGAAAACTAAAATGAGAGAGAAGATGCTTTATTGCTAAAGAAGAATCCTCTCTTTGGAAAAGAGAGGAATAAGAGCGGTCAATTTCAATCTGGTTTTCTGCATTAACAACAGAAAATTAAAATGAGAGAGAAGATATTTTATTACTAAAGAAGAATCTCCTCTTTAGAAAAGAGAGGAATAAGAGCGGCCAATTTCAATCTGTTTTTTTGTATTAACAACAGAAAACTAAAATGAGAGAGAAGATACTTTCTTGCTAAAGAAGAATCCTCTCTTTGGAAAAGAGAGGAATAAGAGCGGTCGATTTCAATCTAGTTTTCTGCACTAACAACAGAAAATTAAAATGAGAGAGAAGTACTTTATTGCTAAAGAAGAATCCCCCTCTTTAGCAAAGAGGGGTAAGGGGAGATTTGGCAGTATTGATTAGCGAAGAAATTACTTTACAAGTTTTATAGGACGTACCATGACAACCCAAGTTTTTTTCTATTTACTCAATGAGCGTTTTGTTGAAAACGATGAGCAAGTCCCAGAGCAAGCCAAGCAAGTAATGTATTATTCTCTTGCGATTGGTCACCATGTTGGCGTGATTGACTGCTTTAAAAAATTACTAATTTGTGATTATGCCGATTACCAACGTTTTGTCGATACCTTCCCTGAAGGGGATGCAAAACGTAAGTTTGCGGGCTTAATGAAATTTGGTGAAATTGTGATTGATTCAAGTCATGTAAATTTATTGGCTAAGGCACTTGATGAAAATAGAGTCAATTTTTCATCGGAACATCAAAAATGGGTCGATATTTTAATGGACACGCTTGCTTCCATCCAGCGTGAACCTGTGATGTATATTATGGTGAAACGTCGTGATGAATGAAAATGTAATTCTAACTGTTGGTAACACAATGATGGGCGATGATGGGGCTGGCCCCTATCTTGCTCAGCTTTGTAGTGAAAATCCGTTGCCAAATTGGACCGCACTTGATGGTGGTTCAGCACCAGAAAATCTTGTGCATCAGATCCGGGCCATGAAACCAAAGCGTTTAATTATCTTTGATGCAACAGAAATGGAACTGCCCGTTGGTAAAATTCGTATTATCGATAAAGAACTCATTGCAGAAATGTTCTTCGTCAGCACGCATAATTTGCCACTTAATTTTTTAATCGAGCAATTAGAGGAAGATATTCCTGAGGTTATTTTTATTGGTATCCAGCCCGATCTTGTTTCCTTTGGTTTTCCGATGAGTGAAGCTGTAAAAAGTGCGGTAGAATTTTTCTATGAATTTTTGAAGGATGGGGGCGATTTAGGCGAAATTACTCGATTGTAATTGCCTTCATTCATAAAAAACGATCGCTTAACTTGCGATCGTTTTTTTATATGTTAATAAGCAACATTTGCTAAAATGAATTTGGCATTAGCCAGATAATCTTGATGCGATCATTGCTTGCCCTAGACTTAATCCGCCATCTCCCATTGGATATTGATGTGCGCTTAACACATTAAATTCCACAAGCTCTTGTTTCAATAAACGACGTAATAATTGGTTATGCATTACACCGCCTGAAAGTACAATGGTTTTGCAATTGTGGCGTTTAGCTTGCTGACGAGCTAATTCAGCAAAACCTTTTGCCAGCGCATAATGGAAAATAAATGCTTTGTTTTCTTTGGAATCATTGTAATCCAACCAATTTTGCCAAAATGTGGCTAAATCCAATTGATTATTTTTGATTGGCATTTTAACGTGAATATTGACCGCACTTTTTTCATCTTTGATAAAGTCAGATTGTGTGGCCAGCGCTTCTAAATAACAAGCTGCCTCTCCCTCCCAAGAGAGTTTGTCACCCACAATACCTAACCCATAAGCTACCGCATCAAATAATCTCCCAGCCGATGAAATAAGGGGAGAATTAAGATTACGTTCAATAGCATTGGAGAGTGGTTCCCAAGGTAATTCGGAACAAGTTTTAGCCGCAATTTCACGCCAATTGGGTACAAATTTTTGCAGATGAGCAAGCCAATTACGCCAAGGTTGAGTTGCCGCAAGATCGCCACCAGGCAAAGCAACGGCAGGCAATCCACCTAAATGTTGAGATTGTTCGCCATCCACTAATAAACATTCACCGCCCCAAAGTTGCCCGTTATCCCCCATTCCAATTCCATCTAAAGCAAGACCAATGACTTTTTCATGACAATGATGTTCTGCCAATACGGCAGCAATATGTGAGTGATGATGTAACACTTCCGCATAGGGTACCGATAATTTTTGTGCGAGGTTTTTCCCCGTTTTTGATGAAAAATAACCTGAGTGAGCATCCACCGCAATTAAATCCGGTTTGAATTGATAAATTTGACAAAATAAGTCGATATTATTTTCTAATTGTTGTTGCACAAGCTCATTGGCGGCATCACCAATATGTTGGCTAACAACGCCTTTATTTTGTTTTAATAGGCAAAATGTATTTTTAAGATCAGAACCCAACGCTAAGATATTTTTTGTATTTTCTGTTTTCAATAGAATTTCATCAGGAACATAGCCACGTGCTCGGCGTAGCGTTTCCACGCCATCAAAAGAGGCTCTCACTAAGCTATCATCAGCGCGTTGCAAAATATCGCGATTATGGCAAAGATAGAAATCTGCCAAATTATTTAATTTTTTCACCGCACTTTCGTTATCTAAAACAGGTGGCTCACCACTAGGATTGGCAGATGTCATGACGAGCGGTTGATTGATTTCACGTAAAAGCAAATGCTGTAATGGATTACTCGGTAACATCACCCCAATTTCATTTAGATTCGGGGCGATATTTTCTGCGAGACTGGACACCTTATTTTTTTGTAACAAAACGATTGGTGCAGCTGTGCTAGTGAGTAATTTGATTTCGGTTTCTGTTAAATTTTGTAAAAAATCTAAACTTGGCACCATTACGGCAAGAGGTTTGCTTGGACGATGTTTACGATCTCGCAGTAATTGAACCACATCGAAATTCTGTGCATCACAAGCCAAATGAAAACCGCCGATCCCTTTGATTGCTAAAATTTTTCCTTCTTTTAGCAAAAGTGCAGTTTGTTTTAAGGCTGTTTGATGTGTTGCAAGTTGATGTTCGCTATCTTGTAACCAAATATGCGGGCCGCAAACTGGGCAGGCATTAGGTTGGGCATGAAATCGGCGATCTGCTGGACTTTTATATTCATGTTCACAATCTGGGCAGAAAGGAAAATCCGACATCGATGTATTTTTACGATCATAAGGAATTTTTTTGATGATTGTAAAACGAGGCCCGCAATGGGTGCAATTAGTGAAAGGATAGTGATAACGACGATTTTCAGGATTGAATAAATCCTCTACGCAAGCAGGACAAGTGGCGGCATCAGGCACAATTTGTGTGTCCATCGCATTGTTTTCGCTTTCTCGGATTACAAATTCAGCAAAGTGCGGTAGATTTTCCCAGTGTTTTTCACATTGTTGAATATCTGTGATCAGTGCTAAAGGCGGTAGTTTTTCCTGTAAATCTTTTAAAAAATGTGTAAGCGCATCTTTTTCTGGATTTACAAATCGAATTAATACTCCTTGCCCATCATTATTTACATCGCCCTTTAGGCCATATTCATTTGCTAATAACCACACAAAAGGGCGAAATCCCACACCTTGCACTTTGCCTTTAATGCGTAATTCGATTCCGTTCATAACTTATTCTCTACATCAAATTGAGTGATTTTTATGGTAACCGAAAATATATGTGCAAGCTGTGATTTTCATCAAAGAAGATTCGTTTTTATAAGCAAATTATTGTGCGTAATGGGCTTTCCAATAACCAATCCACTCTTTTAATAAAACCATATTGCTATTTAACGCACCTAAGTCAGGAACAAAAGATTTTGCAGATAGATTTCCTTTGCTGCCATAGCTTGCCGCTGCAGCCGGAAGTACATTAAATCCTTGTTTTTCAAAAAGGTATTTGGCTCGTTTCATATGCCATTGATTTGTTACTAGAATGATTTTTTGAATATTATCTTTCACTAAAATATTTTTAGTGAAACTGGCATTTTCTTCCGTATTACGGGCTTTATTTTCGATCCATTGCGTTGGCACATTAAAGAATTGGTTAAGTTCTTTTGCCATTAAATCGCCTTCAGAAATGCCTATCAAAGAATAGCCCGTGGTTAAAATAGGTAAGCCCGTTTCTTTTTGTAAAAATGCCGCATAACGTAAACGTTCTAGTTGCGGTGCACCAGAAGCCGTTTCTGCATAAAGTTCTTTAGTGGGGTAAGATCCTCCGCCTAATATGACGATGGCTTGAGCTTGTTTATAGTCGTCTAGGGTAAGGGCTGGAGTGTCATCATTATCTGTTAGCAATAAACCAGTAAAAGGTGCACTCATGACATAAAGCCAAGTGAAACTGATAAACGCAATAAATTTGGCTAATTTTTTGAAATGAACACGATAAAAAATTGCTGCAATAATCAGTAATACAAAGGTATTGAGAGGTGGCGCGATAAGTGCGGTAAGAAGTTTTCCTAGTTCCAACATAGATAAGATCCTTGATATAGAGCGGTTTCATTATAATGATTAGTCATAGCTTGTCTATGTTGATTTTGTTAAAATAAGCCCCTTATTTTTTGATAAACAAACGCTCGAATTCATCAAAAGTGCGGTTATATTTATGAAAGTTTTTAAAGACAGTGTCATTTACCTTGTTGGGGAATTATCGTCAAAGTTAGTTCCTTTTTTACTTTTGCCTTATTTATCGCGTAAATTGGGCGTAGAAGGGTATGGATCACTTTCTTATTATCAAACTTTTTTAAGTTTATTTTTGATTGTGGTTTCTTTAACTCAAGAGGGCGCAATTTCCCGTTATTTTTATTTTTACGGAAAACGTTCATTAAATTTAGTGGTGAATACCGGCTATGCTTATACCACGATAATTGGCTGTATTATTCTAATTGGCTGTTGGATTGCTCAGTCTGAAATATTATTTTATGCCGCACTTTCTTCAATTTTTCAATCTTTCTTAAATGTTCAGCTAAGTGTAAGACAATGCCAGAAAAAGGCTTGGTCCTATGCTTTTATTCAATTTTCACTCACTATTACTGGAGCGGTATTTACCGTCGTATTGCTTGAGTATTATCAAAATGATCTTGTTGAAAAAAGAATTTTGGCAATTTTATTGAGCAATTTAGTTGTCTGGTTTTTTTCTTATTTTCTTTACAGAAAGAGTGCGACATCTAAAAAATATCAATTTAAACATTATCAATCTGCATTATTTTATATTTTAGGATTTGGATTACCGCTCATTTTGCATCATGCGAGCTTTTTCTTAAAAGGGCAGTTAGACCGTATTTTTATTTATCATAAATTCAGTGAAACAGATTTAGGGCTTTATGCCATGGGGGCTCAACTTGCTTTGGTGGTTTCTATTGCTATTCAAGCACTTAATAAAGCGATCATTCCCTATTTTTATGAAGCCTTAAAACAAAAAAAATTAGTGATTCAACAGTTACATAAATGGGCGTTATTTTCATTTTTGTTGATACCTATTCCTGCTTTAATCATGTGGATTATTCCTGAAGATGTGCTAGTTTGGATTTTAGGTAGCCAATTTGTGGGAACGAAATATTATTTTATTTTATTTTTAATTTCGACCACATTAAGTATTCCTTATTTGATTTTAGTTAATTATCTTTTCTATTATGGGAAAAATAAACTGATTTCCCAATGTTCCGTTTTATCTACAATCATTTATGTAGCGAGCCTTGTGGCTTTAACTTTTACAGAAATTAAATATATCCCTTATGCTGGAATTATTGGTTCGCTTTCCATTATTCCTATTCTTTATTTTATGACATCTAAAGTGAGTAAAACCCTATGAATCTCATTCTTTGTTGCACACCATTGCAAGTATTAATTGCGAGAAAAATAATTGAATTACATCCTAACGAGCAATTCTTTGGCGTCATGTTTGGTGGTGTATGGGATAAAAAAAGAACCTTGTACGCGAGTAAATTAGCGGAAGTTTGTAGTGATTCGGTGAACATTGATACGGGAAAAGATCTAAAAGGTTTCGATTCTCTCAAGTTAATGCGCCAGCTTAAGAATAAAATTACGCATAAAAGTTTTGATAAGGTTTTTCTCGCCAATCTTAATTCATTATGGCTACAAACTTATCTTAGTCATGTTTCATTTAAAGAGCTTTATACCTTTGATGATGGTTCAGATAATATTTTCCCACACCCTAATTTATTGAGAGAGCCTGATACATTTAAATATAAACTGATTAAAGCCTTTATTGGCGATAAATATAGTGTGAATAAATTATTTAACAAAATAAAAAAACATTATACAGTTTATCCTAATTATAAAAATATTGTTCCCAATGTTGAACCTATTTCCTTATGGGATAATAAAGTAGATGGTGAGATAGATGGCGAAGTCTCGTTTTTTATCGGGCAACCATTGTTAAATACAAAAGAAGAAAACATCTCATTAATAAAAAAATTAAAGGATCAGATTCCTTTTGACTATTATTTCCCTCATCCAGCAGAAGATTACCGAGTGGATGGGGTAAATTATGTTGAATCAGAACTTATTTTTGAAGATTACGTATTTAAGAATTTATCGAATAAAAAGGTTATTATTTATACGTTCTTCAGTTCTGTTGCGTTTAATTTATTAAGTCATCCTAATGTAGAAATCCGTTTTATTAGAACGAGTATTCCAAGATGGCAATTCTGTTACGATTCATTTCCAGACCTGGGATTAACGATTTATAAGGAAATTTAAGATGAAAAAAATCGGTTTCTTTATTATGAATATCGAAAGTGCGGGTGGAACGGAGCGTGTTTCCATTAATGTTGCTAATGCTCTTGCTAAACAGGGATATGATGTTTCTTTTATTAGCATTGGAGGTAACAAGCCTTTTTTCCAAGTCGATGAAAAAATTAATATTTACGCAATGAATAAATTGCCCTATTCATTGAAAAAAGATTATTTTTCTATCACAAAAAAATTAAGAGAATCGGTTAAAGAATTGCAGCTAGATACCTTAATTGTGGTTGATGGTGCGATTATGCTCTTTTCTGCTTTGGCGTTGGTCAATTTACATGTAAAGCATATTTTATGGGAGCATTATTCTTTTAACTTTACTGGCAATCGTTTAGTTCGCACACTCGGTAAATATTTAGCTTCAACAAGATGTGATAAAATCGTTACATTAACCGAATCAGAAAAAACGCTGTGGCAAGAAAAATTTAAAACGAACAATATAATCAGTATTTCTAATCCAAATACGCTTTTGCCAAAAAATAAATTAGCAAAATGGGAAAATAAAACTATTTTATCTGTAGGGCATTTATTTTCTTATAAAGGTTTTGATTATTTATTAAAGGCCTGGCATGTTTTGGCAAAAAATCACCCCGATTGGAATCTAAAAATAGTGGGATCGGGTGAGGAAGAAGAGAATTTAAAAAATCTTGCTAAAGCATTGGATATTGAAGATTCAGTTAATTTTATTCCTCGTACCAATGATGTCGCTTTTTATTATGAAAGCAGTTCAATTTATTGTTTACCTTCACAAACAGAAGGCTTGCCTTTAGTTGTTATTGAAGCAATGGCATTTGGCTTACCTATTGTTGCCTTTAATTGTTCTCCTGGTGTAAAGCAATTAGTGGAACATAAAGAAAATGGCTTTCTTTGTGAAAAAAATAATATTGAAGAAATGGTTAACGGTTTAGATTTATTAATGAATAATCCTGAACTTTATCAACAGATGTCAGACAAATCTTGTTTAATGAGTAAAGATTATGGCATTGAGAAAATTATTGAAGAATGGAAATCGATTTTATAAGGAATAATTGTATGTTAAAAAAATATTTGATCTCTTTAGATAAAGATATTCAACGTCGGGAATTATTCTTTTCTCAAAAAAATACTGAGGATTTCCAAATTTTTTCTGCCATTAATACCATGCAAAAAGATTGGGATGAATTAGCTGCTATTTTTAATGTTGAACAATTTAAGACACATTATGGACGTAATGTGACTAAGGGCGAAATAGGATGTACATTAAGCCATCTTTCTGTGTACCAAAAAATTGTTGAAGACAATGACATCGATGAAGATAGCTATGCGTTAGTCTGTGAAGACGATGCTTTATTCCACTCAGATTTTCAGCAAAATTTAATCGCACTTTTATCAGAAAAACTTGAGTCTGAAATTGTGTTGGTTGGGCAGTCAAAAATTAATGATTTCAATGATGCTGATTTAGAAATTAATTATCCGACAACTTTTTCTTTTTTATGCAAAAAAACAGGCAATGTAAATTACGCTTTTCCTTATAAAAGTTATTTTGCGGGCACGGTGGGCTATCTTATTAAAAAATCAGCTGCAAGAAGATTTATCCAGCAAATTTCCCAAAATAAACCATTTTGGTTAGCGGATGATTTTTTACTATTCGAACAGGATTTTAATATAAGAAATAAAGTGGTTCGCCCTCTCATGGTAATTGAAAATCCTGTATTGATAAGCAATTTAGAAAGTATCCGTGGATCTTTATCCAATAATTTGTTTAAAAAATTAATGAAATATCCATTGAAAAAAATCTTTGCGATAAAGAAAAATTTGGCTAATTAAAGGAAGGAATTATGTTAAGCATTATTGTGCCTTCTTATAATCGAAAAACAGAAGTGCCAGCTTTATTAGAAAGTTTAACTCAACAAACATCGACTCATTTTGAAGTGATTATTGTGGATGATTGCTCCAAAGAGAAAGTCGTCGTTGAGGAAAGCTATTCTTTTCCAGTTACAGTGATTCGTAATGAAACGAATCAAGGTGCGGCAGAAAGTCGTAATATTGGCGCGCGTGCATCAAAGGGAGATTGGTTGCTGTTTCTCGATGATGATGATCGTTTTATGCCAGAAAAATGTGAAAAAGTGTTACAAGTTATTGAGCAAAATCCAGACATTAATTTTATTTATCATCCAGCTAAGTGTGAAATGGTCAATGAATGGTTTACTTATGTGACTCAACCGATTGAACCCCAAGAAATCTCGACAGAACGTATTTTGTTAGCCAATAAGATTGGTGGCATGCCAATGGTTGCGATTAAAAAAGAGACGTTTTTAAAAATAGGCGGATTATCCACCGCACTTCGTTCTTTGGAAGACTATGATTTCTTATTAAAACTGCTACAAGAGCCAAGTTTTACCCCTTATAAAATTAATGAGCCACTGACTTATTGTACTTTCCATACCAAACGTTCAAGTGTGTCTACGGATACTACCAACACGCAAAAAGCCATTGATTATATTCGCGAGCATTATGTGAAAACGGTAGAGCAAGCTCGTAATTTTGATATTAACGCGAGCTATATTTTGGCTTATCCCTATATCATGAATTTATCGCGTAAAGCGGCAAAATATTATTTTGATATTTTTAAGAAAACAAAAAGCATTAAACAATTCATTATTACGTTGGTTATTTTAATTTCGCCAAAATTAGCCATTAATTTAAAACGGTTTATGTAGGAAAATAAAATGAAATTTTCAGTCCTAATGTCCTTATATATTAAGGAAAATCCTCAATTCTTGCGGGAGTGTTTTGAAAGTCTTGTGGCACAAACTCGTCAAGCTGATGAAATTGTATTGGTTTTTGATGGCGCAGTAACGCCAGAATTAGAATCCGTTGTGACAGAATTTGAAACAAAACTGCCATTAAAATTAGTTAAATTGCCGCAAAATCAAGGCTTAGGCAAAGCCTTAAACGAGGGTTTATTGCATTGTGCTTATGACTGGGTGTTCCGTATGGATACCGATGATATTTGCGTGCCTGATCGTTTTGAAAAGCAAGTGGCGTTTATTGAAAAGTATCCTGAAACCATCATTTTTGGCGGACAAATTGCTGAATTTGGTGAAAATATCAATGATATTGTGGCATATCGTAATGTGCCAACGTCGGCTCAAGAAATTATCAAATTCACGCAAAAACGTTGTCCGTTTAATCACATGACGGTGGCATATCAAAAAAGTGCGGTCATTAATTGTGGTGGATATGAAGATCTTCAAGAAGATTATTATTTGTGGATCAAACTTGTCGCACAAGGTTTATATGTGGCGAATTTGCCAGATATTTTAGTTTATGCACGAGTCGGAAATGGTATGGTAAGTCGTCGCCGTGGTGTCAATCAAGCCAAAGCAGAATGGCGTTTGTTCAAATTAAAATATCGTTTGGGAATTCAAGGATTGTTATCTGGATTATTTACTTTTGCATTGCGTTTTGGTTCTCGTTTATTGCCAACCTCGTTATTGAAAAACCTTTATCTAACTTTTTTACGTAAATAGGAAATCCGATGAAGTTAAATATTTTATTTAAAATTTCTGCATTATCGACCGCACTTTTTTTAGTTGGCTGTTCTAGTTCGTCTGATATTAAGCCAGTGGTTAATAGCACCAGTTATACTAAGCAAAGAACGCCAGAAAATTTTAATGATTATGTTCAATTTTTAAAAGGTAAAGCCGCCGCTGAAGGTGTGTCATTATCAGTATTAAATGCTCAAAATAATATTCTTTATATGCAAAAGGCAGTGGATTTAGATCGTGAACAAGCGGGTAAAATTCGTAAAAGAGATCCTAACTCCCCTCCAGTGGCTAATCCTAATGGAACGAGCAATTATCTCAATAGAGTGCTAACTCAAAATAAAGTGAATGTCGCGGGTGAGCGTTACTGGGAAGTGCAAGCGCCATTGCAAAAAGCAAGCCAAAAATATGGTGTTCAGCAGGAGTATTTGCTTGCGTTATGGGGAATGGAAAGCAGTTTCGGGCATTATCAAGGCAAATATGATGTACTTTCTGCAGTGGCAACGTTGGCTTTTGAAGGTCGTAGAGAAAAATTATTTACGAAAGAATTTATCTCAGCCATGAAAATGCTTGAAAAAGATCATATTCAACGTGAACGTATGTTAGGTTCGTGGGCGGGCGCAATGGGACAAACTCAGTTTATGCCAAGCACTTTCTTACGTTATGCGGCTGATGGAAATAATGATGGCGTAAAAGATATTTGGAAAAACCAGTTTGATACTTTTGCTTCTATTGCCAATTATTTGCATACAGTAGGCTGGGATAATAATTTGCCTTGGGGCGTAGAGGTGATGCTTACGCAACCTATTGATTTGAGTTATTCTGGCACAGAAAGCAATAAAGCTCGCTCTTTAAAAGATTGGCAAGCTATGGGGCTAATATTAAAAAGTGCCTCTCCACAAGAGCAAGCAAAATTAAGTACACTTGAAAATGCTCAGCTTTGGTTAGTTCGCCCTGATCGCGAAGCGGGCAGAGCGTTTTTAGTTTCAAATAATTTCCGTACTATTTTGGATTGGAATAAATCTAATTATTTTGCGTTGAGCATCGGTATGTTTGCTGAACGGATTAAAGATAATGTTGGATTGTGATAAAAGTGCGGTCAATATATTGACCGCATTTTTGTTTACTTATTTTTTCAATGTCGGCACAAACTCAGACAGCATTTTTATCTCTTCTTCACTTAATCTGCTTTTTACCATGTTGCCTGCACCTTGTATTTTTCCACTTTTACGATCAGAAAGTGCGGTGTAAATTTCCTCTGAATTTAGCGTATTGATAATTTGGGATTGTCCCAATGCTGATTTTTCAGCAGATTTCCCGTGGCAAGTGGCACAGGTTCGTTTATAAAAATTTTCAGCTTGTTCCGTATTTACATCAGCCAATACAAGTTGGCTGGCCGTGAGCAAGCTTAAAGAGAGTAGAGTAGTATAAATTCTTTTCATGGATTATCCTTTAAATAATTTAGTTAAATCGTCTTCGGGAATTTTGCCTTCATATTTAGCTTGAATGTTTCCTTCAGGGCTAATGACAAAAGAAGTTGGCGTGCCGACAAGTTGATAACGTTCAGCGGTAATTTTCATTTGATCTTTAATTACAGGCAAATGAAGTTCACGTTTAGCCACGACGGCTTTGGTGTCCATTTTATCGCTATCCACATTAATCGCAATAAGTGAAACTTTTCCTGGATTCTCTTCTGCGAGTTTTTCAAATTCTTTTAACTCTGCGATACAACGTCCGCAAGTTTCTGACCAAAAAATAAGTAAGCGTGTGCCTTTCCAATTCTCAAGGTTTGCAGGATTGCCTTGAAGATCATAGGCGGCAATATCAGGTGCTTTTTGCCCTACTGAGGCAACTTCATCTTTACAAGAAACGGCGCCAAAAATAACCGCACTTATGGCAAATAATTTCAATAGTTTATTTGTTCGCATGATTTTCTTCCTTTACAAATTTTCCGTGATGTAAATAAATAACACGATCGGTGAGTTCACCCAATTCTGGATTATGCGTCACCATTACAATGGTGCGTCCTTGTTGATTAAGTTTTGTGAGCAAATCTAGCACTAAAGATTCATTTTGCTCATCTAAATTTCCCGTTGGTTCATCGGCAAAGATAACGGGCGGTTGATTCACTAACGCTCGCGCAATGCAAACACGTTGTTGCTCACCGCCTGAAAGTTGGCTTGGGCGATGATCAATACGATGACCTAAACCTACTTGTTCCAATACAGCTTTGGCAGATGCTTCATCAATCACACTGTGATAATGTTGTGCCAGCATCACGTTTTCAAGTGCGGTCAAATAAGGAATTAAATGGAATTGTTGAAAGACTAATCCAATTTTTTCTGCGCGGAAACGTTGGCGACCGACTTCATCTAATTGGGCTGCATCAACGCCATCCAAAATCACTTTACCTTCACTAGCAGTATCTAAGCCCGTTAAAATATTCATCAGCGTGGTTTTACCGGAGCCTGATGCCCCCATAATCGCAACAAATTCCCCTTGTTTGATTTGAATATTAATATCTTCCAGCGCGGTAACTTGCCCGAAGCGTTTGTATAAATGTTGGGTTTCTATTACAAAGTTGGTCATAGTTTTTCTCTTTTATTATCTAATTTATAAGCATTTCACTTTTACTCACCCTTCAACACATTCGCTACATTAATACTCAATGCTCGACGTGTTGGAATAATAACAGCCACAAATGCCACTAATAACGAAAGTACAATCGTAATTGGTAACACTGGTAATCGCATATCAATATAAGATTTGAATACGGTTATTCCCAATACTTGAGCTAATAAATAACCCAAGCCAAGTCCTATAATAATCGCACAAAACGCGATAATTAAAATTTCAGTGCTGATTTGGCGAATGATGTCTAATTTTTTTGCGCCTAGTGCTTTCTGTAAGGCAAATTCTTTGGAACGTTCGCCGACAATGGCAATTAAGGTGGTATTCACACATAAGGTTGCAAGCACCAAAATCACAAGGGAAATTAAGCCCATTAAGCCTTTAATTTTTTCTAAAATTTGTCCTTCTGAGGCGGAAACTTTACGGATCGGGCGAGCGGTTAAATCAGAATATTGTTGCATGATCTTTTCGGCAAATTGATCCACTGTATTGGCACCTTGCTCATTTTGCACATTGAGTAATGCATTGTTTACTACGCCTTCTTTATCCAACCAATTTTGGGCAAATTCAACATTTACAATAAGCATATTGTCAGTCGCATCACCAGCTTCTACAATTCCTTTAATGTTGAAACTGTGTTTTTCTACGGCATTTTTAGACAGTTGTAGGCTATCGCCCACTTTAACATGTAATCGTTCAGCGAGGGTTTTCCCGAGCATCGCATTGCGATCGTCAAAATTTACGTTGATTGCTGAGCCCGTAATTTGCCAGTAAGGAGCAAGGATTCGCATGGCATCAAAATTTACGCCCATTAACACAATTTTTTCTAAATCACTGCGTGCGACGCCATAAAGATAAGGACTGGCAGCAGTGATAAAACCATCGGGTGCTTTTTGTAAAATTGCGTTTAATTCTGCTTGATTCATCATTCCTCCATCGGCTGAACCAATGTAGAAATTTGCTCCAAAAGTACGGAGTTCTTGGCTCATTTTGGTGTTGATGTCGAAGTAAACCGCTGCCATAGCAGTGACGATACTTGCCCCCACTGTAAGTGCGGTGAAAATAATGAATACTCGTTGGAGGCGTAATCGCAACGCGCGGAAAATTAATCGCCAGAACATGCTTTGAGTGTTTGCGCTTTTATGCTCTGCCATAAAGCACCTCGACAGGGTAAAGTTTAGCGATTTTATGCGCAGGGAACCAAGTGCCAATCACGGCAATAAGAATGGAGAGCACGAGAACACAAGGCACGACGATCCAAGCAAAATCAAGAGGCGCGCCAAATAATGCGGCACCGATAAATTTGGCTAATCCCCATCCCGCTAAACAGCCAAATATTCCGCCTACTAATGCACTTAATACTGCTTCACAGTAGAACAGTAAGGTAATTTGCCATTGATAAGCGCCTAGTGCTTTCATTAAGCCAATTTCTTTTGAGCGTTCGATAATTCCTGCGCTCATTAAGGAAGCAATCCCCATTGCCGCAGCGATTAATGCCGCGAAGGTAACTACCGCCAGTAAGAGTTGGATTTTGCCAATGACGACACCTTCGGAAGCAGCCACTTGCCAAATTGGGCGAACTATTGCGCCAGAAATAGCTTCTTCTAATTGATGAGAAATTGATGAAACATAAGCGGTGCAATACCAACGATCATAGGCTTCTGCATCTAAGGCATCAGTATTGGCACGTGCTTTACGGGAAAGATCGTTTTCAGGCACAGTGAGGGCAGATACGCGGACGGATTGCACTTTGCCTTCTAAACTCAGCAAATTTTGTACCGTACTTAGGGGCATCACAAGCTGATTATCTTCTGTTCCACCGGTGCTTAAAATGCCTTTAATTTCTACCGCACTTTGTTGGCTTTCGCCGTTATCATTTGTGTAACTTAAGCTAAGTTTATCGCCAATTTTCCAATCATTACTTTTGGCTAGTTGTTCGCCAGTAAGTGCAGGGACGATTTCGCCAAAGTCATTGTTTAAATCATCAACCCATTCCCCTTCCACTTTCCAATAAGGACTAATGATTCGTTGCCCAGTGTGGTAATCATCTTCATCGGGTACGGCAATATTATGATCAAAGAAGGTACCAAGTACATTAATCGTTTTTGGGGCTGAAAGTGCGGTGGAATTTTGTGAAGATTTTATCACTTGTACATTTGCTGAAAGCAATGGGGCAAAACCTACGATATTATTTCGCCAGAAAATATCTTTGATGTTGGGAAGTTCTTTTTCATCTAAAAAATCTTGGCTAGATAATGAAGCACTATGGCTGAGTTCATCAGGCAATGCTGCATTGCTGGCAGGCTCTACCAAAATATTGGCACCGTAAGATTTCAGCTCTTTCGCCATTTTGTCACCAATATCAATGGAAACTGCAAGCAGCGCAGAGACTAAGCCTGCTGCTAAGAAAATAGTGATAATGGCGAGCAGTTTACGTTTAATACCAAATCGCCAAGATTGAAATAACATTCTAGCAAGCATTGTTATTCCCCTTTTGGATTGTCGTTTTTGTTAATGCCGAGATAGTTGTCGGGATTATCGCGGAATAAATCGAGATTTTTTTCGTTCTCAAAGAAATAAGTATGCCCTTCGTGGCTATATTTATATTCAGTTTTGGTGTTTTTGAGTTTGGCGCCACTAATCGGATCTTGTACTTCAATTTCCACAATCGTACTGAATAGATTCAAGCCATCTTCAAGGCTTTTACGAGAAATCACGATTTCATTTTCAGTTTGTTGCCAATTTTCAATAGGTACAGGGTTGCAACCGCCCGGTTTACCGATAGATGGAATAAAGAGATGCACACCACAACCAACACAGACCACTTGATTGCCTTGCATGACATAGCCTTGATCGCCACAGAGTAGGCAAGCATCGAATACTGCTGCCATACTGACTTTATTTGGTTGGCGATTGATAATGAAAAAGCGTACGGCTTTGCCATCATCAGCAATCCAAACAAAGCGGTGAAGTTTGCCATCTTTAAGTGGCTCTAGTGCTAAATGCACTTCATTTTTGTCATTAAGTTGTACTGGAACAGCTTCAGAAAGTTGTGGCGGTTGAGAGGCAACTTTTTCCCAATAAAGTTGGCTTGCAGCGACAAATAAGATACCCAATATGCCCCAGTAAATGGTGCGTTTTGATGTTTGTACGAAGGCTAATTTTTTGCGTTTTTCAATAAGATCTTTTTCAGCTTTTGCTTCTCTTAAACGTTTTGAATGTGTTTGAATGGTAAAAATACACAAAACAACGAGCATTAACACAACACAAATGATATTGATCCAAGCGGAGATTTCCCCTGATTTTGCCACAAAACTTAACCGCACTTTAGTGAGTTCAATGAGTTGTAATTTCATCAAGGTAAGCAACAGTTCTGCTACAAGCGGAAGAATTAAAGCGATAAAAAGTAAAAAACTGAGTGCAAAAAGTGCGGTGGATTTTCCTTGTGTTTTTTGTTGCTGTCTAAGTAAGAAATAGAGCCATGCACTTGAGGCTAAACTAAAAATCACACCAAAAATGACCGCACTTATATTTAAAATAAAATCTGTGTTAATAACATCTGTGTTGGTGAGAGCAGTGATGTTTGGATCTTTTGCCCAAGTTGCTCCCGCGATGAGCATTAATGCAAATTGCCAGAATGCGGCAAGGGTTGATGATTTGCTCCATTGGCTGATTGCAAAAAGTAAAAAGATAATTAAAAAGCCGATGGTTAGAATAAGATTGCTGGTTTGTCCATTAGGAATATTGAGTCGTAGGACGACACCCAAAGCCAAGCCAATAAGGCTTAGCCAAATAAGCGTTTTAGGCGAAATATTGCCTTTTTTAATTGCCCAAAATGCACCGAGTAAAAGCGAAATTGGCAAAAGAGATTGCAGAACAAAAATGAAAAAATAAGTCATAGAAAGAGGATTTTTAAATGGTAGGGTGGGCTTTAGCCCACCGTTTTTTCATGTCTGATTGTTAATTGGTGGGCAGAAGCCCACCCTACAGCACTATTATTTTAAACCAGTAAATTTAAATTCATAATTTACATCAAATGGTTTCCACCAACGACCCACTCCAGTTTCTTCATCAGTGTGGCGGTGCATACCAGCTTTTGGCGGCGGATCGATATGATAAGTTAATTTGTAGTTACCCACGCCCATCATTTTGATGTTTGCGCCATAGTGTGGACCATCGCCAGCAACCATTGGCATGAAGGTACCTTCTTGTTTAGCACCAGTATCGGTATTGACCAAAGTATAGTTGATGGTTAAATAAGGCATCCATTCACCTTCACCAAACCCGTTTTTGTTACCTTTCACCGCGTGAATGTCTGCTTCTAAGTGAATATCAGATTTTGCTGCAGGTAAGCCCATGCCGCGAGGTTCCATATCCACTGGTTTTAAGTAAACCGCTGCAATTTCCATGTCATTCATGGTAACCGCTTCACCGATTGGATATTCTTGGAATGCGTAAGCAGAAGTTGCTGCAAACATTCCTGCTAATAAACTTGCGCTAAGAAGTGCTTTTTTCATAGTTTCTCTCCTGAGATGAGTTTTGAGTTAATTTAAGACCGCTCTTTTGCTTTGATATTTCATAACAAACAAAGCAAAAATAGCAGCAAGAATTAAGATGGCTTGTGGCACAAGGGTTTCCACATAAGGATAAACACCTAACCACGAGATTTCTGGTACACCGTTAATTAATGTCGGTTCAAATAGTTTACCTTCAATAAGTTCAAGTACAGATTTGCCAGCGAACACAAATGCCATTAAATACATAAATGAACCGGTAAACATAAAGAATGGTTTTAATGGCAATTTAACCACGGTGTAACGCATTATAAAGTAGCAAATCGCCAGTAAAATCACCCCGCAAATAAAGCCAGCAAAAAGATAGGCTAAACTGACCGCACTTTTCGCATCTCCAACTAGGGCATAATAGAACAATACGGTTTCTGCGCCTTCACGATATACCGCGAGGAAACTGGTAAGCCATAAGCCGAATAGCGAGCCTGCTGTTAATGCCGTTGAAAGTTTGCCTTCGAGATAGCGTTTCCAGTTTTGTGCTTCGACTTTAGAAAGCAACCAGTAACTCATACTAAACAGCATGAAGACCGCGATAATCATTGTGAAACCTTCAAGCAATTCACGGTTTTGCCCTGAGTTTTCAAAAATAAGTTGGAAGATGAATGCGGTAACTACGCTTGCCCCTAACGCAATATAAACGGATTGGCGAATAACTGGCAATTTATCGTGATGATTGTTTTTTACCATATAAGCCACAATAGCGGCAACGATTAACAACGCTTCTAAGCCTTCACGTAAAATAATAAGCAAGCTATATAAGAACATAGACCAATCACTTTGTTCGCCACCTTGCAATATTTGAACGGCTTTCGCTAAGTTTTGGCTTAAACCTGCAGCTTGTTCTTGTAATTTGTCGCCATTTCCCGCTTTCATCATGCTGACTAAACGAGTGAAATAACCTTCTAATTCTGCTTTAAAGTTGCTATCGCGCGAGCCTACTTTGTTTTCCATGCCAGAACTTTCAAATACATCAAAGTAAGTGTCTTGCACTGCAAGCATGGCTTTTTTCGCATCGCCTTGTTCATAAAGGGTAATAGCTTGTTGAATACGTTGGTTGATTTCAGTCGTAATTTTTGCCCAATCTTGATCTGCAACCTTATCTGAAGTTTGCGCTTGCGATTGTGTTGCTTGAGCATTTTGCTCATCGCGAGTGGTTGGCAAATTAGGAAGTTGTTCTTCAATATCTTGCAAGAGTTGTGTGCTTTGGTAAGCAATTTCTGTCATTTGATCGGGTTGTTCGCTCAAACGAATCAAATTATAGAATTGTTGATTGATCGCTGCTGAAATTTCAGAAGAGCGGTTAGTTCTAACCGACATTTCCATTTCAGAATTTTTGTAGCCGTCATATTGAGCTTGTTGGAATGCTTTTTTAGCATTGGCAAAATCACCGCTTTCATAAGCACTAATGGCTTGAGCAATAAAATCATCAATGGTTTTGAAACTTTGTTGCCAATAAGGTTTGATGGCTTGATTATCATAAACGCCGTGCTGACTATCAGCATTGAGTTGATGCCCTTCAACAAGAGAAGGTAAAACTTGCTGTAATTCATTTTTTAAACCGTTGATTTTGGCTTGAACCTCATTCATTGGTTTACCTTCGCCAATCATTTTGCGAATCTCACCAAAAGTGGCTTCCATTTGATAGCTTTTTTGCGCTGAAAAATTAATGCGAATGGGGCCTTCTAAATTTTCAAATACTTCAAAATAGGCCATTTGTACTTCGGTTTTGGCATCATCAATTTTGTTTTCTTTAAGAAGTTGTTCGGTGTGATTCAAGCGTTGAGTAATGTCATCTACCCATTTTTGATAGTTATCGGCAAAGACGGCTTGAGAAAATAAAAATAGTAAAGATATGCTGATATAACGTAAAAGGTACGGCATAGAACTAACAACCTTATAAATGAAATCCATTCGTATTTGAAAGATATATCTAATGATAAAAAATCTCAACAATAAATTTGAATTTTTGCTACTTAGATCAAGTTTTATTTGAATATTTAAGATTTTTTAATGGCTGTTGTATAATGCAAGCGTTTTCCCATTGCCTTTTTAGGAGATTTTTATGACAGCACAAACTGGTATTTTGCTTGATGGTTGCAAAGCAGGCGTATTTTTAGAAGCAAATATCTCAGATTATTCTCAGATCCCAGCGGCAGCTCGCCAATTCCTTACTCGCTTAGAACAGTTTCAACAGACTTATCCCGATGCACGTTTGGGGGCGGTAGTTGCTTTTGGCGATAAAGCTTGGAAAACCCTTGGTGGGCAGGACGCACCAGAACTTAAACCTTTTGTTACTTTAGGAAAAGGTGATTTAACTGCGCCAAGTACACAAACCGATCTTTTAGTGCATATTCAATCATTACGCCCTGATGTTAATTTTTCTGTGGCACAAGCTGCAGTGAATGCTTTTGCTCAAGCTATTGATGTTCAGCAAGAAATTCATGGTTTCCGTTGGGTGGAGGAACGAGATCTCACAGGTTTTATTGATGGAACTGAAAATCCAAAGGATGTACAACGAGCAGAAGTAGCATTAATTTCAAATGGTAATGATAAAGATGGGAGTTATGTGTTTACTCAACGTTATGAACATAATCTCGCTAAATGGGAAAAATTAAATACAGCAAAACAAGAAAATGTGTTCGGACGCACCAAAACGGATAGCGTAGAAATGGAAGATAAGGCGGATACTTCTCATGTCGGTCGTACAGATTTGAAAGAGAATGGCAAAGGATTAAAAATCTTACGTCAAAGTTTACCTTATGGTACTGCGAGTGGTACACACGGATTATTCTTTATTGCTTACTGTGCAACGCTTTATAACATTGAACAACAGTTGCTTAATATGTTTGGTGAAAAAGACGGAAAAACTGACCGCATTTTAGGTTTCACTAGGGCTGTAACGGGTGCTTATTATTACGCACCGTCTATTGAGCAGTTGAATAAACTTTAATTTATGAAAAACCTAAATTAAAAAAATTTAGGTTTTTTTATGTTTCTTAACTTTTTCTTAAGATTTATTTGTTTTAATACACACATCCAAGCAATGGTGCTTGAAATTAACTTACTTAAAAAGGAAACATTATGAAAAAATTTGCATTAGCAACAATCTTCGCATTGGCAACAACGTCAGCATTTGCTGGTTTTAATGGCAGTAATACGCAAGGCGGTTTTCAACAAGCAACTCCTTCAGCAATTAGTGTAAAACAAGCTTTATCTGCAGCTGATAATTCAATGATTACTTTAGTGGGGAATATCACTCAGCAAATTGATGACGATGAGTTTTGGTTTACTGATGGGACTGGGCAAATCAAGATTGAAATCAAAAAACGCGTTTGGAATGGTTTAAACGTAGATTCAAAGGATAAAGTGAAAATTTATGGAAAATTGGATAATGAGGTATTTGAGAAAGCGGAGCTTGATGTATTACGTATCGAAAAAGCAGAATAATCATTTTTGAAAATGGCGAGCATTAGCTCGCTGCTTTTGTTTATAAAGTGCGGTCAATTTTTATGAGAATTTTATTGATAGAAGACGATAATCTAATCGGCAATGGGCTACAAATCGGTTTAACTAAACTTGGTTTTATGGTGGATTGGTTTACAGATGGTAAAACAGGAATGGATGCCTTAGCGTCTGCGCCTTATGATGCGGTGGTATTGGATTTGACATTGCCTAAACTTGATGGATTAGAGGTATTACAACAATGGCGTTCCAAGCATCAAGATGTACCCGTATTGATTTTGACTGCCCGTGATACCTTAGATGAACGAGTCAAAGGATTGCAAAGCGGTGCAGATGATTATCTTTGCAAGCCTTTTGCTTTGGCTGAAGTTGCGGCGCGATTGCAAGCACTGATTCGTCGTCGTTATGGTCATCATCATTCGGTGATTGAGCACGCAGGCGTTAAACTCGATCCAAATCAGCGTTTTGTTTGGCTAAATAATCAACCTATTTCTTTAACAAGCCGTGAATACAAATTACTTGAATTATTTATGCTAAATAAAGATCGCGTACTCTCTCGCTCATCTATTGAAGAAAAATTATCAAGCTGGGATGAAGAAATTAGCAGCGGCGCATTGGATGTGCATATTTATAATTTACGCCAAAAATTGGGGAAACAATTTATTCGCACGGTACATGGTGTTGGGTATGCTTTAGGACAAATTGAAAAATGAAAAATAGAAGCCTTACGTTGCGTCTTATTTCTGTGCTTTGTTTAACCGCACTTTTTGTTTGGGTGGGTTCTACGCTTGTTGCTTGGTGGCAAGTGCGCCACGATGTGAATAAAGTTTTTGATGCACAACAAGTTCTCTTTGCTGAACGGCTCGCGAATTCAGATTTAAGTACTATTTTGTTGGAATCTAGCACAACGCTAAATAAAAATTCACAGTCGGCATTAAAAAAAAGTTATGACGATGATGCCTTAGCCTTTGCTATTTTTTCTAAAACTGGGAAACTTTTATTCAGTGATGGACTAAATGGAAAAGATTTTATTTTTAATAATAAAACGGGTTTTCATAATTCTCATACTTATGATGATGACGATAACTGGCGAATTTTCTGGCGTACGGCAGCGAATGGGAAATTGATTATCGCAGTAGGGCAAGAATTAGATTATCGTGAAGATTTAATTGAAGAAATGATCTTTGGGCAAATGTGGATTTGGTTTGCGAGTTTGCCTATTTTGATTATTGTTTTAGGATGGTTGATTTATAAAGAGTTGAGACCGATTAAACGTTTAAGTCAAGAAATACAAACGAGAAAATCTGGTGATGTATCATTGTTGAATCCAGAAGGTTTACCTGCTGAGATTTTACCCTTAGTAAAAAATTTAAATCAATTTTTTGACCGCACTTCGGCCATGCTACAACAAGAACGTCGTTTTACCTCGGATGCCGCCCATGAATTGCGTAGTCCATTGGCGGCACTGCGTATTCAAACTGAAGTTGCTCAACTGGCGGGTGATGATAGTGAATTACGAGAACAAGCACTTTTGCATTTAACACAAGGGATTGATCGTGCGTCGCAGTTAATTGAGCAACTTTTAACGCTTTCAAAACTGGATAATTTACAAGAATTGGAAGAATTACAGCCTATTGATTGGGACGGCATCATTCAGTCGCTGATCGCAGAGCGTTATTTTATGGCAGAAAAACGTAAAATTACCTTGGCTTTTGAGAAAGAATCTGAACCCAAGCAGAAACAAGGGCAACCAATTTTAGTTTCATTGATGCTTAGAAATTTACTAGATAATGCCATTAAATATTGCCCAGAAGAAACAACCGTTTCAGTGAAAATAGCATCTTCTCAGATTATTGTTGAAGATAATGGCGGTGGCGTTGAACCCGAAGATTTGAAAAAACTTGGTCAGCGTTTTTATCGCCCAGCAGGACAAAATGAAAAGGGCAGTGGCTTGGGGTTTTCTATTGTCATGCGAATTGCGGAATTACATGGATTCAAAGTGCGGTTAGAAAATGTTATAAAAGAAGGACAGCGAATTGGCTTAAAGGCACAAATATTTTTATAAACATTTCCTTTAAAAAAAGAAAACCGAGTAAAGACTCGGTTTTTCTTTTTTAGAATAGGTTGCTGATAAAGATGACTAAAATAATCACTGGCACAACGAATTTCACATAGTTAAACCAGATTTTAGTGAATGTTGAGTCTGGTGTTGGAGAAAGTTCTTTTTTCGCCTCATCTTTTAACACAAAACCAACGAAAATAGCACAACCAAGTGCGGTCAGCATAAAGAGAATATTTCCACTAACATAATCATAGAAATCAAAAATGCTTTTGCCGAAAATGGTGACATCTTTCCATACATTATCGCCTAAAATTGCTGGAATATTACCTAAGACAAAAATTCCACCAAGGGTTAAGACAATCGCTTTACCACGGCGCATTCTGAGCTTTTCTTGTAATGCCGTGATGATTACTTCATAAATTGTGATAGAAGTCGTTAGTGCGGCAATTAATAATAAGCCGAAGAAGATAATCGCAAAGAATTTACCTGCCCATAAGTGAGAAAATACGATAGGTAAACTTTGGAATACTAATGTTGGCCCTGCGTTTGGTTCAATTCCAAAAGTGAAAAGTGATGGGAAGATCATAAAGCCAGCAAGTACAGCAATAATTGTGTTGGTGAAACCTGTAATAACTGCAGTATGGATTAAGTTTTCTTCTTTATTTAAGTAACTAGAAAGCGTAATTAATACACCAAAACCAAGGCTTAATGCGAAGAATACTTGCCCTAAAACAAAGATAAATAATTGTGGGGTAATTTTGCTGAAATCAGGTTTTAAATAGAATGTAATGCCTTCCATTGCGCCCGGTAATGTTACGTTGCGAATAACCATTCCAATTAAGAAGATAAATAGTAATGGCATTAAATATTTTACTGAACGCTCAATCCCACCAATGATACCTTTTGCCAAGATAATGTAATTCACGACAACAAATAAGAAGGTGTACAACATAATTTCATAAGGGCTATTACCGATATGAAGAGCGTAGAAATTTTTGGCAATGTCTTTTGTAATTGGGGTTGAAATGTCTAATGTACCGCTAATTAGGCTGATGATATAAGAAATAACCCAACCACCAAGCACCATATAATACGCCATAATGCCAAATGCGCCGAGTAAGCCCATATAACCTAATATTTTCCAATATTTAGAAATGCCTTTTCCTTTGTCGAGAATTTTATCGCCAAAGGCATCAATAGAGTTTACACGTAAGCGACGGCCGATCACGTTTTCAACGAGAATCATAGGAATACCGATTACGATCATTGCGATACAAAAGAGTAGAACGTAAGCACCGCCACCATTTTCCCCCACGAGATAAGGGAAACGCCAAGTTGCACCGAAACCGACAGTTGCGCCTGCGACCGTCATAACATAAGTGAGGCGGCTCGACCAAGTTTGTCGCTGTTTATTATTTGTTGTCATTTTTTATCCTATTTTTAATAAAAGTGCGGTAAATAATTAGGGTGTTTTACCGCAAAATTAAAACTCAACTTTTTCTTTATATTCACAAAGATCTTCAATAATGCAAGATCCGCAGCGAGGCTTGCGTGCAATGCAAGTATAGCGTCCGTGTAAGATCAACCAATGGTGAACATCCACTTTAAATTCATCAGGTACGACTTTAAGCAGTTTTTCTTCCACTTTTACAACGTCTTTACCTGGTGCAAAATTAGTTCGATTGCATACACGGAAAATATGGGTATCCACCGCAATAGTTGGATGACCAAATGCTGTATTTAGTACAACATTGGCTGTTTTTCTGCCCACCCCTGCTAATGCTTCTAAGGCTTCGCGATTTTCGGGCACTTTACCGTTGTGCTTTTCAATTAAATCACGGCAAGTTTTGATAATGTTTTCTGCTTTGCTATTAAAAAGCCCGATAGTTTTAATATAGCTTTTTAAACCATCTAATCCTAAATCTAAAATCGCTTGAGGCGTGTTTGCAACAGGAAATAGTTTTTCTGTCGCTTTATTCACACCTTTATCAGTTGCTTGTGCCGATAGAATTACCGCAATTAATAATTCGAAGGGCGAATTATACTGTAATTCTGTGGTCGGGTGGGGATTTTGCTCTCGTAATCTTGTGAGTATTTCGATTCTTTTTGTTTTGTTCATATTTTGTAGAAATTAGCCTATTTAATTTATTGGAATTGTCTGTTTAGAAGACTGCAAGCCCCCTTCCGTCACTTCGTGACACCTTCCTCCGCAAGCAGGGGAAGGCAAGATTTTCTTTGAACCTCTTTTTGTCACTTTGTGACATTGCCCCCATAAGTAAGGGAAAGTAAGATTTGGTTGCCTTATTTTTTTACATTATCAATTCGATTTTTTATGGCGAGGAGCAAGCCTAATCCTATAAATGCACCTGGTGGCAGAATGAAAAGTAAAAAGCTGCTGTCTGTATGGTAAATATGGAGCGTTAAAAATTTAGCTTGTTCGCCGAATAGATTTTCGATGCCATCAAAAACCGTACCTTGTCCAATGATTTCACGCAATGCGCCAAGCACTGTCAAGCTAAGCGCCATTCCTAATCCCATTGAAAACCCATCCCAAACTGAATGGAGTAAGCTGTTTTTTGAGGCGAACGCTTCTGCTCGACCAATCACAATACAGTTGGTAACGATGAGTGGAATAAAAATCCCAAGTGATTGATAAAGCGTATAGGTATAAGCATTCATTAAAAGTTGAACGACAGTTACAGTCGTCGCAATAATCATCACGTAGATTGGAATGCGGATTTCATTCGGAATATATTTACGGAAAAGCGAAATGACCGTATTTGTGCAAGTGAGCACAAGCATTGTCGCTAAACCTAAACCAAGTGCATTGGTGGCGGTACTAGACACCGCTAAAAGCGGACAAAGCCCAAGAAGTTGGACAACCGCTGGATTATTTTTCCAAATTCCTTGAGCAAAGATTTCTTTCCACATGGATTTTTGTTGATTTTCAACCGCACTTTCTATCTGTTCTTCTTCAAGTGCGGTATTTTTTTCAGTTAAATCTGTCATATTATTTCACTTGTGTTGAAAGCTGTTGTAACAAGGCTTGGTTATTTATCATGATTAATGCTGATCGTTTAGTTTGATTTACCACTGCTCGAGGTGTAATGGTTGCACCAGAAAATTGATCAAATTTTCCGCCGTCTTTTTTTACTGCCCATTCGCTCAAATTATGCTCATTAATTGATTGATGAGTAAAATTTAGAATCCAGTTGGAAATACGGAGTTCAATTTTATCGCCTAATCCAGGAGTCTCATGGTGTTCAATGACTCGCACGCCTAACACTTCACCTTTCGGATCTAATCCCACAAGCAAACGAATATCGCCAGAATACCCATCTGGTGCGGTGGTTTCATAGGCATAGGCAGAAAGATTTCCATCTTTTTTCGCAAAATAAATTTTCTGAATGCCCAGCAAATTTTTATCTTGAGGGATAACCGCACTTTCTAAGAGATTATTATTGAAATAATCTTGTGGAATGACCTGTAAAAGCAATTCTCGTTGTTGTGCCGCCATCACTGCGTCAATTTTATCTTTTGTTAGAAAAAAAATACCCGCAGAAATGGCTGTGCAGAGTAGGGCGACAAAGCCTAATAATATCCCGTAACGCGATGTGATTTTTACTGTGCCCATTATTTTTTTCCTTTTGTTGGATAACCAGATACTCGTGGACGCGTGTAATGATCGATAAGTGGGACGCAAATATTACTTAATAAAATTGCGAATGCTACACCATCTGGAAAGTTTCCTTGATAGCGAATGAGATAGACAAATAACCCTACTAATGCGCCAAATATAATTTTTCCTCGTGGTGTAATGGAAGCTGTGACAGGATCTGTCGCAATAAAAAATGCGCCAAACATCATTGCACCACTCACGAGTTGGCTAATAGCACTTAAATGCGTGAAACCAGTAAAAGCGGTCGCGGTGGCTAAACAGAAAAAGGTGACAAGCATCGCCACTGGAATTTGCCAATGAATGACACGTTTTAAAATAAGGAAAATTCCGCCCACTAAGAAAGCCACGTTGACTTGCCACCAGCCTTGAGCAAAGTCGGTTCCATTACCCATAAAAATCGGCAGTTTAATCAATTCATAAAAATCATTTAATTGAGTGTGACTTTTATAGAAGATCTTTGCGCTATCCAAAGGTGTTGCTTGGGTGATGCCATCAATGTTATGTGTAAGTTGTGAAAGCGTAAATCCATCAGTAGTTAAACCTGAAAATATTAATGAAAATGCATCTGAAAAAGTTGGTGGTTCCTGTAATAAATTAATTGGTGGCATCCAAGTTGTCATTTGTAATGGGAATGAAATTAAAAGAATGACATAGCCAATCATTGCTGGATTAAATGGATTTTGCCCTAAACCACCATAAACCTGTTTACCTAATAAAACTGCACAGAGTGTTCCAATGATGATGACCCAATAAGGTGCATAAGGTGGAATAGCCATTGCCAAAATTAACGCAGTCAGGGATACGCTGAAATCTGAAAGATAATTGAGCGGCTTTTTGCCGCGTAATTTTATTGCAATAAATTCCGCAATAATTGCCGTGCCAATGGCTAATACAGATTGAAGCACCACGCCAAATCCAAAATAATAAATTTGCGTGAAAAAAGCTGGCATCATTGCCAACATTACCCAAAGCATAATTCGCGCTGTGAGTTTCCCCGAATGAGTATGAGGAGAGCTAACCATTTTAAACATTATTTTATTCCTGATTATTTTCTAATGTTGCTTGTGTTTTTGCCAATTTCTTTGCTTTTGCTCGAGCAATAGCCGCAGCTACCGCTGCTTTTTTCGGATCGAGTGCGGTTGAATTTTCTTCTGTTTTTTCTACCGCACTTTCTACGGCTTGAGTGCTTGGCACAGATTCTTTTGTTCCATTCGCTTGAGCCAGCTTTTTTGCTTTTGCACGAGCAATCGCAGCGGCTACCGCCGCTTTTTTCGGATCAAGTGCGGTTGAATTTTCTTCTGTTTTTTCTACTGCACTTTCTACGGTTTGAGTATTTGAGACTGATTCAGAGGTTTCATTTGCTTGTGCAAGTTTTTTTGCTTTTGCATGGGCAATCGCTGCAGCTACGGCTGCTTTTTTTGGATCAAGTGCGGTTGAATTTTCGTCTGTTTTTTCTACCGCACTTTCTACGGTTTGAGTATTTGAGACAGATTCAGAGGTTTCATTTGCTTGAGCAAGTTTTTTTACTTTTGCTCGAGCAATCGCAGCGGCTACGGCTACTTTTTTCGGATCAAGTGCGGTTGAATTTTCTTCTGTTTTTTCTACCGCACTTTCTACGGTTTGAGTATTTGAGACTGATTCAGCGGTTTCATTTGCTTGAGCAAGTTTTTTCGCTTTTGCTCGAGCAAGCGCGGCTGCAACTGCTGCTTTTTTCGCATCGGTTGGTTGAGTTTGTTGTTCTTGGTTTTCGACTTGAGATTCTGCTTGCTGACGAGCCAGACGACGAGCTTTACGTTGTGCCATTAAATCAGCGTTATCAGGTAAAACTTCCCCTTTTTCTGAGGTAATCGTTTTAACTTGTACTGATTCTGTTTCAGTGGATTTTTTCGCTTTCAAGCGTTCTAGCGCCGCTTTAACAGGATCTTCACCTTTGGTTTGCGCTAATTCTTCTCGACGTGCTTCTGCTGCACGTTGTGAACGCGCTTTACGCTCTTGTTCTTCACGTTCCATCCGTGCTTGTTTTGCTTCAAAGCGAATTTTGGCTTCATCTGATTTCTTTTGTTTTTCTTTGATTTGCCAAATTTTTGCTTTTTCTTGGCGGAAATATTGAATCAGTGGAATATGGCTTGGGCATACGTAGGCGCAAATCCCACACTCGATACAATCTTTGAGGGCGTATTCTTCCGATTTTTTGTGATCTTCACTACGCGCAAACCAGTAGAGTTGCTGTGGCATCAAGTTGACTGGGCAGGCATCAGAACAGCTAGAACAGCGAATACAAGCTTGTTCAGGCTCTGGTTCTGCATATTCAAAATAGTCTGGTGCAAGCAAGCAGTTGACAATTTTTGTCACTGGTGCATTGAGATTGGAAAGTTCCAATCCCATCATCGGGCCACCTGCAAACACTGGATAACGTTCATCAAATTGATAACCAGCGTGCATCAATACTTGAGAAATTGGTGTACCAAGTCGGACCCAATAATTACCTTTTTCAGAAATTTTATCACCAGTAAGGGTGACGACACGTTCAATTAAAGGTTCGTCATTTATAACCGCTCTTTTAATTGCAAAGGCTGTACCAACATTATGCATCAGTACGCCAATACTAGAAGAACGCACACCACTTGGCACTTCCATTCCTGTAAGCAAATAAATAAGTTGTTTTGCAGCACCCGAAGGATATTTTGTTGGAATTACTCGAATGCTAATGTCATTTGCTCCCTGTAGCGCTTTGCTAATTGCCTCTATCGCTTCAGGTTTGTTATCTTCAATGGCGATGACTACGTTTTCAGGTCGTAGGATATAACGCAAAATACGAATGCCTTCTAAGATTTCATCTGAGCGTTCACGCATAAGACGATCATCACAAGTAATATAAGGCTCACATTCTGCACCATTGATAATTAGGAGTTTAACTTTTTTCTCTGCTGATTGAATTTTAGCGGCAGTCGGAAACACTGCACCGCCCAAGCCAGCTATACCTGCTTGATAGATTTTGTTAATGAGTTGTTCTGACGAGAGTGTTAAAAAATCATCAATAGGATTACGCTCTAGCCATTGATCTAAGCCATCCGCTTGCAAATGAATTGCTGGTTCATCAAGACCAGACGGATGTGCGGCGACATAAGGTTTAATCGATTTAATTGTGCCTGAAGTTGGCGCGTGAACTGGCAACATACGCAAGCCATCACCTTTTGTTAAGGCTTGACCTTTTAGTACGTAATCGCCCTCTTTTACCAAGAGATTTCCTGTTGTTCCTGCGTGCTGTTTAAGAGGAATGTAAAAATCCGTGACTAAAGGGTGATGACGTAGTGGTTGTGAATTAGATTGTGATTTCATTTCAGGCGGATGAATGCCACCTTTGAAATCCCATAATTTACCGGAATTGAAACGAGATAATACGTCCGCCATTTATTCCCCCACAACCAATTTTTTCTCAGTACCATTTACATTCATTACTGGAATGACTAATTTGGCATCAAACTTCCAATCCCAATTATCGATATTTTTTTTCACGGGAATCATTGATATACAATCTGTCGGGCAGGGAGCTACGCAAAGTTCACAACCTGTACATAGATCTGGAATGATCGTATGCATGAATTTATTTGTACCAATAATGGCATCAACAGGACAGGCTTGGATACATTTCGTGCAGCCAATACACATATTTTCATCAATAAAAGCGACTTTCTCGATAGGTTCTTCTACGCCGTCCATAGCTGGCACATCAACACCTAAAATCTCTGCGATTTTTACGATGGTAGGTTGACCTCCAGGAATACATTTTGTGATTTCATCTCCATTGCAAATAGCTTCAGCGTATGGTTTGCAGCCTGGATAACCACATTGTCCACATTGGCTTTGTGGCAAAATAGAGTCGATTTTTTCCACAATGGGATCGGCTTCGATTTTGAGTTTAAGTGAAGCAAAGCCTAAAATCGCACCGAAAATTAAAGCGAGTAAAGTGATTACGATGAATAGAAGGGTCATTATTTCTTTCTTGTTCCTGAAAAATACTGAGAGAATCCAATAAATAAAATCAAAATAGTAATAGCCATTAAAAGATAAATCATTTTATTACTTCACTAGTCCTGTGAATCCCATAAAAGCAAGAGACATCAACCCAGCTGTAATAAGTGCGATAGATGAACCTTTGAAAGTTAAAGGTACATCGGCTGCGACAAGACGTTCACGAAGCGCAGCAAAAAGCACTAATACAAGTGCAAATCCAAGAGATGCACCAAAACCATAAACAACAGATTCCGTTAAATTATGAGCAAGATTTACATTTAATAATGCGACACCGAGAACTGCACAGTTTGTGGTTATCAAAGGTAAGAAAATTCCAAGTAAACGATATAGTGTTGGGCTAGTTTTATTTATCACCATTTCGGTAAATTGTACAACTACGGCAATAACCAAAATAAATACTAATGTGCGTAAAAAAGTAGCATTTAAAGGAACAAGAATATAATGATCAACTAAATATGCGCAAAGGGAGGCAACGGTTAATACAAACATTGTTGCTAACCCCATTCCCACTGCGGTTTCAATTTTTTTGGATATGCCCATAAAAGGACAAAGTCCTAAGAATTTCACTAATACAAAGTTGTTAATCAGCGCAGTACCGATAATTAATAAAATATAGTGTGTCATTGCTTTCTGCCTTGTGTATAAGTCGGCTATTATCCTCATTTATAGGAACGATAACAATAGAAAATTTGGGGTAGGAGAAAGAGAAAATTGAGATTTTCACGTTTTGTTAGATATGAATAAAAAATGCAGCTAATCATTTAAATGATTAGCTGCGCAATATCTGAATTAACAATACTCAACTTGATTATGTTAGTAGAGTACTATTTGACGTTCTATATCAATTATTTTTGGTATAGTTTTACTGGACCTTGAGTACCACCGTTAGATTTTCCACCTTCTTGTAGTTTTAATTCAGAACCAGAGGCAGTGATCTCAACACGACGATTAGGACGTAAACAATCTTTTAACGCTTGTCCATTAATACCCTCACAAGCTTTTACTTGAGGATTTTTACCATAGCCTACAGCAGTAATTAGAGAATTTACACCATCTTCAACTAAACGAGCTTTAACGGTATTTGCACGACGTTGAGATAGATCCAAATTGTAAGCATCAGAACCTAAACGATCTGTATAACCAGCAACTTTAACTTCTTTCGCACCAGTAGATTTTAATTGAGATGCAACACTATCAACTACCTTCTTACCCTGAGCTGTTAAAGTATCTTTGTTAAAATCAAATAAGGAGTCGCCACTCAAATTGAATGCTGAATTTCCGTTACAACCGTTTGGATACCAGAAGAAACTTTGCGCATTATGGTTTTTATCAAATAATACTTTATATTGACAAATTTTGTGGGTGCCATTTTCACGATAATTGAATACATAATCCCATTCAGATACACCATACAAACCTTCAGTGAAGTGTGGATCACCAATTAATTGACGAATTTGATCTTTGTTCATGCCATTTTCAATCATGCGTACATTATCCCAGTTTGGCCAAGTACCAAATTGGCTACCATCATGATTGAACTTCGCTGAATCAATTTTAGGCCATACTAATTGAGGAACTTGTTCACCATTTACGTCTTTATATTCTGGGGTACCTGCGTCAGTCACTTTGCTTAAGTTGCCACAAGCGGCAACAGTTGCAATAGCAATGCTTGATAATAAAATACGAGATAATTTCATTTGTTTTACCTTTTATTTGTCAATAACTCTTTGGAAAGAGGATAAATAACTAAACTTCACGAATTAAATATTATAAAACTGTCAAAGTTTCGGTCGCACATACTAAAGGCAAAAAATCGACTTGTAAACAATAAAATCAGTGAACTAACTCTCTTTTTTGTAAAGAAATGTAAAGATATCTATATTTAATGTATAAAATCATTTGCTCGCTTTGTAGCATAACGATGAATAATATTTACCACACTTTCTTCAGCTTGACGACCTAATTTTTTTATTAAGGATTTTTTCAAGCGGTACTTTACACTTAACACATGTTTTTCTTTCATTTTTTCCAAAATTAAATCATCACTGGTTGAAATTTCATCGACTAATTTCAAGTCGATTGCTTGTTGGCCAAACCAATGTTCCCCAGTAGCAATTTTATCAATATCTACACAAGGGCGATTCTGTGAGACGAATTGTTTAAATAATTTATGTGTTTCTTCCAACTCTTGTTGAAATTTTTGTTTACCTTTTTCGGTATTCTCACCTAATACAGTTACTGTGCGTTTAAACTCACCCGCAGTCATCACATCTACATCAACATCATACTTTTTCAATAAACGATGAACGTTTGGAATTTGTGCTACGACGCCAATAGAACCAATGACAGCAAAAGGCGCAGATACAATTTTATCTGCTATACAAGCCATCATATAACCGCCACTTGCGGCAACCTTATCTACAGCGATGGTTAATTTTATGCCTTTTTGTTTCAAACGAGACAACTGAGAAGCTGCAAATCCATAATCATGAACAATACCACCTGGGCTTTCTAAACGTAATAATACTTCGTCTTCTGGTTTTGCTACATTTAAAATTGCTGAAATTTCTTCGCGAAGTGCGGTCGTTTCTGACGCTGAAATATCACCATGAAAATCTAAGACATACACACAGCTTTTCTTTTCGTCATCTAAGGTTTCACCTTTTTTTAATTTCTCTTTACGTTTTTTAGCCTTTTGTTTTTCGGCTTTTTTCTCTGCTTTCGCTTGCTGTTTTAGCTCTTCTTCTGAAAGATTAAAATCACGCAATACACGAACTTGATGATCAAATTCTTCAGATAAATCTTTAATTTCTAATTCCCCTATTTTAGATTTGTTATGTTGACGATAAGAAATTACCAAACCAACAATAGCAAGAATGAGTAATAAAATTGTCAAAATTTCCAGAATAAAAATTCCATAGCCAGTTAAAATATCGTTTAACATTGTTACTCCTATTGATATTTAATAGATTACATTGTGCTTTTTACTAGTTGTGACTAGGCTAGATATCAATATGATAAAATATTGTGAGTATTTGTGCTATTACAACAAAGGTTTTTAAACCAATTCTCACTTTTTTATTTTCATTTTTCCTGATTTAGCATAGCATAGGCAAGAATTTCATTTATACCAAAGGAGCAATTATGAAATTACGTGCTGTTGTATTAGGTCTTGCAACATTATGTGCTAGCACAGCGACTTTTGCTGGCATGGTTTCTACTTCATCTAACCTTGAGCTTTTAGCCATTGATGGTCAAAAGGCATCTAAATCTCTTGCAAAGGATGCTAAAACCTTTGCTGTAAATGACACCCAAAACCATCAGGTTGTTGTTCGTTTAAGTGAAATTATTGGTTCTGGATCTAGCCAAACCCTTTTTGAATCTAATCCAGTAATTGTGACATTCCAAGGTAGCACAGAGGATCTTGTTATTTCTGCGCCAGTTATTCGTAGTCGTTCTGAAAGCGATAAATTCAATGAGATGCCAAGCATTATCGTAAAAACAAAATCTGGTAATACGCTTTCAACAAAAGTGGATGTGTTAAAACAAGAAGGTTTATTCCCAAGTGCTAATGTGGTGAATGATCTTGCTGAATATAATGCCTCTGGTGCAACCGCATCTGTTGCTGCATTTGCTGCAACCACAGCTGCTAGCCCAATGGTCGCTACTCCAGCAAGTAATGCAAAAGCGAATAAAGGTAAAGTGGTTGTTCAAGGTGAAAACGTTGCAGAGCAACAGCTTCAATATTGGTTCCAACAAGCTGATAAAGAAACTCAAACACGTTTCTTAAATTGGGCAAAATCCCATAAATAATTACCGCACTTCGTACAATAAAAAGTGAGCCTTGTTGCTCACTTTTCTATTTTGATAAGGATTTGAAATGAATATTCGGTTAAATGCCAAAGTAATCGCTGCAATTCCTGTTTTTATTGCTGTAAATATTGCGGCAGTAGGAATATGGGCTTTTGATATTTCTTCGCAATCAATGCCTTTGATTCTAGGGATTATTGCAGGTGGTTTGGTGGATTTGGATAACCGTTTAACTGGACGATTGAAAAATGTATTTTTCACGCTAATTGCCTTTTCTATTTCATCCTTTATTGTGCAGTTACATATCGGTAAGCCTATCCAATATATTGTGTTAATGACGGTGCTGACGTTTATTTTCACCATGATTGGCGCTGTGGGGCAGCGTTATAGCACGATTGCGTTTGGTTCATTAGTGGTTGCCCTTTATACTACGCTGACTTATGTGCCTGAAGGAAATGTATGGTTTATTAATCCCGTAATGATTTTATGCGGTACCTTGCTGTATAGTGTGGTCACTCTGATTGTTTACCTGTTTTTCCCAAATCGCCCCGTGCAAGAAAGTGTCGCTAAAGCGTTTTGTGCGTTGGGTGAATATTTAGATACTAAATCCTGTTTTTTTGATCCTGACGAAGTGGCTGAGATTGAAAAAAAACACCTCAATTTTGCAATGAAAAATACGAATGTTGTCGCGGCATTTAATATTGTGCGCACCGCACTTTTTTATCGTATTAGAGGACAACATCGCCATCCTCGCACTCAGAGAATGTTACGTTACTATTTTGCCGCGCAAGACATTCATGAGCGCGCCAATTCTACGCATTTTGATTATCAACAAATAACAGAAAAACTAAAAAATACAGATTTGATTTTCCGTATTCAACGTTTGTTAGAGCTACAAGCACAATCGTGTAAAGAAATTACGGCGAGTTTGCGTGAAAATAAACCCTATCATTTTAATGAACGTGTCGAACGTGCACTTTTAGGTACATTGCATTCCTTTGAACTATATAAAGGACAACATCTTAATGATCAAGATGAACTGATTGATATCCAAACTTTGTTAGATAATTTACAAAGCATCAACTGGCAACTTCGCCAGTTAGCACAAGAAACGACGGATACAGAACAATTAGCTCAAATTCATACGGAACAAATCACAGGGTTAAAAAATATAAGTGCGGTGATTTTTAGCCATTTTACTTTTGAGTCACCGTTGTTCCGTCATGCAGTCCGCTTATCTATTGTGGTATTTTTATGCTGTGCAATTGTCGAGTTTTTCCAATTTAATCTTGGTTATTGGATTTTATTGACCACTGTATTTGTGTGCCAGCCAAATTATTCTGCAACTAAAGTACGTTTACGTCAGCGTATTATTGGCACGATATTAGGCGTAGTGGTGGGGTCTCTATTACCTTATTTAAATCCAACCTTAGAATTAAAACTAGGTCTTGTGGTACTTACAAGTACGTTGTTCTTTTTCTTCCGTAGTAATAATTATAGTTTCTCGACCTTTTTCATCACACTACAAGTATTACTGAGTTTTGATGTGATGGGATTTGATACGGCAGCTGCGTTAATGCCTCGTTTACTCGATACTTTACTTGGTGCCGCGATTTCATGGTTTGCCGTATCTTACTTATGGCCAGATTGGAAATATTTGCAGCTTGATAAAGTGAGTCATCAAGCATTGCGTAGTGACGCGGTGTATTTATTGCATATTATTAGTCAATTGCAATTTGGTAAAAGTGACGATCTTAAATATCGCATAGCACGTCGTAATGCGCATCAATATGCAGCCGCACTGAGTACAACACTTTCTAATATGAATAATGAGCCAGTGAAATACAAGGCATATTTACAGAAAGGTTTTGATTTGCTCAAGCTTAATTATTCTCTATTAAGCTATATTTCGGCCCTTGGCGCTTATCGCGACAGAATGAAAAATTTGCAACAGACCGCACAGTTTTTATCTGGTTTTTATCCTGTGGCAAAGAAAATTATCTATACCTTAGAACACATTGAAGAAATACCCGAAGCTATTTTTAACCAACAGCAAGAACGTATTGAAACACATTTAAAAGAATTAGAAAAACAAGAGATGACCGCGGAAGAACGAGCCGTCTTTAGTTTACCGTATCAGCAATTGAATTTGATTACCCAACTCTTACCGCAGTTCTATGAGTATTTTAGGAAAGAGTCTTGTTAAAGAGTATGGGGCTTTATAAATATAAAAGTGCGGTTGATTTTTGAGAGATTTTAAACCTCCTTGAAAATTAACCGCACTTTATTTTTTATTGAGCAATAACATTGACGAATGAGTTATTACTGTCCCATGTTTTTCACTGATTTTAGGAAACCTTGAGCACTATCAAACACAGAAGATTTTCCCTGTGCCAGTAAAATCATGTCGGACATTTCTCGGAAGGCACCTTTGCCGCCATTGGTAGAAAGTACATGATCAACAGCATTTTTCACATAAATAGGGGCATCAGCCACAGCAAAAGAAGTTCCACACGCTGCAAAGGCGGGGAGATCTACACTATCATCGCCAATATAAGCGGTCTGCTCGGCAGTGACGCCTGCTTGTTTCATAAGATCAAAACAAGCGGTTTCTTTTTCAAGTTTGCCAAGAAAGAATAATTTAATACCAAGATCGGCAATGCGACGACGTAAAATAGGGGAGTCGCGACCAGAAAGCACAGCCACTTGAATACCTACATCCATCAGCATTTTTATGCCTAAACCATCTCGTACATGAAAGCTTTTGATGGCTTCACCATTGGCATCATAATGAAGTTGTCCATCGGTGAGTACGCCGTCTACATCAGTAATGACAAATTTAATGTTTTCTAATTTTTGTTGCATTGAAATTCCTTAGCTTGAAAATTCCACTAAACCTACCACGTGATTTTCATCATTAACAACCACTAGCGAGTGAATTTTTTTCGCTTTCATAAAGTCTTCTGCTTTTGATAAAAATTCGTCTTGATGAATAGTTTTTGGTGAACTTGTCATAAAGTCTTTAGCTGTTTTATTCAACGTTTCTGCACCATTGGCGGTAAGCGCGCGGCGAATATCGCCATCCGTGATAATGCCTTTAAGTTGCTCGTTTTCCATTACCAAGGCAACGCCCATTCGCCCTTCATTCATGACAGTGAGGCAGTCAGTAAAATTGGTGGTGGGTAAAATTGTTGGTAGGCGAGTTTGCATTTGATCTTTCACTTTACATAATAAACGACGACCCAGACTGCCACCTGGATGGAATTTGGCAAAATCCGCAGGTTGGAAATTGCGAGCCGTAATAAGTGATACGGCGAGTGCATCGCCAAGCGCAAGTGTAACAAGTGCGGAGGTTGTTGGCGCGAGATTATTTGGACAGACTTCACGCTCAACAGTAATATCTAAAACATAATCTGCGTGACGTGCGAGTGTGGAATTTTTATTGCTCGTCACGGCAATAATTTTATTACCAAAATTTTTTAAACTTGGAATGAGTTTATTGACGTCATCGGTTTCGCCGCTATAGGAAATTAACATCACAATATCAATTGGTTTTAACATACCTAAATCGCCGTGAAAGGCTTCTGTCGGATGTAAAAAGAAACTTGGTGTACCAGTAGAGGCAAAGGTAGCCACCATTTTTTTCCCAATTAAACCGGATTTCCCTATTCCGCCGATGACTAATCGACCTTTGCAAGCAAGGATTAAATCCACGACTTGATTAAAATCCTCTCCTAAACGTTGGCTGAGTTGCAAAAGTGCGTTACTTTCTACTGAAAGGGAATCCTGTGCAATTTTTAGATAGTTCATTCTTCTTCCTAAAAGAGCGGTTGAAATTGGCGCTATTTTAGCGGAATCATAAAAAAATACGAATGAAAAATTAGGCATTATTGTTTATAAGATTGATGAGCAATATTCAAAAATTGGGGATTTTATTGACCGCACTAGCGATTGCCCCTATACTACGCGCCGAGTTGGTTAGACAATCGCTGGTTTATTGAAGCCCTTAACCGTATTTATACGACCTAGTGGGACAAGTAAACGAGAGGAAAGTCCGAGCTACACAGGGCAGAGTGCCGGATAACGTCCGGGCGGCGTGAGCCGACGACCAGTGCAACAGAGAGCAGACCGCCGTGTAAACGGTAAGGGTGAAAGGGTGCGGTAAGAGCGCACCGTGCCTCCGGTAACGGTTGGCAGCAGGGTAAACTCCACTCGTAGCAAGACCAAATAGGAACTCAATGGGTGGCCCGCTCAGAGTTCGGGTAGGTTGCTTGAGCGGCAGAGTAATTTGTCGCCTAGAGGAATGATTGTCCACGACAGAACTCGGCTTATCGACCAACTCAAAATTTTTATAGAAATGACCGCACTTTAGTTTGTTTTTCGGAATAGATTAAAGTGCGGTTATTTTTTGATGAATATGAATTATTTTTCGTTTAATACACGTGGAAATAAAATATTATTTTCCAAATGAATATGGTGCATTAAATCATCAATAAATTCATTAATACCGCTATATAAGGCTTTCCAACTGAAACAAGCATCTGCTGGTGGCGTGCAGTTATTAGTAAGTGATTTGATCACTTCCACATCTTGCCCTGCTTCATCGTGTTCCATTTCCATTACACGAATTGGCATTGAGGCCATAGCATAATTTCCCATTTTGATCATTGGGAACAAAATTTGTTCTTCTTTCATTAAATGCTGACTAAGTTCAGCATAAATTTTTTCTAACTGTGCGGCTATGCCGACAGGGCAGTCATCATGATCACCATGTACATTTTCTACTTTCTCCGCCAATGTAATTAATTCAGGGAGTTGTTCACGGTGGCGATTATGAAAACGAGTAATAATGTGATCGATCATTTCTGCATAAGATGCCGAAGTCCAATCTTTATCATTATTTTCTGCTTTACTTTGTTGTAAATCAGTTAAACGTTTTTCAATTTCAGTAAGGTTAAGATTCTTTTGTTGTGCTGCGACTTCTAATAATACAGAACCGCCGCAGCAAAAATCTAAATCATATTCACGAAAAATTTTAGTTGCACCTGGAATTGAAACAGCGAGCTCGCTAAGTTTTTGTTGGGCAAAAGACATAAATCACTCCTATATTGATTAAGTAAAAATAAATCCGATAAAAATAGTAGGATATTTTTCTGATTATGAAAAGTAGAGAGATTTATTTATTGATTAAATTATGATTTAAATCAATAAAAAATACCTCATAATAATCAGCTAAAAATTTATGGTTATTTACATAAATAGGATTAATTATCACTAATGAGCCAGCTTTAAATTCATTATGTATTTTTTTATATAATTGATTTTTAATAATTTAGGAAAATACTGATTTTCATCAATATTATTGATTGTGTTTATGAAGTGAAATCTTTTAGAATGACGTTAAATCAAATTTAACGCATAACTCCGAGCTTGTTTAGCCTAAGTTTCATCGAAATACGGCGACAAGCCAATAACGCCGTGTGTTATTCAGGGATACGCTGGAAACGGTTTATCCTCTCCGTATTTAGAAAGGTGTAAAATGCAATCCATTCCTATCAAGAACGTAGGAGAGTCTCGCTTAGTCGATCCTTTCCAACGCCAATATTACTATCTACGACTGTCGATTACCGATCAGTGTAATTTTCGTTGTACCTATTGTTTACCTGATGGTTATCAACCCGAAGCTAACAAACCAAGTTTCTTAACCTTAAAAGAAATTACCCATCTCGCTCAAGCATTTGCTGAAATGGGCACAGAGAAAATCCGTTTAACGGGTGGCGAACCGACTTTACGCAAAGATTTTATTTCTATTGCTGAAAGCATTGCTAATATTGATGGCATTGGTCAATTAGCCGTCACAACAAATGGCTATCGCATGACAAAAGATGTGGCTGATTGGAAGAAAGCAGGGATTACGTCTATTAACGTCAGTGTTGATAGCTTAGATCCAAAAATGTTCCACCAAATTACGGGTATCAATAAATTTGATGACGTGATGCGTGGTATCGATCGTGCGTTTGAAGTGGGCTACAACAAAGTCAAAGTTAATTCAGTTTTGATGAAAAATTTGAATGACAAAGAGTTTGAACAATTCCTTGTTTGGGTTAAAGATCGCCCAATTCAAATGCGCTTTATCGAACTGATGCAAACAGGTGAAATGGATAGTTTCTTTGATAAACACCATCTTTCTGGACAAGTCTTAGCCGATAAATTGATGCAAAACGGTTGGCAATTACAACACAAATCCCATACTGATGGTCCTGCAAAAGTATTCACGCATCCTGATTATGCTGGCGAAATTGGCTTAATTATGCCTTATGAGAAGAATTTCTGCTCAAGCTGTAATCGTCTCAGAGTATCAGCGAAGGGCAAACTTCATCTCTGTTTATTCGGCGAAGAAGGCATTGAATTACGTGATTTATTGCAATCCCATGAACAGCAAGATATTTTGCAAGCACGTATTTTTGCCGCACTGCAAGGCAAACGTGAACATCATTATTTGCATATCGGTGATAGTGGCGTAAGAAATCATTTAGCTTCTATCGGTGGCTAGAAGAAAATAGGTGAATTTACTATTCACTTATTTTGCTTTCATCACACATGTAAAACATTCAATATTTTAACCGCACTTTATTTTATTATGACTACATTTACGCATATCAATTCTCAAGGCGAAGCCAATATGGTGGATGTTTCTGCAAAAGCAGAGACTATTCGTGAAGCTCGTGCTGAAGCCATCGTTACTATGTCAAAAGAAACCCTTGCTATGATCGTGGAAGGCAAACATCACAAAGGCGATGTATTTGCTACTGCTCGTATTGCAGGCATTCAAGCGGCAAAACGTACTTGGGAACTTATCCCGCTTTGCCATCCCTTATTACTTTCTAAAGTAGAAGTAAATTTAGAACCATTACTTGAAACCAATCAAGTTCGTATTCAATCTCTTTGTAAATTAACTAGTAAAACCGGCGTAGAAATGGAAGCATTAACCGCTGCAAGTGTGGCTGCCTTAACCATTTACGATATGTGTAAAGCCGTACAAAAAGATATGGTAATTGAGCACGTTCGCCTGTTAGAAAAAAGCGGTGGAAAATCCGGTCATTTTATTGCAGAGGAAAAATAAGATGTTAAATGTTTTATTTTTTGCTCAAACTCGAGAATTAATTGGGGAAGATTCTATTCAGCTTGAAGGCGACTTTGCGACAGCGGAAGCTGTGCGTGAACATCTTGCTCAAAAAGGCGATAAGTGGTCATTGGCACTTGAAAAAGGGAAGCTTTTAGTAGCGATTAATCAAACTTTGATGCCATTAGAAAGTGCGGTCAAAAATGGGGATGAAATTGCATTTTTCCCACCTGTAACTGGGGGCTAAATGACGGATATTCAAATTTCAGTACAAGAACAACCTTTTGATCAAAATGCCGTTTATCAATGGCTATCTGAGCAACATTCGGTTGGCGCAACGGTTATTTTCGTGGGTAAAGTACGCGATCTTAATTTAGGCGATGAGGTATCCAGTTTATATTTAGAACATTATCCCGCAATGACAGAAAAAGCCTTACGTGAAATTGTAGAACAAGCAAAAGCCCGTTGGGATATTCAGCGGGTGTCGGTTATTCATCGTGTTGGACTTTTACATACTGGTGATGAAATTGTTTTAGTCGGTATCAGTTCTGCTCACCGAGGTGATGCTTACCATGCCAACGAATTTATTATGGACTTCTTAAAATCCAAAGCGCCGTTCTGGAAAAAAGAACAGACCAATCAAGGTGAACGTTGGATTGAAGCAAGAGAGAGCGATAAAGAAGCGTTAGAGAAGTGGTAATGACAAAGTGCGGTTAAACTTAACCGCACTTTTGCTTTTTATGAATTACAGCACTTTCACAATGCTTTCACATAAATAATGAATATTATCTTCTGTGATACCTGCCACATTGATACGACCAGAACGAACAGCGTAAATGGCAAATTCTTCTTTTAAACGATCTACTTGTTCAGGTGATAAGCCACTGAAAGAGAACATACCATTTTGTTCCATAATAAAGCTGAAATCTTGTTCCGCACCGTATTCTTTTAATAACTGAACGAATAAATGACGCATTTTTTTGATGCGTTCACGCATTTCAGTTAATTCATTTTCCCATTCTTGACGAAGTTGCGGATCATTTAACACTGTTGCTACGGTCGCTCCACCGTGAGATGCAGGGTTAGAGTAGAGTGTGCGAATAATTGATTTCACCTGTGTTAATGCGGTGGAAGCAATTTCTGCATTTTCAGCCACAAGAGTAAATGCGCCAATACGTTCATTATATAAACCAAAGTTTTTCGAGAATGAACTCGCCACTAATAATTCTTTGTGGTTTGTCGCAAAAGCACGCAAGCCATAAGCATCTTCATCTAAGCCATTTGCTAAACCTTGATAAGCAAAGTCAAAGAGTGGCAACCAGCCATTTTTTGCTGAAAGCGCGGCTAATTCTTGCCATTGTTCAGGGGTTGGGTCAATACCCGTTGGGTTGTGGCAGCAACCGTGTAAAAGCACCACATCACCTTCGCTTGCTTGGCTTAAATCTTCGAGTAAATGTTCCCAATCAAGGGCTTTGCGTTCAGCATCATAATAACGATATTCACGAATCGTCATGCCCACCGCATTGAAGATTGCATTGTGATTTGGCCAAGTTGGTGTGCTGATCCAAACATTTTGTGCTTTGGTTTGACGTTTAATAAATTCTGCCGCAATGCGTAATGCGCCTGTTCCGCCTAAACTTTGTACTGTTCTTGCACGATTAGATTGGATGACTTCAGAATCTTTACCGAAAAGTAGTGCTTTTGTACGCTCGTTATAATCCGCAATACCATCGATAGTCAGATAATTCTTTGTTTTTTCCTTATCAAATAAGCGTTTTTCTGCTTCTTTTACCGCGCGCATAATTGGGGTTGTGCCTTGCGCATCTTTATAAACGCCAATGCCCAAATTGATTTTATTTTCGCGAGTTTCGGATTTGAATGCTTCGCCTAAGCCTAAGATTGGATCGGCTGGTGCCGCTTTGATATGTTCAAACATAGCTTTTCCTTATGTATGTGTTGTGTGGTGGATAGTTTTATACTTCAGCCGTTTTGTTTTATCAAGAAAGATTTTTATAAAAATTAACCGCACTTTGATATTTTTAAATATTCATCAAAAAGTGCGGTCATTTTTTACATTATTTTAGTTTTTCAATCGTCCAATTTAATCCCGATTGATAATCTTCTGGTAACTCAGTGCGGAGTTTTTCTAATTGTTGAACAATGACCGCTTTATTAGGATGAGAAAGATTGATATGCCCAACTTTACGCCCAGCTCTCACTTCTTTACCGTACCAATGAAGTTGTGCAAACGGTGTATTAAGCCATTTTGGGTTATGGTTTGTGCCGATTAAATTCACCATTACACTTGGGGCGAAAGTTTGTAATTCAGGTGTTGGCAAATCAAGTAGCGCACGTAAATGTAATTCAAATTGGCTAATCGAGCATCCTAGTTGTGTCCAATGCCCACTGTTATGTACACGGGGCGCAAGTTCGTTAATCAGCAATTTATCGCCAACAACAAAACATTCCATTGCCATGACACCCACATAGCCTAGTTTATCCATAATTTTGCCGAGCATTGCTTCTGCTTGTTTTTGTTGTACAGATTGTTGAGGAAACGAAATATCAACCACACTGTAGCGTAAAATACCGTTTTGTTGCAGGTTATGCGTAACGGGATAAAAACGCTTTTCACCATTTTTAAATCTCGCGCCTACAATAGAAACCTCATAATCGAAAGGAATAAATTTTTCTGCGATCACTTCACCGAATAAGTCATCAGTGATGTCCGCTTTATTTTCATCGCTGATAATCCATTGACCGCGTCCATCATATCCGCCTGTTCTACGTTTGACGACGAATTTCTCGCCAACGGTTTGGAAAATATCATTCCATTGTGTTTTATCTTTTAATAAACACCAAGGAGAGGTAGAAAGATTGAGTTCATCTAGCAAGGATTTTTGAGTAAAACGATCGGCCAATAATCCAAATACATGTTGATTGACGAAGTTTTTATGATTGCCGAGTAATTCAGTCAAAGGCGTTTTTTCCCAGCGTTCAATTTCTGCCGTGATGATTGCATTTTCAGGTAAGTCAAAAACTGGCGCATTGAAGGCTAAGGGTTCAACATAAATATCTAAAGGTGCGCCCGCGTAACGTAACATTCTGCCTAGTTGCCCGTTGCCAAGTACATAAACGGTTGGATATAAGGTGGAGTTTTGCATAATATTTCTCGTTAAATTTACGAAAAAAACAACCGCACTTTAAAAGTGCGGTCAGATCTAAAGATATTTTTATGTGCGTGGATCGGGATTATCCAGTACAGCACGAGTTTGACTTTCACGGAAAGATTGCAAGCGTGAAAGCAATTCTGCATCCCAACCTGCTAGAATTTGGGCGGCTAACAACCCAGCATTTGTCGCGCCTGCAGGGCCAATTGCTAATGTTCCGACTGGGATTCCTTTTGGCATTTGCACAATTGAATAAAGACTATCTACACCACTTAACATAGAACTTTTTACTGGCACCCCTAGCACTGGCACAAGTGTTTTCGCTGCGATCATACCAGGTAAATGCGCTGCACCACCCGCACCAGCAATAATCACTTTGTAACCATTTTTTTGTGCATTTTCGGCAAATTCAAAAAGTTTATCAGGTGTACGATGAGCAGAGACGATTTCCACATGATAAGGTACTTTTAATTCATCTAAAATCTGAGTTGCCTCTTGCATGGTAGCCCAATCGCTTTTGGAACCCATCACAACGGCAACTTGTGCAGTTTTTGACATGCTATTTTCTCAATTTTTTACTTAAAAACGTGGTGTAGAATAGCATATCTTATATATACCAAGCAAACGTTTGCTATCTGCGTAGGTACTATCTAGTCTTATTTTATAATTATTTGATTTTTAAATTTTAGTAACTATACTTGATACCAAATTAATGGGCGATAGTTTATATGGGACGAACTGAAAAATTATTAGATAAGCTCGCACAGTCAAAATCTACATTTAATTGGAATCCTGAAAATTATATTAAAGTCAGTGAAAGAATCATTAAAACAGGTAGGTATTCTATGAAATTATTAAATTATAAAGGTTATGTAGGCACGATTGAGGCGGATTTAGAAAACAATATATTGTTTGGCAAACTTGCTTACATTCGTGATTTAGTGACTTACGAAGCAGAGTCATTATCTGAGCTAGAAAAAGAATTTCGTCAATCTGTTGATTTATATTTACAAGATTGCTTGGAATTAGGTAAAGAACCGAATAAGCCTTTTAAAGGTGTATTTAATGTACGAATTGGCGAGGAATTACATAGAGAAGCAACGATCATAGCAGGCGAGCGTTCGCTTAATGCTTTTGTGACGGAAGCGATTCAAGAAAAAATTTTTCGTGAAAAAACAAGTTTAAGATAACAAAACGTAACGATATCATATTCACATTTTCTTTCTTCAAAGTAGGGCAAATTATGTTAGCCAAAGCAAAATATAGAAAAGATTACAAACAACCAGATTTTACGGTCACAGACATTTATTTAGATTTTCAACTTGATCCTAAACACACAGTGGTGACGGCAACCACAAAATTCCAACGCTTAAATAATGAAGCGACTTCTTTACGTTTAGATGGGCATAGTTTCCAGTTTTCTTCTATTAAATTTAATGGTGAGCCATTTTCTGCCTATCAACAAGATGGCGAGAGTTTAACGCTCGATTTAAAAGGTAAAAGTGCGGAAGAATTTGAGCTTAAAATTGTGACTTTCCTTGTGCCAGCTGAAAATACTTCATTACAAGGGTTATATCAGTCTGGAGAGGGCATTTGTACACAATGCGAGGCGGAAGGTTTCCGTCAAATTACTTATATGCTTGATCGCCCTGATGTGCTGGCGCGTTATACAACCAAAATTACCGCAGATAAAACCAAATATCCTTACTTACTTTCTAATGGTAATCGCATTGCAAGTGGTGAATTAGAGGATGGTCGTCATTGGGTGGAATGGAACGATCCGTTTCCGAAACCAAGCTATTTATTTGCTTTAGTGGCGGGGGATTTTGATTTATTACAAGATAAATTCATCACCAAAAGTGGACGAGAAGTGGCGTTAGAGCTTTATGTGGATCGCGGGAATCTTAACCGCGCAACTTGGGCAATGGAAAGTCTGAAAAAAGCGATGAAATGGGATGAAGATCGCTTTACTTTAGAATATGACCTAGATATTTACATGATCGTTGCAGTGGACTTCTTCAATATGGGCGCCATGGAAAATAAAGGGTTAAATATCTTTAACTCTAAATTTGTATTAGCCAATCCACAAACGGCAACAGATGAGGATTATCTTGCTATTGAAAGTGTGATTGCACACGAATATTTCCATAACTGGACTGGAAACCGTGTGACTTGCCGAGATTGGTTCCAGTTAAGTTTGAAAGAAGGCTTAACAGTTTTCCGTGATCAAGAATTTTCTTCAGATACAGGTTCGCGTGCGGTAAATCGCATTAATAATGTGAAATTTTTACGCACCGTACAATTTGCCGAAGATTCAAGCCCAATGTCACACCCAATTCGCCCTGAAAAAGTGATTGAAATGAATAACTTCTATACAGTGACAGTATATGAAAAAGGGGCAGAAGTGATTCGTATGTTGCACACTTTATTAGGTGAACAAGGTTTCCAAAAAGGCATGCAACTTTATATTGCTGAAAACGATGGAAAAGCGGCAACCTGTGAAGATTTTGTTTCTGCGATGGAACGAGCAAATAAGCTCGATTTAAACCAGTTCCGCCGTTGGTATAGCCAATCGGGTACACCAGAATTATTGATTAGCGATGCTTATGACGAAAAAACGCATACTTATCGTTTAACGGTTTCACAATCTACACCGCCAACTGCCGATCAAATGGAAAAAGTGAATTTACATATTCCATTAAAAATCGCGCTTTATGATGCGAATGGCACGAAACAAATGCTACAACATAATGGCGAATTGTTGAGTGATGTATTAAATGTTACTGAAAAAGACCAAGCCTTCGAGTTTCATGGCATTTATGGTCGCCCAATTCCAGCATTGTTATGTGATTTCTCCGCGCCAGTAAAACTTGATTATGATTATAAAACCGAGCAGTTATTAGGCTTGCTTAAATTTGCAGACAATCAATTTATCCGTTGGGATGCGGCACAAATGCTATTTACGCAAGAATTACGTCGTAATGTTGTGCGTTTCCAACAAGGCGAGCCACTAGAAATTTCGCCTGAAATTTTGACCGCACTTTCTTATGTTCTGAACCATTATGAGAAAGATATTGAACTGGCAACCTTAATTCTCACCCTTCCAAAAGAAATGGAATTTGCGGAAGGTTTTAAAACCATCGATCCTGATGGCATTTCAGCCGCAAGAGCATTTATGCAAGCGCAAATTGCCGAGACTTTAAAAGATGATTTCTTGCGTGTTTATACCCATATTCGCCTTGATGAGTATCAAGTTACGCAACAAGACATCGCCTTGCGTGCAATGCGTAATCTTTGCTTAACTTATTTGGCTTACACCAATTTGGGCAACAACCTAGTGCAAAAACATTACAACAATGCGAATAATATGACAGATACATTGGCTGCATTAAGTGTTGCAACTAAAGCGGCATTACCTTGCAGAGATGTGTTATTAACTGATTTTGAACAAAAATGGCAACACGATGGATTAGTAATGGATAAATGGTTTGCATTACAAGCCACTCGCCCAGATGAAAATGTATTGGAAATTATTCAGTTATTAATGGATCATCCAAGTTTTAACTTCAACAATCCAAATCGTTTACGTGCATTAGTAGGTAGCTTTGCAAATCACAACTTAAAAGCATTTCACAACGTAAGCGGATCAGGCTATCGTTTCTTAACGGATGTGTTAATCCGTTTAAATGAAAGCAATCCGCAAGTGGCGGCGCGTTTAATCGAGCCATTAATTCGTTTTTCTCGCTTTGATGCTCAACGCCAAACGCTCATGAAACGAGCTTTAGAACGTCTAAGCATTGTAGAAAATCTGTCAAAAGATTTATTTGAAAAAATTGAGAAAGCGTTGCAGTAGGTGGAGTAAATGTGCGTAAAAGGGAAATGAGTTGGCTACAATTTGTAGCCAACTGAAAATCAAATCACCTAAAGCCAGATCTTTAAAATATGGTTAAAAGTGCGGTAAATTTTTCAATAGTTTTTGGGGCATTGATATGCCCCTTTGTTTTATACCTGGCTTTAATATTAATTTATTTCATACAAATCCTGAAAATAATAAGTTTGCATAATATATTGAGATGACGCATTCTATACCCGTACAGACGTTTAGCCGTCTAAATGATTAAGAAGATTACTTTAAAACGGGAGTTATTATGACAACATCACATATCTTAGGCTTTCCTCGTGTGGGTGCAAAACGTGAATTAAAATTTGCACAAGAACGTTATTGGCGTAAAGAATTAGCAGAGCAAGATTTATTAGATTTAGCGAAAGCGTTGCGTGAAAAAAACTGGAAACATCAAGCAGCGGCGAATGCAGATTTCGTTGCAGTGGGCGATTTCACGTTCTACGATCATATTTTAGATTTACAAGTGGCAACTGGGGCAATTCCTGCTCGTTTTGGTTTTGATAGCCAAAATTTAACCCTTGATCAATATTTCCAACTTGCACGCGGTAACAAAGATCAATTTGCGATTGAAATGACCAAATGGTTCGATACGAACTATCACTATCTCGTACCAGAATTTCATAAAAATACACAATTCAAAGCTAATCCAGCACATTATGTAAATCAAATCCGTGAAGCAAAAGCTTTAGGTTTAAACTTCAAACCAGTGATTGTTGGTCCATTAACATTCTTATGGTTGGGTAAAGAAAAAGGCGAAGCATTTAACCGTTTCGATTTGTTAAATCAATTAGTGCCTGTTTATGTTGAAATCTTAAATGCATTAGTGGCTGAAGGTGCGGAGTGGATTCAAATTGATGAGCCTGCATTAGCATTGGACTTACCTGCAGAATGGGTTGAAGCCTATAAATCTGTTTACGCTGAATTAAGCAAAGTGAATGCAAAATTATTATTAGCCACTTATTTTGGTTCAGTTGCACAACACGCTGAGTTATTAAAAGCTTTACCTGTTGCAGGCTTACATTTAGATTTAGTGCGTGCACCAGAACAACTTGCAGCCTTTGAAGATTACAGCAAAGTGTTATCCGCTGGTGTGATTGAAGGTCGTAATATCTGGCGTGCAAACTTAAACAAAGTGTTAGATGTATTAGAGCCATTAAAAGCAAAATTAGGCGAGCGTTTATGGATTGCACCAAGCTGTTCATTATTGCACACCCCATTTGATTTAGAAGTGGAAGTACAATTAAAAGAAAAAAATACCGCACTTTACAGCTGGTTATCTTTCACACTACAAAAAGTGGAAGAATTAAATGTATTAAAACAAGCGTTAAATCATGGCAGAGCTTCTGTACAAGCGGCATTAGATGCAAGCCAAACGGCTGCAGATGCTCGTGCAACCTCAAAAGAAATTCATCGTCCAGAAGTGGCTGAGCGTTTAGCAAACTTACCAAAAGGTGCGGATCAACGTAAATCGCCATTTGCAGAACGTATCGTTAAGCAAAATGCGTGGTTAAATTTACCGCTTCTACCAACTACAAACATTGGTTCATTCCCGCAAACGACTGAGATTCGTCACGCTCGTGCAAGTTTCAAAAAAGGCGAGTTATCTCTTGCAGATTATGAAGCGGCAATGAAAAAAGAAATTGAATATGTGGTACGTCGCCAAGAAGAATTAGATTTAGATGTGTTAGTTCACGGCGAAGCAGAACGTAACGATATGGTGGAATACTTTGGGGAATTATTAGACGGTTTCGCATTCACTAAATTTGGTTGGGTACAAAGCTACGGTTCACGTTGTGTAAAACCACCAGTGATTTACGGTGATGTAACCCGCCCAGAGCCAATGACAGTACGTTGGTCACAATATGCACAAAGCCTCACAAACCGCGTAATGAAAGGAATGCTCACAGGCCCTGTAACTATTTTACAATGGTCATTTGTGCGTAACGATATTCCACGTTCAACCGTATGTAAACAAATCGGCGTAGCATTATCTGATGAAGTGTTAGATTTAGAAGCAGCCGGCATTAAAGTTATCCAAATTGATGAGCCAGCAATTCGTGAAGGTTTACCACTTAAACGTGCAGATTGGGATGCATACTTACAATGGGCAGGCGAAGCATTCCGTTTAAGTTCAATGGGCGTGCAAGATGATACACAAATTCATACACATATGTGTTATTCCGAGTTTAACGACATCTTACCAGCGATTGCTGCATTAGATGCAGACGTGATTACCATCGAAACTTCACGTTCAGATATGGAATTATTAGATGCCTTCGTGAAATTCAACTATCCGAATGACATCGGTCCAGGTGTGTATGATATCCACAGCCCACGTGTACCAACCGCAGGTGAAATTGAACACTTATTACGCAAAGCGTTAAAAGTAATTCCAAAAGAACGCTTATGGGTAAACCCAGACTGTGGCTTAAAAACACGTGGTTGGACAGAAACTATCGATCAATTAAAAGTGATGGTGGATGTAACCAAAAAATTACGTGCGGAATTAGCGTAAATTTTAAGTTTATCATCATTCAACTGTAACTTAAGGACTGAATAAATTCAGTCCTTTATGTTTATGGTAGAGTCTAAAATAGACAATTATTATATTGTTGTTGTTGTTGTTGTTGTTGTTGTTGTTGTTGTGTATAATCCAGGACTATTTTATTTAATTTAATTATGTAAAAAGAGGACTTATGAATAAGATTTTTAGAATTGTATGGAGTGAAGTTTCTCAAGCTTGGGTAGCTGTATCTGAACTTACTAAATCACACAAAAAACGTGCTTCTGTAACCGTGGCAACCGCCGTATTGGCGACGCTGTTGTCTGCAACGGCTCAGGCGAGTACGAGTGAGTCGGATTGGGGACCAAACCCTGATAATCCTTCAGATGGGTATACTCCACCTAGACCAACTGGAATTATAGATGCAAATGGTAATGAATTAGGCGGCTTGGGTTTCGGTCTTGTTGTTGTTGATAAAGAAGGGAAGCGAAAAGAATTTCAAAAGGGTAAGAAGATTAATGATGATAATATCCCTGATGATGAGAAGATAAGTACAGTCATTACCGTAGAACCAGCTCCAGAGAGTGCTGCAGTACCACCGACTAATAAAACCAGCTACCTTTACTTAGTTGAGGGTAAAGGTGTTACGATTGATCAGACTGGACGTTCAGCTAAATTTAGCGTAAACACTGGCGACGGATTAAAAATTGATGAAGATGGTAATAAACTCACTGCCGACACCATTGGTCTTACCGTTAATAACGGCAAAGTAACCGCCCCTAAAGAAGAGGATAAGAAAAAACTTGTTAATGCAGGAGATTTATCGAGCACGTTAAATGAATTGGGTTGGAAAGTTTCTGCAAATGGCGGTGAAGCTTCAACCGTAAAAAGTGGCGAAGAAGTAGAATTTAAAGGCGAGGGCGGTATTACCGTAACTGCTACAACTGATACTAATGGTAAACACGTAGTTACTATTAAAACTGAACAACCACAAGGCGGTGCAGCTGCGGGTGGTAGCACCCCTGTTACTGCAGGAGATGGAATTTCAGTTTCTGCGGATAATAAGGTTTCTGTTAATGCGAAAACCAACGGTGGTCTTACTGTAGATGCAAATGGTGTGTCTGTCCATGCGAAAACTGACGGTGGTATTACTGTAGATGGAAGTGGTGTGTCTGTAGATACAGATAACACAACGATTAATGTCACAGGTGGCAAAGTCTCCGCGGTAACGGGTACGATTACGGCAGGGAATGATGCAAGTGTTGCAGATGCAGATAAAGGTAAGTTAGCGAAAGCAGGTGAAGTAGCGGCGGCGATTAATGCGGCGAAAACTAGCGTCACAAATGCAGATGCGACAACTACCGTGACACAAGATGGCAATGTTTATAAAGTAGCGGCGAAAGTTGAGTCGAATAAAGGTCTTGAAACCACTAATGGTTTAGCGGTGAAACAGGGTTCAGGTATTACTGTAGATGGAAGTGGTGTATCTGTTAAAGCGAAAGAGAAAGGTGGTATTAATGTAGATACAGATGGTGTATCTGTGAATACGGATGGTACGACAATCACACTGGATACTGCGACGGGTAATGTTAAAGCGGTAACGGGTGAGTTTGGTAAAAATAATAAAACAGGTGATACGATTGCATCGAATGGTGATGAGAATAAACTTGCGACAGTAAGCAGTGTAGCGACAGCGATTAACGCGGCGAAAGTGAAAGTTGAAGCGGGTAGTGGTGCTGACGTTTCTCATAATAAAGCGACTAATACCTATACGGTTTCAGCGAAAGTTGAGTCGGATAAGGGTTTAGAGAGCGGTGCTGCAGGGTTGTCAGTAAAAGCTGGAGATGGAGTTACAGTTGATAATAAGGGTGTCTCTGTTAAATCTAAAACCAACGGTGGTATTACCGTAGGTGCTGATGGCGTATCAGTACAAAATGGAAATGGTATTACTGTGGGTGCGAATGGTGTCTCTGTTAATGCGAAAACCAATGGTGGTATTACTGTAGATGGAAGTGGTGTGTCTGTAGATACAGATAACACAACGATTAATGTCACAGGTGGCAAAGTCTCCGCGGTAACGGGTACGATTACGGCAGGGAATGATGCAAGTGTTGCAGATGCAGATAAAGGTAAGTTAGCGAAAGCAGGTGAAGTAGCGGCGGCGATTAATGCGGCGAAAACTAGCGTCACAAATGCAGATGCGACAACTACCGTGACACAAGATGGCAATGTTTATAAAGTAGCGGCGAAAGTTGAGTCGAATAAAGGTCTTGAAACCACTAATGGTTTAGCGGTGAAACAGGGTTCAGGTATTACTGTAGATGGAAGTGGTGTATCTGTTAAAGCGAAAGAGAAAGGTGGTATTAATGTAGATACAGATGGTGTATCTGTGAATACGGATGGTACGACAATCACACTGGATACTGCGACGGGTAATGTTAAAGCGGTAACGGGTGAGTTTGGTAAAAATAATAAAACAGGTGATACGATTGCATCGAATGGTGATGAGAATAAACTTGCGACAGTAAGCAGTGTAGCGACAGCGATTAACGCGGCGAAAGTGAAAGTTGAAGCGGGTAGTGGTGCTGACGTTTCTCATAATAAAGCGACTAATACCTATACGGTTTCAGCGAAAGTTGAGTCGGATAAGGGTTTAGAGAGCGGTGCTGCAGGGTTGTCAGTAAAAGCTGGAGATGGAGTTACAGTTGATAATAAGGGTGTCTCTGTTAAATCTAAAACCAACGGTGGTATTACCGTAGGTGCTGATGGCGTATCAGTACAAAATGGAAATGGTATTACTGTGGGTGCGAATGGTGTCTCTGTTAATGCGAAAACCAATGGTGGTATTACTGTAGATGGAAGTGGTGTGTCTGTAGATACAGATAACACAACGATTAATGTCACAGGTGGCAAAGTCTCCGCGGTAACGGGTACGATTACGGCAGGGAATGATGCAAGTGTTGCAGATGCAGATAAAGGTAAGTTAGCGAAAGCAGGTGAAGTAGCGGCGGCGATTAATGCGGCGAAAACTAGCGTCACAAATGCAGATGCGACAACTACCGTGACACAAGATGGCAATGTTTATAAAGTAGCGGCGAAAGTTGAGTCGAATAAAGGTCTTGAAACCACTAATGGTTTAGCGGTGAAACAGGGTTCAGGTATTACTGTAGATGGAAGTGGTGTATCTGTTAAAGCGAAAGAGAAAGGTGGTATTAATGTAGATACAGATGGTGTATCTGTGAATACGGATGGTACGACAATCACACTGGATACTGCGACGGGTAATGTTAAAGCGGTAACGGGTGAGTTTGGTAAAAATAATAAAACAGGTGATACGATTGCATCGAATGGTGATGAGAATAAACTTGCGACAGTAAGCAGTGTAGCGACAGCGATTAACGCGGCGAAAGTGAAAGTTGAAGCGGGTAGTGGTGCTGACGTTTCTCATAATAAAGCGACTAATACCTATACGGTTTCAGCGAAAGTTGAGTCGGATAAGGGTTTAGAGAGCGGTGCTGCAGGGTTGTCAGTAAAAGCTGGAGATGGAGTTACAGTTGATAATAAGGGTGTCTCTGTTAAATCTAAAACCAACGGTGGTATTACCGTAGGTGCTGATGGCGTATCAGTACAAAATGGAAATGGTATTACTGTGGGTGCGAATGGTGTCTCTGTTAATGCGAAAACCAATGGTGGTATTACTGTAGATGGAAGTGGTGTGTCTGTAGATACAGATAACACAACGATTAATGTCACAGGTGGCAAAGTCTCCGCGGTAACGGGTACGATTACGGCAGGGAATGATGCAAGTGTTGCAGATGCAGATAAAGGTAAGTTAGCGAAAGCAGGTGAAGTAGCGGCGGCGATTAATGCGGCGAAAACTAGCGTCACAAATGCAGATGCGACAACTACCGTGACACAAGATGGCAATGTTTATAAAGTAGCGGCGAAAGTTGAGTCGAATAAAGGTCTTGAAACCACTAATGGTTTAGCGGTGAAACAGGGTTCAGGTATTACTGTAGATGGAAGTGGTGTATCTGTTAAAGCGAAAGAGAAAGGTGGTATTAATGTAGATACAGATGGTGTATCTGTGAATACGGATGGTACGACAATCACACTGGATACTGCGACGGGTAATGTTAAAGCGGTAACGGGTGAGTTTGGTAAAAATAATAAAACAGGTGATACGATTGCATCGAATGGTGATGAGAATAAACTTGCGACAGTAAGCAGTGTAGCGACAGCGATTAACGCGGCGAAAGTGAAAGTTGAAGCGGGTAGTGGTGCTGACGTTTCTCATAATAAAGCGACTAATACCTATACGGTTTCAGCGAAAGTTGAGTCGGATAAGGGTTTAGAGAGCGGTGCTGCAGGGTTGTCAGTAAAAGCTGGAGATGGAGTTACAGTTGATAATAAGGGTGTCTCTGTTAAATCTAAAACCAACGGTGGTATTACCGTAGGTGCTGATGGCGTATCAGTACAAAATGGAAATGGTATTACTGTGGGTGCGAATGGTGTCTCTGTTAATGCGAAAACCAATGGTGGTATTACTGTAGATGGAAGTGGTGTGTCTGTAGATACAGATAACACAACGATTAATGTCACAGGTGGCAAAGTCTCCGCGGTAACGGGTACGATTACGGCAGGGAATGATGCAAGTGTTGCAGATGCAGATAAAGGTAAGTTAGCGAAAGCAGGTGAAGTAGCGGCGGCGATTAATGCGGCGAAAACTAGCGTCACAAATGCAGATGCGACAACTACCGTGACACAAGATGGCAATGTTTATAAAGTAGCGGCGAAAGTTGAGTCGAATAAAGGTCTTGAAACCACTAATGGTTTAGCGGTGAAACAGGGTTCAGGTATTACTGTAGATGGAAGTGGTGTATCTGTTAAAGCGAAAGAGAAAGGTGGTATTAATGTAGATACAGATGGTGTATCTGTGAATACGGATGGTACGACAATCACACTGGATACTGCGACGGGTAATGTTAAAGCGGTAACGGGTGAGTTTGGTAAAAATAATAAAACAGGTGATACGATTGCATCGAATGGTGATGAGAATAAACTTGCGACAGTAAGCAGTGTAGCGACAGCGATTAACGCGGCGAAAGTGAAAGTTGAAGCGGGTAGTGGTGCTGACGTTTCTCATAATAAAGCGACTAATACCTATACGGTTTCAGCGAAAGTTGAGTCGGATAAGGGTTTAGAGAGCGGTGCTGCAGGGTTGTCAGTAAAAGCTGGAGATGGAGTTACAGTTGATAATAAGGGTGTCTCTGTTAAATCTAAAACCAACGGTGGTATTACCGTAGGTGCTGATGGCGTATCAGTACAAAATGGAAATGGTATTACTGTGGGTGCGAATGGTGTCTCTGTTAATGCGAAAACCAATGGTGGTATTACTGTAGATGGAAGTGGTGTGTCTGTAGATACAGATAACACAACGATTAATGTCACAGGTGGCAAAGTCTCCGCGGTAACGGGTACGATTACGGCAGGGAATGATGCAAGTGTTGCAGATGCAGATAAAGGTAAGTTAGCGAAAGCAGGTGAAGTAGCGGCGGCGATTAATGCGGCGAAAACTAGCGTCACAAATGCAGATGCGACAACTACCGTGACACAAGATGGCAATGTTTATAAAGTAGCGGCGAAAGTTGAGTCGAATAAAGGTCTTGAAACCACTAATGGTTTAGCGGTGAAACAGGGTTCAGGTATTACTGTAGATGGAAGTGGTGTATCTGTTAAAGCGAAAGAGAAAGGTGGTATTAATGTAGATACAGATGGTGTATCTGTGAATACGGATGGTACGACAATCACACTGGATACTGCGACGGGTAATGTTAAAGCGGTAACGGGTGAGTTTGGTAAAAATAATAAAACAGGTGATACGATTGCATCGAATGGTGATGAGAATAAACTTGCGACAGTAAGCAGTGTAGCGACAGCGATTAATGCGGCGAAAGTGAAAGTTGAAGCGGGTAGTGGAATTTCTGTAGAACACAATCCTGTATCGAATGCTTACACTGTTTCTGCACCGTTTGAAAAAACTGAAAACGATAAAGGAACAACAGTAACCTTTAAAGGTAAAACAACAACTGAACATCCAAATGGAGAAACTAAACTATCAGGGATCGCAGCTGGCGATATTTCACCAACAAGTTCAGATGCTGTGAATGGTGCTCAAATTTATGCATTAAATCGTGGAGCTAAAACAGAAGTAACGAATGTTACTATCGGTGGAAACACTTATGAAAATGTGATTGTAAGTAGTGATGGTAAAAATACTCCGCTCTTAAAAACCTATAATACGCAAGACAGAAGAACAGTTCTTACTAATTCTGTTTATGAAGCAATTTATAATATGAATGAGCATGGTATTAAGTTCTTCCATGTTAATGATGGTACTGTGAATACTAAGAGAGAGGGGCACAGTGAAAATGATTCAAGTGCGAGCGGTAAATATGCGACAGCTATTGGTGCATTATCTGAAGCATCGGGTCAGAATGCCGTTGCAATGGGCTTTGGTTCTACAGTAACAGGTGATAATTCTATTGCGATTGGTACTGGTAACCAAGTAAACGCTGCAAAATCAGGTGCCTTTGGTGACCCGAATATTATTAACGGTAAAGATGTGAATAATGTCGCTGTTTCAGGTAGCTATGCTGTAGGTAACGATAATATTATTGATAGCAGTAATACCTTTGTTTTAGGTAATGATATTAATAATAAAGGAAACTCTACAGCTGTTGGACATACTGTTGAAAATTCTGTTTATCTAGGTAATAAAACAACAGCAAGAGGTGGTGATGGTAGCCAAACTGCGGCATTGAAAAATATTAAGCATGATGGCTCTGAAGGAACTACAACGACAGCGGGTTCTATTGGAACAGTGAATGAGGCGATCGTAAATGGTATGAGTTATGGTGGTTTTGCTGGTGCTAAAGGGCATGGTGTTGTTTCTGTTGGTGCAGCAGATGCTGAACGCCGTATTCAAAATGTGGCAGCTGGCGAAATCTCTGCTACTTCAACAGATGCGATTAATGGTAGTCAGTTGTATTCTATATCTAGTCGTTTAGGTAACAATATGAATAGATTAAATGATCGCATCAATAAGGTTGGCAAACGTGCAGATGCAGGTACGGCAAGTGCAATTGCTATGGCAAACTTGCTCCAATCTTATCGCCCTGGTTTGTCAGCTGCTACTGCTGCAGTAGGTCAATATCGTGGTCAATCTGCGATTGCTGTTGGTTATAGTCGCCTTTCTGATAATGGAAAATATGGGGTTAAATTCTCATTAGGTGCTAATACACAAGGTAATGTTGGTGCCGGTGCTGGTGTAGCATATTTCTGGTAATAACCTGATTTTCCTTTAACTTTCGAATGAAAGGTTGATATTAAAATGTGATGATTACGTTGTGATCATCACATTTTTTATTATTTGCACATTATTCCTGTTCCTCGTAGAATACGAGCAGTCTTACCCTTAAAGTGCGGTGAAAATTGACCGCACTTTTCTTACAGTCAACTATCCCGAGAGATAAACGAGTATGTATCAATTATTCCGTCACGGCATTTTCCAAATGGATGCTGAAAAGGCTCATAATTTCACGATCCAATGCTTGAAATTAGCTGGTAACCCTTTATTTCAACCGATCTTAAAATCTCTTATTCATGCTCCCAAAGGTTTTCCGAAAACGGTAATGGGTGTGAATTTTCCTAATCCCATTGGATTGGCAGCAGGGGCGGATAAAAATGGTGAGGCGATTGATGGTTTCGGTGCATTGGGTTTCGGATTTCTTGAAGTAGGAACTGTTACGCCCGTTGCACAAGATGGTAATGCAAAACCACGTCAGTTTCGCTTGATTGAAGCTGAAGGCATTATTAACCGTAATGGCTTTAATAATAATGGTATTGACTATCTTATAGAAAATGTGAAAAACGCACGTTATAAAGGCGTGATTGGCATTAATATTGGTAAGAATAAATTTACACCTTTGGAACAAGGCAAAGATGATTATATTTTCTGTTTGAACAAAGCCTATAACTACGCTGGTTACATTACGGTAAATATTTCATCACCCAATACACCGGATTTACGTCAGTTACAATATGGTGATTATTTCGATGATTTATTGCGAAGCATCAAGGATCGTCAAGCTATTTTGGCAAACCAATATAATAAATATGTGCCGATTGCGGTAAAAATTGCACCAGATTTAACGGAAAGTGAATTAGTGCAAATTGCGGATACGTTAGTTCGTCATAAAATGGATGGCGTTATTGCAACGAATACCACGATTTCTCGTGATACTGTTATGGGGATGAAAAATGCGGAACAGCAAGGGGGATTAAGTGGAAAGCCGCTGCAACATAAAAGCACGGAGATTATTAAGCGATTACATCAAGAACTGAAAGGTCAGATTCCGATTATTGGTAGCGGCGGCATTGATGGCTTGCAAAATGCGCAAGAGAAAATTGAGGCTGGCGCCGAGTTGTTACAAGTTTATTCAGGATTGATTTATCATGGTCCAAAATTAGTAAAAGAATTAGTAAAAAATATTAAATAATGACAAAAAAATACGACTTACATTGCCATAGCACCGCATCAGATGGGGTGTTGAGCCCAACTGAATTAGTGCATCGTGCTTATGCGCAAGGCGTGAACGTGTTGGCATTATGCGATCACGATACGATTGCGGGCATTGATGAAGCTGAGATTGTAGCGAAAGAAGTAGGCATTGAATTAATTACCGGAGTAGAAATTTCGACAAATTGGGAAGGGCGGGGGATCCATATTGTAGGATTAAACTTCGATAAAACTCATCCCAAAATGACCGCACTTTTGCAAAGCCAAAAAGCATTACGCGAAAAAAGAGCGGTGGAAATTGGCGATAAATTAGAAAAAGCAGGGATCCCTAATGCTTATGAAGGAGCAAAGGCTTTAGCCGATGGTGAAGTTACACGCGCTCATTACGCACGTTATTTGGTGCAGATTGGTAAGGTATCTAATGATGGTCAGGCCTTTAAACGCTATTTAGGGCAAGGAAAATCGGCATTTGTCAAAGCTGAATGGACAGATATTCCTACAGCGATTGAGACAATCCATGCCTCGGGCGGTATAGCCGTTATTGCACATCCATTACGTTATAACATGACAGGAAAATGGGTGCGTAAGCTGATAACCGATTTCAAGGCTTGGGGCGGTGATGGCATGGAAATGGCGGACTGTGGTCAGACAAAAGATCAACGTCAAATGCTTGCTCGTTGGGCAAAAGAATTTGAACTACTGGGATCCGTTGGTTCTGATTTTCATTTTCCTTGTGGTTGGATTGAGTTAGGAAAAAATTTAGATTTAGTTGATGGCGTTATCCCTATTTGGGAAAAATTTTAACAAGCCATAATGTATAAATACCTGTTTCCTTGATAATAAAATTTATTTGGAAACAGGTATTTTTTATGGTTCAAAATATAAAAACTGAATTTATCCTTCGGATTTTTTCTGATTATCTAATAAATAATGTGGCGGCAATTCAGGCATTGAATCTTGTTCATCAACGGATTCAATTTCAGGTTTGAGATAAAATTCAGCCGCTTCATGATTGCTTTTCGTTTTGCCTAATAATTGTGGCTGAAGTTTTACAAAAGTGCTATTCGGTGCAAGCCAGATGCCGATAAATGCTTGATTAAATTTAGCATCAAAATTATGTTCCAAAACAGTATCATTTAATACAAAGTAGCCTCTATCTGGTAAGGCAATATAGTTCAAAATATCGTTTGGGGAAAAATCAGGAAAGGTCGCTTGCATTTCTTTAAGCCAGCTTTGAGTATCGCCATCATTAAGTTTTAAGGTTTCGATTTCTTTAATGAGCGTAATTGCAAAATTTTTTCCTTCAATGGGTTTTTCATATTTGAAAGAGAGCATTAATGGGCGTTCATTTTCTTGATAAGTGCCCGTTTCGGAAAATAAGCCAATGGTATAAACATGGAACGGCCCCCAAGTGTATTCTGCATTTCCGATGGGTTGCCAATGAGCAAAAGGTGCGGCAGAAAAAAACGTTATCATTGCCACAAAAAGGGATTTCATTTTCATAATAAATTGCCGTGAGTAAAATTGTGTTGATTATAACAAACCGCATCAAAAAACAAATGAGAAACGAGTAAAAAGGCGAGTAATTTTACTCGCCTTTAATATTACTGATGTTAATTTGTGCGCTGAATTATTTTAGACTACCTACCATATCTTCAGGGCGAACCCATTTATCAAAATCTTCTGCAGAAACTAAGCCTAAATTAATCGCTTCTTCACGCAATGTTGTGCCATTTTTGTGAGCTGTTTTTGCAATTTTAGCTGCGTTTTCATAGCCAATATGCGTATTAAGTGCGGTCACCAACATTAATGAATTTTCAAGTTGTTGTTTAATTCGAGGATAGTTTGGTTCAATACCCACTGCACAGTGTTCATCGAAAGATACGCAAGCATCACCCAATAATTGAGCAGATTGTAAGAAGTTTGCAATCATCACAGGGTTGAACACATTTAATTGGAAGTGACCTTGTGAGCCTACAAATGCGATAGTGGTGTCGTTACCAAATACTTGTGCGCAGACCATTGTCATCGCTTCGCATTGAGTGGGGTTGACTTTACCTGGCATGATTGAAGAACCTGGTTCATTTTCAGGAATTAAAATTTCGCCAATTCCTGAACGAGGGCCTGATGCTAATAGACGAATATCGTTCGCGATTTTAAATAAACTCATTGCTAATTGACGTAATGCACCGTGAGTTTCAACAATCGCATCATGAGCCGCTAATGCTTCAAATTTATTATCTGCGGTGACAAACGGAAGTACGGTGAATTTTGCAATGTAATCTGCCACTTTCACATCATAGCCTTTCGGCGTGTTCAAACCTGTACCAACTGCAGTTCCACCCAATGCTAATTGACTTAAATGGGGAAGGGTGTTTTTTAATGCTTTTAAGCCGAAATCTAATTGAGCAGCATAAGCTGAAAATTCTTGACCTAATGTGAGTGGCGTTGCATCCATTAAGTGAGTGCGGCCAATTTTTACCACGTTTTTGAAGGCTTCAGATTTTGCCGCAAAAGTTTTTTGTAAACGTTCAACACAAGGAATAGTGTGTTCAACTACTTTTTTATATGCCGCAATGTGCATTGCCGTTGGGAAAGTATCATTTGAGGATTGTGATTTGTTCACATCATCATTTGGGTGAATGATGGATTTTTCACCTAATTTGCCACCGTTTAGCACATGAGCACGATTTGCAACCACTTCGTTCACATTCATATTGGATTGTGTACCAGAACCAGTTTGCCAAATAACGAGTGGGAATTGATCATCTAATTTATTTGCTAAAATTTCGTCACAAGCCTGAGCAATTAAATCACGTTTTTCAAGAGGTAATACACCTAAATCATGATTAGCAAATGCGGCTGCTTTTTTCAAATAGCCAAAAGCTTTGATAATTTCATGTGGCATTGAGGCGGCAGGACCAATTTTAAAGTTATTGCGTGAACGTTCAGTTTGTGCAGCCCAGTATTTATCTGCTGGAACTTGAACTTCACCCATTGTGTCTTTTTCAATACGAAATGCCATTCTGTACTCCTATGAATTGAATGAAAATTAAAACTAGATTGATTTTAACACTTCCGAGTTATGAGTGGAACGTAACAAAAACGTTAAAAATCAGTTTTGTGACATAGATCATAAAAGTGCGGTGGATTTTCATGCATTTGTAATAATGTGTATTTAATTATTTATTTTTTAGGGTTTTTTCGTTAGAATTTCACCCTTTTTATAGGGCAAGATTGAGAAAATAACGGGGCTAAAATGGCAAAAACTGCGCAATTTTACATTCTTACGGAAGATTGTACTTTAACTGTCGAAGAAATTGCCTGTAATCTTGCTGCCTCAATATGGCGTTCAGGGAAAAAAGTATTGATTAGCTGTGAAAGTGAGGCTCAAGCGTTAGAGATTGACGAGCGTTTATGGCAACGAGATCCTAATGAATTTGTTCCACATAATTTATCGGGTGAGGCCACACAATATCCTACACCAATTGAGATTTCGTGGCTTGGGAAACGGAATTTACAACGCCGTGACGTGTTAATTAATTTGCAACAAGAAATTCCAGATTTTAGCCATAGTTTTACCCAAATTATTGATTTTGTGCCGAAAGATGATGCCTTAAAAACACAAGCTCGAGAACGTTATAAACAGTTAAGGACATTGGGATGGGCACTTTCTACAGAAAATATAGCATAACAGAATGGAGTAATGATGAAGAAAACCAAATTTTGCTTAAGTTTATTATTAGGAACAGCTGTATTGATGATTTCAGCTTGTGAGAAACAAGAAAATAAAGTTGAAGCTACACCTAAAGTTGAAGCAACCCCTAAAGTTGAAGAAACTCAACAAGCCACAAAACAGGATGTTAAAAAGGAAGCAGTTCTTTTAGAGGAAAATAAAGAGAAAACTTCTGTTGTAGATCAGAAATCTGAAGCTGTTGAACAAGAAAAAATGGTTGAAGCTGAAAAAACGGTAGAGATGACTACTCAACAAAAAACGCAAGAGGCTCAAGTTTCATCTAAAGTATCGCCGGCTCCAGCTAAAATAAAACAAAAGAATGATCCAAATACAGAAAAACGAAAAATATTACAAATACTAGAACAACAATATCAGCAAGTTCGTTGTACTAGCGAGGGAGAGAAACTAGGTTCTGAGAGTTTTTGCCATCAAGAAGAATATCGCTTATTAAATGAAATTGATCGTTTAAAGAAAGAATTGAAATAGTTTTTGTAAAAACTTTTTAAAACCCAACCGCACTTTAAGGATCAAAATGCAACCAAACGACATCACTTTTTACCAACGCTTTGAAGCCGATATTCTCGCCGGGCGTAAAACGATTACTATTCGAGATAAATCTGAAAGCTATTTTAAAGCGGGTGATATCTTGCGTGTTGGTCGATTTGAAGATAATCAATATTTCTGTACGATTGAAGTGTTAAGTGTGTCGCCGATTACCCTTGATGAACTGACGGAACAGCATGCGAAGCAGGAGAATATGGGATTGGAAGAATTAAAAGAGGTAATTCGGGGGATTTATCCGAACGAAAAAATATTTTGGCTAATTCAGTTTAAAACTATCTATAAAAAACAATAGGAGATTTATATGGGCGGCGAATGGTTGCTTGAGGAACAAGATAAAGAGTGTGACTCAAAAAATTATCAAGAAAGATTAAAAGAAGTTGTTGTTGATGTTATTGATGGAAATTTAACTCGCAGAGGTGCCATTAAAATAGCAGAAGAAAGAACTGAAATGATGAAGGAATATACTGAAGAGTTAGAGTATCATCCTGACTATCAATTTTTACAGAACACATCTTATGATCCCAAAAATCCACAGCATCGTGCAGTATTAAAAGCATTGTATGACGAATCAGATAATTATACAGATTCTGAACTGGAATTTTAGTTAGAGACAATTAAACGATGACAAAAAACCTCCAAATGGCAGACCGTTTTAATCCGTCTGCGGTAGAACAAGCCCTTTATCAACATTGGGAAGAGAGCGGTTATTTTAAACCGTCTGAAAATGAAAATGCGCCGAGCTATTGCATTGCGATTCCGCCGCCGAACGTAACAGGTTCGCTACACATGGGGCATGCTTTCCAACAAACCTTAATGGATACTTTAATCCGTTTTAACCGTATGGAAGGGCATAACACCTTATGGCAAGCGGGGACAGACCATGCGGGTATTGCAACTCAAATGGTGGTGGAACGTAAAATCGCCGCAGAAGAAGGCAAAACCCGCCACGATTATGGCCGCGAAGCGTTTATCAATAAAATTTGGGATTGGAAAGCCTATTCTGGTGGCACTATCAGCCAACAAATGCGCCGTTTAGGTAACTCAATCGACTGGGAACGTGAGCGTTTCACTATGGACGAGGGGTTATCCAATGCGGTAAAAGAAGTGTTTGTTCGTTTGCACGAAGAAGGTTTGATTTACCGTGGCAAACGCTTAGTAAACTGGGATCCAAAACTTCACACCGCGATTTCTGATTTAGAAGTAGAAAACAAAGAGAGCAAAGGTTCCCTTTGGCATTTCCGCTATCCGTTAGCAAATGGTGCAAAAACGGCAGATGGTAAAGATTATTTAGTAGTGGCAACCACGCGTCCAGAAACTATGTTGGGCGATACGGCGGTGGCTGTGCATCCTGAAGATGAACGCTACAAAGATTTGCAAGGTAAGACGGTAATTCTACCGCTTGAAAACCGTGAAATTCCGATTATTGCCGATGAATATGTAGATCGTGAATTCGGTACTGGTGTGGTTAAAATTACCCCTGCGCACGACTTCAACGACTACGAAGTGGGTAAACGTCACAGATTGCCAATAGTTAATGTATTAACTTTAAATGCAGATATTCGTGATGAAGCGGAAATTATCGGTACTGATGGCAAACCACTTACCGGCTATGAAGCAACTATTCCTGCGGATTACCGTGGCTTAGAGCGTTTTGCTGCACGTAAGAAAATCGTGGCAGATTTTGAAGCGCTTGGTTTATTAGACGAAATTAAACCACATGATTTGAAAGTGCCTTATGGCGACCGTGGCGGCGTGCCAATCGAGCCGATGCTAACCGACCAATGGTATGTGAGCGTGAAACCGCTTGCTGATGTAGCGATTAAAGTAGTGGAAGATGGAGAAATCCAATTCGTACCGAAACAATACGAAAACCTTTACTTCTCTTGGATGCGTGATATTCAAGATTGGTGTATCTCTCGCCAACTTTGGTGGGGGCACCGTATTCCAGCGTGGTATGACGCGGAAGGCAATGTGTATGTTGCGCGTAACGAAGCAGAAGTGCGGTCAAAATACAACTTAGATTTTGCGGTTGAACTTAAACAAGATGAAGACGTGCTGGATACGTGGTTCTCCTCAGGCTTGTGGACGTTCTCAACTTTAGGTTGGCCAGAGCAAACTAAAGAACTCAAAATGTTCCACCCAACGGATGTGTTAATCACTGGTTTTGATATTATCTTCTTCTGGGTTGCACGTATGATCATGTTTACGATGCACTTTGTGAAAGATGAAAACGGCAAACCACAAGTACCATTCAAAACGGTGTACGTAACAGGCTTGATCCGTGATGAGCAAGGCCAAAAAATGTCGAAATCAAAAGGTAACGTACTTGATCCAATCGATATGATTGACGGTATCAGCCTTGAAGATTTACTTGAAAAACGCACTGGCAACATGATGCAGCCGCAATTAGCAGAAAAAATTGCTAAAGCAACCCGCAAAGAATTTGCGGACGGCATTGCTGCTCACGGTACAGACGCATTGCGTTTTACATTAGCTGCGTTGGCTTCAAACGGTCGTGACATCAACTGGGATATGAAACGCCTAGAAGGCTACCGCAACTTCTGCAATAAATTGTGGAATGCAAGCCGTTTCGTCTTAACTAATGACAAATTAGATTTAAGCGAAGGCGAGATCGAGTTATCATTAGCGGATCGTTGGATTCAATCAGAATTCAATCGTACCGTGGAAACTTTCCGTAACTCACTAAGCCAATACCGCTTCGACCTTTGTGCCAATGCGATTTATGAGTTTACTTGGAACCAATTTTGTGACTGGTATTTAGAATTGACTAAACCAGTATTTGCAAACGGCAATGCAGCGCAAATCCGTGCGGCAAGTCAAACCTTGGTTCACGTGTTAGAAAAATTATTACGTTTAGCCCATCCGCTTATTCCATTTATTACCGAAGAAATTTGGCAAAAAGTGAAAGGATTCGTCGATATTACTGCTGACAGCATTATGTTACAACCTTTCCCCCAAGTGGAAGAAAACGGCTTTGATCTAGAAGCAGAAGCTGAAATTGAGTGGTTAAAAGAAGTGATCGTTGCGGTGCGTAATATCCGTGCGGAAAGCAACATCGCACCAAGCAAAGGCTTAGATCTGTTATTCCGTAATTTAAGTGCAGAAAACGCAAAAATTCTCGAAAAACAGACCGCTCTTTTAAAAGCCATGGCGAAATTAGACAACGTTCGAGTGTTAGCCGCAAACGAAACAGCACCACTTGCGGTAGCGAAACTTGTTGGCAATGCTGAATTGCTCGTGCCAATGGCTGGCTTTATCAATAAAGAAGCAGAGCTTGCCCGTTTAGCTAAAGAGATTGAAAAATATCAAAATGAAGTTAAACGCATCGAGAATAAACTCAGCAATGAAGCTTTCGTGGCTAAAGCACCTGAAGCAGTGATTGCGAAAGAACGCGAAAAACAAGCGGAATACCAATCTGGATTAGAAAAAATCCAAGAGCAGTATAAGGAGATAGAAAAATTATGATTAAATTAAGTTGACAATTTTACTGACCATTTTATGGATATCAAGATGTGTAAAAATATTGGAACCTGCAGATTATGTGATACTGAAAAAATTCTGTTAAAGGAATCACACATTATACCTAAGTTTATTTATGATTGGATAAAGGAGACATCTCCAACTCCCTATTTGAGATACTCAGATAATGTGAATAAAAGAGAACAAGATGGTATTAAGGTATACTTATTATGTAATAGTTGTGAACAACGATTATCTTCTTGGGAAGATAAATTTTCTAGAGAAATTTTTAGGAAAATTGCAAATTATCGAACTCAATCGAAGGAATTAAATGTAAGTAAAGAAAGTTTACTGGCAATTATTTCTATTTTTTGGAGAAAACTTATAACTATCGACTTTAATAAAAATAATAATTGGGAGTTGGCAGATAAAGAGTATATCTTTAAGCTTTCTGAAATTTTGAAAAAGCAAATGCTAAGTTTAGTAGTTAATACTAAAATTTATTTTTTACCATTATTTCGTGAAGATATTAGTGGTATGGAAATATATGCTAGATATTTTCTAGAAAGATCTGTAGATAATTTTGATATTAGATTTTTAGATGATCCTCATAGGTATATTTCTTTATTTAAATTACCATTTATGTATTTTTATATTTTTAATGATGGCTGGGATGCGATATCAGAAATAAATAATACTCTAGAATTGGAAGAGGGTATATTTAACATCAATAATATTGTGGATGCGCCTGAAGTTTTGAAGAAATTAATTTGTGATCAGATATGTTTTTTTTATGATATGAGGAGGGAGATGAACGATAATAATTTAAACAAAATTCGTGATGACATAAAAAATAATCCTAATTTCAAGACTACTGGTGCTTATAAGTCATTAGTTAAATAATTCTTTAGTTGTAAAAGTGCGGTGGAAATTCACCGCACTTTTTAACTTATCTTTTTCATCTGCATTTCTAATCCCATTAAAATAGGCTCAACAATTTCATCAGGTAATCCATGGGTATTTATTTCACTTACTCTTGGATATAGTGCACAGATCTCATGCAAAATGTCTTCTACCGTTTCCTTTGCTAGGCCGGCGAGTTTAGCCGTATTAAAAATGTGGCGGAGTTGTATTTTATCCCATAAATAATGTTTATTTTCGCCGTGCCACGTCATTGCCATTTTGACTTTTTGCTTTTGTAGTCCGTTGTGTTTGATGAGCGGATAGGCGGACATCACATCATAAAAAGGCGTTAGACGATAGCGATTCTCTTGTTCCAAAAATAAACTGAAGTTTTTGCCATGACCGTCAATGGCACAAAGTAGCCAGAAAATAATTTGTGCTTTAAAAAACTGCTTGCGATCTGCTTGGGCGTTGGATGAACCGTTGAGGAGCGACATAATTTGCAGAATGCTCGGACCACCGTCATTTTCATATTTTCGTGCAGGAGCGATGTTGAGTGCTTGGCACATATCTTCTTGTGGTAAACGAATTAGCCAACTCCTATTTTCAGACCAACGACGATCAAAGCGCTCCACAATCAGTACTTTCATTTCACCGAAATAATGAATTTGGCTTTGAGGAACCGATAAACCGAGGGCTTTCATGATATTCAAGCAAAGCCATTCATTTTCACAGCTGCCGGAAAGATCAAGCTGCCCTTGTGCGACCATACCAATCGGGAGTTTAAAAATATGGCTGGTCGCGGTGGAATGCAAAGGGCGCTGCCATTGATTCTGATAATAAAGCAGCGCTGTTTTTTCCTGAGCGCCGGCTAAAGAAATTCGGAAATCCTCGCGTTCTTCCATGCCTAGAGGAAAAGTGTGGTAGTTTTTCAGCACGTTTTCCACCTCTTTGTCATTTAGCGGTTCTGCATAAATTTGACGTACCGAGCGGTTCTCGCCCTGATAAAGTTGAATTGCGCCGATACAATCCTGTCCAATCGCCGAAAGTAAATCAAATGGGGATTTCGTTGAGGTTTGGAAACGTTGTTGAATGCGTGAACGGATCTGCTCATTGTCCGGGAGGAGATTATCGAAGAAATTGTAAACGGAATCTCCTCGATAAATTTTGTGCGACAAGGGCAGTGACAATGAAATAGGACGCGAGCGAACAGATTCAAGCCATTTTTCCGCATACTGAAATTCGGTGGCGCCACTGGTGAGTTTTCGCCATTCACCGACTAACAAGCCATTCATGGCAACGTTTAGAATCGAGTTACTCATTACCATGCCTCGTCGTCATCGTATGTTGCTGTTGGCTCCTTGATTGAGAGAGCAGTATCAGATGACTTTTTGCGTGGTTGCACAATAAGCTCTAGTTCTAATCCTGCTAGAATTTTAAATAGCGTTTCTAATTTAGTACGCTCTGGCTCATTCTCAAACGCTGAAATTCTGGCTTGGGTAGTTCCGGCGAGTTTAGCAACATCAGTTTGTGACAGATCGCCTTGATAGCGAAATTCACGAATGACATGAGAAAGCATTTTTGCGGTGGTGATAACCATTGTGACTCCTCATACGCTATAGCATATAGAAATTGTTTTATACGCCATAAAGTATAAATCTTGTTTTATATCTTGTAAAGTATAATTTGTTATTTATATCCTATGAGATATAATTTGTAAAAGATTAAAATTTCCACTGCACTATCATCTTCTACATTACAATTAAATGATTCAATTAATAGACTTTTTACATTGTTATAGAGATATTTCTTAAATAAAAAGATAAGAGAAATATTGGTTTAGATTAGAAAAATTAGAGAGATTGAGAGGTATAAATTGGAATAAAAAAGTAGGCGCAATGCCTACTTTTTTATTTTTGATTTAATCCTAAAAAATCCCCAACTTCGTGTTCTAGTTGACTCATAGCGAGCAGGGCTTCTTGGGTTTTCTTGGCTTCATCTTCATCAATAACACTCATTGCAAAGCCTACATGAACGAGCACCCATTTGCCAAGTAAATCGGCAGGATCTCCAGTGCAGACCAGTGAAATATTCACATCACGTTGTACGCCACATACATCCACGGTGGCAAGTTGAAGAGCACTTTCGCCAATTTTAACAATTTGGCCTGGAACACCTAAACACATAATACTTTCACTCCTATTGAAATTTGTGTCTATTTTACTATTGCGCGGAATAAGTTACGTCGATCTGGATCAAAAGTTGTTGCTTTTGTTGGCATCGATAAAATCATTCTGAGGCAATCTTGCGCGAGTTGAGCCGCTTGAGTATTTGTCATTGCAGGATCAATCGGAGAATGAAGGGAGCAACTAAGATATTGTGGAATATTTTCTAAACTACTCACTGTGAACGTGAAGGTTTTATAGGGTAGTTGTACTGAAAGTTTATCGCCAATTTCGCGCGGTTCCCATTCTTGATCTTTGCCTGGCAAAATGACAATGCTCAACATCCAAGGTGTCACAACCGTACCTATCCATTGGTTTTCAAAAAGTACAAATTTAGGGCAATAGCAGTCGATACCTTTTCGATAGAAAGGAAGATCTTTCATTTCTTCTGCAACTTTTTGCATTTCGTTTTGGAAGATTGAAGATGGCTCTTCGGCTAAGCCTTGAATGACACCTTCAAGTGCGGTGGTATTTTCTGGTGTTTTTTCGTGTCGATACATAATTATTAAAATTTATAGCGAGGTGAATTTCAACAATTCACGCATACTATAAGAACAAATTATGGTGTGCGTGAAATCTGTTATTTCTCATCTACATTTGAACGTGAAATCCATACTCTTTCAAAACGTTTTCTAATGTTTTAAAAATTTCTGGAAATTGTTTTTGAATTGTTTCACTTAATGTAATCTGCGGCTCAAAAGTTTCTGGTTGAACCCCTATTAAGCATAGGTTTTTAGGGAATTCATCCGTTAATTTTAACGCAGAAAGTACATCGCAAATACCAAGTTGGTGTGGTGAAATTTTACGTGAGAAAAATACTGGCACTTGCTCATCATGAAGCACAATGATTTCTCCTGGCTGTTTATTGGCGAGTATAGCATCAATGATGATGATATGCTCACGATTTGCCATTTCATCCAATAATTCCATGCCGCAAGTGCCACCGTCAACCACGTCAAAGTGTGGTAAAATTTCAGAGCGATTTTCTAGGGCTTGGGCGATTCGTACGCCCACGCCTTCATCGCCGAGTAAAATATTACCAACGCCTAAGATTAATGGCTTCATTAGAGCACCTTCACTTGTGTGACTTCACCATTTTCTGTATTCACAACATGCACTGCGCATGACATGCAAGGGTCGAAAGAGTGGATTGTACGCACAACTTCTAATGGTTTTGTTGGATCTGCTACAGGTGTACCGATGATGGAAAGCTCATAAGGCCCCATTTCATCATTTTGGTTACGAGGGCCTGCATTCCAAGTCGATGGTACAACGGCTTGATAGTTTTCAATTTTGCCATTTTTAACAACAACCCAGTGAGAGAGCATGCCACGAGGTACTTCACCAAAACCAACACCTTTAAACTCACCTGTTTGTGGAATGTCTGTCTTGAGATAAGCAACAGTATCACCAGTACCAATATTATCAACAAGTAGTTTCCATTGTTGTTCAAGAATATTATTTAGCACGCAACAATGTACGGTACGAGCAATAATACGTCCTAAGGTTGAATGTAAATGGTCAACAGATAAGGTATTGCCGCTTAGTTTTTCATACAACCCTTTAATATGGTTAAAGTGATGTAATGTATCTTTATTTTCGTTTGCTAAGTTACACATTAAATAGGCAAGAGGGCCCACTTCAACAACTTTTCCGTAGAAACTTGGCGCTTTAACCCATGAATATTTGCCTTCATCTTGCCAACCAGTATATTTCGGACGTGTTAAACCAGCCCAAGGTTCAAGTGGTTCATCGTCTTCATACCAAGCGTGTTTACCACTTTCTTTAATGCCTTTTACAACAAATTCATCTTTCTGTTGGGTAATTGGACGGAAGGTCGAAATATCGAAGTTTTCAATATAGCCACCTGTTAGAGCAAATTTAGAATTATCACCGTCAATTGGATATTCAGGTACAGAAAGATAGTTACCTGATGTTTTACCAAGATTAAGCCATTCTGGGTAATAAGCTGCAATGATAGCCGCATCAACACGATAAACTTGAGTCACGAAGTCATTTAAACGATCAATACAGGATTTTACAAACATTAAACGTTCTAAGTTTAATACTGATTGAGAGTCTAAGTTGATTGGGTTTGCTACACCACCAATTGCTAAGTTTTGAATGTGCGGTGTTTTTCCGCCGAGTAATGCCACAATACGGTTACAATCACGCTGACATTCAAGTGCTTGTAAATAGTGAGCCACCGCAATTAAGTTTACTTCTGGCGGTAATTTCATGGCAGGGTGACCGAAATAACCATTGGCAAAAATACCAAGCTGACCGCTTTCAACTAAAGATTTAATTTTATTTTGTACATTGCGGAATTCATTTGCACTGTTTAGTCCCCATGTTGAAATACCTTTAAGCATTTCAGCGGCTTTATCTGGATCAGCGTTCAGTGCCGCAGTGATATCCACCCAGTCCATCGCAGAAAGTTGGTAAAAATGAACGATATGGTCGTGCATGCTATGAGCAGAAAGAATCATATTACGGATATATTGTGCATTCACTGGCACTTTGGCACCGAGAGCATCTTCCACTGCACGCACACTTATAATGGCGTGAACGGTTGTACAAACGCCACAAATACGTTGCATAATCATCCAAGCATCACGCGGATCTGAACCTTTCACGATATTTTCCATACCACGCCACATTGTGCCTGATGACCAAGCGTTTGTTACTACGCCATTTTCAATTTCGCAATCGATACGCAAATGGCCTTCAATGCGTGTGATAGGGTCGATTGAGATACGTTTTTTTTCAGTCATTATTCTGCTCCGCTCATTTTTTTACTGAATTGTGCTTTTTCGGCAATAATTTGTTCCGAGTCTTCATGATGTTTTTCTTTCAACACTGGTAAGACAGGGAATAGACGAATTATTAAAATATAGGCGCAAATTTCGATGGAAACGAAACCAATAGAAATTAGTAATTCTTCTGCTGATGGGAAGTAACGATAGCCATTACCAGGATCGTACATAATCATTGAATAATTTAAACGCCATAGGGCTGCGCCGAGTAACATGCTCAAGGCTGAGATAAATAGCCAACGTGAATCAGATTTTTTCTCACCAAGAAATAAAGTGAGTAATGGTAATGTCATTAGCCATACTTCCATCCAAAACATCCAGGCTTCAAATTTACCAAGTTTATCGAATCCGAATACATAATGGAGTTTGTCATGGTAAATCAATTCGCCAAAGCGTACTGCAAGGAAAAGTGCGATTAATCCAGCGGTCACTTTTGCAAGCTGGGTAAAGAGTGAACGTTCATCTGGCGTTTTTCCTGCCAAACCTGCACGCACTAAAGAACCTTCAAAAATGACGATAGAAAAGCCCATAATAAATGCGGTCAGCAAGGATAAGATTGGTAATGCTTCATAGCTTTGCCATACTTGATGAACTTTATGACCTGCGGCGATCATTAATGATCCCATAGATGATTGGTGCATCATTGGCAATAGTGCGCCAAGTGCGATGACAAAGAACATAATTTTGTTGAGCTTATTAAACCATTTTTTCAATCCTAAGAAGCCGAGCCAAACTGGCGCAAATTCAAGGGTGACAACAATGATGTAAATCGTCATACAAAATGCGGTTTCAAATAACACCGAGTTTGTATTGAATTGACCTGGGATGTAGAAGTAAGGCAAGTGCCAGTAACGACCCATATCAATGGTGATGGAAAGACCACCTAATGAATAGCCGAATAAGCTGGCAAGTAATGCGGGACGCACAAGAGGGTGATATTTCCCTTTGTTGAAAATATATACTGTCCAAGCTAATGCCCAACCACCACAGGCAAAACCTGTACCTACAAGTAAGTCAAAGGAAATCCATAAGCCCCAAGGATAACCGCCGTTAAGGGCGGTGACGGAACCGATACCTAAGAACAAACGTTTGATAATTAATAAGATACAAATTACAGCCAAAGGTGCAAAAAAGAGAATACTGGCGGAAACTAATCGGCCGCCCACCGGACGTGGATTACCCATGATGTTCATCCTCCGCTTCTTCCATTTCTTTACGCGCTTGGCGCATTGCTTCTTTTTGCGCTTCAATTCGTTCGCGAATTTTATCGCCGTGCATATTCTTATAAGTCATCATTGTTAAACCAGCTAACGCCACCAGTGGCAATGCCAAACCGCGATACAAGAAGTGTTGTAAATGCGCTGCGCGTGCGCCTGTAGCAATATCATCTAACTCAGGGAAACCTAAATTTTCTTGCGGAACTGCACTTAATACCAATACTTGTGTACCGCCACCTTCTTTTTCACCGTAAATACGATATTGATAGGCTGGCACAGTTGCGCGATAAGTGTCTTTACTGTTTACATGTTGGCGAGGATAGTCATATTCAGTGCCACGTAATAAACTTAAACGACGTTTTGCTTCCGCTAAAAGTTCTTCACGGGTACCAAAAATAATTGCCCCAGTTGGACAAACATGACAACAACCTGGTAATTCACCTTTATCTAAGCGTTCCACACCTTTTTGGTTGCAAAGTTCACATTTGCTGATTTGACCAAATGGATTGTCGTAATCATATTTTGGCACGTCAAACGGGCAGCCCACCATGCAATAACGGCAACCAGTACAAATATCAGGATCGTATTTAACAATACCTGTTTTAGGATCTTTGGTTAAAGCCTGTACTGGACAAACAGAAACGCAGTTTGGATCAACACAGTGCATGCATTGTTTTTTAACATAAGCATAACCGTTTTCTGTTTTATCTTTATTTTTTCCGTCGCCATCACTCCATACTTGAATCACATTGCGTGTGAACGGCGTGAGTTTGTCATTGTTTGCCCAAGTTTGTTCACCTTTGGGATTGACAGGTGTTTTGTTCACTTGCTGACATTCTGCGACACAAGCCTGACAGCCAACGCAAAGTGTGGAGTCATAAAGCATCCCAAGTGCACCAGGAATAGGCGGAAGGTTTTCCACCGCTTCGGCTTTTGCAACGGGCAGACCTGATGTGACAGTTCCCAGCAGACCTGCTTTAAGGAAATTTCGTCTATCCATCTTTAATGTCCTTGATCTTGATTGGCTTGTTTGTCTGCTGCTTTGTTCGCTTTATGTTGTTTGCTCAATTCTTTCAAGGTCATCACGCTGACACCTGCTAAAATGGCTGCAGCACCGCCTAATAAGCCAATCGCCGTCATTGAGGCACCTTCGCCTTCAACATTGTTCACATCGGGTTTTTCCACGCGTGGCGTTGGATTTTCGACGTTCGCTAATTGGAAAATGCCTTTGGTAAAGCCGATACCTTGATCGTTACAGCCATAGCAAGGATGTCCGATACCTACTGGCCAGTTATTACCACCAACATCACAGAATTCTAGTGTCGAGCAGTTGCCGTAAGTTTCGGGCCCTTTACAACCTAAATGATATAAACACCAGCCATGGCGATGACCATAATCGCCAAATTCTTTTGCGAAACGGCCTGCATCAAAGTGCGGTCGGCGATAACAGTTTTCATGGATTAGACGGTCATAAGCAAACAATGGGCGATTTAACTTATCCATTACTGGTAATTTTTTATAAGTGATGATATAGGCAACGGTTGCTAAGAAATTATGTGGGTTAGGAGGGCAACCAGGAATGTTAATAATTGGTGTGCCTTTTGGTAAAACTTCAGAAAGACTGACCGCACCTGTTGGGTTGCCACCGCAAGATGGAACACCGCCCCAAGATGAGCAGGATCCAATTGCAATAATGGCTGCGGCACCTTTTGCGGCTTCACGAATATGTTCCACAATTGGTTTGCCTGCCACCATGCAGTACACACCGCCGTCTTTTATTGGAATGGAACCATCCACCACAAGCACATATTTGCCGTAATAGTTATGGATAGCATTATGTTTATTTTCTTCCGCTTGTTCACCAAATGCAGTAGAAAGTACCTCATGATATTCGAGGGAAATTAAATCTAGCACGAGATTTTCAACAGTTGGGTGGGTTGCACGCAGTAAAGACTCAGTACAGCCAGTACATTCTTGCGCACCAATCCAAAGCACTGGTGGGCGTGCTGGACTGGTCATTGCTGCCGTCATTTCAGCGCCAGCTTTAGAATTTAGCCCCATTGTAGCCGCAAGTGCGGTACATAATTTCATAAAATCTCGGCGAGAAACATCTGCCAACGCAGAAAAAACGCCATCCGGATTATTCATAGTATCACTCCAAAGACACACATTTATTGTGGAAATTGCGCAATGATAAATGTTTTTATCAAAAATAATTTGACTAGAATCAAAAAATGAAGAATTTATAACAGAAGTATGTCCAAATTGTGAACGGAATGTTATTGTATTTGAGAGTTGTTCTTATTTAATTGAAAAAGAACAAAAATAAAGGCTGTAGAACACAGCCTTAGATTGGATTAAGAACAAATTTTTTCAAAAACTAACCGCACTTTTTCTTGATCTTTTACACCCGCAGAGCTTTCCACTCCAGAATTAAGATCCAAGCCTAAGCAGTCTTGCGCAATGGCTTGTTCTACATTATTTGGCGAGATCCCTCCAGCTAAAATAATCTTGTACTTAAGATGTTCAGGAATTAATGACCAATCAAAGGTTTTACCCGTGCCACCTTGTTGGTTAGCTGTTTGGCTATCAAAAATATAACGATCCACATTCAAATCATCGGTAAAATTGACCGCACTTTGGGCTTCAGTATTGACAGAAATCGCTTTCCAGATTTTCGTGTTTTCTGGTAGCTGCTGGCGAAGTGCAGTAATAAATGCTTCAGTTTCTGCACCATGTAATTGCACCGCATAAAGCTGTAACTGGCTGGCTATTTTTACGATAAAGTCAATTTCTTGATTCTGAAAAACACCAACAAATCGAAGTGGCGCAGTGGTTACTAATTCTTGCGCTTGGCGTAAACTCACACAACGTTTTGAATGTTCTGCGAAGATTAATCCGCCGTAAAGTGCGCCGTTTTCGTAAACGATTTTGACATCTTGCGCGTGTGTTAAACCGCATACTTTATTTTCTCCAAAAATCACCGAGCGAACCGCATTATTCAAATCTTGGTTGCCCATTAAGCTGCTCCCAATTAAGAAACCATGCGCCACTTTTTGTAATTGACGAATTTGCTTATGATTGTAAATGCCTGATTCGCTAATAATACGTACATCAGCAGGGATTCGATCGGCGTATTTTTCAGTGAGTTCAACAACACGATTTAAATCCACAGTTAAATCGTGCAAGTTACGATTATTAACACCAATAATTTTTGCACCAAGCGCGAGGGCGCGTTCAAATTCTTCTTCATTGCTGGTTTCAGTCAATATACCCATGCCAAGAGAATGCGCAAGATCTGCCAGCACACGATAGGTTTCATCATTTACCACGGAAAGCATTAATAAAATCGCATCAGCTTGATAGTAGCGTGCAAGATAAACCTGATATTCGCTGATCATAAAATCTTTGCACAATATAGGTTGTGAGACAACGTCACGTACTTGCGGCAAATATTCAAATTTACCTTGGAAGTATTTCTCATCCGTTAGCACAGAAACCGCTGACGCATAATGTTTATACACATTGGCGATTTCGTCTAAATTAAATTCATCACGAATTAATCCTTTAGAAGGGGACGCTTTCTTACATTCTAAAATATAAGCAGGCTTTTGATGTGTGCCTTTAGCCAACGCATCATAAAAAGAGCGGTCAGATTTTTGAATGTTTTCTTTAAATTGTGAAAGCGGAAATTCGGCTTCCTTTGCTTTAACCCATTGTGCTTTGTCTAAGACGATTTTTTGCAGCACTGTAGCAGAGTCAATGGGTTTGGTGAAATTTTGCGTGATCATAATTTTTCTTCTTATTTATTGAGGCTTTATTACGGCGTACCAAATCAGCCTTTATCTTAATATTTTGTTAAATGTTGCAGTGTCTCAAACGCTTTGCCTGATGCAAGGTGAGCCAACACATTTTGAACATTTTGTTTTAAGTCATCATGACCAAATAATTTCAACAATAATGCTACATTTGCGGCTACCACATTAGCATGTTCTGATTTGCCTTTACCTTGTAAAAGTGCGGTCAGATATTGGGCGTTTTCTTGTGGTTCACCACCGCGAAGACTTTCGAGGGATTGCGCTTTTAAGCCAAAATCTTCAGGTGTTAAAGTAAAATATTCAATTTTGCCACTTTTAATTTCTGCCACTTGTGTTTCACCGTGTAATGCGACTTCATCTAAGCCAGAACCATGCACAACAAAGGAATGTTGATGTTCTAAGGCAACCGCAGTTTCAGCATAGGTTTTTACTAATTCAGGTGCATATACGCCAAGTAAATGATAAGTCGGGCGAGCTGGATTGATAAGCGGACCTAAAATATTAAAGATAGTGCGCGTTTTTAAAGCTGCACGGACTGGCGCAACATGGCGGAAGCCAGAATGATATTGTTGAGCAAATAAAAAGCAGACGCCAATTTCATCTAATGCTTGTCGAGCTTGCTCTGGTGTGACATTCACATTCACGCCAAGTGCCGTTAACACATCGCTAGCACCTGATTTACTCGACACGCTACGATTGCCATGTTTTGCCACTTTTGCTCCCATTGATGCTGCTACAATCGCACTAGCAGTGGAAATATTAATGGTGTTTTGCCCATCACCACCTGTTCCCACAATATCCGCAAAAGGATAATCTGGACGTGGAAATGCTTTGGCATTTTGTAATGAGGCGGCAACCGCACCAGTAATTTCCTCTGTATTTGCTCCCCGCACTTTTAAAGCGATAAGCATTGCAGCAATTTGTTCATTGGAAAGTTCACCTTGGATGACGGCATTAAAAAGTGCGGTGCTTTCTGAGGTTGAAAGTGAATGTCCGCTATAAAGTTGTTCTAATAATTGATTGTGTTGCATAGTCTATTCCTGTTTTTCTTTGTATGTGGATTTGTTAATTTTATGTATTTTATTAAACATAAATATCGTAATCTAAATCGCGCGCCTCATCGCCTGTCATACCTCGGAAACCCCAGCAATGTGCAGGTTGTTCTTTAATCGTAATTTCCACATCGTGAGCACGGATGCCAAGTTTGTACTCTAATTCGCTAAATAGCATTTTTATCAAGCGTTTTTTGGTGCCTTCCATACGACCAGCCATCAGGTTAATTTCGATGACCGTGTAATCATCGCTACGGTCAAAAGGGTAGTAAAAATCCTCTTTTTCTAAACACAAAAAGCGAATCGCATGTTTGCCTTTTGGAATATCTAAGCCAAGGTAGAGGCTGTTATAAATGACTTCTGCCAGTTGTTCACGACGTGGTGCGAGTTTGGATTTAAGTCCGAATACGGTGATCATTTTTTCTCCTTTAAAGTGCGGTTAAGAATCACCGCACTTTTTGATGTCTTATCTATTTAACAACCATTCAATTGATTGTTGTAATAATTGCGAACCTTGCACAGTTAAAATACTTTCAGGGTGAAATTGGAATGCGCAAATGGGTAAATCGCGATGACGAATTGCCATGATAATGCCATTATATTCCGCATTGACGATAAATTCTTTTGGTAAATCTTGTCCCATTAAAGAATGATAACGCGCCACTGGCATTGGATTAGTAAGATCTTTAAACATTGCTTCGTTATCATGGGTGATACGAGAAACTTTACCATGCAATACTTCGCCAGCGTGAACAACCTTCCCGCCAAAGGCTTGAATCAATGCTTGATGACCTAAACAAATTCCAATAATCGGTACTTGATTTTTTAAGCGTTCAATCAATGGCAGTAAAATCCCAGCTTCTGATGGTGTTCCTGGCCCTGGAGAAAGTGCAAGAATAGTATCAGGTGTATTGAGTGCGGTTTCTACCAGTTTTTCTAAATCACAATCATTGCGGTAAATTGTGACGTTGTGACCCAATACACGGAATTGATCCACAAGATTGTAAGTAAAGGAATCGAAGTTATCTAAAAATAAAATATTAGCCATAATAATTCTTCCTTATTTTGCTTGTGTATTAACTTGACGAATTGCTTTTAAGACAGCCGCGGCTTTGTGGCGTGTTTCATCGGCTTCCATTTGTGGATCAGAATCCAATACTTCTCCGCAACCTGCCTGTACATGGGCTATGCCATTTTGTACAAAAGCAGAACGGATCACGATACAGGTATCAAAATGTCCATCGGAAGTGAGATAACCCACTGCACCACCGTAACTATGGCGTTTTTGTTGTTCAAATTGATAAATAAGCTGCATTGCTTTGATTTTTGGCGCACCAGTTAATGTTCCCATATTCATACAGGCTTGATAGGCGTGAAGTGCATCTAACTCAGGGCGTAATTTACCCACTACGCGAGAGACCAAATGCATGATGTGAGAATAGCGATCTACCTGCATTAATTCAGCGACTTTACGGGTACCGCTTTGGCAAACTCGAGCGATGTCGTTACGCGCTAAATCAACCAACATTAAATGTTCTGCTTGTTCTTTGTGATCAAGACGAAGTTCTAGTTCTAAACGTGCATCTAATTCAGGATCGATATTGCCATGAGCATCAAAACCACGAGGGCGTGAACCTGCGATGGGGTAAATTTCTAACTGACGATTTTCAGGTTCATATTTCAGCGCACTTTCTGGCGATGCACCAAACAAAATAAAGTCTTCATCATTCATATAGAACATATAAGGGCTTGGATTATTTTGTTTGAGTTGGGCGTAACTGGCTAATGTATTCGGGCAAGCAAGGGAAAAACGGCGAGAAGGTACAATTTGGAAAACATCACCAATGTTAATATGGTGCTTTAAGGCTTTCACAATGCCCGTAAATTCAGGATCGTCAAAGTTTGTTTTAACTTCATCACTTGCTGCTTTAATAGAAAGAACGTTATCAATATTTTTTAGTTTTTGCGCAATAGAAAGCGAGGTTTTCGCAATATTGACTTGTTCTTCTTGTGCAAAACAGAAACTTTTGAGTGTTGCTTGTTGATTTTTATGGTCGATGGTAATGAGATGTTCGGCAAGATAGAAACTGTAATCAGGGCAGGTGATACCATCATGTTGTAATGTAATGCCATCCATTGGAATGAAATTTGCAACGAGATCGTAAGCAAACAATCCGCCTAAGAAAATAGGCGTTTGGCTATGTTGATAAAGAGTAGAAATAACACGCAGTCCGTCAAAAATAGTGGAAGATTGTAATTTACTATCTTCATCGAGTTGATTATCAAGTGGCGAAAATTGTACAGAAAATTCATCATCAAAATTAACCGCACTTACTTTTCCAAGTGCGGTCAATTTTGGATGAATTTCTTTTAAAACTTGTTTTCCATTCTCGTTTAATGCTTTAAATGTCACATTATGACCTAAGCACGTTATTTTAACCGCCGCATTGACTAAGATAAGGCTTTGTAAACTGTTTTTACTCCCGATTTCGGCAGAGTCGAGTAGGAGAGAATTTGAATTGGGTTGGCAAAGTGTATTAAAAATAGCGGTGGTATCAGCATAATAGGGAATGGGTTGAGTTGTCACCGCAATAAAGGCTTGAGTTTGCATATTGATATCCTTTTGGAAACTTTTGTACTATTAAACTAGTGCATTAGAAATAAGTCAAGCCTGAATTAATATTTTTTATGTTTTTTTGATTAAAAATGTTTACTTTTATTCCTTTGCCCAGGGACGACCTCCGTAGTATTCGATATTTTGTTGATTTAGCTCTTTCAATATATCTGATGAAATGAGGTTGATCATTTCATCAGATAAAGTTAGTTGAGGGAACCAGTGATGAACTCCAATCATTTTATCAAAATCAACTGTATATTTTACAGTATATTTTCCAGAAGTTTGTCCCTTTAATTCTAATTGATTTAAAGCTGAGAAAAATTTTTGATCTCCAATAAAAGGCGTGTACCAAGCATGTGCTGTTTTCTGAGCAATTTCACGAGGAATCGCATAACAATTAGTATCAATATGCTTCTTAGTTGTAGTATTAATAAAGCAACCTATCTGTTGAGCATTTTCCATAATAAAGCGAACCGGCACATTCTCTTTAGGTTTCCAGTTACCGAGAGATTCGCAATCATCGCGACATATAAATTGATGATTGGAATCGTAAAAAACGCGCAGTGAATAGGCAAAATCAGCTCCTTGATCAATCACATTCACTAAACTTTCTACATGATCTTCTCGTAACTGATTGTCATCATCCAAGTAACAAATAATATCTTCTTCAACAAGAAAAGCCGCTGTTGCGTTAATGGCTCCGTTAAGAATTCCGTTTTTTCCTGTATTCATTGGTAAGTAAATAGGAATGACATCAGGGAATTGTTCCAATATAGATTTGGCTTTATCCCAGAAAATATTGCCATCGACAAATACATAATGCTTACATGGATAAGTTTGATTTTGCACGCTTTCAATAGCCAACGCTAATTCTGGGCGACCAATTGTTGAAGTCACTACCGCAACTGTTTTACCATTTGGTTGGTTGGTTGGTTGGTTGGTTGGTTGGTTGGTTGGTTGGTTGGTTGGTTGGTTGGTTGGTTGGTTGGTTGGTTCATCAGTATGGATCCCTTTCATTTTTACAATAACCTTTGACTAACACAAAATACACTGAATTTTTTAATTTTAAATGTATGCAACGATAAACATAAATATAAAGTCCGCGGATAATAGCACTTATGAGATTTTTTTCACTTTGTTTTTGTAAATTCAATTTAAAATTTAAAATGAAAAAACCAAGTTCTTAGAAAAGTAGAACTTGGTTCTTAAATACATCTAACTTTGTTAAGTTAGATAGATTACAGGTTAGTTTTCGTTAGAGCTGAAATTTACCCATTAAGCATGGCAAGTTTGGCAAGCTGCTTGGAACATCCATACTAATTTTTCTTGTTCTTTAATGTAGTCACTCATTTGTGATGCGGTACCTTCGTCATCAGCATCGCCTGCAAGAGCTAGAATTTCACGTTGTTGGTCGAGTAATGTTTTTAAACCTTGTAATGTGCCTGATAAACATTCTTGTGCGCCGCTTACTGCGATATCTTCTTTAATACGAGATACTTTTAAGTATTGGCTATATGCGTTATCTGGTGTGTAACCTAAAGTTAAAATACGTTCTGCAACTTCATCAACTTTGGTGATTAAATCTGTGTAGATTTCTTCAAATTTTGCGTGTAATGCAAAGAAATTCACACCTTTAATGTTCCAGTGGTAACCACGTACATTAGTATAGAATACTTGGTAGGTTGCAAGTAATTCGTTAAGTTTATTGGCTAATTCTGCTGATTGAACTTTGTCTAATCCGATAGATGTTTTTGACATAATAATTTCCTTTTTCTAGTTAAATAATTGAGCTAATGCCCTGCCTTTGATATGGGTATTATACGTTTCTAGAATTTGCTGTGAAATTGTTCTATTCAATAAAATTGATAGTCTTTGACTATATGTTAATGAATTGTAATAAATTTAATCTATCAAAATAAGTGATCGAGATCACAGTTATAAGGAATACCTTAGTAAAGGGTCGCGGCTAACAGTAAATTTTGCTTTAATAGGTGCAGTTATAATTTTTAATATTTTAAGGATGTCTTATGCAAGAACTTATTAAGCACGCATTGCCACAAGATGATGCACTCAATCAAGCTATTGTTGATGAAATTCGTTTGCAAAATTGGGCTGGCTTTTTAAATCGTTCCCAGGTGGAGCAGCTTTGTCGTGATTTTGAACTTACTCCACTGAAATTAGCTATGCATTTGTTGCCGATTGCGGCGAGTTATAGTCATACTGCTATTTCTCATTTTAATGTGGGAGCCATTGCTATTGGTGAAAAAGGTGATTTTTATTTTGGTGCGAATCAAGAATTTTCTAATTCAGCCATTCAGCAAACGATTCATGCAGAGCAAAGCGCAATTTCTCATGCATGGTTGCGTAATGAACGTCGTATTTCAGACATGGTGGTTAATTACACGCCGTGCGGGCATTGTCGTCAATTTATGAATGAATTGCATGGCGCTGAAAAAATTTCAATTCATTTACCACATAGCCAAAATAATCCGTTACATTCTTATTTACCAGATGCTTTTGGACCGAAAGATCTCGATATTGCTACTCATCTTTTGGCAGAAGAAAATCATGATTTAGTTGCTGATCATCAAGATGATTTGGTTAATCAAGCTATTTTAGCGGCAAATCAATCTCATTGTCCTTATTCAAATAGTCCGCACGGCATTGCGATTTTATTTAAAAGTGGTGATGTGGTGACAGGACGTTATGCAGAAAACGCTGCGTTTAATCCAAGTTTGCCAGCGTTGCAAACCGCACTTAATTTTGCTTATTTAAATGATAAAAAATTGAGTGATATTGAGCGAATTGTAATGGCTGAAAAAGCCTTAAAACTAAGCCATAAAACGATGGCTGAAACGTTGCTCTCAACATTAACATCGGTGAAATTAGAGTATCATTCATTGTAAGTATGAAAGATTCTTGATAGAAAATAAAAAAGGGAATAATTTCCCTTTTTTATTTGTTTGCTAAAATTACCGCTCTTTTTGGTGCTTGATAACCTTCAATAGTTTTACTGTGATCATTTGGATCTAAGAAGTCAATCAGGCTTTCATTTTCCAACCAATCAGTTTTACGCTGTTCTTCTAATGTAGTTGTCGCAACATCCACACAACGTACGTTGGTAAAGCCAACTTTTTCTAGCCAGTTGATTAGTGCGGCGACAGATGGGATAAAATAAACATTTTTCATTTTTGCATAGCGATCTGCTGGTACGAGCACAGTATTTACATCACCATCCACCACTAGCGTTTCTAATACCAATTCACCACCTTTTACCAATTGATTTTTCAACTGGCTTAAATGATCTAATGGTGATTTACGATGATAGAGTACGCCCATTGAAAATACAGTGTCAAATGCCGCTAATGGTTGCATTTGCTCAATGCCAAGTGGGATAAGATTTGCTCGACGATCATTATTAAGCAGCTTGCGTACTGCTTCAAATTGGCAAAGAAAAAGCTCGGTAGGATCAATCCCAACGACCATTTTTGCGCCTTCGCCTACCATTCTCCACATATGGTAACCGCTGCCACAACCCACATCTAAAATAGTGCGACCTTGCAGCGGTGCTAAATGAGGAAGAACACGCTCCCACTTAAAATCTGAACGCCATTCACAATCTACATGAATGCTGAAAAGATGATAAGGCCCTTTTCGCCATGGCATTAATTGTTTTAAATGATGGATAATTCGTTGTTTTTCACCTTCTGAAAGGGGAAAAGTGCGGTCAGATTTTACCGCACTTTTTAGATCGATTTTGTCAGCATGTAAATCAGGTAGGAAATCAACAATTTTGCTCCATTTCGCATAATCGCCATGAGTTTGAGTTTCCCATTCTTTTAATTGGAGTGGTAAGGTCTCTAACCAGTCTGATAAATTTGTGGTCGCAATTTGTTGATAAAAAGGGCGAAAGTCGATCATTTTGCTTCCTTATAGGCCTTTTCTGCTTTGTCAAAGGTATCTAGAACATTTTGTTCCGGTTTGCTAGACAGCAATGAGACAACAATAATTGCAAGGCTACCGAAAGCAAACCCAGGAATCATTTCATATACTTTGAACCAATCTGTATCAGCTGGAACAACTTCTTTCCATGCAAATACTGTCACTGCGCCTACAAGCATACCCGCCATTGCGCCTGATGATGTCATTCGTTTCCAGAAAAGAGAGAAAAGTACAACTGGGCCAAATGCACTACCAAAACCAGCCCAAGCGAATTCTACTAGTTTTAATACTTTGCTGTTTTCATCTTGTGCGATCCAGATAGCAAGTGCGGCAATAACTAACACCATAATTCTTCCAAGCCATACGAGCTCTTTTTCAGATGCGTTAGGGCGAATAAAACCTTTGTAGAAATCTTCTGTGATTGAGCTAGATGAAATTAACAATTGCGCGCTTAATGTACTCATTACTGCAGCTAAAATAGCTGAAAGTAATATGCCTGCGATCCAAGGATTAAACAAAAGTTTAGCAAGTTCAATAAACACTTGCTCTGGTTCGTTATTGACTGTGCCTGCAATGTTTGGATTGGCAAAGAAATAAGGAATTGCGAAGAAACCAATACCAATTGCACCACCCAAGCAAAGCACCATCCATGTCATACTAATGCGGCGAGCTTTGATAAGTGATTTAACAGAATAAGCCGCCATAAAACGCGCTAAAATATGTGGCTGACCAAAATATCCCAATCCCCAAGCGGCAAGGCTTAATAGACCAAGTGGCGTAGTGGCAGTAAATAAATCTGTAAAATCTTTATTGGCAGCCGCTTCAGCTTGCGCTAATACCGAGGAAAATTGAGCGGTATCACCAATGCTTAATAACACAAAAATAGGTGTTAAAAGCAGCGCAAAAATCATAAGGGTTGCTTGAATGGTATCTGTCCAACTTACTGCTAAAAAACCACCAATAAAAGTATAAAGAATGGTAGCTAATGCTCCATACCAAAGTGCGGTGGAATATTCGACTGAAAATAAATTTTGGAATAATTTTGCACCTGCTACTACACCCGAAGCACAATAAATAGTAAAAAACACTAAAATAATAGTGGCAGAAACAAGTTTTAATAATTTGTGTGATGAACCAAAACGATTGTGAAAATATTCTGGCAGCGTGAGGGCATTATTATTTAATTCTGTATAAACACGCAAACGACCAGCCACTAAAAACCAGTTAAAATAAGCCCCGATAGTTAAACCAATAGCAATCCAGCCTTCAACTAAGCCTGATAAATAGACCGCACCTGGTAAGCCCATTAAAAGCCAACCTGACATATCTGAAGCACCAGCTGACATTGCGGTCACAAAACTACCTAAACGACGTCCACCAAGAATGTAATCTGATAAATTATTCGTGTAATAATAGGCGAGTACGCCAATCAGCAACATCCCGAAAATATAAATAGTAAAAGTAACAAGAGTTGGGTCGAATCCAAACATTTTATAAGTCCAAAATGGGTTGAAAATTTCAGAAAGGGTGCATTTTACCTTATTTCGGGCTATTATTCTATTTAGACTAAATATTTGATGAAATTTAAGAAATTAGGAATATAAAATGGATGCTGTAGAGTTATTGATGAACGTAACGCCTAACGAAACACGCATTGCGCTAGTAGAAACAGGAATGTTGCGCGAAGTGCATATTGAACGCCAAGCCAAACGAGGAATTGTCGGAAATATTTATAAAGGTCGTGTAACTCGAGTGCTACCGGGAATGCAGTCTGCTTTTGTTGATATTGGTTTGGAAAAAGCGGCTTTTTTACACGCTGCTGATATTGTATCCCACACGGAATGTGTAGATGAAAATGAACAAAAGCAATTTAAAGTTAAGAGCATTTCAGAATTAGTACGCGAAGGGCAGGATATTGTTGTACAAGTGGTAAAAGATCCCCTAGGTACAAAAGGCGCACGTTTAACAACAGACATCACATTGCCATCGCGTCATCTTGTTTTTATGCCAGAAAATAGCCACGTAGGCGTTTCACAACGCATTGAAAGCGAAGAGGAACGTGCCCGTTTAAAAGCATTAGTTGAACCTTTTTGTGATGAACTCGGCGGTTTCATTATTCGCACCGCAACAGAAGGGGCAAGCGAAGAAGAATTACGTCAAGATGCTGAATTTTTAAAACGCTTATGGCGTAAAGTCTTAGAGCGTAAATCTAAATATCCAACCAAATCAAAAATTTACGGTGAACCAGCGCTTCCACAACGTATTTTGCGTGATTTTATCGGCACGAACTTAGAAAAAATTCGTATCGACTCTAAGCTTTGCTTTGGCGAAGTGAAAGAGTTTACCGATGAATTTATGCCTGAACTAAGCGATAAACTTGTTCTTTATTCTGGCAATCAACCTATCTTTGATGTGTATGGGGTTGAAAATGCGATCCAAACAGCGCTAGATAAACGTGTTAATCTTAAATCGGGCGGCTATTTAATTATTGAGCAAACGGAAGCAATGACTACTATTGATATTAATACCGGCGCATTTGTGGGGCATCGTAATCTAGAAGAAACCATCTTCAATACTAATATTGAAGCGACAAAAGCTATCGCGCAGCAATTACAACTACGTAATCTGGGTGGCATAATCATTATTGATTTTATTGATATGCAAACAGATGAACATCGCAATCGAGTGCTAGAATCTTTATGTGATGCGCTTTCTAAAGATCGTGTGAAAACCAATGTGAATGGCTTTACGCAATTAGGTCTTGTGGAAATGACCCGTAAAAGAACCCGAGAAAGCCTTGAGCATGTGCTATGTGATGAATGCCCAACTTGCCATGGACGTGGTCGGGTGAAAACGGTTGAGACAGTTTGCTACGAAATTATGCGTGAAATTATTCGGGTGTATCATTTATTCAGTAGTGAACAATTTGTTGTTTATGCCTCGCCAGCGGTTTCCGAATATCTTATTAACGAAGAATCTCACGGTTTGCTACCAGAAGTGGAAATGTTTATTGGCAAACGAGTAAAAGTAAAAACAGAACAGTTTTATAACCAAGAACAGTTTGATGTGGTGGTGATGTAAACTCTATTTCAATAAAGTGCGGTGAAAAATTTGTGAGATTTTTTACCGCACTTTTACAGACTGTTCTTTACATTTTTTCTTTTGTCATTTTCATTTTTTTATTTGATTTCATCTTTTTATCAGATTTCATTTTCATATCAGATTTCATGCCCATTTCATCAGACTTCATCATATTGTCGGATTTCATCATGTGGTCAGAGTGCATTTTCATATCATCTGATTCCATCATTTTTTTCATTGGGGTATTCATCATCGGTTCTGATTTCATTGGCATGGCATCAGATTTCATTTCTTCTGCATAAACGGTTGTTACACCAAATAACATAGCCATACCTAAGATTGCACTTTTGAATGTAATATTTTTCATTTTAAATTTCCTTGTTTAAGTGGTAAAAATAGTATTGAAAGAAATAGTTTCTTTCATGCTATTAGACGAAAAACTCTTTCATTTCTTACAAAAAATTTTAAAGGAATTAAAATGAATGCTATTTCTGATATGGAGCTCCAACAAATTCGTACGCAGATGCTGAAATTTGCAATGTTACAGTTGCACCATGCCGATCTTGCTGAGGATTTAGTACAAGAAGCATTTTTAAGTGCATTTAACAATCTCGCGAATTTTAAACATCAAGCTGCTTTTAAAACTTGGGTTTTTGCCATTCTAAAAAATAAAATTATTGATTATCTTCGCCAGAAAGGACGCTTTGTATTAGAAAGTGAGATTGAAGATGAACAGTCAACTAATACATTTTTTGATGATACAGGGCATTGGAATATAGAATATTATCCGAGCGAATTACAGGGCGAAGAGGAAACAGTGTATTCTGATGAGTTTTGGTTGATTTTTGAAACTTGCCTGACTTGTTTACCCGCTAAACATGCCAAAATTTTTATGATGAGAGAGTTTTTAGAACTGTCATCGGATGAAATTTGTCAAGAAACTCAGCTTACTACATCCAACTTGCATACCACACTTTATCGAGCTCGTTTGCAGTTGCAAAATTGTTTATCAAAAAAACTTTAGGAGAAAATTATGCGTTGTCGCCAAGCCACTCGAATGATTTCTGATTCTCATGAGCGACCATTAGAACTGCAAGAAAAAATGGGTTTAAAAATGCATTTGTTAACTTGCCCTCATTGCCGTCGTTTTCAACGAAATTGCAAAACCTTAAGTATGATGATGAAGAAATTTAAAGATTCACATTAGGAATTTTGACAGTGTGAAAAACACCGTTACTTTTCACCGCACTTTATTGAGCCAGCTATAACCTAATCGTACTGAATTTAATATTCTTATAAATAAAGTGTTTATTTCTTCATTTTTGCCAATAAACTTACCGCTCCCACAATTACAACTGCGCCGAACCAAAAATAGAGGTTAGGCGTATGATGCCAAAAGAGCCAGTCGAAAACGCTAGAGAAAATGACACCAGTGAAAGCAAAAGGAGTAATAACGTTGGCTGGTGCATATCTAAAAGCACGAGTGAGCAATAATTGGAAAATCAATCCAAATCCGCCCACTAATAGCAATAAACCAAGCTCATATAAATTAGGAATTTTCCATTGGTTAATAAAGAAGATTGGTAGCATGAGCGTGCCAATCAGATGAAAATAAAATACGATATTTTTTGGTGTGTTGTGTTTGTTTAATTCTTGTAAGCCAATAAATGCCATTCCTGCCAATACAGCACCAGATAACCCAATCAGCACATAAATAGGATCAACATTGCCATTGTGATTGGTGAGTAAAATAATGGAAACGCCAAGAAAACCGATTAAGCTACACAAAAGTACATTAAGCGGTGTTTTTTGATGGAAAAAGAGCAATAAAATCGGGATAAATAGGGCAGAGGTATTCATCAATAAGACAGCGATGGAAAGCGGTAAGAACTTCACAACATAAAAGTTAATCAACATGCTCGATACACCCGCGGCATTCCGCAGGATTAAAAATTTCCATTGACGGGTATCTACTTTAAAATCGCGATCTTTAATCACGAAAGGTAGTAAGAAAAACAAGCCGATTAAAAAGCGAGAAAATAAGGTTTCACTGGCAGGGATTGTTTGAGAAGCGGTTTTGACAAATACATTCATCAAGGTAATGGAAAAGTACGCTGATACCATAAAACTAATCGCTTTGTGATAAAGCGAAGGAGTGGAATATGATTGCATATAGATTTTTTACCTTAGAAAAGAGGGAGAAATAGTGTGTTTTAGCTCTTTATTATTGGTTATAACAATGGATTTTAGTCAATTTCTTTAAAAATTTTACAAAAATCTGTAAGAAATCGAATTATCCGCCGTCTAACCTTATGTAACGTTAATTTTCACATCATAAGGAAAAACAATGAAACTATCAAAAACATTTCTATTTATTACCGCACTTTGCTGTGCAACACCAACTTTAGCAATACAAAATTCAACATCATCATCTGGAGAACAAAAAATGGCAATGGAAAATACGCAAAATATTCGTGAAATTTATCTTGCTGGTGGCTGTTTCTGGGGTATGGAAGCATATATGGAGCGTATTCACGGCGTGAAAGATGCGATTTCTGGCTATGCTAATGGTAATACGGAGAAAACTAGTTATCAGATGATTGGCGTAACTGATCACGCAGAAACCGTAAAAGTCACTTACGATGCAAATCAAATTTCCCTCGATAAATTATTGCAATATTATTTTAAAGTGATTGATCCAACGAGTGTAAACAAACAAGGTAACGATCGTGGTAGACAATATCGCACAGGGATTTATTATCAAGATGGGGCAGATAAAGCGGTGATCGAACAAGCACTCGCCCAGCTTCAAACCAAATATAAAAAAACAGTGCAAATTGAGGTGCAGCCGCTTAAAAATTACATCATAGCGGAAGAATATCATCAGGATTATTTGAAGAAAAATCCAAATGGTTATTGCCATATTGATATTACCAAAGCAGATGAACCTGTGATTGACGAAAAAGATTATCCGAAACCGAGTGATGCAGAACTCAAAGCGAAATTAACGCCGTTGCAATATTCCGTTACTCAAAATAAACATACTGAACGCTCTTTCAGTAACGAATATTGGGATAATTTCCAACCCGGTATTTATGTTGATGTCACCACAGGCGAGCCTGTTTTCTCTTCAAATGATAAATTTGAATCAGGTTGTGGCTGGCCGAGTTTTACGAAACCGATCATTAAAGATGTAGTGCATTATGAAACTGACAACAGCTTCAATATGAAACGTACCGAAGTGTTAAGCCGTGCGGGCAATGCTCATTTAGGTCACGTATTTGATGACGGCCCGAAAGATAAAGGCGGTTTGCGTTATTGCATTAACAGTGCATCAATTAAATTTATTCCGTTAGCTGAAATGGAAAAGGCAGGATACGGATATTTGATTCAATCCATTAAAAAATAAGGAGGTGTAGGATGTTAGATCAACAACTCCTTATTGGAACTGTATTTTTAGCGGGGCTTGCTTCTTTTCTTTCGCCTTGTATTTTCCCGATTATCCCAATTTATTTTGGTATTTTGAGTAAAGGCGGTAAAAAAGTCCTGAATACTTTTTTATTTATTTTAGGGCTTTCCCTTACATTTGTCAGTTTAGGCTTTAGTTTTGGCTTTTTAGGGAATATTTTATTTAGTAACACCACCCGCATTATCGCTGGCGTTATCGTGATTATTTTGGGTATTCATCAACTTGGCATTTTCAAAATTGGCTTATTGGAACGCACGAAATTGGTGGAAATTAAAACATCAGGAAAATCAACCGCACTTGAGGCATTTGTGCTTGGTTTAACGTTTAGTCTTGGTTGGACGCCTTGTATTGGCCCGATTCTGGCTTCCGTGTTAGCTTTATCAGGCGATGAAGGCTCTGCACTTTACGGTGCATCAATGATGTTTGTTTATGTCCTTGGTTTGGCAACTCCCTTTGTTTTATTCTCGTTTTTCTCTGATAGCTTGCTAAAACGAGCCAAAGGGTTAAATAAACACTTAGACAAATTTAAAATCGGTGGCGGAATTTTAATTATCGTGATGGGCATTTTATTGATTACGAATAATTTTTCGTAAAACATAATCTCAACAAAAGAAATTTATAAAAGGAAAAAGCAATGAAAAAACTACTATCAATATTTCTAATGGCATTAAGCCTGAACGCTTTTGCACAAACTAATTTGGCGGATGTGCAACTCAAAGATTTAAACAATCAGCCAGTTACTTTAAGCCAATATAAAGGCAAACCTGTGTATGTAAAAATGTGGGCATCTTGGTGTCCAATTTGTTTGGCAGGATTAGCTGAAATTGATGATTTAAGTGCGGAAAAAGATCGCAACTTTGAAGTGATTACCATTGTTTCGCCCGATCACAAAGGCGAAAAAGACACCGCTGATTTTATTGAATGGTACAAAGGATTGGAATATAAAAATATCACGGTGCTTTTAGATGAAAAAGGCGAAATTATAGACAAAGCAAGAGTGCGTGGCTATCCGTTTAATCTCTTTTTAGATAGCGATTTAAACCTGAAAAAAACCGTACCGGGACATTTGGGTGCAGAACAAATTCGAGCGTTTGCTGAAAAATAACGATGACAAGCGGCTTATTTTTAAGCCGCTTTTTATATTCCATTTTTACAGAGTAAAGAGACAAAGTATCTAAGATTGGCGTTTGTACATTGAGCATTTGGTAGATTGATAAAAAATATATATTATAAGCAGTATGATTTTATTGCTTGTATAAGTAATTTTTATTTTTACTGTAATATTTATTCAAATTATCTTTAAAAATTAAATAAAGTGCAGTGATCTACAAAAAGGAAAACAATGGAAGAAATTATTAACGGATTGCTTATCGTGCTTGTGCCGATGATGTTGGGTTATTTAGTCAAAATACAGAATCAAAATGCCTTGGCATTCATTAATAAAATTGTGATGTTATTGCTTTACGTCATTTTATTTATGATGGGGTTTATGCTAGGGCAATTAGAGCATTTAGAACAAAAATTGCCAATTATTGGTATGACAGCTTTAGGGCTGTCCGCTATTATTATGACTTGTAATATCATAGGCTTGGCTATTTATGACCGCACTTTGCCTAAGCCTGTTAATTATTTACAGGGAGAATTGCCATCTCGTTGGCGTTCGTTAATAGACTCAATTAAATTATTAAGTGCGGTGATTATCGGCATTGTTTTAGGTTGGTTATGCAATGATTGGTTGCATTTCCCACATGGTTCCAATCTTTACGTGCTTATTGCTTTGATCTTTTTGGTTGGGATTCAGCTTCGCAATAATGGAATTTCCTTGAAAGAAGTCTTGCTAAATAAGCAAGGTTTAATGATGGGGGCGATTTTTACCTTAAGTTCTTTAGTTGGTGGCGTTATTTCAGCATTTTTTCTAAGTATGCCGATTACTCAAGGTTTAGCCTTTTCATCGGGATTCGGTTGGTATTCTTTATCAAGTGTTGTGCTGACAAATGCTTGGGGGCCGATGCAGGGTAGTATTGCCTTTTTCAATGATTTATCGCGTGAAATTTTGAGTTTATTTTTAATTCCACTGTTTATGCAACATTATCGCTCTACAGCTATTGGGATTACAGGCGCAACGGCATTAGATTGTACATTGCCTATTATTCAAAAATCAGGTGGAATTGAAGTAACGCCTATCGCCATTTCTTTTGGTATGGTGACAAATTTATTACCACCGCTGTTATTAGTCTTTTTCTCGAGTTTTCCAATTTAATAGCGCGTTAATTTTAAGAGAAAAGAAAAAGGGAAATCAGATGATTTCCCTTATTTTTAGGTTATCGTTACTTTTTCCAAATAACGTGAAATTCGCGATCTTCTTCTCGGTGAGAAATTAAGAATTTAGCAAAGACATCATCCATTTCATCTTGCTCATTGACTAAGCCCACCCACACTTCAGCGTATTCTTCTGGGTCAATTAGTACACCAATTTCTTCTTCCCAATTATCGGCGGTTTCAACAAATTCCACACCACCGCGTTCTTCAAATTGTAAATTGAATAAAAGAATATCAGCAGGATCTAAATTTTCTCCAGCCATTTCTAAGAAAATATCGTAAGCAATATCAATGGCTGTATCGGGATCAAGTTTTTTAATTTCTGTTGTCATAGTGTTTTGTTGTAAAGGTTATGGTTAATAAAAGTACGGTTAAATTTTTCTCTTTTTAAGCGTTTTATTCCATATTGGTTGGAAGTTTAATTTCTCGGATATTCATCGAAAAACCATCAATCATCAATAATCGGCCACATAAATTCTTACCGATTTTTAACCGCACTTTAATTGCTTCTAAGGCCTGAATCGAGCCCACAATGCCGACGATTGGTGCAAGCACGCCAGCTTCCACACAGCTTAATACATTTTGTCCGAATAATTTGCTGAGATCACGATAAGTAGGCGTATTCGGTTCATAAGTGAAAACGGAAACCTGACCTTCCATTCGAATTGCAGCACCTGAAATCAGAGGAATTTTTGCATGATTACATTGGCGATCCAATTGATTACGGATTTCTACATTGTCTGTACAATCTAAAACAATATCAAAGTGCGGAATGATTTCTACGAGTTTTTCTTCGTCTAACTTCGCATTAATCGTCTCGATGTTTATATGTGGATTGATTTGTTCGAGTGCAATTTTAGCTGACGCTACTTTGGGCATATTCAAGCGTGCATCACAGTGCAAGACTTGGCGTTGAAGATTCGAAAGCGAAACTGTATCGAAATCCAACAGCGTTAAATTTCCAACACCTGCTGCTGCGAGATATTGGCTGGCTGCACAGCCTAAGCCGCCAAGCCCAACGATCAGCATTTTGCTTGCTTTAAGTTTTTCTTGCCCATCAAAATCTACGCTTTTAAGAATAATTTGACGGTTATAACGCAATTCTTCTTCGTGACTAAGTTCGATCATTTTTTATCCTAATAAATGATTGAAAGGCTCAATCGTCACCGTTTCACCGGCAGAGACATTGCTACGTTCTTGTTCTAACACGATAAAACAATTGCTTTTTACAAAAGTGCTAAAGAGATGAGATCCTTGGAACCCCACTGATTGCACTTCAATTTGACCTTGTTCATTGATGTGATAAAAGCCTCGTTGGAAATCTAAACGGCCAGGTGCTTTTTTCAAATTCGTTGTGGCAATAGCTGAAAAGTGCGGTGGTTTTTTCCATTGTGTTTGGCCTTGTAGTTTCGCAATAAGTGGCTGAACAAGTTGATAAAATGTCACTAATGCTGAAACGGGATTACCGGGTAAACCACAGAACCAAGCATTTTCTAATTTACCAAAAGCGAATGGTTTGCCCGGTTTGATTGCAATTTTCCAGAAATTTACTTGGCCTACTTTTTCTAATACTGCTTTAGTAAAATCCGCTTCACCAACGGAAACACCGCCACTGGTAATCACTAAATCGGCTTGGCTTTGTGCGGCAATAAATGCCTTTTCAAATTCAGCTTCATTATCAGGCAATAGTCCTAAATCAATGACTTCACAGTTTAGTTTTTCTAGCAGTAATTTTACGGTGAAACGATTAGTGTCATAGATTTGTCCGCTTTGTAATGGCTTGCCGACTTCGACAAGTTCATCGCCAGTTGAGAGTACGCCGACTTTTAATTGGCGATAGCATTTTACTTCTGCAATGCCTAGAGAGGCTAATAATGGCAAGGAAACTGGGGTGAGTGGTGCGCCTTGTTCTAGTACTACATCGCCTTTCTTTACATCTTCACCAATACGACGAATGTTTTGATTTGGTTTAGGCAATTCACTAAAAGTGACGGTTCCGTCTTCATTGAGTGTCACTTGCTCTTGCATTATCACTGCATCTGCGCCTTCAGGAATCATCGCGCCAGTCATAATTCTGACCGCACTTTTTGATGGCCATTCCCCTTGGAATGGATTACCTGCAAAAGATTTCCCTGCTACCGAAAGTGTTAAAGATTGTTGTAAATCAGATAAACGTACAGCATAGCCATCCATTGCTGAATTATCGAAAGAGGGAACATTAATAGGTGAAATAACATTTTCTGCACAAATTCGATTGGCAGCTTCTTGTAAATTTAGGTATTCAGTTTGAGTCGGGAAGGGAATCTGTTCGAGCATTTTCGAGCGAGCTTGATCCAATGTAAGCATAGAAAATCCTTATTTGATAAAATTTGTCAGCTATTCTATATCTAAAGCCTAATTCATTCAAATTTGCAATTTTTCTCATTTTACCATCCTATTATCCTTTGCTAGAATAGCCGATTATTTTTTTAGGAAAGACTATTATGAGCAAAATTTCACTGGATGCGCAGAATGTAAGAAATGCCTTGATTGAAAAAGGGATTGAAACACCCATGATTGATCCAACACAGGCTAAAGATGAACGTCGAGAAAGCATTGCAAAACACATGCATGAAGTGATGAAGCTGATTGGATTAGATTTGCGAGATGATAGTTTAGAAGAAACGCCAAATCGTTTAGCTAAAATGTTTATTGATGAGATTTTTAGCGGAATGGATTATGCGAATTTTCCTAAAATGACGAAAATCAAAAATCAGATGAAAGTCAGCGAAATGGTGCAAGTGAATGACATCACACTAACAAGCACTTGTGAACATCATTTTGTTACGATTGATGGTAAAGTTTGTGTGGCATACTATCCAAAAGATTGGGTGATTGGTCTTTCTAAAATTAATCGAATCGTTTCATTTTTTGCTCAACGGCCACAGGTTCAAGAACGCTTAACTGAGCAACTTTTGACAGCATTTCAGACAATTCTTGAGACAGACGATGTCGCGGTATATGTGAAAGCGACCCATTTCTGTGTGAAAGCGCGTGGTATTAGAGATACAAATAGTTATACGGTCACATCTGCTTATGGCGGTGTATTTTTAGAAGATAGAGATACTCGTAAAGAATTTTTAGCAACAGTTCAGAAGTAAAAAATGGTTAATAAAATAGCCGCACTTTAATATCAGTGCGGCTATTTTTATATTTATCTCGAATAGAAAAGTGCGGTGAAATTTATCCGCACTTTGGATTGTAGATTATTTAGCTGCTTTTAATTCTTGATAATATTGTTCATAGAATTGAATTGCATCGCCAACGTCATCTTGCCAGTGGCTATTTTTTAATACATCAGCCGGTGGATAAATCGCTGGATCTTCGGTGATTTCTTTTGGTAATGCTTTTTTCGCTTCTAAGTTAGCTGTTGGATAGCCAATTGCTAAGGTTAATTTTTCCGCAGCTTTAGCGCCTAACATATAGTTAATAAGTTTATGTGCGCCATCTGGGTTTTTAGCAGTTTTAGGAATTGCTAGAGTATCAACCCAAAGTACAGGGCCTTCTTTCGGGAATACCATGTCTAAAGGAGCTTTTTCTTTTTTAGCAATACGTACGGAACCATTCCATAATTGACCTACTTCAACTTCACCTGAGATGAAAGAGTTAGCAGGGTTATCGGAATTGAAAGAAAGTACGTTTGGGCGTAGTTTCAATAATTCTTCATAGGCTTGTTTGATAATGGCTGGATCTTGAGTATTTGGATCTTGACCAATTTTCAATAAAGCGATGTTGAATACTTCGCGCGCATCGTCTAATAACTGAACTTTGTTTGCAAATTCTGGTTTCCACAAGTCAGCCCAAGAAGTGAATTGAGCGCCTTTATAAGTGTTGGTGTTGAATGCAATACCTGGTGCACCTAGTAGTTGAGGAAGAGAGTATTTATTACCTTTATCATAAGGTTTATTGAGCCAATCAGGGTCTAATTCTTTAATAACAGGCAATTTGCTGTGATCGAGTTCCATTAACATGCCTTCTCTAGCCATCTTAGAAACAAAGTAATTAGATGGTGCAATCACATCATAACCGCCAGCTGCGCCTTGAGTTTTGATTTTTGCATACATTGTTTCGTTTGATTCTAGGCTTGAAACGATAACTTTGATGCCTGTTTCTTTAGTAAACTCATCTAAAAGACCATCAGGCACATATTCTGTCCAAGTGTAGAGATACACAGTGTCATTAGCAGTAGCTGGAGCCTTTGTAGTTTCTTGCTTAGCATCTTTATCATTACAAGCAGTTAAAGTTGCAGCTACTAAGCCAGCAGTAATTAAACCTGCGAATTTTTTCATTTTTGTTTGTTCTCCGTAAAGAGTCGTAAAAAAACCACCTGCCGAATGACAGGCATAAAAAAACGCCTTGATTGTGCGTCAAGGCGTATTCTATTTTAAATTCAAAGGTTTGTGAAACCTTTTGTTTCTTAATGGTTATTTTTTCGTGTAATTAGCTGGCTTAAAACGACAAGAGCCAGTGAAAGCACGATCATAATTGTTGCTAAAGCATTAACTTCAGGTGTTACACCAGTTTTCACTAAAGAGAATATTCTCAATGGTAAAATTTCATAACTTACACCACTCACAAAAGATGAAACCACAACATCATCTAAAGAAATGGTAAAGCTTAATAACCAACCTGAAACAATCGCAGGTAACGCTAATGGCACGATGATTTTACGTAAAATAGTCACTTCGCTTGCGCCTAAGTCTTTCGCCGCTTCTAACATTCTAGAATCAAAGCCATTTAAGCGAGAGAAGATAGTTACGGTCACATACGGTAAACAGAAGGTCACATGAGCCAGTAATAAAGACCAGAAACCTAATGAAATACCGACAACCATAAATAATGCAAGTAAAGATACTGCCATTACAATATCAGGTGACATCATAACGATAAATAACATACCGCTTACCGCTTGTTTACCGCGGAATCTATAGCGGTAAAGTGCGATTGCAGTTAATCCCCCCACAATAGTAGCTAGAGTAGCCGCAAAAAATGCAATAGTTACCGAATGAATCGCTGCTTGTATTAAGGTGTCGTTATTAAATAAACGCTCGTACCAGTTCCAGCTAAAGCCTTTCCAGCTTAAACCATAACGATCTTCGTTAAAGGAATTAGTGACTAAAATAATAATTGGGATATACAAATAAGCGTATACCACAAACATAAATGCATTACGTAGTAAACGACTCATTATTCTAACTCCACTTTCTTATTCAATAGTTTGTTCGCGCGGTAGTACACGAAAATCAACAATGCCATTAGAACAGTTAAACCAATACTGATTGCAGAACCAAATGGCCAGTTACGAGAAATTAAGAATTCGCTCTTAATTACGTTACCAACAAGCAATACTTTTGCTCCGCCAAGTAAGTCTGCAACGTAGAACATACCCATTGCCGGTAATAATACTAATAAACACCCTGCGATAATGCCTGGCATGGTTAATGGTAAAATGACACGGAAGAAACGTTGGAATGCATTTGCGCCTAAATCTCTTGCAGCCTCTAATAAGCGACCGTCTAATTTCTCAATCGCAGAGTAGAGTGGCAAAATCATAAATGGCAATAGCAAATAAACTAAGCCAATGATTACCGCAATTTCTGTATTCAAAATGCGAATTGGTTCACTCAAAATTCCCATGTCCATCAACATGGTATTAAGCACACCTTTCACACCGAGAAACACTTTCATTCCATAAATACGGATCAACGAGTTTGTCCAGAATGGTAAAACCACAAGGAATAATAAGAGCGGTCGATATTTAGGATTAATTTTGCTCATCATGAAAGCAAATGGATAGCCAACTAATAAGCAAATAATGGTAGCTATGCCCGACATATATAATGAATTCCACACAACTTGTGCATAAAGCGGATTAAACAAGTTTGTGTAGTTTTCAATGGTGATTGGGAAAGCGTAAAAGTCGCTACCGTCTCTAGTCAGAAAACTTACGGCGAATACCAATAAGTTTGGAATCAACACAAAGAAGATGAGCCAACTGAAGATAATCGCAACAGTAATTTTCTGGAATTTATTATTGATTATCTTCATCGTTGAGAACAACCTCCCAGCCTTCATGCCATGTGATGCCTACGCGTTGACCTACGCTATGATCCATATGTGGATCGTCTTCGTTAAAGAATTCACTTACAAGTACACGCATGCCATTATGATCAAATTCTACAGTTGATTCTAATGTCATTCCTTTGTAAGTGCGGTCAACAATGTGGCCGATAATTGCTTTAGAATGTTCATTTTCATCTAATTCTTCAATCACAATATCTTCAGGACGAAGTAGTACTTGAAGTTTTTGATCTTTCTCAACAGGCATGTCTGTGTAAATATCACAAACTCGACCTTCCACATTTGCGAGTACAACTTGTTCTGACTTACGTTCAATCACAGTCGCTTCAAATACGTTAATTTCGCCAATGAAACGAGCAACGAATAAGTTCGCTGGATCTTCATAGATTTCACGTGGAGAACCATCTTGTGCGATTTTACCTTTACGTAATAACACAATACGATCAGACATTGTAATCGCTTCTTCTTGATCGTGAGTGACAAAAATAAAGGTAATGCCAAGCTGACGTTGTAACATTTTGAGTTCATTTTGCATTTGTTTACGCAATTTGTAATCCAATGCAGATAAAGACTCATCAAGTAACAACACTTTTGGTTTATTTACTACGGCGCGAGCGATGGCAATACGTTGTTGTTGTCCGCCAGAAAGTTGAGTTGGCTTACGCTCTGCCATATCTTCTAGCTGTACCATACGCAAGGCTTCTAAAACACGCGGTTTAATTTCGTCGTTTGGTACTTTTTGCATACGCAAACCAAAAGCTACGTTCTCAAAAATTGTCATATGTGGAAATAGAGCATAGCTTTGGAATACCGTATTAATATGACGTTTTTCCGCTGGCACATTGGTGATATCTTCACCATCTAAAATAATGCTACCTGAATCCAATTCTTCTAAGCCTGCAAGTAAGCGTAAAACTGTGGTTTTACCACAGCCTGAAGGGCCGAGAATAGTGACAAATTCACCGTTATTAATTGTAAGATTGAAATCGTTAATAATGGTGTTAGAACCATAGGATTTTTTGATTGAACGAAGCTCAATGATAGGCTTGTTTTGAAGCTGATTTTCCACTAGCTTTGGTTTTCTCCCTAATTTCACCAATGATTTGGTACTGAGTAGAAATAAAACCTGCAAGACTGCAGGGGCGGCATATAAAAATAGACGCCTATGATATAGTGAATTGTTAATAATTAAAAGGGCTTAATGCCTTAGAAAGTAAAAAAACTGCCGTTCATAAAAATAACGAGAAATTTAACCGCACTTTCGATGAATTTTACTTCGTTAATTTTATAAATATTGTTATATATCAAGATGTTTTCTATTTTTCTCGTTAAACTAAAAAAGATATTTTTAAAAGGAGCGAGAATATGATTTCTCAAATAGATAAAACAGAACTTTTAGAACGATTTTTACATTATGTGTCTTTTGATACTCAATCAAAACCTAATGCTAAGCATTCTCCTAGCTCTGTCGGGCAAATGAAATTAGCCATGCAGCTGCAAAAAGAATTAATCCAACTTGGTTTGGAGATGGTTGAAGTAAGTAAATATGCGGTGGTAACAGCATTTTTACCCGCTAATGATCCTAGCTTGACGAAAACCATTGGTTTAATTGCACATCTTGATACGTCTCCGCAATGTAGTGGCAAAAATGTACGCCCCGAAGTGATAGAACAATATCGTGGCGGAGATATTGCATTAGGTATTGGCGAGGAGTTTATTAGTCCTGTTTATTATTCTTTTATGCAAAAATTGGTAGGACAGACTTTGATTGTTGCCGATGGAACCACTTTGCTTGGGGCGGATAATAAAGCGGGAATTGCAGAAATTATGACCGCACTTTCCATCCTTCAAAAAGAGAATATTCCTCATTGCAATATTCGCGTTGCTTTTACGCCTGATGAAGAAATTAGTTTGGGAATCCATTATTTCCCAATGGAAAAGTTTTCCTGTGATTGGGCATATACTATTGATGGGGGAGAAGTAGGGGAATTAGAATACGAAAACTTTAATGCGGCAACGGCAAAAGTGCGGTTTTTCGGCCGGAGTATTCATCCTGGTTACGCAAAAGGAAAAATGGTGAATGCACTGACTTTAGCTTGTGAATTTCAGCAAGTTTTCCCTGTTGATGAAGTACCAGAAAAAACGGATGGGAAAGCGGGCTTTTATCATTTAGAAGATTTTTCTGGCGATATTGAGCAAGTGGAGCTCACTTATTTGATTCGTGATTTTGATGAGCAGAATTTCGCACAAAGAAAAGCTTTTATTAAAAGTCAGGTGGAAAAATTTAATTCTAAGAAAGGTTTGAAAAAGCCTATTGAGTTAGACATTCAAGATAGCTACCAAAATATGTATGATGTGGTAAAAAATGTTCCTCAATCAATTGAATTTGCTGATCGCGCAATGAAAGCGGTAGGGGTTAAACCAAGTCATAAGCCGATTCGAGGCGGTACAGATGGGGCATTTTTAGCATCTAAAGGTTTAGCATGCCCAAATATTTTTACAGGTGGCTATAATTTCCATAGTAAACACGAGTTGGTTTCTTTACAGGGCATGGAAAAGACGGTTGGAGTAATTATCGAAATGCTGAAATGTAAAGATCTGTAAAGAAGCGTAAAGATTTGTAAAGAAATGTAAAGATTTCTCTTGCTATTCTTTAGATTAGTCAATATAATGACCTTGTTTTATCGAGATTCCTTTGATAAAGCTAAACTTTAGAGATTTTATTCATAAATTCCTTTTTGATGCCCCTAATGATTTAGGGGCTTTTTTTTTACCTATTGTAAATGCGTTGTGTCATTTAATTTTTCAAGGCTAAAGCCTTTTTCACTGTCATAATGCACGATGCTAATAGCTGTATTTAATAAAGACACTGATTTGTCTTTATCTCGGTGATTTTGCCAAGTTGCGCCATTGAGTAAAGCAACCAATAGACGCAAGGTATGGCCATGCGATACCACTAAAATATTCCCTTCTTGATGAACCTTAATGATGTCTTGTACTGCTGCGATAGCTCGTTTGGCTAGATCTTCATAGGTTTCTCCACCATTCGATTCAGCTTTATAGTTCGCAGGATCATTAATCATTTGTTGAAATTCGGGCAAAGGTCGGATCAGTTCGACATTTGTTCCTTCCCAACTACCAAAATAATGTTCATTTAATCCACGATGTTGGAATAAGGGTATGTCACGATCGCCAATAATATAATTGGCTGTGTCAATGGTGCGTTGTAAACAGCTCGAATATGCCGCAATAAAATCGATATTTTGTAAAGCTTGCCCAGTTTTGACCGCACTTTGAATGCCTTCTTCTGTTAATGGAGAATTTCCACTGCCTTGCATTAATCCTTGTTTGTTCCAAACAGTGCGGCCGTGACGAATAAAATAAAAAGTCAGTTGTTTTTTCATTTTTAGGAATATTTATTGGTAAGGTTTATACCTTAAGTGAGGAATGTAATATTAAAAAGGGCGCTTAAAAACGCCCTATGTTTGGTTTTATTAACGAGAGTAATATCCCGCCATTGCGCTATATACCGCATTTTCACTTTGCAACACTTGATATTTTGCGTTCAAAATCGCAAGTTGTGATGATTTTTCAGTATTGGCTGCAACTAACCATTCGCGCAATTCGGATACGCCCGCATTATAGCGATTTCGATAATATTGCGTGATACGCTGATTGTAACTATGGGTTTGTTGTAAATTACTTAATGTGCTTTGCGCTTGGGTAAAGGTAAAGTAGTTAGTATCCACATTATTAAGAGCCGTGGTAATACGTTGTTCGTAATTTAAACGTGCGGTTTCATAGTCAGCTTCAGAAATTTTAACGTTCCATTTTACGGTATTCCAATTTAAGAATGGCAGGCTAATTCCTACTGTGCCAGCAGCCACAGGATTGTGTAACGCGGTGCCAACAGTACTTGCAGTTGAAGATAGACTTCCACCTAAATTAACTTCAGGGAACCAGCTTTTTTGAGTTGCTTTGGCATTTTTGAATGCACTACTTAAACGGAATTGCGCTGCTTTTACATCAGGACGATTTGCAATCACAGATACAGGAACATTCAAATTCACCCCTGCTGTTTTCACATTCATAATATGGGGGAACGTGATATTTAACGCATCGTTTGGTTTTAAGTTCAGCAGATTGCGCAAGGTTTGTTCTGCCGTTTTGCGTTGGGTTTCAAAATTTAATTTGTTATTACGCGCCGTTAATACTGCTTGTTGCGCTTGATCAACACTGACCCCATCAGCCACACCTTGTGCTAAACGCGTTTGCATAATATTACCAATGTCAGTGTAATATTTGATTGTTTCGTTGGTTGTGCTAATTGCATCATTTAAATAAGCAATTTGATAATAAGTCGTGACCACAGAATTGATTAATGATAAACGAGCAGATTCCATGTCTTCAGCGGTTGCTTTGTGCGACCATTCTGCAGCATCAGCGGCATTGGCTAAACGTTGCCAAAGATCCAATGTATAGCTCACATTTAAAGAACCTTTGTGTGAAATGGCAGAGTTTGCACTTGTGTCAACTCGGCGTTGTGCCGCAGATGAAGTTGAACCATTAAATGCAGGCACTAAATTTGCACCCACTAAATTTGCACTGTAAAGCGCACGGTTTACTGCCACAGCTGCTTTAGCTAAATCTTTGTTGTTTATTAACGCTTGTTCTATGACGCGATTTAATTGCGCATCGTTATACAATGACCACCAATTTTCTTTTACATTATATTGCTTGGTAATTTCTTCATATTGCTTGTAATCTTCAAGGCTAGCTTGATAAGAATCGCCAATATTGGTACATCCCACTAATGCACCAGACATCAACAAAGCAAGCGTCATATTTTTCATTTTAAACATTGAGTTTTCCTTCTTACGAAAATGAGTGGAAAGTGCGGATGATTTTAACCGTACTTTTGTGTTTTACAAAATTATTCCCTTGCGAACCCAATTATAAAACAAACCACTGAACGATTGTTCATGAAAGGCGGCATTGTAATAATTTATTCTATTTTTTGCACGAAAAATCTTGCGGTTAAACAAAAAATGCTGAAAAAGTTATAAGCTATTAAGTAGAAAGTGCGGTTAGTTTGGCGATCAAATTCACAAAGCCTTGCTTTTCGTATAGAATGGTAAAATTATTTTTTCTATTTATGAGAAAGTTATGAGCAATGCAGAAATTCTAGAAAGTGCAGAAAATACTCGCACTCACAATTTTATTACCCAAATTATTGATGAAGATTTAGCTTCGGGTAAACATAAAAGCGTTCATACCCGTTTTCCGCCAGAGCCGAATGGCTATTTGCATATTGGTCACGCAAAATCGATTTGCTTAAACTTCGGCTTGGCAAAAGAATATAACGGTTTATGTAACCTACGTTTTGACGATACCAACCCAGTAAAAGAAGATGTGGAATATGTGGATTCCATCAAAGCTGATGTGGAGTGGTTAGGTTTCAAATGGGAAGGTGAACCGCGTTATGCATCTGATTACTTCGATGCGCTTTATGGTTATGCGATTGAATTAATTAAAAAAGGCTTGGCGTATGTGGATGAGCTTTCTCCAGAAGAAATGCGTGAATATCGCGGTACATTAACTGAGCCAGGTAAAAACAGCCCATATCGTGACCGCACTATTGAAGAAAACTTAGCTTTATTTGAAAAAATGAAAAATGGCGAATTTGCCGAGGGTAAAGCAAGTTTACGCGCAAAAATTGATATGGCATCGCCATTTATGGTCATGCGTGATCCAGTGATTTATCGTATTAAATTTGCGAGCCATCACCAAACCGGTGACAAATGGTGCATTTACCCAATGTACGATTTTACTCACTGTATCTCTGATGCGATTGAGCGTATTACACACTCTTTATGTACATTAGAGTTCCAAGACAACCGTCGTTTATATGACTGGGTGTTGGAAAATATTAGTATTGAACGTCCATTACCGCATCAATATGAATTTTCACGTTTAAATTTAGAAGGCACTTTAACCTCCAAACGTAAGTTATTGAAATTAGTAAACGACGGCATTGTAGATGGTTGGAACGATCCACGTATGCCAACCATTTCTGGTTTACGCCGTCGCGGTTATACTCCAGCTTCATTACGTGAATTTTGCCGCCGTATCGGGGTAACGAAACAAGACAACGTGGTAGAGTATTCTGCACTTGAAGCCTGCATTCGTGAAGATTTAAACGAAAACTCACCACGCGCAATGGCAGTGATTGATCCTGTTCGCGTAGTGATTGAAAACTTTGAAGGCGAAGAGACCTTAACTGCGCCAAATCACCCAAATCGTCCCGAATTAGGTGAGCGTCAATTACCGTTTACGAAAGAGCTTTATATTGATCGTGCAGATTTCCGTGAAGAAGCGAACAAACAATATAAACGTTTAGTATTAGGTAAAGAAGTGCGCTTACGTAACGCCTATGTGATTAAAGCGGAACGTGTAGAAAAAGATGCAAATGATGAAATTACCACGATCTTCTGTACTTATGATCCTGAAACCTTAGGTAAAAACCCAGCGGATGGACGCAAAGTGAAAGGCGTTATTCATTGGGTTTCTGCGGTTAATAATCATCCAGCTGAATTCCGTTTGTATGATCGTTTATTTACTGTGCCAAATCCAGGTGCTGAAGATGATATTGAAAGCGTGTTAAATCCACATTCTCTCGTGGTAAAACATGGTTTTGTAGAACAAAGCTTGGCGGCTGCGGAAGCAGAGAAAGGTTATCAATTTGAACGTGAAGGTTATTTCTGTGCGGATAGTAAAGATAGCCGCCCTGAACATTTGGTATTTAACTTAACAGTAAGCTTAAAAGAAGGCTTCTAATTCTAAACAACCAAGTGCGGTCAAAATAAATGTGATTTTGACCGCACTTTTTATTTGTATCAACTATGCAACTTGAACCTAATTTTTGGCAAACAAAATCCCTGCTTGAAATGACCGAATCTGAATGGGAAGCCTTATGTGATGGCTGCGGCAAATGCTGTTATCGCAAATATATTCAAGGGCGAGGTAAACGCCAAAAACTTTATTACACCCGAATTGCTTGCAACCTTTTAGATGTGGAAACAGGAAAGTGCGGTAATTATTCAGAGCGTTTTAAACTTGAAACCGATTGCACCAAACTCACTAAAAAGAATTTACCTGATTTTCATTGGTTGCCTGATACTTGTGCCTATCGTTTGCTTTATGAAGGAAAAACGCTCCCCGAATGGCATCCGCTTATTTCTGGATCTCCCCATTCTGTAAAAAATGCGGATATTTTGATTAAAAATGGTATCCACGAACGCGATGTGATTGATTGGTTTGAGTTTGTGATTTAAGTTTTTATAAAAAACTAGCATTACTAGCATTATTTGTGTAATTATTTATAATTTCGCGCCGATAATAGTGACTTATGAGAATAAAATTCTATAGAGTTTTATCTGCTAAAGTGTCGTATATTTAATTGATTATAGAAGGAATTATGGCAATACTACAACCCAGCGTTAACCGCTTAGAAAAAGAAATTTAGAATAAAAATTATGAAGGTGCTTGCCAAGAACTTTTGAATATTTTACGGAAAATTGATGACAATTTTGGTGGGATTGATGGTATAGAATTTGATTTTCCTGAGCAAATTGCAGATTTATTAGAAAAGCGTACTCAATATTTTTGTACTCGCGTGGCTAATGCTATAACAGAGTTATTTACTGATCCTAATTTGATTATTTCAGAAAGTGGAGCATTGAGTTTTATTAGTTTTCAGCGTTGGTTAACGTTTATTTTTGCAAGTTCACCTTATGTGAATGCAGATCATATCCTAAGAACCTACAATATTAACCCAGATCCTGATGGTGATGTACACTTAAATACTGAGTTTTCTTCATTTGCGAAATTCTGTATTTTATATTTATCTGAATCAAATATTAATATTAATTTGGATGCGCTTTGGGAAATAAATAAAGAGCTTTGTGCATCTCTTTGCTTTGCTTTGCAATCACCACGTTTTATTGGCACAGGTACCTCGTTTAATAAAAGAGCGATTCTTTTACAATGGTTTCCTAAAAAGTTGGCTGAATTTGAAAATTTAGATAAATTGCCTTCTAGTATTTCTCATGATGTGTATATGCATTGCAGTTACGATTTTGCTCAAAATAAACATGATGTAAAACGTGCCCTAAATCAGGTTATACGTAAACATTTGTTGGCGCAAGGTTGGCAAGATCGTGAAATTACTTCATTAAGCGAATACAACGGTAAACCTGTCATGATTGTGCTTTTAGAGCATTTTCATTCTTTTCATTCCATTTATCGAACTCACTCCACTTCAATGATTGAAGCGCGTAAAAAATTTCATTTAGTTGGTATAGGAAAAGAAAATGTAGATCAAGCTGGACGAGACGTATTTGATGAATTTTTCCAACTTGAATACGGCACAATTTTTCAACAACTTGAGTTTGTTCGAAATAAATGTGAAGAATATGGTGCCGCTGTTTTTTATATGCCAAGTATTGGTATGGATATAACGACAATTTTTGCAAGTAATACGCGTCTTGCACCCATTCAGGTTGTAGCCCTTGGTCATCCAGCCACAACCCATTCTGATTTTATTGAATATGTGATTGTTGAAGATGATTATGTAGGTTCTGAAGACTGTTTTAGTGAGACCTTACTACGTTTACCAAAAGATGCGCTGCCTTATGTGCCGTCAGCATTGGCACCTGAAAAAGTCGATTATTTGTTCAGAGATGAACCCGAAGTAGTAAATATCGGTATTGCTGCAACAACAATGAAATTGAATCCAACATTCCTTGAAACATTGAGAATAATTCGAGATAAGGCCAAAGTGAACGTTCATTTCCATTTCGCACTGGGGCAGTCTTTCGGTATTACACACCCTTATGTGAAATGGTTTATTGAGCAGTATTTAGGGGATAGTGCAACAGCCCATGCCCATGCACCTTATAGCGAATATCTCGATATTTTACGCCACTGCGATATGATGTTAAATCCATTTCCGTTTGGTAATACAAATGGCATTATTGATATGGTAACGCTTGGTCTAGTCGGCGTTTGTAAAACGGGTGCTGAAGTGCATGAACATATTGATGAAGGGTTATTTAAACGTTTAGGCTTACCAGAATGGCTTATCGCACAAAGTGTGGAAGAATATATTGATTGTGCAGTAAGACTTGCAGAAAATCATAAAGAGCGTCTAGAGCTTCGTCGTCACATTATAAAAAGCAATGGTTTAAAAACACTTTTTAAAGGTGATCCTAGCCCTATGGGTAAAGTGTTATTAGAAAAAGTAAAAGCGTTAAAATTTTAATAAGATTTTATTCACGAAAAATTTAGTTTTATATTTAGCCTCTAAAAGTTAGATTTTACTTAACTGATTAGAGGCTTTATTTTGACGAAGATCACACTTTTAAATAAAGCCAGTTGTCATCACTTTCAGCTTGGTTATAATCCCTAACAAGAGTTATACAGTTGTCATGTGGTGTCTATGCAAATCTCGGATTCTCTCAAACAAAAAGCAGAAAAATGCGGTATCGCGCTTTCTCATTATGATATTGATGGACATCTTATTTTCGCAGATGAAAAGACAGTTTCAACTTTTGTTGAGCTTCTGCAGCCTCCGCCAAAAGCGAAAGGACAGTTTGACGATGTACTGGCTGCATTTGAAAATGAACCGATTGATTATCGACTCAATCGTCTAGATTTGCTCCCTGCCGATGAATATCGTTATCAGTTGATTGATGAATCTAATGTCATTCTGTTAGAAAAAACACTTTCAAATTTATCCGCACTTTCCCTGCCTCCACTTCCTTTTGGCTATTATCAATTATCTATTTTTTCTGATACTGAACAGTACCGCGTTCGTTTACTTATTTCTCCTAAAACAGCTTTTCAACCACCCGTATTAAAAAATAAAAAAGTGTGGGGCGTGAATGTGCAACTTTATAGTTTACGCTCAGAACAAAATTGGGGCATTGGCGATTTTGGTGATTTAGCTTATTTGATCGAAAAAAGTGCAAAATTAGGCGCAGATTATGTGGGAATTAATCCATTACATTTGCCGTATCCTGCTGTGCCAAAATGGGCAAGCCCTTATAGTTCATCCTCTCGTCGTTGGTTGAATTTTTTATATTTGGCAATTCCTGATTTACCCGAATTTAAGCGTTGCCGTTCAGTGCAAGATTGGTTTAAGCGTGAGGATATTCAAGAAAAAATTGGTAATTTACGTGAAAGTGATTGCGTCGATTATTCTTCAATTTGGGCTTTAAAATTAACCGCACTTGAGTTTCTATTTGATTTCTTTCAACGTAGTCAATCCGCTGAAATTGTGACACGTCGAAAAATCTTTGCCGATTATTTAAAAAACAAAGGGGAACCTTTGTTGTTACAGTGCTTATTTAATGTCTTGGATTTACAAGAACACGCTGATCATCAAGCAGAAGAAAATACCATTGGTTGGCTTGGCTGGCGTAAGGAATGGCAACATTTAAGTGCGGCAAAAAGAAAAGCCCTATTAAAAACACACCGTGAGCAAATCCAATTTTTTGCTTGGTTGCAATGGCTTACAGAAGAACAACTTTCCGCATTACAAAATCTTTGTAAACAGTCTGGTATGAAGTTGGGTATTTATGGCGATTTAGCGGTGAATAGTTCTCGTGGTAGTGCTGATGTCTGGAGTGATCCTGATTTATATTGTGTAAATGCCTCTATTGGTGCACCACCCGATCCGTTAGGCCCAGTCGGGCAAAATTGGAACTTGCCACCTTATAATCCGATGGTGCTAAAAGCACGTGGCTTTGCGCCATTTATCGATATGCTACGTGCCAATATGCAATATTTCGGTGTGCTACGCATCGATCATGTTATGGGCTTATTCCGTTTGTGGTGGATTCCAGAAGGAAAAACCGCGTCTGACGGTGCTTATGTACATTATCCTTTTGATGAATTAATGGCGATTCTTGCTATTGAAAGTGTACGCAATGAATGTTTGATTATTGGTGAAGATCTCGGCACTGTGCCTGATGAAGTGCGGTGGAAATTAAACGAGTTTCAAATTTTCTCTTATTTTGTATTGTATTTCGCCCAACGAAATGGCGAATTTCCTCGTATATCTGATTATCCTCGAAATGCTTATGCCACTATTGGCACGCATGATGTTCCCTCGTTACAAAGTTTTTGGCATTGCCGTGATTTAGAATTATTTAATCAACTTGATATTCTGAATGGGGAAGTGCTCAAGCAAAAATACGATCAACGCGTTGTTGATAAACAAGCCTTATTAAATAGTTTGCATCGTGATAATTATTTACCACCGCATTATGAAGGCGACGCGCTTTCTATGGCGATGCACGATCATTTAAACCGAATGATCCATCATTATTTAGCGGAAAGTAACAGCCGATTGATTGGTGTGCAATTAGAAAATTTACTTAGCCAAGAAATCAGTTTTAATTTGCCGGGCACCTCAAATGAATACCCAAATTGGTGCAAGAAACTTGCTCAACCGTTAGCGTTTATTTTTAGCAATGAAGCTTTAAAAACGTTCTTTGTGCAAATTAACCAAGGGCGAAATGTATAAGGAGTAAATATGACAACCGCAGTAACACAAGCAATTATTGATAGTTTTTTTGATGCGAGCAATGGCGATCCTTTTGCTACGCTTGGTATGCACGAAACTGAGCGAGGAATTGAAATCCGTACGTTATTGCCAGATGCCAATCGCGTTGTGGTGATTGAGCGTGAAAGTGGAAAAGAAATAACGGAACTTGATTGTGTCGATGAGCGTGGCTTTTTTGTTGGTGTTATTCCAAATTGTCGTCATTTTTTTGCTTATCAATTACAGGTTTTTTGGGGCAATGAAGCACAAATTATCGAAGATCCTTACCGCTTCCATCCGATGATTGACGATTTAGAGCAATGGCTACTTGCTGAAGGTTCTATGCTTCGCCCCTATGAAGTGCTTGGTGCGCATTTTATGGAATGTGATGGTGTGAGCGGGGTAAATTTCCGCTTATGGGCACCTAATGCAAGACGAGTTTCTATTGTAGGTGATTTCAACTATTGGGATGGTCGCCGTCATCCTATGCGTTTTCATCTAAAAAGTGGTGTTTGGGAGCTCTTTTTACCAAAAGCCAGTTTAGGACAGCTCTATAAGTTTGAATTAATTGATTGCCATGGCAATCTTCGTTTGAAAGCCGATCCTTATGCGTTTAGTTCGCAGCTTCGCCCTGATACAGCATCTCAAGTCAGTGCCTTACCGAATGTGGTGGAAATGACCGAAGCACGCAAAAAAGCGAACCAAGGCAACCAACCAATTTCTATTTATGAAGTGCATTTAGGATCTTGGCGTCGTAATTTAGAAAACAATTTTTGGCTAGATTACGATCAAATTGCTGATGAATTAATTCCTTATGTAAAAGATATGGGCTTCACCCATATAGAATTTTTGCCGCTTTCTGAATTTCCGTTTGATGGTTCTTGGGGTTATCAACCACTTGGACTTTATTCGCCAACCAGTCGTTTTGGCTCGCCTGAGGCATTTCGCCGTTTAGTCAAACGTGCTCACGAAGCAGGCATCAACGTGATTTTAGATTGGGTACCAGGGCATTTCCCAAGCGATACTCACGGCTTGAGTGCTTTCGATGGCACAGCACTTTACGAACACGCCGACCCACGCGAAGGCTATCATCAAGACTGGAACACGCTAATTTACAACTACGGACGTAATGAGGTCAAAAATTTCTTATCCAGTAATGCCCTGTATTGGCTTGAACGCTTTGGTGTAGATGGTATTCGCGTGGATGCCGTGGCTTCCATGATTTACCGCGATTACAGCCGTGCGGAAGGGGAGTGGATTCCAAATCAATATGGTGGACGTGAAAACTTAGAAGCCATTGAATTTTTAAAACATACCAACTGGAAAATCCACAGTGAAATGGCGGGGGCGATTTCTATTGCGGAAGAATCTACCTCTTTTGCTGGTGTGACTCACCCGAGTGAAAACGGTGGGTTGGGATTTAATTTTAAATGGAATATGGGCTGGATGAACGATACGCTCGCCTATATGCAGCTTGACCCCATTTACCGCCAATATCATCACAATAAAATGACCTTTGGGATGATGTATCAATACAGTGAAAATTTTGTGCTACCGCTTTCACATGACGAAGTGGTACATGGTAAATATTCGCTTCTCGATAAAATGCCAGGAGACGCATGGCAAAAATTTGCGAACTTACGTGCTTACTATGGCTATATGTGGGGGCACCCAGGTAAAAAATTGCTCTTTATGGGTAATGAATTTGCTCAAGGCAGAGAATGGAATTACGAAGAAAGTTTGGACTGGTTCTTGCTTGATGAAAATATCGGTGGTGGCTGGCATAAAGGCGTTTTGAAATTAGTAAAAGATTTGAATCATATTTACCGAGAAAACTCACCGCTCTTTGAACTGGATTATTCACCTGAAGGCTTTGATTGGCTTGTCGTTGATGATGCGGCAAATTCTGTGTTCGCCTTTGAACGTCGCAGTTCAAACGGAGAACGCATTATTGTCGTCAGTAACTTTACTCCTGTTCCTCGCCACGACTACCGCATCGGTGTGAACGTTGCGGGCGAATATGAAGAAATTTTGAATACCGATTCAATGTACTATCAAGGCTCAAATGTGGGCAATTTTGGTTGTGTCGCAAGTGAAAACATCGAAAGCCACGGACGAGAAAATTCGATTTCAGTGTCCATTCCGCCGTTAGCAACGGTTTATTTGAGATTGAAGACGAAATAATCCGAATAGATAAATTGTAGGGACGAATTACATTCGCCCTGATAAACCACCGATGTTTTAGGGCAAATGTAATTTGCCCCCTACAAAAGCGATAAAAAATATGTTCAAAATCTACAACAACGGCAATCCTATTCCAATGGGATACTCACAAGCGGTCAAAAACGGTGTACAAATTACCAATTTCGCTCTGTTTTCTGCGGCAGCAACAGGCGTAGAGCTTTGTCTTTTTGATGAACAAAACCAAGAAACCCGTTTGCCGATGGTGCGTACTGAAAATGTGTGGCATTTGACGGTAACTGGCGTGAAAACGGGTACGGAATATGGATTCCGTATTCACGGCGAATTTGCCAACCCGAATAAATTAATGCTAGATCCTTATGCGAAAGCCGTGAATGGTAAACCTGATTTAAGTAGTAAAGAAAGTCGTTCTTGGTTCTTGCTTTTAGATAATCGCGACAACGCACATCTTGCCCCAAGAGCGGTTGTGATTTCGGAAGATTTTGATTGGGAAAATGATACCTCCCCCAATACGCCTTGGGCTGAAACCATTGTGTATGAATTACACGTTAAAGGGTTTAGCAAGTTAAACGAGAAAATCCCTGCGGCGTTGCGTGGTACTTATGCGGGCTTAAGTCATCCTATCAATTTAGCTTATTTAAAAAAATTAGGTGTGACTGCGGTGGAATTGCTGCCTGTTAATTTCCATATCAATGAACCGCACTTACAAGCACAAGGCTTACAAAATTACTGGGGATACAATCCCTTAGCGATGTTTGCGGTGGAACCTAAATATGCGGCAACAAATAATCCATTGGCTGAATTTAAAGCGATGGTAAAGGCGTTTCACAAAGCGGGTATTGAAGTTATTTTAGACGTGGTATTTAACCATTCCGCAGAATCAGAGCGAACTTACCCAACGTTCAGCCAGCGTGGTATTGATGACCAAACTTACTACTGGCGTAACGACAACGGGCATTACATCAACTGGACAGGCTGCGGCAATATGCTCAATTTATCCTCTGATGTAGGGCGAAAATGGGTGGTGGATTGTTTGCGTTATTGGGTGGAGCAATGCCATATTGATGGTTTCCGTTTTGATTTAGCCACTGTTTTGGGGCGTGATACACCTGATTTTAACTCGTCAGCTCAGCTTTTTACAGATATTAAAAATGAGCTAAGTTTACAGAATATTAAATTGATTGCCGAGCCTTGGGATATCGGACATTACGGCTATCAAGTCGGCAATTTCCCAAGTTATTTTGCCGAATGGAACGACCGCTTCCGTGATGATCTTTGCCGTTTCTGGCTATGGAAAAGTGGCGAAATTGGTGCATTTGCTGAACGCTTTGCAGGTTCTAGCGATTTATTTAAGAAAAATAACCGCTTACCACATACTACACTTAATTTTATTACTGCTCACGATGGTTTTACGCTTAAAGATTTAGTGAGTTACAACCAAAAACATAATGAAGCCAATGGCGAAGAAAATCGCGACGGCAGAAACGAAAACTACAGCTACAACCACGGTATAGAGGGTTCGACTGAAAATCTTACTGAACCGCAAAAAAGTGCGGTAGAAAATAACCGCACTTTTGCACAAAGTGGATTATTAATGAGTTTATTACTTGCCAATGGCACGCCTATGTTGTTGGCTGGCGATGAGTTCGGCAACACGCAATATGGCAACAACAACGCCTATTGCCAAGACAACGAGATTACTTGGCTTAAATGGGTAAATTTTAACGAAGAATTATTTGAACTGACCAAGCAAACGATTGCACTTCGCAAAAAAATGGGCAGTTTAAACCAAGATCAATGGTGGTCGGATGAGAATGTGCAATGGCTGAACATTGCAGGCGAACCGATGACAGTTGAAGATTGGCAAAATCAACAAACCAAAGCATTACAGGTAGTTTTAGATAATCGCTGGCTTTTGTTGATTAATGCCAAAGCCGAAGGTCAGGTGTTTAACTTGCCTAATGGGAAATGGAAGCCCCAAATCGGCACACATAATGTAACCCTTGAAGCACAACAAGCCGAAATTTATTCAATGGGCTTTTGTATGCTGAATGACGAATAACAATAAGACTATGGAGATCCTTATGAAATCTGGCGACCTTAACAAATATGATTTAGTTAAAAATACTTTGGTGCTTATTCTTGCGGGGGGACGTGGTTCACGCTTGCATGAACTTACGGATAAACGTGCAAAACCCGCTCTTTATTTTGGTGGTAATCGCCGTATTATTGACTTTGCACTTTCTAATTGTATTAACTCTGGTTTGAACCGAATTGGGGTAGTGACTCAATACGCTGCACACTCTTTACTTCGTCATTTGCAAACAGGTTGGTCTTTCTTACCACAAGAAAAAGGGGAGTTTGTTGATATGCTTCCTGCTCGTCAACAAATTGATGATTCAACTTGGTATCGTGGTACGGCGGATGCTGTTTATCAAAATATGGCGATTATTCGTGATCACTATCGCCCTAAATATGTTTTGATCTTGGCAGGCGACCATATTTACAAACAAGATTACAGCGTGATGTTGATGGATCACGTCAATAGCGGTGCAAAATGTACCGTAGGTTGCATTGAAGTGCCCCGTTCTGAAGCGCATGAATTTGGCGTAATGGCAGTGAACGAAAACTTGAAAGTAAAAGCTTTCGTTGAAAAACCGAAAGATCCGCCAGCAATGGTGGGTAAACCTGATATTTCGCTTGCTTCAATGGGGATTTATGTATTTGATGCGGATTATCTTTATAAAATGCTTGAGCAGGAAGTTAATACCCCGCAAACTAGCCACGATTTCGGTAAAGATGTGTTGCCAAAATGTTTAGAAGAAGGCACGCTTTATGCTCACCCATTCAGCCGTTCTTGTATGGGACGCAACACTGAGGGCGAAATTTACTGGCGTGATGTAGGAACACTTGATAGTTTCTGGCAATCCAATATCGATTTAGTCTCTGAAAATCCACAATTAGATATTTATGACCAAAGCTGGCCAATTCGTGGTAATCCTATTCAAGCTTATCCGTCAAAATTCTTCTACAAAAATTCAAATATTCATCCAGTCGATAATTCTTTAATTGGCGGTGGTTGTGTGATTACTGATTCCTCTATCAGTAATTCCGTGCTATTCGATCGCGTTAAAATTGATGCTTTCTCAAAAGTGGATCATTGCGTGGTATTGCCACAAGTTAAAATCGGTAAGAATTGTATATTGAAAAACTGTATTCTCGACCGTGAATGTATTATTCCAGATGGCATGGAAATTGGCGTGAATATGGAAGAAGATAAAAAACGATTCCGTATCAGTTCAACAGGTAAAGTGATTCTAGTTACCCCGAAAATGCTGAAAAAATTAGAAGGGGAAGACGTTGTATCTGAGGAGCATTTAGATTAAGGATGAAAAGTGCGGTTAATTTTGACCGCACTTATAATCTTTCTTTTAGCCCCAAAGGTAGCGTATGGAGTGGTGTAAACCCACGCATTATCACGGATATTTTACTATTTCGTGGGCTTACGCCCACCCTACGGATGTAAAGGTAGTTATTACTTACCTTGTGAGAGTAAAGATTGGGTAATATAACAACCCTACGCGTTATTATTAAAAAATAGGAAGATTAAATGAAAATCTTACACGTTTGCTCGGAACTCTATCCGCTCTTAAAAACAGGCGGGCTTGCCGATGTTTTAGGGGCATTACCCCAAGCACAGAACCAAATCGGGCTGGATGCTCGCGTTTTATTGCCTGCTTATCCTGCAATTACAGCAGGGATTCCGAATACCCAAGTTGTGGCGGAATTTGATAACTTCGCTGGGCACGTGGTGTTGCGTTATGGAGAATATAACGGTGTCGGGATCTATTTGATTGACGCACCGCACTTATACGGTCGCGAGGGCAATCCGTATCACGATGCTTATTACAACGATTACGGCGACAACTACAAACGTTTTGCCTTGCTCGGTTGGGTGGGGGCAGAGCTTGCCACTGGGTTGGATAGCTGGTGGCGTGCAGAAGTGGTACATGCTCATGACTGGCACGCTGGCTTATGTGCAGCATATCTGTTCAATAAAGGTCGTCCAGCAAAATCGGTGTTCACTATTCATAACTTGGCGTATCAAGGGCAGTTTTCTTATCATCATTTGTACGAAATTGGTTTGCCAGCAGGCATGTTTAATGTGGACGGTCTGGAGTTATTCGGACAAATTTCTTATTTAAAATCAGGATTGTTCTATTCTGATGCAAGCACGGCGGTAAGCCCAACTTATGCAGAAGAAATCACGACACCAGAATTTGCCTACGGTTTACAAGGCTTACTTTCTGGCTTAAAAACTCAAGGTCGTTTGGTGGGGATATTAAACGGCGTGGACGAAAATATTTGGCATCCAAACGTGGATCAATACATTCCGCACCATTACAAACTGAAATATATGGCAGGCAAAAAGAAAAATAAAGCCGAATTGCAAGCGTATTTCAATTTGCCACAAGATGGATCTGCCTTGGTATTTGTGATGGTCACCCGTTTAACCGAACAAAAAGGCGTGGATTTATTGATTGAAAGTGCGGATGAAATTGTAAAACAAGGCGGGCAGTTGATGATTTTAGGTTCAGGTGCACCGCACTTGGAACAAGGTATTCGTGAGCTTGCAGTGCAATATCCTAACAATATTGCGGTAAAAATCGGCTATGATGAAGCCCTTTCGCATTTAATGGTGGCAGGTGGCGATGTGATTTTAGTGCCAAGCCGTTTCGAACCTTGTGGCTTAACCCAACTTTATGGTTTGCAATATGGCACACTGCCACTCGTTCGTAAAACGGGTGGTTTGGCGGATACGGTGGTGGATAGCACCTCAGAAAGTATTAAAGCTCGCACCGCAACAGGTTTTGTGTTTGAAAGTGCAACTCCTGAAGCTCTCCGCCATTGCTTGCAACGTGCCTTTGCCTTATGGCAAAAACCGCGTGCGTGGTCGATGGTTCGCACCGATGCAATGGAACAAGACTTCAGCTGGCGTAAAGCTGCAGAGCAATATAGAACGCTTTATGAACGCTTGTAGTTTTATTCGTAAACTTAACAATCACACCGCTTGTGAAAGAATCTTTTGCAAGCGGTGTGATTGGGCTTGTTTTTTACAAAGATAAGCATAAAATTTGAACTACTTTTGTAGGCTGAGTGAACAACATTCACGCACTCAAAGAGCGGTCAAATTTTGATTGATTTTTGCAAACGTGCGTGAATTTTGCAAATTCATTACACCCTACGTTAATCATTTCTTAGCATTCTAATAGAGGTTTTACCTATGATAATGGATAACTTTGATTCTCCATTCCAATATAATCGTCCTGAAATGACCGTTGAAGCGATTAAAAAATCAATCGTTTACAAACTCATTTTCTTAATCGGTCGCTCTCCACGTGAAGCTAGCCAACGCGATTGGCTAAATGCAACACTCCACGCTGTGCGTGATTTAGTAACAGAGGGTTGGATTACCACTGCTCGCCAAACTCGAGCAGAAGATTCTCGCCGTGTTTACTACCTTTCAATGGAATTTTTAATCGGACGTACGCTATCTAATGCGATGATTGCAGAAGGCATTTATGGATTAGCACAAGAAGCACTTTCTGAATTAAATGTGGATTTAGAAGAGATTTTAGAAAAAGAAGTTGATCCTGGTTTAGGTAATGGCGGTTTAGGTCGTTTAGCTGCTTGCTTTATGGATTCGATTGCGACCCTTGGTTTACCAGGTATGGGGTACGGTATTCGTTATGAATATGGTATGTTCCGCCAAAAAATTGAAAACGGTCAGCAAGTAGAACGCCCAGATGCATGGCTTGAAAAAGGTGCCCCGTGGGAATTTATTCGCCCCTCTAAACGCTTTACCGTAGAATTTGGCGGAAACATTCATTTCGAAGGCAAAAAATGTATTTGGCAAGATACCGAAAAAGTGACCGCACTTGCTTACGACCAAATGATTCCAGGTTATCAAAATAATTCTGCGGCGACATTACGTTTATGGTCGGCACACGCGGGCGAAGTGTTTAACCTTGCCGACTTCAACCGTGGCGAACATTTAGCCGCATTGGAAGAACACTCCTCAAATAAAAACTTATCTCGCGTGCTTTACCCTGATGATTCTACGTGGAATGGTCGCGAATTGCGTTTACGTCAAGAGTATTTCTTAGTCTCTGCATCACTTCAAGATATTTTACGCCGTCACAAACGCACCCACGATAGCCTTGAAAACTTGGCTGACAAAGTGGCAATCCACTTAAACGATACCCACCCAGCGTTAGCGATTCCTGAATTAATGCGTATTTTAGTGGACGATGAAGGTTTCGAGTGGAAAAAAGCGTGGGAGATGACGCGTAATATTTTCTCTTACACCTGCCATACTTTGATGTCGGAAGCATTAGAAACTTGGCCAGTGGAAATGATGGCGAAAATCTTACCGCGTCATTTACAGATGATTTTTGAAATTAACGATCATTTCTTAGAATATGTCCGCACTTATGTGACGACTGACAACGATTTTATCCGTCGCGTTTCTCTTATCGAAGAAGGCTACCAACGTAAAGTGCGTATGGGATGGCTATCCGTGGTAGGTTCACACAAAATTAACGGGGTCGCAGAAATTCATTCTGATTTAATGGTGACTTCAACCTTTGCAGATTTTGCTCGTATTTTCCCAGAACGCTTTACCAATGTAACAAATGGTATCACACCGCGTCGTTGGTTAGCCGTTGCGAATCCACAATTAGCCGCATTGTTTGATAAATATATCGGCTCAGAATGGCGTTGCGATTTAAGCCAAATCGCAAAACTCAAACCATTCGCACAAGAAAAAGCATTTAAAGAGGCTGTTGCTGATATTAAATTTGCCAACAAAGTAAAATTAGCGGAGTACGTAAAACGCGAGTTAGGGGTAGAGCTTGACCCGCATGCTTTATTTGACGTGCAAGTAAAACGTATTCACGAATATAAACGTCAAATGTTGAACGTATTACATATTATTGCTCGCTATAATGAAATGCTTGCTCATCCTGAACAAGATTGGCAACCGCGCGTATTTATTTTAGCTGGTAAAGCCGCTTCGGCTTATTATGCAGCGAAACAAACCATCCATTTAATTAATGATGTTGCAAATGTCATCAATAATGATGAGCGTTTGAAAGGCCGTTTAAAAGTTGTATTTATTCCAAATTACAGCGTGAGCCTTGCCCAGTTAATTATTCCAGCAGCGGATATTTCAGAGCAAATCTCCCTTGCAGGTACTGAAGCATCAGGTACTAGTAATATGAAATTTGCCTTAAATGGCGCATTGACACTCGGTACACTTGACGGTGCAAACGTAGAGATCTTGGAAAACGTGGGTAAAGATAACATCTTTATTTTCGGCAACACTGTGGAACAAGTTGAGCAACTTCGTCGAGAAGGGTATCGCTCGTTTGAATACTATCAAAATGATGCTCAATTACGCACAGTCGTGGATCAAATTATTGAGGGTAAATTCTCACCAGAAGATCCTCAACGTTATCATCAACTATTACAAGGCTTGCAATACCACGATTATTATCAAGCTTTCGCTGATTTCCGTAGTTATGTAGAAACTCAAAAAGCCGTAGATGAAAAATACAAACAACGCGACCAATGGATTGAAAGCACCATTCAAAATATCGTGAATATGGGCTTCTTCTCATCTGACCGCACGATTAAAGAGTACGCAGAGAGAATTTGGAAAGTTGAGCCTGTTCAATTAGGTGATTAATTTTATATTAATGGCCAATAAACAAATTATCTGCATCAAGCCCAAGTTTGATGCAGATTTTTTTTATATTTAAACTAATGAAAAATAAAAGAAATTACTGATGTAAACTTTATAGTTTTTTTAAATAGATTTTGATATCTTATCAACCATAATTCATTAATAACTTTATCTTTAGGGTAACAATGAAAAAATCCTCACACTTTTTTCTTTCTAGTTTATTATTTATTTCACCTTTTGGTTTTTCAGCGCCAAGCTCACCAAATGCCAATTTAGAAAAACAAATCGATGCCAAACAACAGAGGCAACAAGCGGAACAAGATGCGGCTATCTTAGCCCAGCAAACACAATCCGCAAATGTGCGTTTAGAGGGGGAAAAGAAGCCTCTCGTGGCTTTCCGCAGAATGAATCACAATGTTTTCCTATCAATCAATTGGTGCTGACCGATTATCAAGCTGAAGAAAGTTCATCAGCCTCTTCCCTTAAATTAATCCAACCAAGCCGATTCTCTTGGGCATTAAAGTCAGTTTATGCTGGGCGTGATTTTGCGCTGCCTACTTGTATTGGCTCTGAGGGGATTAATGTATTACTTCGTCGTATTCAAAATCGTTTAATTGATTTGGGTTATGTCACTACCCGCGTGGTGGTCGAGCCACAGGATTTGCGTTCAGGCATGCTCGTGTTAACCGTGATTCCGGGTAAAGTAGGCCGTATTCAATTACAAGACCAAAGTACGATTCCGTTTGCCACCCGAGGTACCTTATGGTTTGCCATGCCAATGGCGCAGGGGGATATATTAAATATTCGCAATATTGAACAGGGTTTAGAAAACTTAAAACGCGTACCGAGTGCTGATGCGAATATGGAGCTTGTGCCAACGAATGCAGTCGGTGAAACAGACGTGGTGATTGCTTATAAGCAACGCTTACCTTTCCATTTAACCTTGGGGTTAGATGATTCAGGCAGTAAAGCTACGGGGCGTTTACAAGGTTCAGCCACGTTTTCTTGGGATAACGTGCTAACCCTCAATGATATGTTCTATATCAGTGGTACGCGTAGCTTTAAGCGTAATAGCGATGATGCGGAAGGCGATTATGGCAGTAAAAATGTCAGTCTCTATTATTCTATTCCTTGGAAGAACTATCTCTTGACCCTTTCCGGTTCAAAATATTCTTATCACCAAACGGTAGCGGGCGCGTTTGAGTCTTATACCTATTCAGGTGAAAGCCAACAAATGAAAGCGAACTTAAGTCGCTTATTATCTCGTGGAAGTCTTCACAAAACCTATGTGAATGCCGCGTTATGGACAAAAAAATCGCATAACTATATCAATGACACCGAAATTGAAGTGCAACGTCGTCGAACGGCAGGTTGGGAAGTGGGGCTTAATCACACCCAATACATTGGTGAAACAGTGTTACAACTGTTTGCGAACTATAAACGTGGTACGGGTGGGAATAAATCCTTACCTGCACCGGAAGAAGAGTTTGGTGAAGGCACTTCCCGCATGCAGATTTTTACTGCAGGCGTTGATTTTACCTATCCTTTCACTATCGGCAATCAACCTTTCCGCTTTAACACAAGCTGGAATGGACAATGGAACGGCACACCTTTAACACAACAAGATAAATTTAGTATTGGTGGGCGTTATACCGTGCGAGGGTTTGATGGCGAGCTATCGCTTTCTGGTGAAAAAGGTTGGTTATGGCGAAATGAGCTCGGTTGGAATATCGCCAATAAGGGACATGAGCTTTATTTAGGGATTGACCGAGGTAAAGTGCACTCTAGCCAAGAAGAGCTTCAAATTGGTGACAGCCTAATGGGGGGCGCAATTGGACTTCGTGGCAAACTATGGGGCATTAACTATGATTATTTCGTAGGTGTTCCAATTAAAAAACCGGAAGGATTTAGAACCAGTCATGTGACAACTGGATTTAATGTGAGCTACCGTTTTTAATGCTCACGCTTTTAGATGAATAAATTGATTAAAACCAAACAGAATTTAAAACTTAAAGGAAATTAAAAAATGAATAAACGTCATTATAAAGTGATTTTTAGCCGTGTATTAAATCAGCTTGTCGTGGTATCTGAGCTAGCAAAATCTCAAGGTAAAGCACAAAGTGAAAATGTGAGCTCAGAACAAGAAAAAATAGGGCTGTTTTCAACCGCACTTTCACTTAATCCTATTCATTTCAGCTTAATGTTAGCATTAGGCTTCGTCTTTTTAACGCCTTCTGCTCATGCCGAAGATATGGCCATTCGTGCAGATAAATCAGCACCGGGTAATCAACAACCCATAGTACTTCAAACAGCGAATGGTTTACCGCAAGTAAATATTCAAACACCAAGTGCAGGTGGGGTATCACGTAACCAATATTCACAATTTGATGTGGCAGAAAAAGGCGCCGTGTTAAACAATGCCCGTAAAGCAACACAAACGCAAATGGCGGGCTGGGTGCAAGGTAACCCGAATCTTGCTCGCGGTGAAGCGAAAGTCATTCTTAACGAGGTAAACTCTGCTAACCCAAGCCGTTTAAAAGGTTATGTGGAAGTTGCAGGCAAAAAAGCAGATGTCGTTATTGCCAACCCAAGTGGTATCCAATGTGATGGCTGTGGTGTGATTAATGCTGGGCGAACAACGCTAACAACCGGTAAAGCAGAAGTAGAAAATGGCGAGTTGAAAGGCTATCGTGTAAAAGGCGGTAAGGTGACTGTTGGCCCAAAAGGGATGAATAACAGTCAATCTGATTACACCGATATTATCGCTGATAAAGCGGAAATCAATGGTGGGGTTTGGTCGAAAAAAGACATTAAAGTTACCACAGGTAAAAATAACGTTGACCGTACCAATGATTCGGTTGTGTACGTGGGTGATAAAAACACCGATAAAACCGACCGCACTTCTGATACGCAAAGTGAAAACCAAAGCTATAGTGTGGATGTAAGCCAATTGGGCGGGATGTATGCAGAGAAAATCCATTTAGTGGATAACGGCCAAGGCCTTGGCGTACGCAATGCGGGGCACATTGGTGCATCGGCGGGTGAGGTGAAGATTGATAGTCAAGGCCGTATTGTTAATGAAGGGGTGATTAGCGGTAAACAAGATATCCAAATCAAAACCAAGTCTGATTTTGTTCAAAAGGGTAAAGTTGAAACAGCACGAGGTGATGTTCTAGTTGATGCTAAAAATAAAATTACTCAGATGGGCTCGACTATTTCTGGTGGACATATTCGTTATCAAGCGGATTCGGTCGAAGCGGGCAAATCTTCTGTATTAGCTGCGGGTGTTGAGGAAAATGGTAAAGTCCGCGAAGTTGATGAGGTTGGTGAGACTAAAAATCTTGAAATAAAAACAGTAAAAACAACTGTTGCAAAAGGGAAAAATATTGCCTCTGGTAAGGTTGATGTTCAAGCTCAAACAGTCGATGTTAGCGATAGTCAGACAAGTGGCCAGGATGTTCATATTGTGGCTCATGAGGGGGATATTAATGCAAATCAAGCGACGCTCGTTGCAAAAAACGAGATCGGATTGCGTACACCTTCTCAACTTTTGACGCAGCATGCTAATTTAAAAGCGGATTGGATTAATGCAACCGCACAAAGGGTGGAGAATCAACATGGTCGATGGGCAAGCCAAGGTGCGCGTGATTTCTCATTAAACCTAGAACAAGGATTAAATAATGAAAAAGGCTTAATACTTTCTGGTGGCAATATGAGTCTTACCCAGCAAAATCAATTCTTAAATAATCGAGAAGGACGGTTGCTAAGTGGTAAAGATTTAACTTTAACAGCATTATCCGTGGATAACCAAGCTGGAATGATTGTTGCTGACGGTTCTTCAACGTTAAATATTGCAAGGGATATTAATAACCAAAAAGTCGGCAATACAGGTTCACTCATTCAAGCACAGGGTGATTTAACGGTTAATACCACTAATCTAAATAACCAAAATACTAAAGGGAGTGCGCAATCAGTACCAACACAGGGTATTCTTGCGGGTAAGGCTGAGGTGAATGCTCAGCAATTGGACAATAAACAAGGTGGGGTTTATTCGGTTTCTTCTCAGGTATTGAATATTGTTAGTCAATTAGACAACACGCAAGGTGAATTATTCTCTACAGGGATATTCGCATTCAGGGTAAAGGGGCTTCCATAAAAAATAGTCAAGGTTCAATTCAGGCTGCAGAAAAACTGAATATTCAGGTGAATGCACTTTCTGGTGATGGCGATATTGAGGCTAACCATACAAATATCCAACTTATTCAAGATTTTGATAGTCAACGCGATTTAGTTGGTCGCTCTTCATTAAGTTTAACTACTCAAGGACATTTGATTAATCGAGCAGGATTGCTTTCTGAAGGTCATACCCAAGTTAATGCGAAGAATATTGAAAATACAGAGAATGCTGAAATTCAAGGAAAACAAACCGCACTTACAAGTGAGCAGAATATAACCAACCGAGGGTTGATTAAAGGGACAGTAGAAAATGTTATCAAGACTGGTGATACATTAACTAATGTCGGTACTGGTCGTATTTACGGTGGTAATGTTGCTTTGCAGGCTGGTCAAAAAATAGTGAATACAGATGAATTACAATCAGATGGAACGATTAAATCAGCGGTTGTAGCGGCAAAAGAACGTCTAGATGTTGCAGCGCCTTTCGTTGAGAACAGTAAAACAGTCTTTACTCAAAATTGGGCATTTAACGGTATTGGCGGTACCTTATCCTCTGAAGGGAAGGTTGTATTTGGACGTAGCCTAGATGAAAACAATCAATCGAAAGATTTAGGCGATAAATTATTGAATAGCGGTAGTTTGATTGAGGGACGTGGTGTTGTCCTTGGTATGCATCAAACTTTAAACAAAAATGCGCGTATTGATACAAGGTTAGAAGAAGTCAAACGTGAAAAAGTGGATGAACATTATCTGCTTGAAGATGGGAGCTCTGAACGTATTAATTTCGATCAACTTCGTTGGGCATCCTTTAGTCGAGCGGGTAAAGTGGTTTATAAAAATCAAAATAAGGTAACGCGACCATCAGATGGCAAAATTGAAGGTCATATTTTACCAATGCCAAATGAGGAGGTATGCGCCAATGAGCAAACCCGTTCAGGCTGTGTTGTTGTGCCTCAAGCACTTTATTTAAATAATGATCCTATATGGGCTGCATTTAATATTGCTCCTCCATCTACTTCTCCAACATTACCCGATCTGAGTGGCTTGGATGAAACGTTAAAGCAAGCACCAGAAGAGCCTAAACAGCCTAAACGAACATGGCGTCATCGTCGTAATTATGATCGCCTCATGAAAGAATATGAATCAAAAATGGTAGAGTACCAGAAAGCTGTTGCTGATTATGAAGCTAAGTTAGTTGAGTTTTCTGCTCAAATGAAACCTTATTTTGAATGGGCGAAGGCAAATGAAAAAGCATTCGAGCAATTAGATGCTGCAATTTTGGCTCACAATAAAAAGCTCTCAGGTAAAGAATTTTATCGATTCTGGGATATCTATGTAAAAGAACGTATTACCAGTGAAACAAAGGTAAAAGAAACGCATCCTGGTAAGATTTTGAGTCAAGGTGATGTTGAATTTAATGGAAATGTGGAAAATAACCGCAGCCAAATAATTGCGGCAGGTAAGATCTATAACCCTAATAATCCTTCTGAAGAAGTCAATAATGTACCCGAAATGGGGATTACTCGAGTTGTTGATAATGGAAATCAAGAGTGGACTTACTCTCGTTGGCGAGGCGGAGTTAAACGATATCACCAGCGAGAGTGGGATGGCCGACATAACTACCAAAGAATCACTGATACACCATTGGATTTAAAACAAGTTCGTACGGAAGCCTATACAACAGTGACGCCTGAAGGTGAAAAAGCCAATCTTTCGATGGAAACTCTCGCACTTGCCAATAATATCCATGTTGCCAATGGCGTGAATCAATCGAATGCAAAAGCTGGGCAGCGTGAAATTCGTACGATTGGTGCGGATGTTTCTTTGCCAACCTCAAGCCTTTATCACACCAATCCAGAGGCCACTAATCGCCCATTAATTGAAACTGATCCACAGTTTACCGATCGTCGTAAGTGGTTGAGCAGTGACTATATGTTCAACGCACTTCGTCGTGATCCACAAAATATCTTGAGACGCTTAGGTGATGGCTATTACGAGCAACGTTTAGTGCGTGACCAAGTGAATCAGTTGACGGGACGAATGTTCTTAACGGGTTATCAAGATTTAGAGGCGCAATATAAAGGGTTGATGGATAATGGTATTACCTTTGCAAAACGCTTCAACTTAACCCCAGGTGTGGCTTTAAGCCCTGCTCAGGTTGCACAACTTACGTCAGATATTGTCTGGTTTGAAGAAAAAGACGTAACCTTACCAAGCGGAAAACAAGTTAAAGTGATGGCGCCTCGTGTCTATGCCATGGCGCAGAAAGGAGACTTAAATGGTGAAGGCACGTTGATTTCAGCGGATGTGATTGATTTGCGGAGTAATCGCTTAACCAATAGCGGCACCATTGCAGGCCGTAAGCTTACGTTATTAAATACCGAAAGCTTATTCAACGCAGGTACCATTACGGGTGATAAAGTAGGCATCAACACCACGAATAACTTCGATAATATCGGCGGTAAAGTGGAAGCCGAGCGCGCCCTCTTGGTGGATGTGGGTGGTGATTTAAATCACGAAAGTACCACGATGACGACAAAGGTGGACTTATCTCATTTCCAACGTAGTGAAACGACACTGGCTCGTAAAGCACTTTTCCATGTGAAAGGAGAAGACGGTCAGTTACAACTCTCATCAAATAATCTAAACGCTAAAGGGGCAGATATTATTAACGATGGTAATGGCAGCACGCTTATTCAAAGCAAAAATAACATGAATCTGACCGCACTTTCAGTGGGCTTTGATGAAAAGATGGGCGCAGGCAATCATTACCGTCATGAGAAAGTGGAAGAGGCAGTAGTCAGCCGAGTAAAAGGCAAGGGTGATGTGACGCTTACGGCAAAAAATCTCCGAGCCGAAGGGGCACAGCTAGAGAGTGACGCGAAGTTAATGGCCATTACTGAAAATGACCTTGTGTTGAATGGTGCAAAAGAAAGCCGTGATTTTGAAGAGTTTCACAAAACGAAAAGTGGAAGTGTGGCGAAGGTGACCAAAACCAGCCTAGACCAACAACACTCCGTTACTCAAGTCGGCACACAGGTGAGTGGTAAAGAGGTGCTTCTTTCAGCAGGCCATGATGTGAAGGCGAAAGGCATTCAGGCTATTGCGGATGATAATCTGCATATTCAGGCTGGACATGATGTTGATATTGCAGCAGATACCAATCATTTTAAAAATAAGCGCGTGGAAACCAAGAAAACCAACGGTGTGTTCACGGGTGGCGGTATTGGTATTACCGTGGGTTCCCAATCAGAAAAACATGATTATGAGACAGAAGGTTGGACACAGTCTGATGCACGTAGCACACTAGGTTCAATGAATGGCAATATCAGGGTGAGTGCGGGTAATCATACAAATGTTCTTGGTACGGATATGATTACGCCAAACACAAATCGGATTGATATTGAAGGGGCAGCCGTGAAGGTGGAAGCGGGAAAAGATATTATTGAACGTAAAGAGGGGCATGAGTATAAACAATCAGGACTTACGATAGCCGTTACATCACCCGTTGTAAGCACAGCGCAATCGATGGGGCACAGTATTAAGCGTAGTCATGAAGTTAAAAATGAAAAATTGAAACAGCTTCATCAAATGAAAGCGGCTTATAACAGTATTGAATTAGCTAAAAATGCAGAAAATGTTGTGAAAACGGTCTCTAATTTAGGAAATATGACGGCAGGTAATGTATCTAATCCGAGCATTAAAGTCTCTATTAGCGTAGGTGCGAGCAAATCTACTCAAACGAGTGAAAGTAAAACAATCACTCATCGTGGCAGTGATCTCAATGCTGGCACGGTGAATTTAACCAGCCGAAAAGGCGATGTTGATGTGTTGGGCTCAACATTAAATGCAAAACGTTTAGAACTTGATGTGGCTAAGAACTTAAACGTGGAGTCAGTACAAGATACTTATCATAACCGAAGCGAGAATAAAAACACAGGTTGGAGTGTTGGGGTATTTGCAGGCGCTAATGGCAATAGTTATGGCATTGGTGTAGAAGGTTCTGCTCAAGTTGGTAAAGGGTATGAAAATAGCGATAGTGTGACACAACGTAATAGTTATCTGAATGCTGAAGAAACAGTGATTAAAACTGGTAAAAATGCCAACTTTAAAGGCGCGGTAGTTAACACTGATAAATTGGATGCAGACATCAAAGACAATCTTAATTTAGAAAGCCGTCAAGACAGCAATCACTACGACAGCAAACAAACTCAAGCCGGAGCAGGCTTTAGTGTGGCAATTTATGGCAGTGGTTCAAGTGCTCAAGCAAACTATTCTCAAAACAAAGCGAAAGTGAACTATGCCCAAGTGGAAGAACAAACGGGCTTCCATGTGGGCAAAGGTGGAATGGATGTTAAGGTTGCGGGGAATACGCACCTTGCGGGCTCTGTGATTGACAGTGAAGCAGCCCAAGATAAGAACCACTTCAAAACAAAATCGCTTACTCACACTGATATTGAAAACCGCAGTGAGGTTGAAGTGAAAAGCGTGAGTGCGGGGCTTTCAACGGATATGGCACAGAATGCTAAAAATGCGATGGCTGCCGCGGCGAGTGCTTTAGGGAATAAACATGAAAGTGCTACAAGTCAAATGCAATCAGCGATAGGGTCTAATATTCAAATTGACACAGAAACCCCTGAAAATCTGACCGCACTTTCACGTGATACGAAGAACGCAAATCATAAGGTGAAAGCCTTTGATTTACAGGAAATCAAAGAGCAACAAGAAGCGGCACAAGTGGCGGGTGAGTTGTTTGCAAAAGTAACGGGCGACCTTGCAAAAAAATTGGGCTTTGAAGACGGGAGCAAAGAGAAAATAGCGATGCATGCCCTTGCGGGCGCATTGGCAGCGAAGATGTCAGGGGGGAATGTTGCGACAGGTGCGGCAGCCGGTGCAGGTTCAGAGTGGTTGAACACGTATGTTACAGATTACTTAAATGAACACACGAAAGACCTCAAGTTAGATGCGGAACAAAAGGAGAAACTTAAACAAGCGGCACAGCAAATGACGGCGTTGGCGATAGGTGCGGCAGCGGGTGCAGTGAGTGGCGGGACAAGTGAAACGATTAAACAGGGGGCGTTGACATCTTACAATGCGGAGACGTATAACAGACAGCTTCATGTTGATGAGATTAAATGGATTAAAGAAAACGCAAAACGTTTTGCTCAAGAGGAAAGTGAGCGTTTAGGGCACCAAGTCACTGAACAAGAAGCGATGGAGCGATTAATTACCCAAGCGGCTCAAGAAGTCGACTATGCTTGGTTTAAGAAAATTGGCGAAACAGATGGCCAAGCACAGTCTTTCTTAAGAGGTGCAACGGCTCAAGGTGATGTACCACCTTATGATAATCGAGGTACATTTATTAATTCGGATGGTAAACGTCAATCGATGTTTACTGTTGTGGATAAAAATGAATATTACTCAACGGGTAAATATTCGAATGCATTGGCACAATTTGATAAAGCAAATGGCCATGTCGTAACGAAGACATTGCAACCGAAAGTAAAATATGACCTTTATACTAAATCGTTATCGGATGGTGCAGATGCGGCTTTAAAAGGTACCTTGCATGCATTTGATCATCCGGAGGATATACTCAAGCCGATTAGTTTTGGTATTGCGAACTGTTTAAAAGAAGATATGTGTATTTCAGCCGGTAAGGAAATGTTATCGGATTCAGGAAAAGCGGTATGGCAATCGGGTAAAGATATTTTTGGCGCAGGCTATCATCTTGATGATGTAAATTACCTTTATGGTAAAAATATGGTCAATGAGATTGATGCGATGGCAGCTGTGAGAGGTGGTACAGCTCTTGTTAGAGCTTGCAGGGGCGGGGAAAGTAGCAGGTAAAGCTGCCAGTACAATAGGAGATGCAGCAGTAAATTATGTTAGATTCAAGTTGCCAAAAGGCTCAAATGCGAATGAGGCATTGCCGGTTGTTGGGGATACCAAGGGGTATGAGAATCAGAGTGTTAGGATTTCTGGTGGGGAGTATAGAGCAAACCTTTATTCTAAAAATTGGGCAGAGGCTAGTTTAAGTGAGTCTATAGAAAAGTTTGCAGGAAAAAATCCGATTATCACAACGACGGATAAAGGGAAAAGAATATATGAAAATCCAATAACAAAAGTCCAAATTGTAGAAGATATTAATGGAAAATACTTTCGTATATTTGATCCTAGTATTTCAGGTAAAAGAAATTATTTAGATTTGAACGGACATGTGCCAAATAATAAAACTTTGGAAAATGGGAAACAGCAAGGTCGTACTAAAGCAGAGTATAATCAAGTAACACATTTTAAAATTAAGGAGTAATAATGAAAGTTATCAGTGTCCCTGTATCTGTAGAGGCAATGAAAAGACTTGACTATGATTTGTCAATTGATGGTGATTTAATAGAAATTAATTTAACCAATGAATTATATGATGAGATCTGGAAATTGGGTTTCTTTAATGAGGTAAATACCGTAATAAATAAAAATATAGATGATTATGAGGATGAATCTATAGATAAAAAGGAAGAGCTTGAATTATTACTAGAAATTGTACTGAAGTACTTAGATAAAGATATATTTTTCAGGGAACTATATGAATTAATTAAGTTTGCAATCAAATATTCAACGGGGGTTTTTTTCTTTTTTTAATCTACTCCTTTAGAAGGAGAATGATGACCTAGATTTATCAATAAAAATAGTGAAGATCTCATTTAGGTAAGTTTTTGATATTTGGGGCACGCGTTAGGAAACGCGCGCCATCGTGGGGGGCAGAAAAACATTCTCGTGATGAAGAAATGTATTATGCAATCAACGGTAAATATGAAGCGATTGAAAATTATAAAGAGTCGTTTAATGGAAAATTAGCTTATTCTGTTAAGGATGGACTGGAACTTGGAGCAATGATTTATAGCGGTGGTGTACTTTCAAATGCATTAAGCAAATTGCCAGCAACTGTTAATACATTGAACTTACCAAACAAAGTGGTTTCTGCAACAGCGAAAGTTGGGGATTTTGCTAAAGCACACCCTATTTTGACTGAAAAGGTGGTGAATTCAGGCTTAAGTATGACAGCCACTCATTTGGGGAACTCTTATCAAGGTAAAGATACATCAGCCAGTGATTTAGCTTGGAGCGGTACAACAGGATTTATTACTGGTGGAACAAATTTTAAAACGACATTGATAGTGAATACCGTGAGTTCAGGCTTGCAAGGATATTTTGAGTCTAATGAGGATTCAATTAAACATGCTGGTTATAAAGCAGTATCTTCTGGGTTAGCAACAGCAGCTGGCAGTTTTGCAGGTAAAGTAGCTGAGAAATCAATTGATTCCTTGGTTGTTAGAAGTATTAGTAAATATAAAAACAATTATGAGCCTCAATATAGAAATAAAAATTTTTATTATACAGGATACGAAGATTATAAATATTTACCAGTTAGATTTGGGGCAGTAGTCGATTCAATGGCGAGTGAAGCTACAAGTAAAAAATTGGAAAATAATGAGAAAAACATTAAATCTATAATTCTAGGAGGTGAATAAGTGTTTAATAATATTATTCAGTTTTTTATTTATTCCCTCGTTGTTTTTCTATCTGGATTTATAATAATATCTTTATGTTTTATCGTGTTTACCTTTATCATAAATCTAGGTGATATTTCTATTCTTGAGATAAAGGATATACTATCTTTTAATTTCTATATGTTTTCTAGGATGTCACCATTAATAGTATTAGCAATGCTTATATCTAAAAAACTGAGAGGTATATAGAATAGAAAGTGTTTAATTTCTAGTGTTAAGTTCTTAGAAGTTTGTAGTTTGTTTGATATTTAAACAGGCTATGATTTAAAATACTGAGGCACAAAGTGATCTGCACCCCAAAATATGGACACCTAATTTGAGGTGTTTTTATATGAGATTTTTCGTGATCCCTATCACAATATCTTGTAAAACCACTTAAAAACGTTACCTATTTTCATTCAATCAATGATACAGTTGTATCCGTTTGACTTTTTGTCATTTTAACGATGAATAGGCGAAGGTTTGTTCATTAATCTCATCAACCCAATCATCAATCAGAGGGAAACAGTATGTTAATTGGTGTACCTAGAGAACTGCTTGAGAATGAGAGCCGTGTGGCGGCAACGCCGAAAACGGTTCAGCAAATATTGAAATTGGGCTTTGACGTGATCGTGGAACACGATGCAGGTTTTAAAGCTAGTTTTGAAGATCAAGCATTTTTAGAGGCAGGCGCGAAGATCGGTACGTCGGCTGAAATTTGGCAATCGGATATTATCTTCAAAGTAAATGCCCCGACAGATGAAGAAATCGCTCAAATGAAGGAAGGCGCAACGCTTGTGAGCTTTATTTGGCGTATGCAAAATCCTGAGTTAATGAAAAAACTCACCGCGAAGAAAATTAATGTGTTAGCAATGGATGCGGTGCCTCGTATTTCTCGTGCGCAAGCATTGGATGCACTTTCTTCTATGGCGAATATTTCTGGTTATCGTGCTGTCATTGAAGCTGCACATGAATTCGGTAGCTTCTTTACTGGGCAAATTACTGCAGCAGGTAAAGTTCCACCAGCAAAAGTGTTGGTGATTGGTGCTGGTGTGGCTGGTTTGGCGGCAATTGGTGCGGCAAATAGCCTTGGGGCGATTGTTCGTGCTTTTGACTCTCGTCCTGAAGTGAAAGAGCAAGTTCAAAGTATGGGTGCAAGCTTCTTAGAAATTGATTTTAAAGAAGAAGGTGGCAGTGGTGATGGTTATGCGAAAGTGATGTCGGAAGAATTTAACCGTCGTGCAATGGAGCTTTATGCAGAACAAGCTAAAGAAGTCGATATTATTATTACTACGGCAGCCATTCCGGGTAAACCAGCGCCTCGTTTAATCACCAAAGAAATGGTGGATTCAATGAAACCAGGTTCGGTGATTGTGGATTTAGCCGCTGCAACTGGCGGTAACTGTGAATATACGCAAGCAGGGAAAGTTGTTACAACTGAAAACCAAGTGAAAGTGATTGGTTATACGGATTTCCCAAGCCGTTTACCAACGCAATCTTCTCAACTTTATGGCACAAACTTAGTCAATTTATTAAAACTTTTGTGCAAAGAGAAAGATGGCAATATCAATATTGATTTTGAAGATGTGGTGCTTCGTGGTGTAACCGTTGTTCGTGATGGGGAAGAAATTCCACCAGCACAAATTCAAGTGTCTGCACAACCAAAACAAGAAACCAAAGCTGCACCAGTAGTAGAGAAAAAAGAATCTAAACCAACAGATCCTCGTGTGAAATACGGTGTGATGACTGGTGTTGGTGTGTTATTCCTTTGGTTAGCTTCTGTTGCGCCCGCTGTATTTTTATCACATTTCACCGTATTTGTTTTAGCTTGTGTGGTGGGTTATTACGTGGTTTGGAATGTTAGCCATGCACTTCACACACCATTAATGGCAGTAACAAATGCAATTTCAGGCATTATTATTGTAGGCGCGTTATTACAAATTCGTCAGCCAACAGGCAATCTATTTATCGATGCGTTAGCTTTTGTGGCGATTTTGGTGGCAAGCATCAATATTTTTGGTGGTTTCCGTGTCACACAACGTATGTTAGCAATGTTTAGAAAAGGTTAAGGAGCGCACGATGTCTGAAGGTTTAGTACAGGCTGCGTATATTTTAGCAGCATTACTTTTCATTATGAGCTTGGCAGGACTTTCTAAACATGAAACTGCTAAAGCGGGTTGTTGGTTCGGTATTGTTGGTATGACAATTGCCCTTATCGCAACCATTTTTGGGCCTCATTCTGAAGGAACATTTTGGATCATTATTGCGATGATCATCGGTGGTGCAATCGGTGTTCAACGTGCATTAAAAGTAGAAATGACTGAAATGCCAGAACTTGTGGCGATTCTTCACAGTTTCGTCGGTTTAGCGGCTGTACTTGTTGGCTTTAATAGCTATGGTTTACACCATGAGGCATTAATGCCAGAAGGATTAGATGCAGCAGCACAAGCCGCATTTGTAGCAGAGCAAGCAGTATTAACGAATATTCATAATGTCGAAGTATTTTTAGGTATTTTTATCGGTGCGGTAACTTTCACTGGTTCTGTTGTTGCATTTGGTAAATTAAGCGGAAAAATTAATTCAAAAGCATTAATGTTGCCGCATCGTCATAAATTAAATTTAGCTGCACTTGTGGTATCTGCATTATTAATGGTTGCATTCTTGAATAATCCAGAAAGCATTTTCCCTGTGTTATTAATGACAGCGATTGCGCTTGCATTTGGATGGCACTTAGTGGCTTCAATCGGTGGAGCAGATATGCCAGTTGTGGTATCAATGCTTAACTCCTATTCAGGCTGGGCAGCGGCGGCAGCAGGTTTTATGTTGAATAATGATTTGCTCATCGTAACTGGCGCACTTGTCGGTTCTTCTGGTGCAATTCTTTCTTACATCATGTGTAAAGCAATGAACCGTTCATTTGTGAGCGTAATTGCGGGTGGTTTTGGTAACGATGTTCAAGTTTCTTCAAGCGAAGAACAAGGCGAACACCGTGAAACTACGGCAGAAGAAGTGGCTGAATTGTTGAAAAATGCAAGTTCTGTCATTATCACTCCGGGATATGGTATGGCTGTTGCACAAGCACAATATCCAGTCGCTGATATTACGGCAAAATTGCGTGAACGTGGTGTGAACGTTCGTTTTGGTATTCACCCTGTTGCAGGACGTTTACCTGGCCACATGAACGTGCTTTTAGCAGAAGCGAAAGTACCTTACGATGTCGTACTTGAAATGGATGAAATCAACGACGATTTCGCTGATACCGATGTGGTATTGGTTATCGGTGCGAACGATACGGTAAACCCAGCTGCGATGGAAGATCCAAATAGCCCAATCGCGGGAATGCCTGTGTTAGAAGTATGGAAAGCACAAAATGTGATTGTGTTCAAACGTTCAATGGCAGTGGGTTACGCTGGCGTACAAAACCCATTATTCTTCAAAGAGAATACGCAAATGCTCTTTGGTGATGCAAAAGATCGTGTTGAAGACATCTTAAAAGCATTATAAAAACACGCATAAAAATAACCGCACTTAGGGTTGCCTAAGTGCGGTATTTTTTTATGGTATTTAGTGACTATCTTCAGGATTTTCCAAAATTTCTGAACACAAGCCTAAACCAGATAAAAATTCAATAAATGCCCGCACTTTTATTGGTAAATGTCTTCTGTTTGGATAGACCACATGAATTTCTAATTTTTGTTGTTTATATTCTGGTAATATTTCAATCAGTTCCCCTTTTTCGAGAGATTGACCAATAATAAATCTCGGTAAATTCACAATACCTAGTCCTGCTTTTGCCATTTCTAATAAGGCTAAACCACTATTGCTTACCACTTTGGATTGGATTTTGAAGCGCTGTGTTTGATTTATGCGTGAGCCAACCCAATTCACTTGATTCATTACATTTTTATAAAGTAAGCCATTGTGATGTTCTAAATCATCAGGCGTTTGTGGAATACCATTTGCTTCAAGATAACTTGGTGATGCCACAAAGTGTAGCGTATTTGTGCTGATTTTGCGTGATACAAGAGAACTGTCCGCCATATGGCCGATACGTAATGCAAGATCATAGCCTTCTGCCACAAGGTCAATTTTTTTGTCATTAAACTCAATTTCAACATGTAGATTAGGATGCTTGGCAATAAATAGAGGTAAATTCGGTACGATGAAAAGTAAACCAAAATCACGAGGAACAGAAATAAGTAAATTTCCTTGTAATGAGCTGGTAAGGTGGGTGATGCTAGAATCAGCTTCATCTAAATCAAGCAAAATTCCTTGGCAGCGTTGGTAATACATCATCCCCGCCTCAGTAGGCATAATTTTTCTGGTGGTACGTTGTAACAATCGTGTTTTTAAATGTTCTTCTAACTGTGAAACTAATTTGCTTGCCATCGCCACAGAAATATTTTGTTGCTTTGCAGCCAATGTAAAACTTTGGGTTTCAATCACTTTGCAAAAAATAGAAATCGCGTTGAGTTTATCCATTTATAACTCTTTTTTCAAAAAGTACTTGATTTTGCCTACATAACTTTGCACTATACCGCCAATTTTACAAAATACTAGTGATATTAGGTAATCAAATGAGTAAATCCTTGGTGATTGTGGAGTCACCGGCAAAAGCAAAGACTATCAATAAATATTTAGGTAGCCAATATGTGGTGAAATCTAGTGTTGGACATATTCGTGATTTGCCGACGGTTGGTTCTAGTTCGGGTGAAAAAGCTAAACCAATTTCAACCAAAGGTATGGATGCCGAAGAAAAAGCAAAAATTAAGGCTGAAAAGGAACGTAATGCCTTAGTTAAACGTATGGGGATTGATCCTTATCACGATTGGAAAGCAAATTATCAGATTTTGCCTGGTAAAGAAAAAGTGGTTTCCGAATTAAAATCGCTTGCTAAAAAAGCAGATCACATTTATCTCGCAACCGACTTGGATAGAGAAGGGGAAGCGATTGCATGGCATTTACGTGAAGTGATTGGTGGCGATGATGAGCGCTTTAGCCGAGTAGTATTTAACGAAATCACTAAAAATGCCATTAAACAGGCTTTTGAAAAGCCAGAACAATTAAATATGGACCGCGTTAATGCGCAACAAACTCGTCGTTTTTTAGATAGAGTAGTGGGCTTTATGGTATCTCCGCTACTTTGGAAAAAAGTCGCACGAGGGCTTTCTGCGGGTCGAGTTCAATCGGTTGCGGTTAAATTATTAGTAGAACGCGAGCGTGAAATTAAAGCGTTCCAGCCTGAAGAATATTGGGAAGTTTCCGTCCTTACGAATAATCAAAATAAACAAGCTATACGTTTGGACGTAACGGATTATAAAGACAAGAAATTTGATCCAAAAAATCAAAAAGAAGCACAAAGTACGGTAGATTTTCTGAATGTTTCAGATTACGTTGTCACAGATTTGGAAACTAAGCCGACAAGTTCTCGCCCTCGAGCACCATTTATTACGTCAACACTTCAACAAACTGCAAGTACTCGCTTGGGATTTGGCGTTAAAAAAACAATGATGTTAGCTCAACGCTTATATGAAGCGGGTTACATTACTTATATGCGTACGGATTCAACCAATTTGAGTCAAGATGCGCTGAATATGGCACGTAGCTATATTGAAAATCATTTTGGTGCACAATATTTACCAGAAAAACCAAATTTCTATTCTAGTAAAGAAAATGCGCAAGAGGCGCATGAGGCTATTCGTCCATCAGACATTCGAGCATTGCCAGAATCTTTAGAGGGGATGGAAAAAGATGCGGTACGTCTTTATGATTTAATTTGGCGTCAATTCTTAGCATGTCAAATGCCGCCTGCACAATATGATAGCAGTACATTGACTGTGTCAGCTGGCGATTATACTTTGAAAGCAAAAGGCCGAATTTTACGTTTTGATGGTTGGACAAAGGTATTGCCACAGATAGGCAAGAATCCTGAAGATCAAGAATTGCCTTTAGTTGCTGTTTCAGAAAAACTTGCTTTAAAAGAAGTACAGCCCACTCAACATTTTACTAAACCACCCGCTCGTTTTACTGAAGCGGCTTTAGTAAAAGAATTGGAAAAACGTGGTATTGGTCGACCTTCCACTTATGCGGCAATTATTTCCACCATTCAAGAACGTGGTTATGTTCGCACTGAAAATCGTCGTTTCTATGCAGAAAAGATGGGCGAAATTGTCACTGATCGCCTCAATGAGTCTTTTGGTGAATTAATGAATTACGATTTCACCGCGAATATGGAAGATACTTTAGATAAAATTGCCTCTGGTTCAGTGAATTGGAAAACTGAATTGAATCAATTCTTCAAGGATTTTTCTAACCAGCTTTCTAAAGCTGAATTGGATGAACTTGAAGGCGGTATGCGCCCAAATAGCCTTGTGGAAACCGATATTAAATGCCCAACCTGTGGCAGAAATATGGCCATTCGTACGGCGAGTACAGGGGTATTTTTAGGATGTACAGGTTATGCATTGCCGCCAAAAGAGCGGTGTAAAACGACGATTAATTTAATTCCTGAAGCGGAATTATTGAATGTTTTAGATGAATCTTCAGAAACCAAAGCATTAATGGATCGTAAACGTTGTACAAAATGTGGAACGGCAATGGACAGCTATGTAATCGATGCCCATCGTAAAATCCATATTTGCGGTAATAATCCAAATTGTGATGGATATTTAATTGAAGAAGGCTCATTCAAAATTAAAGGTTATGATGGCCCAGTTGTTGAGTGTGATAAATGTGGTGCGGATATGCATTTAAAACTTGGTCGTTTCGGCAAGTATATGGGATGTACAAATTGCGATAACACGCGCAAAATTTTGAAAAATGGCGAAGTCGCTCCACCGAAAGAAGAGCCTGTACATTTCCCAGAGCTAAAATGCGAAAAATCTGATGCATATTTTGTATTGCGTGACGGTGCGAGTGGTGTATTTATGTCAGCACATAATTTCCCGAAATCCCGCGAAACACGCCCTGTTAAAATCGCTGAACTTGTGCAATATCGCGAGCGTTTGCCTGAAAAATTAGCTTATTTAGCGGATGCACCACAAAAAGACCCAGAAGGGAATGAAGCGATTGTTCGTTTTAGTCGTAAAGAGAAGAAACAATATGTGACTTCTGAAAAAGATGGAAAAGCGACGAAATGGATTGTTGATTTCACCAATGGAAAATGGGTTGAACGGAAAAAATAAGAAGAAAAGTGCGGTAAATCACCGCACTTTTTTTGTAATAAATCTTCTTATGTTTTGTAGGTTATCTGAGGATTAAAGGGCTGCTAAAAGTTCATTAATTTTATTTTTTGCAGATACTTGGGCTTTTTCAATCGCTTCTGGTCCGAATCCAATGCCTTGCGCATAAACAAATTGCACATCTGTGATACCGATAAAACCTAAAATTGACTTCATATACTGTGTCACTAGATTTTCTTCATCATATAACCCACCAAATGCACATAACACAATCGCTTTTTTACCTTTTAATAACCCTTCAGGCCCATTTGCCGTATATTGGAAAGTGACACGTGGGCGAGCGATAAAATCAAAATAAGTTTTTAATTGTGTTGGGATGCCAAGATTATACATTGGTGCACCAATAACCAAAGTATCTGCATTTTTTAATTCGGAGACTAATTCATCGGAATGTGCAAGAAGTTGTTTTTCTTCATCATTTTTAGGTTCACCACGCACGGCAGTTGCTGCTGTGGCATCAAAATATGGAAGTGGTTGTTGGGCTAGATCGCGTACCACAATGTGATTACCTTGTAATTTTTCGATAACATAATCGGCTAATTGATTGGTCTGGGCGTTATTTCCTGAAATGCTAGATTTTAATACTAATACGTTGCTCATTTTTATTCCTTAACTGGGTATTTAAAAGTGCGGTTATTCTAGCCTTTATTTTTAGGATATAAAGCCCCTAGCTAGAAAAACATTATTTCCTTTCTGTAAAATATGTGCATTTATTTAACAATACCTTAAGAAAGTGATAGAATCTGCCACGCATTTTTTGCCTAATTTCGCTCGTTCAATGGTAGGAATGAAGCCAAGTAGGGCAAAAGTGCGGTTAATTTTTATAGAATTTTAAACGAACACGTCACCTTTCGTATGGGTGACCACTGTATAAGGAAAAAACAATGCCAATTATTACTTTACCTGACGGTTCCCAACGTCAATTCGATCATCCTGTTTCTGTTCTTGAAGTCGCACAAAATATTGGTGCGGGTCTTGCTAAAGCTACTATCGCAGGCCGTGTAAATGGTGAGCGTCGTGATGCATGCGATATTATCGACCAAGATGCAACGCTTGAAATCATTACCGCTAAAGATGAAGATGGTTTAGAAATTATTCGCCACTCATGTGCACACTTGTTTGGTCATGCCATTAAACAATTATTCCCAGATGTAAAAATGGCAATCGGTCCAACTATTGAAAATGGTTTCTACTATGACATTGATTTAGACCGCTCTTTAACGCAAGAAGATTTAGATGCCATCGAAAAACGTATGTTGGAATTGGCAAAAACCAATTATGACGTCGTGAAAAAACGTGTTACTTGGCAAGAAGCGCGTGATACCTTTGAAAAACGCGGCGAGCCATACAAAATGGCAATTTTAGATGAAAACATTGAACGTACTGCAACGCCTGCGTTATATCATCATTTAGAATATATTGATATGTGTCGCGGTCCACACGTGCCAAATATGCGTTTCTGTCAGCATTTCAAATTACAAAAAGTCGCTGGTGCATACTGGCGTGGCGACAGCAAAAACAAAATGTTACAACGTATCTATGGTACGGCTTGGGCGGATAAAAAACAACTTGCTGAATACTTAACACGCTTAGAAGAAGCGGCAAAACGTGATCACCGCAAAATTGGTAAAGCATTAGATTTATATCATATGCAAGAAGAAGCACCAGGTATGGTGTTCTGGCACAATGATGGCTGGACAATTTTCCGTGAGCTTGAAACTTTCGTGCGTACTAAATTAAAACAATACGATTATCAAGAAGTAAAAGGTCCTTTTATGATGGATCGTGTATTGTGGGAAAAAACAGGTCACTGGCAAAATTACGCAGATTTAATGTTCACAACTCAATCTGAAAACCGTGAATATGCAATTAAACCAATGAACTGTCCAGGACACGTTCAAATTTTTAATCAAGGTTTAAAATCTTACCGCGATTTACCAATCCGTATGGCGGAATTTGGTTCTTGCCATCGTAATGAGCCATCGGGTTCTTTACACGGTTTAATGCGTGTTCGAGGCTTTACTCAAGATGATGCACACATTTTCTGTACTGAAGATCAAATTGAGAGCGAAGTAACTAGCTGTATCAAAATGGTGTACGACATTTATAGCACCTTTGGTTTCACTAATATTGCAGTAAAACTTTCTACTCGTCCTGAAAATCGTATCGGTTCAGATGAAATGTGGGATCGTGCGGAATCAGGTCTTGCAGCTGCATTAGCACATAACGGCTTGGAATATGAAATCCAAGAAGGCGAAGGCGCATTCTATGGTCCAAAAATTGAGTTTGCACTACGCGATTGTTTAGGTCGTGAATGGCAATGTGGTACTGTTCAATTAGACTTCGCGTTACCAGGTCGTTTAGATGCAACTTATGTAGCAGAAGACAATAGCCGTAAAACCCCTGTAATGATTCATCGTGCGATTTTAGGCTCAATTGAGCGTTTCATTGGTATCATTACTGAAGAATATGCTGGTTTCTTCCCTGCATGGTTAGCGCCAACCCAAGCAGTTGTAATGAATATCACCGATAGCCAAGCCGACTACGTACAAAAAGTCGCGAAACAGCTTTCTGATGTAGGTTTACGCGTGAAAACCGATTTACGTAACGAAAAAGTGGGTTTCAAAATTCGTGAACATACTTTACGCCGTGTGCCTTATATGCTTGTTTGCGGTGATAAAGAAATCGCAGAAGGCAAAGTGGCAGTACGTACCCGTAAAGGTGCTGATTTAGGTACATTTACTGTGGAAGAATTTGCGGAAATCTTGAAAAATCAAGTAAGAAGTCGAGAATTAAAGTTATTGAATGAAGAGTAATACTTCTCGAAAATAACCAATATAATTTACTATTTAAACAGTGAGTTCAATTTAACGGTGATCGTTTAAGCGATTGCCGTTATTTTTTATCTAAAAATGTGTTGATTGGAAAAATAAGGCATAAAAAAACCGCACTTTAAAAGTGCGGTTATATTCAATTCTGTTTTTATGGAAGAAATTATTCTACGCCAACCATTACAGAAGTTGCTTTGATGATTGCGTACGCTTCTTTACCAACTTCTAAGTTTAATTCTTTAACTGCTGCTAAAGAAACAGTAGAAGAAAGCACGTTACCGCCACCGATATCGATGTGAACGATCGCATTTACTGAACCGTTTTCGATTGAAACAACTTTACCTTTTAATTGGTTTCTTGCACTAATTTTCATAACATTTCCTTGTTAGTTAGGGTTTAAAAGAGCGCACATTCTATCTATTTTTACAGAAAATACAAGAAAAACTTAATATTACTTCAACGGAGGCAATCCTTTTAGCATTTGTTGTGCATTTTCTGTGCTTAAATCATAGTGATAGTATTTTTTATAAAAAGATTTGGCTTTAGATACCATATCAACATCTTTAAATTGTGCTGGATGGAATAATTTTGCTGCCCATAAAACTTGTAAAGCTTCTTCAGCGCTATAGCGATCCCAAGGGAAAGTACCAGTTGGATTAACAAAAACACGGCTATTTTTTACCGCACTTACAGATTGCCAACTTGGATCTCGTTTAATTTTTTCTACTCCTTCTGGTGCATTGGTTCCGCCGATAATAATCACTTCAGGATTAATTTTTACCACTTCTTCCTGACTAATTTCGACAAGATTTGCTTGTTCTGGAAATGCATTTTTACCCCCAGCTTTATTAATCCAATCACCAATAATGGATTTTCCACCATCAATTTTGAGTAAATTTTTTCCATCAGCAATATGCAATACAGTTGGTTTGTCTTTTTCTTGGATTGATTTTGTTCTTGCTTCAACTAATGAAATGTTGTTTTCTAACTCTTTGATGTATTCCTTAGCTATATTGGGCGCGTTATCTCCAATCACTTCAGCAGTGATTAGAACTGTTTTTTTCAAGCCTTCAAAATCTTGGAAGCTCACTTTCACCCCAGTTAATCCTGCTTGTTTTAGTTCAGTCAACATGTTGTCATTGGAAAGTAAAGTCACTTGCGGATTACGTTGTAATAATTCTTCCATTTGGATCGTTTGACCATTAGTGAGTGCAGGCACTTTTTAATGTTTGGATAAACTTCACTAAACCACGGATTTTTTTGAATAACAGTGGTTGTTGCCACTAATTTATCTGCACCGCCAACTAATAAGACGATTTGGTTGTTGGCATGCCATAAATCGGCAATACGTTCTACATGGTTTGGGATTTCAATTTGATTGCCTTTTACATCTTCAATCATTTTTCCTTGGGCAGAAAAACTGAAACAAGAAATGAAAGCTAAGGCAACTGCGCCTTTTTTAAGGTTTTTCAACATAATTAACTCCTTATAGATGAGTGATAGCACAAATTTGACGTTGTAATTCTGGCACTTCAAGCAATCGGAGATCCGTATGATAAAGTGCGGTTAAATTTTCTTGAGTAATAATTTCAGGGGCGAAACCTGTTTGTAATCGGCCGTGCTCATTTAAAATTGCTACTCGGCTATTTGGTAAACTGCTATGTAACAACATGGGATGATCTGGATTGTGAGTTGTCATCACAATAGTAAAACCTTGTAAAGAAAGCTCTTTTATTAAACTCAAGGTTTTAAATACGTTACCGTAATCTAAGGCTGAAGTTGGTTCATCAAATAGAATAAGCGGAGGCTGTTGTACTAAAATCCGAGCAAGATTAACTAACTGTTTTTCACCACCGCTCATCTGCATATAAATCTTTTCTGCAAAATGACTAATTCCCAGTTTATCCAAAGCTTGATCGACCAATTCAAAATCGGTCTCACTTGGTTTATCAAACATTCCTAAATGTGCTGCTCGACCTAGCACAACATAATCCCGAACTTTATATTGATAAGTTTGCGGGCTTTGTTGTGAGACATAAGCTATCTTTTGTGCGATTTGTTTTGATGAAAGAGACGCTAGATTTTCATTTTGTAATAAAATTTGACCGCTCTTTGGTGCCAGTAAACCCGCTAAACAGTTCAATAAGGTTGATTTTCCACGGCCATTAGCGCCCAAAATCGTGAGTAATTCCCCTTGCTTAAGTGTTAAATCCACACCATTTAGCAGTGAATTTTCTACATTGTGCCAATAATAAAGATTCTTTACTTGCAACATTAGTCCACCACCTTTTGCTTAATTAATACCCATGCAAAGAATGGGGCACCGATAAAACCCGTGATAATACCGAGCGGAATTTCTTGAATGTAAAGATTGCGTGCCAATGTATCCACAAGCAGCAAGAAAATTGCACCAATTAGCGCAGAGAGCGGTAAACTTTTGACATTATTATCGCCTATAAATAGACGGGCTAAATGAGGAATCACTAAACCTAGCCAACCTATTGTTCCGCTTAGACAGGCTGCCGAAGCTGTCAATAAGGTCGCGGAACAGACCATTACGCCGCGTTCTAAACGAATATTTGCGCCAATTAATTTGGCTTCTCGATCGCCTAATGACAACACATTAATACGCCAACGCATAGCCAATAAGATGCCAGTGGTAATTAAGATGATTGGTGAGAGTAAAAGAAGATTGTTGTAGCTGGATTTGGTGAGACTGCCTAATTGCCAATATACAATATCTGCAAGTTCAGTTTCAGGATCGGCAAGGTATTTGATTAAACCTAATGTCGCCATCATAAAACCCGATACGATAATGCCTGAAAGCACTAAGACTATTGTTGAATCTCGTTGAATTAAGCGGGGGAGATTCATGGTAAGCAATACGGCAATTAATCCACCGAAAAATGCAAAAGTTTGAATCCCAAGCATGCTCGAGCCAAGCAAAATGGCGACAGCTGCCCCCACACAAGCACCATTTGATACGCCTAAAATGTCTGGTGAAACAAGGGGATTACGGAAAATGCCTTGATATACAGTACCCGCGACCGATAAGGCTGAACCAACTAAAATTGCAGCTAAGATGCGTGGTAAACGTAAATTGAAAATAACATTGTGTTGAATTTCATTTTGGCTTTGTCCGAAAAGTACATCTAACACATTCGTTAAAGGAATAGAAAATCTACCCCACGAAAGAGAAAACCAACTCAATCCAATAAGAAGCAAAAAAAGAAAAGGGATTAATAAATTTTTTTTCATCATTCCTTGAGAAAAATACGGTCATTTCTAGGTTAAATCATTATATATAAAAATATATTAAGATCTAGAGCTTCTTTCTTAAAAAGAAAAACGCTCAATCTAGAAAGACTAAGCGTTTAAAACTTTCAAAAAATTGACCGCACTTTTATAGGCATTTTGCAGGTTTCGGCAAGCCTGCTAATTTTGTGGCTTGTTTTGCCGGGCCTTCGGGAAATAAGCGTTGCAAATAACGACTATTACCTTTATCTGCGCCCAGTTTTTCAGCCATGGCTTTTACCAACATACGGATGGCAGGGGATGTGTTATATTCTTGGTAAAAGTCTCGCACAAAGTAAATCACTTCCCAATGTGCATCAGTTAATTCAATACTTTCTACCTGAGCAATAGCTCGAGCGACATCTTCGTTCCATTGTTGACTATTAAGCAAATAGCCATCTTTGTCAGTTTCAACTTCAATTCCATTGATATTCAACATATTAATTTACTTCTTTAAAGTTAATCATTTCGTTGTTTGAAAAATCAGTTTGATCTTCGTCTTCAAATTGCATTGGCGTGATTCGTTCTTCATCAAATGCTGTATCGCCTTCAATGCCATTAATTAGTTGCCCATGTTTGATGCCTTTGAAATCAAATAATTTTGGATCACACATATGTGACAATGTAATGTTTTGCATTGCGCTGAACATGGTTTCTAAGCGCCCTGGATATTGGCGATCCCAAGTATTAAGCATTTCTTTTACCACTTGGCGTTGAAGATTTGGTTGTGAGCCACATAGATTACAAGGAATAATCGGAAATTCTTTCGCGATGGCATATTTCTCAATATCTTTTTCTTTGCAGTAAGTAAGCGGACGAATCACAATTTGTTTGCCATCGTCAGAAATTAATTTAGGTGGCATGGATTTCATTTTGCCGCCATAAAACATATTTAAAAATAGTGTTGCTAACATATCGTCTCGGTGGTGTCCTAAAGCGATTTTGGTTGCACCAAGTTCTGTGGCAGTACGATATAAAATTCCACGGCGTAGGCGAGAGCAGAGCGAACAAGTCGTTTTTCCCTCTGGAATTTTTTCTTTCACAATGCCGTAAGTATTTTCTTGTACAATTTTGTAATCTACGCCAATACTTTCTAAATATTCAGGCAATACGTGCTCTGGAAACCCTGGTTGTTTTTGATCGAGGTTCACTGCCACGATATCAAATTTAATTGGTGCACTTTGCTGTAAATTCAACAAAATATCGAGAAGCGTATAACTGTCTTTGCCTCCGGATAAACACACCATGACTTTATCGCCATCTTCGATCATTCCAAAATCTGCAATGGCATTACCTACGTTACGGCGAAGACGTTTTTGTAATTTATTGAAATTATAGGTTTGTTTTTTTTCTTGTTGGGCTAAGTGGGTTAATTCGCTCATTCTATTATCTTTAGTTATTCATGAAAGGCGCACATTATACGTGAAAAATAGGAAAAGTGCGGTCAATTCAAAAGAAGATTTTTAAGATCCGCAAAAAATCCTGTATAATCTTTCCAATTTTTTGTTCAATTTTAACGCTTTGCAATTCAATGATTGAAACATCCCAAACTATTCCCGAACTCGTCTCTTGGGCAAAAGATCGCGAGTTTTCTTTGAATTTACCTACCGAACGCTTGGTTTTCCTGCTGGCGATTGCAATTTATAACAACGAACGTTTAGACGGCGAAATGTTAGAAGCCGATCTTGTAGATATTTTCCGCCACACGATGAATGCTTTTGAGCAATCCACCGATGTCATTGCAACACGAGCAAATAATGCAATTAATGAATTAGTGAAACAACGTTTATTAAATCGTTTTAGTAGCGAATTTACTGAGGGTTTGGCGATTTATCGTTTAACGCCATTAGGTGTTGGCGTGTCTGATTATTACATTCGTCAGCGTGAATTTTCCGCATTGCGTCTTTCAGTGCAACTTTCCATTGTGGCAGATGAAATTCAACGCGCTTCTGATTCTGCGGAAGAGGGTGTGGAGAATAATGAAAGTGAACATTATTGGCGTCGTAATGTGTTTGCGCCATTAAAATATTCCGTTGCAGAGATTTTTGATAGCATCGATCTTTCACAACGCATTATGGATGAAAACCAGCAAAGTATTAAAGATGAAATTGCAGAGCTTCTTACTAAAGATTGGCAAGCGGCGATTTCAAGCTGTGAACGTTTATTAGATGAAACATCTGGTAACTTACGTGAATTGCAAGATACGCTAAATGCCGCGGGGGATAAACTTCAGGCGCAATTATTGCGTATTCAAGATTGTGTGATCGGGCGTGATGATTTGTATTTTATCGATCAATTAATTACCGATTTACAATCAAAACTTGACCGAATTATTAGTTGGGGACAACAAGCCATAGACTTATGGATTGGTTACGACCGCCATGTACATAAATTTATTCGTACTGCCATTGATATGGATAAAAATCGCGTGTTTTCACAACGTTTACGTAATTCTATTCATCATTATTTTGATCATCCTTGGTTCTTATGGACCGCACAAGCTGAGCGTTTAGTCGATCTGCGCGATGAAGAAATGGTGTTGCGTGAAGATGATGCTTTAGGTGAATTGCCGGAAGAATTGCAATACGAATCCCTTTCTGATTTACATGATCAAATTGTAGAGCATATGCAAGGCTTACTGATTGCTTATCGTGAAAATAACCGTCCGATTGATTTGAGTTTAGTGTTAAAAGAACAACTGGAAAATTATCCACTTTCTCGTCATTTTGATGTGGCTCGAATCATTGTTGATCAAGCTGTGCGCCTTGGTATGGCAAATGATGATTTATCGGGTATTTATCCAGATTGGCAAGCAATTAATGAACGTGGCGCAGAAGTGCAAGCGCATATGATTGATAAGTATTGATTTTAAGATAATTTAAAAGCTAATTTCGACGGAATTACTTCTGTTAAATATGCCCAAACCTCTTTTTAGCAAAGAGGGGCTAGGGGAGATTTGGCAATAATGATTAACGAAGAAAGTAACTGAATAAAGTTTTAATAGAGAAATAACCTATGACAGACAACCTTCAAGATGTAATTTCCCCAAAACTCGCTGTGGCGATTGCAAATCCAATATTTCCAGCGGTGGATAGTCTATTGCGCTCAGGTCGCCATATCAGCACGGAGCATTTAGATAATCATGCCTTTTTAATGGATTTCCAAAATGAATTGGACGGCTTTTATCGTCGCTATAACGTGGAACTAATTCGTGCGCCAGAAGGATTTTTCTATCTTCGCCCGAAAGCAACGACATTAATTGCGCGTTCAGTACTTTCTGAGTTGGAAATGCTTGTTGGTAAAGTGCTTTGTTATCTTTATTTAAGCCCAGAACGTTTAGCCCAACAAGGCATTTTTAGCACGCAAGAAGTGTATGATGCATTATTAAATCTTGCCGATGAAGGAAAATTATTAAAAGCAGTTAATCAGCGTTCAAGTGGTTCTGACCTAGATAAACAAAAATTGGCAGAAAAAGTGCGGGCTGCAATTGGTCGTTTACGTCGTTTAGGTATGATTCAAACTGTTGGCGAACAAAATAGTGGGAAATTTACGATTTCTGAATCTGTATTTCGTTTTGGTGCGGAAGTGCGTAGCGGAGATGATCCATTAGAGGCACAAGCTCGACTCATTCGTGATGGGGAAGCGGCAACACCAGAATCCTTAGAGTTGGAAAAACAAGCGCAATTAATGGAAAACGATGCAGAAAGTGCGGATGAAATTGATGAAGAATTTGACGGAGAACAAGAATAATGTCTGATGTTTTTGAGTTAGAAAATGAAATCGAATTAGAGAACGATGAAGTCATTATGGAAAATGAAAACGTCGAAGAAATTGTTGAAGCACCTATGCCTTTTAGCATGACGGCACACAATGGTGTAGAGCGTGGTAAATTCCGTTCTTTAACCTTAATTAACTGGAATGGTTTTTTTGCCCGTACTTTCGATTTAGATGAATTAGTTACCACACTTTCTGGTGGTAACGGTGCAGGTAAATCAACCACAATGGCTGGATTTGTGACAGCATTAATTCCTGATTTGACCCTTTTACATTTCCGTAATACAACAGAAGCTGGCTCTACAGGCGGTTCTCGCGATAAAGGTTTACATGGTAAATTGCGTCCGGGTGTTTGTTACGCGGTATTAGATACCATTAACTCACGTCATCAACGTATTCTTGTCGGTGTGCGTCTGCAACAAATTGCGGGTCGTGATAAAAAAGTTGATTTAAAAACTTTCTCAATTCAAGGTGTTGAATTATCTCAAAATCCAACCGCACTTTTCACTGAAACCGTGGGTGAACGTCAAGCACGCGTCCTTAATTTAAACGAACTCAAAGATAAAATTGAAAATATCGGTGCGCAATTTAAACAATATCATTCCATTACCGATTATCACGGCATGATGTTCGATTTAGGTATTATTCCGAAACGTTTACGTTCAGCATCAGATCGAAGCAAATTCTATAAACTTATCGAAGCGTCTTTATACGGTGGTATTTCCAGCGCAATCACACGTTCTTTACGTGACTATTTATTGCCAGAAAATTTAGGTGTACGCAAAGCTTTCCAAGATATGGAAAGTGCATTGCGTGAAAACCGTATGACTTTAGAGGCGATTAAGGTCACGCAATCAGATCGCGATTTATTCAAACATTTAATTACTGAAACCACCAATTATGTTGCTTCGGATTATATGCGTAATGCGAATGAACGCCGTGGCAATATTGAAGCTGCATTAGAATCTCGTCGTGAGTGGTATAAAGCAAAAGCAGAGCAGAATTTATCTCAACATCGTTTGGTTGATTTAAGTCGAGAAGCGGCTGAATTAGCAGAAAGTGAACGTACTTTAGAAGTTGATCACCAAAGTGCGGTTGATCATCTTAACTTAGTGTTAAACGCTTTGCGTCACCAAGAAAAAATTACGCGTTATCAAGAAGATATTGCGGAACTCACCGAGCGTTTAGAAGAACAAAAAATGGTGGTTGAAGATGCGAATGATGCATTAGAAGAAAGCCAAGCCCAATTTGAGCAAACTGAAATTGAAATTGACGCTGTTCGAGCCCAATTAGCAGATTATCAACAAGCATTAGATGCCCAACAAACTCGCGCACTTCAATATCAACAAGCCATTGCTGCTCTTGAAAAAGCGAAAACATTATGCGGTTTAGAGGATTTAAGTGTTAAAAATGTAGAAGATTATCATGCAGAATTTGAAGCTCATGCAGAAAGTTTGACGGAAACCGTACTTGAGCTTGAGCACAAAATGTCTATTTCTGAAGCAGCGAAATCTCAGTTCGATAAAGCGTACCAATTGGTATGTAAAATTGCGGGTGAAATGCCTCGTTCTGCGGCATGGGAAAGTGCGAAAGAATTATTACGTGAATATCCAAGCCAAAAATTGCAGGCACAACAAACGCCACAACTTCGCACAAAATTACATGAACTTGAGCAACGTTATGCACAACAACAAAGTGCGGTCAAATTACTTAATGATTTTAATCAACGTGCTAATTTAAGTTTACAAACGGCAGAAGAATTAGAGGATTATCACGCCGAGCAAGAAGCATTAATTGAAGATATTTCTGCTGAACTTTCAGAACAAGTGGAAAACCGTTCTACGCTTCGTCAAAAACGTGAAAATTTAACCGCACTTTATGATGAAAATGCGCGTAAAGCCCCAGCATGGCTGACGGCTCAAGCTGCATTAGAACGTTTAGAGCAACAAAGTGGCGAGACGTTTGAACATAGCCAAGATGTGATGAATTTTATGCAATCACAACTTGTGAAAGAACGTGAACTCACGATGCAGCGTGATCAACTTGAACAAAAACGTTTGCATTTAGATGAACAAATTTCTCGTTTAAGTCAGCCTGATGGTTCAGAAGATCCTCGTTTAAATATGCTGGCAGAACGTTTTGGTGGTGTGCTGCTTTCAGAGCTTTACGATGATGTAACAATTGAAGATGCGCCTTATTTCTCCGCACTTTACGGGCCTGCACGTCATGCTATTGTTGTGCGTGATCTCAATGCTGTGCGTGAGCAACTTGCGCAATTAGAAGATTGCCCTGATGATTTGTATTTAATTGAAGGTGATCCTACCGCATTTGATGACAGCGTATTATCCGCGCAAGAACTTGAGCTGGGTGTTGTCGTGCAAGTTTCAGATCGTGAATTACGCTATTCAAGATTTCCTGAGATCCCGTTATTTGGGCGTGCAGCACGTGAAAAACGTTTAGAAGAATTACAAATTGAACGTGATGAAGTGGCCGAACAACATGCCCAAATTGCGTTTGATGTACAAAAATGCCAACGTTTACACGAACATTTCAGCCAATTTGTTGGATTGCATTTGGCGCTTGCGTTCCAGCCAAATCCAGAAGAGTTAATGTCTGAAATTAATCGCGAACGCAATGAAATTGATCGTGAATTAAACCAATTTAATAACGGCGAACAACAATTACGCATTCAATTAGATAATGCAAAAGAAAAACTGCAATTACTCAATAAGTTGATTCCACAACTCAATGTATTAGCCGATGAGGATTTAATTAATCGTATTAAAGAATGTCGTGAGCAATTAGATATTGCAGAGCAAGATGAATATTTTATTCGTCAGTATGGCGTAACGTTGTCACAATTAGAGCCTATAGCCAATAGTTTACAAAGTGATCCGGAAAATTACGAAGGCTTAAAAAATGAATTAACTCAAGCGGTTGAACGTCAAAAACAAGTACAGCAACGTGTATTTGCATTAGCTGATGTTGTACAACGTAAACAGCATTTTGGTTATGAAGATGCAGGGCAGGCTGAAACTTCTGAACTTAATGAAAAACTTCGCCAACGTTTAGAACAAATGCAGGCACAGCGAGATACGCAACGTGAGCAAGTTCGTCAAAAACAAAGTCAATTTGCTGAATATAATCGCGTATTGATTCAGTTACAAAGTTCTTACGATAGTAAATATCAGCTCTTAAATGAGTTGATTGGTGAAATTAGCGATCTTGGCGTGAGAGCTGATGATGGTGCTGAAGAACGTGCCCGTATCCGTCGTGATGAATTACATCAACAACTTTCAACGAGCCGTCAGCGTCGTTCTTATGTGGAAAAACAACTGACATTAATTGAAAGCGAAGCGGACAACTTAAATCGTCTAATCCGCAAAACTGAACGTGATTACAAAACTCAACGTGAATTAGTTGTGGCTGCTAAAGTGAGTTGGTGTGTGGTTTTACGTTTATCACGAAATTCCGATATGGAAAAACGCCTCAATCGTCGAGAGCTCGCTTATTTATCTGCAGATGAGTTACGTTCAATGTCAGATAAAGCATTAGGTGCGTTGCGTACAGCAGTGGCGGATAATGAATATCTACGTGATAGCCTAAGAGTGTCGGAAGATAGTCGCAAACCTGAAAATAAAGTGCGGTTCTTTATTGCGGTGTATCAGCACCTACGTGAACGCATTCGTCAAGACATTATTAAAACGGATGATCCAATTGATGCCATTGAACAAATGGAGATTGAGCTTTCTCGTTTAACCGCTGAATTAACTGGCCGTGAGAAAAAATTGGCGATCAGTTCTGAAAGTGTGGCAAATATTATGCGTAAAACGATTCAGCGCGAACAAAATCGTATTCGTATGCTCAACCAAGGCTTACAAAACATTGCGTTTGGTCAGGTGAAATCTGTTCGTTTGGTAGTGAATATTCGTGATACCCATGCCATGTTGTTGGACGCACTTTCTGGTCAGCAAGATGAATATCAAGATTTATTCAACGATAACCGTATCACCTTCTCGGAAGCCATGGCGAAGCTCTATCAACGCATCAATCCACATATTGATATGGGACAACGCACAGCGCAAACAATTGGTGAAGAATTGTTAGATTACCGTAATTATCTTGAGCTTGAAGTGGAAGTATTCCGTGGTGCTGATGGTTGGTTACGTGCAGAAAGTGGCGCACTTTCTACTGGTGAAGCTATCGGTACAGGTATGTCAATTCTCTTAATGGTTGTTCAAAGCTGGGAAGAAGAAAGCCGTCGAATTCGTGGTAAAGATATTGTGCCTTGTCGCTTGTTGTTCTTAGATGAAGCTGCGCGTTTAGACGGTAAATCTATTTCTACCTTATTCGAGCTTTGCGAACGTTTGGATATGCAGTTACTTATTGCTGCGCCAGAAAATATTAGTCCAGAAAAAGGTACAACCTATAAACTCGTGCGTAAAATCGCAGGCAACCAAGAGCACGTACATGTTGTTGGTTTACGCGGATTCGGTGCGACAGAATAAGAATATAAAGACCAGAGAAGTGTGGTTGAAAACTTCGGTGTTTTTGACCGCACTTAAGCCTTTAAGGAAGGAATAATGAAAATCTTTACATCCAAAAAAGGACAATTATCACAACTGAAGCAGCAAAAATTTAAGCTGGAAAAGGATATTCAGCGTTTATTTGAAGAAAATCTTACCTTATTAAGTGGCTATATTTTTATTCGCTCGGAATTTTCTATTAAAAATTCACGTATTGATACCTTAGCTTTTGATCCTGAAACTCAAGCCTTTGTCATTATTGAATATAAAAGACAACAAAATTCTAGTGTGGTTGATCAAGGGGTTTCTTATCTTAATTTGATGCTTGAATACAAAGCTGATTTTATTGTGGAATATAATGAAAAGCAAAAATTCCCACTTAAAAGAAATGATGTGGATTGGTCACAATCTAAGGTGATTTTTGTTTCACCTGCTTTTAATGATTTCCAAATTCAAGCCACGAATTTTAAAGATTTACCTATTGAATTATGGGAAGTTAATCGCTTTGATAATGATATTATTACGCTCAATATTATTAATAAATCAAAATCAGCATCGAATATTAAAGCTGTTTCTATTGAAAAAAATGAAGAATTTTCTACATTAAAAGAAATAAAAGTTTATCAAGAATCTGATCACTTAAGTGATAAATCAGATTTTATTCAAGAACTATACGAAGATTTTAAACAAGGCATTTTAAATTTAGATCCTGATATCGAAATTAATACCAGAAAACTTTACATTGCATTCAAAAAAGATCGAAATATTGCAGATATTCGTATCCAACAAAAGAATTTAAAAATTTGGATTAATCTTCCTTATGGAGAGTTAGATGATCCTAAAAATTTAGCAAAAAATGTATCTAATACTGGTCACTGGGGGAATGGAGATTATGAAATCACCATTGAAAGCACCCAATATCTTGAATACATTATGAGTTTAATTAAACAAGCTATTAAGGATTAATAAATGCACAATCTTATTCTTGCCATTCTTTGCAGCGTAGCGGTTTCAGTCTTGCTTAAAATAGCTCGTAAAAAAAATATCATTATTGAACAAGCTATCGCATTCAACTACATTACAGCCATCACTTTCAGTTATTTTTTACTCAAACCTGATTTTAAAGGTTTAGAATTTATTGATTACATCGTACAAAGCGAAAACTCACCCATTTTTTTAGCGCTAGGTTTATTGTTACCTAGTGTGTTTATTATTATGTCAAAAGCGGTGGAGTTTGCTGGAATTGTACGTTCAGATGCAGCACAACGTCTTTCGTTATTTCTTCCCATTTTAGCAGCGTTTTTAATTTTTCATGAAACACTAAGCCAATCTAAAATCATTGGCGTTGTATTAGCCTTTATTGGTTTATTTTGTTTATTAACTAAGCCAACCCAAGGGCAAAGTGCGGTCAATTTTAAAGGTGTTTTAGGATTAATCGGCGTGTGGTTTGGGTATGGCATTATTGATATTTTATTCAAACAAGTTGCGAAAAGCGGTGGTGCATTCCCTGCAACATTGTTTATTTCCTTCTCGCTTGCAGCTTGCGTTATGTTTATCTATTTATTCTTAAAACGTGTCCAATGGACAGCATCAAGTGTAATTGGTGGCATCGTTTTAGGTGTATTGAATTTCTTTAATATTTTATTCTACATAAAAGCCCATCAAAGTTTTGCTGGAAATCCGACGCTTGTTTTCGCGGGAATGAACATTGGCGTAATTTGCTTAGGTACGATAACAGGCGCATTAGCTTTTAAAGAAAAAATCAGTAAGCTAAATTGGCTAGGTATTATTTTTAGTTTATCGGCTATTTTCTGCCTATATTATTTAGATAAAATTATCGCGTAAAAGAGAGTAGTCATGGCAAAAGATTTCAGCTTTTTTATTTACGATTATGAAAGTTTTGGTGTAAATCCAGCAACAGATCGCCCTGCGCAATTTGCAGGTATTCGCACAGATGCTGATTTTAATATCATTGGTAAACCAATAATGTTTTATTGTAAACAAACCAATGATTATTTACCGGCTCCTGAAGCCGTAATGGTGACGAGAATTACACCACAAGAATGTAATGAAAAGGGGCTTTCTGAGCCTGAATTCGCCGCAAATATCTTAGCAGAATTTTCCCAACCCAATACTTGTGTCATGGGCTATAACAATATTCGCTACGATGATGAAATGACGCGTTATACGTTTTATCGTAATTTTATTGATCCTTATGAATACAGTTGGAAAAACGGGAATTCACGCTGGGATTTGTTAGATTTAGTACGAGCTTGTTATGCCTTGCGTCCAGAAGGGATTAATTGGGCTTATGACGATGATGGAATGCCAAGTTTCCGTTTAGAAAAACTCACTAAAGCAAATGGTATTGAGCATGAAAATGCTCACGATGCTATGGCGGATGTATATGCAACTATTGCTATGGCGAAATTAATTAAAGAAAAACAGCCTAAATTATTCCAATATTTCTTTGAAAACCGAGGTAAGAAAGAAATCGAAAAATTGGTTGATACAGGTGCAATGGCGCCTTTAGTGCATGTTTCTGGGATGTTAGGGAATTATCGTGGAAATTGCACTTGGGTTGCACCTTTAGCTTGGCATCCGACAAATCAAAACGCACTCATTGTTTGTGATTTAACTGGCGATATCGATAATTTATTAGCCAAAAGTGCGGATGAATTACGGACAGATTTATATACCAAAAAATCTGAATTAGAAGAAAGAGGAGTTTCATCTGTTCCGTTAAAGCTTGTGCATATCAATAAATGTCCTATTTTAGCGCCAGCCAAAACCTTGTTACCAGAAACAGCAAATCGATTGGGTATTGATCGTCAATTATGCTTGGATAATCTTGCAAAATTACGAGCATCTTTTGATATTAGAGAAAAAGTGACGGATATTTTTAATGAAGAACGCCAATTTGAATTGAATGATAACGTAGAAACTGAGCTATACAATGGCTTTTTCAGCAATGCTGATAAAAATAATATGTCTATTTTACGTAGTTTACCTGCAGAAAAATTAGCTGAACATGGTTTAGCTTTTGAAGATAAACGTATCCCTGAACTATTGTTCCATTATCGCGCTCGTCATTTTTATAAAACCCTCACACGCGCTGAACAAATTAAATGGCAAAAATACCGACAGAATAAACTTGAAAAAAGCACGGTAGATTTTGAATCAAGTTTACAACGTTTAGCAGAGGAACATTCAGATAATCCTGAAAAACTATCTTTATTACAACAAGTATATGAATACGGTATAAAATTACTAGGTTAGTCGATACGTTGTCACTTTTTATCTAAAGAGTATGTTTTAAGAAAAACGTGCTTTTTTTTGTGTTTTTTTCTGGGAAATTATCCCCAAAATTATTCAGATTTTACGTAGCGTAATCACATAGATTTAGTTTATTTTACCTTTACATTGTCTTTACATTTAAATTCATCCATTCAATAACTCTATAAAATAACGCGTTACAACGTGTTATTTAGCCTTATTTTGTCTTGTTTTGCTAGTACCTGTGACTTGTGCATAACTATGTGATTTATTTAGTTCGTAGCTTTCGCTAACCTGATAACTAATTTCGCATAATGGTTTTTCGGATTATGTTACAATTCGAAGCGCGGTATAATAGCGCACGCACCGCGCAAGAATTTACACATAATCCGCTATTATGCGAAATTGGTTATCTTTATTAAAATTTGTACACTTTTTTCAAAATCCGTGCACCTTTATGAAAATCTGTGCACCTTTATATTTAAACATTTGATTTTATGGCAAATATTATATTGAAAGATATAACACCTATACACTTTCTAAACGCAGTTAGGTTACTAAAGGCTGATGATTATAGAGTTTATTGCACGTTAGATACGATAGAGATCAGATTTGATACAAAACGATTTTATACGCCCGAAGAAACTCAAGCTAGGTTTGATCTTTGTGAGCATTTGGCTGCATTTTTGAAAGAGTTGAAGAATTCCACTGTGCCAATAGATAAAGATGAATTTATTAAGGTTTTTAGCCCTGTGGCATCAAGGCAATTTTATAGAAGGTGATAACCGGCAAATTGTCATTGCCGGTTATTTTTTATGATAGAATTTAATTTTATTTTTTATGAAATAGTCTAATATTTAACCTCTAGCTATACGCCCTGATTCATCTTCAGGTACTCTCCATCTCCAATAGAACCCACTTCTTACCCAAACAACATCATTTTTCGAGCATTTCTTAAATTCTTCTAACAATTCTCGATTAAGAACTAGATTTCCTTCGCTATTCTCAACTAGATATTGTTCAAAGCTATTTTTTACTAAATAATCAACAACATCATCTTGGTACAAACAGGTCTCTCTTTCTAGCTTAGAAAGCATCCACGAAATTATATTATTTATTGACACCTTCCAAAGACTCCTCAGGAAATCGCCCTTTTTCCAATTTTTTTCCGGCAAACCATTGACAGGTGTAATACCCACTGAATTCTCTTGATGCATCAATAGCTAAACTTGAGGAGCTTTTTTCGACAGCTTGCACAGTCATATCAGGTCCTCCTGATTTTAATTTGACAATATCACCGACATTAAAAAGATTTTTTTGTTTTTTAGTCATATTATATCTCCATATGTACTGTTCAAATAATGCTCTATGTAAGTTCGGGAGTTCTGTAACACCCGAACTTTGGTATCAAACTTGATACTTTTTTATATTTATTCTCTTTCTCTATATATAGCTCTTGAAATAAAAGCCTCTTTAGAATTTGGAGCAAGTTTTCCTATCATATCTAGCTTTGCTTCATTAAGATAGTTTTCTATCATAAAGTTAACAACGTCAGTCCATTTGGTCACTTTACCTGTTTTAGCGGTGATTTCAACTGCCACTCTTTCAATTCTCATATGTGTTTCGGCAGGAACACCTAGATTTTTTCGTTTATTCATACTTTTATTCACTCAAATAATGCATCTGTGATTCTATATCATAGCTCACAAAAATATTTTTTTCATTGTAACACCCGAACTTTGGTATCAAACTTGATACTTTTTTATATTTATTCTCTTTCTCTATATATAGCTCTTGAAATAAAAGCCTCTTTAGAATTTGGAGCAAGTTTTCCTATCATATCTAGCTTTGCTTCATTAAGATAGTTTTCTATCATAAAGTTAACAACGTCAGTCCATTTGGTCACTTTACCTGTTTTAGCGGTGATTTCAACTGCCACTCTTTCAATTCTCATATGTGTTTCGGCAGGAACACCTAGATTTTTTCGTTTATTCATACTTTTATTCACTCAAATAATGCATCTGTGATTCTATATCATAGCTCACAAAAATATTTTTTTCATTGTAACACCCGAACTTTGGTATCAAACTTGATACTTTTTTATATTTATTCTCTTTCTCTATATATAGCTCTTGAAATAAAAGCCTCTTTAGAATTTGGAGCAAGTTTTCCTATCATATCTAGCTTTGCTTCATTAAGATAGTTTTCTATCATAAAGTTAACAACGTCAGTCCATTTGGTCACTTTACCTGTTTTAGCGGTGATTTCAACTGCCACTCTTTCAATTCTCATATGTGTTTCGGCAGGAACACCTAGATTTTTTCGTTTATTCATACTTTTATTCACTCAAATAATGCATCTGTGATTCTATATCATAGCTCACAAAAATATTTTTTTCATTGTAACACCCGAACTTTGGTATCAAACTTGATACTTTTTTATATTTATTCTCTTTCTCTATATATAGCTCTTGAAATAAAAGCCTCTTTAGAATTTGGAGCAAGTTTTCCTATCATATCTAGCTTTGCTTCATTAAGATAGTTTTCTATCATAAAGTTAACAACGTCAGTCCATTTGGTCACTTTACCTGTTTTAGCGGTGATTTCAACTGCCACTCTTTCAATTCTCATATGTGTTTCGGCAGGAACACCTAGATTTTTTCGTTTATTCATACTTTTATTCACTCAAATAATGCATCTGTGATTCTATATCATAGCTCACAAAAATATTTTTTTCATTGTGATACATTTCACTTGCTCACAAATGATTTTTGATTTATTTTATTATCACTTGTGATACTGTGAGCGTGTGTAATGAATTTCTTTATTGACTGGTTAGAAATAGAACAAGACTTTGGAATTAATATTCCTAATGAAGTCTTACTTTCTATTTTTGATTTTGGTTTAGTGGGAATTCATTTAGATACAGGGGAAATGCAAAGTGGTATTAAGACTGGGACATATCATCATAAGGGCAGTTATTGCGACGAAGTAAGTTTAAAAATTTCAGGTTCAGTTATTCGTATGGCTGGCAATCCAAGTAGATGGGGGCGAGTAGAAAATGTTTTTGGTTTTGATACTGTAGATAGCTGCGTTTCCTGTTTTAATTCAATTCTTTCCTCTCTTAAATTACCAATCTTTACTCGCTGCACTGAAATTTTTTATCGCCAAGGAGAAGATGGTTCTAAGGTCTCAAAATTTTCTAATGGCGCAATCATTAAACGTTTAGATATTACTACTAATAAAGCTGTTGGTAAGGGTAATGAGCGTACATTTCTAAAAGCCTTATCACAGATGCGTTATAGAAATTCTATTGGCAGACTTCATACAAATGGTTGCACCACGGATTGGCTTAGTGAAAAAGGAAATGCCAATTTAATTTATCCAAGTTGTTATATAAAACACGAAGAAATGCAAGTTCATTCTTATGACAAGATTAAGCGTAAATTTGGTGAAGAATCACAAGAGTTTAGATATTTCAAAAATGTTTATGAATATTGTAAAGAAAATGGCGTAGTACGTTTTGAGCAGAAACTAAAAGCGAGATATTTACAGCGTGAAAATTTATGTTATTGGGGTATTAGTGATTTTTCTAAGCTAGAAACAATACATCAAGGGTTTATTGATATGTATAAAAAATTAAATGTTAGCGAAATTAAATTAGAAACAATAGCAGAGCAATTAGTATCAAATGGAGTTGTTGATTCTTTAAGAAAAGCTAACACATCAGCTTTTTATGCTATGCGTTGGTCTTCAGGTGAAGATTTGAGTAATTTGTCTTCCGCAACATTCAAGCGTCATCGAGCAAATCTTAGAAAAATCGGAATTGATATTGCAAATCCATGTGATATTGAGAAATTTCAGGCTGTTCGAGTTATATCTTGTGAAAATATCATTGTAAGACCATTTAAAGCCCCTGATTTTTATCAATTTCCAAGTAACGCTCCTCAGTTACGTTTTGTTGTTTAATAAATAAGTCTTTTCATCATTAATTAGGAGAAATTAATTATGCGTACCGGATTTTATATTGTAGGTATCTTAAAAGGTTATAAATCTTCATCTTTCACTAATCGAGAGACTGGAGAAGTAAAAGATCGTCATAACATGGGGGTTCAATTACAAGAACCTGATGGTTATGGCGGTTATAACACATCAATTCAAGAAATTAAGATTGATGATCGCTCTATGAATGATGCGTTAAGAAATACGATTAATCGCTTAAAGGATAAAGTGGTTATGGTACTTGTTTATCCTCGTGAATGGGCTATGGAAAATGGTCGTAAAGGTATTACTTATAATTTTGATGAAAGTTCGCTTATTGAAGAATTAAAACAATGAGCGATGAAATAGAAATTACAACTAAGTTTTGTCACCCTTATATGAATTTCGGTGGAGATGGTTGTAATGATGTGATTTTGAAAGTGCCAAAGATAGAGGCAGTAAAACTTCAATCCGTGGCACTTTCAGGAAATGAAAATCAAGACTTTTCAGTTGGTGATTTTATTCATCATACTGATAGTTTTGGCTTTTCATTTGGTATTGTGCTTATTTTTTACTTAATCGCTAAATCTGTAGGGGCAGTGATAGCAATTTTTAAATAAGCGCATCATTTTAACTCAATATAAGGAGTTTCTTATGTCAGATTTAAAAAAATATCTCATTGCTGCTGTAGCTTTTGGATCTTCCGTTGGTGCTTTTGCTGGTAGTGAATCGGCACAAAAAGTACAAATCGATGTTTCCGGTATGCTTAATCAAGTTGATTTTTCAACGGTGATTGCTGGAATTATCGCAGCAGGAGGTGTATTAATTGGGCCACGTATTGCAAAAATGGGCATTCGCTTTATTTTAGGGCTATTTGGAAAATAATAATAAGGGGATTGATATCCCCTTTATTCTTTGGATTGCGTATGTTATGGGATTTAGCTTATTTTCTACTGGGTGTCATATGCGGTTGGGTTGTGGTAATTGGATTAAACGATTAATTATTTTAAGTTTGATTCTTAATATTTTGTATTTCCCTTATCAGGTGTATGCGAATCCCGCGCTTGCTGCTCGAGTTATTACTCAAGTTTTTGAACGTGTTATAGCAAGACGAGCAGCTGTATCGATTGCGGGCGAAGCTGCCGCAAATGATGCTGCTTTTTTAGCAGCAAATGAGGCAGCAATAGGCATGCGCGCTGCACAAACTTATCGAGCATTAGGCACTGTTGCTGCAAATGATTCAACATTTGCGATAAGTGCTACATCAACATTGCGTCATGCAAAAGATATTTCTTGGGTTGCTTTGGCTTTAACATCTGGGGCGATTACTCTTAGTGATTTAAACGTAGAAAGCAATAGTAAAATTGGGGTCACTTTTGAACCCTCTGCTGTTCTTTTATCAGATGGGCGTTATGCAATAAATGTTAATGGAGAAACAAAAATTGTAAAGGCTATGCCTAGTTCCAAATCCCCTGTAATTTATCAGTATTCTAAAGATAAGGTACAGATTTCAGAGGGTAAAGATGATATACATAAATCCGATATATTAGATAATCACTATAAATATTATTACGAGTTAAAAACAGGGGAATATGCTCAATCAAATTCAATTTCGCTATTATCAGAATATGGTGTTCAAGAAGATTCTAGTGTTAAAAGTGAGGATAAATATACAGAGATAAGCATTGAAGGTAGTAAATATAGTTATTTAGAATCTCAAACAATTGTAGAAAATAAATATCTAAGACATAAATTAATTGGGAATACCATTTATGCAGATGTACGTAATACATGGACTTATAAATCTTTATCTTCAAATTTTAATCCTGTTTTAGAAGGAAACACAGGAACGAACACTATTTATTCTTTCAATCAACCTAAGCCATCAGATTATGAGGAGTTTACAAGAACAGATTCAAAATCTATTACAATTGAAATTAATAATAATTTTACTGGTGATACATCAACGGCATTAAAAGAAAAAGAATTAGGTTCAATTAGTGAATTAGATTTAAATCTCTATACTACTCCTTTAACAGCGACACAATTGGCACAGTTATATAACGCATTATTAATGTCAGCAGCGATGCAACCTGATTATTCAGGCATTCCATTTGCCTCATCCTATCCAATTACAGCAGCTGAAGTACAACAGGTTTTAAATAAGCTTGGCATTACTCCGACTTATGCAGATCTTTTTACTAAAGCAGGTAAAGGAAATCAAATAGATTTTCCAATGTCCTCTCCTAAACAATTACCTAATCCATCACATAATATACGACCTGATAAGAATGACGATGACGCTGAAGGGGAGCCTGAATATCCTGAACTTGAAGCACCTACCGCAATGCAAATTTTAGAGCCATTTAATCAGTTTTTTCCGCAGCTCAAGAATTTTCATTTAGCCGATCGTGCTGTGCAGTGTCCAACGTGGGAAGGGCATATTGATTATTTAAATATTGATGTTCGATTAGATAAGCATTGCCAATATGTAGAGCAAAATAAAGCCGTGATTACTTCCTTGATGCTGCTTATTTGGGGAATTGTCGCATTAAGAATTTTATTGAGTGCATAAGGAATAAAATGGGTAGCTTAATTTTACGTTTATTTAGTGGTTTTCTTGGGTTTGCTTTTAAAGGTATTGTTGCAAAATTTTTTGTTTTTTTCGCACTTTTCTTTATTACAACGGAATTTATTCCTGTGGTGATTGAGTTATTTTTGCCAAAAGAGATACCAAATTTAAATGCGTTATTTAGTGGTTTACCTGATTCTATTTGGTATTTTCTATCAATATTGCAAATTCCAACAGGAACAACATTGGTTATTTCGGCAATGTTGGCCCGTTTTATTATTCGTCGTTTACCGATTATTGGCTAGGGGGCATTATGGCTATTTCGGCTTATGTGGGGTTACCTGGACACGGCAAATCTTATGAAGTGGTGAAGTCTGTCATCATTCCCGCCATTGCTTCGGGGCGTAGGGTAGTTTCAAATATTTACGGATTAAACAAACAATTAATTGAAGAATATTGCCTATCAAAAGATAAAAAATTGTCGCCTGATAACTTAGGTGAATTGGTTGTTGTCGATAATGATTTATGCTTAGGTGTTGATTTTTACCCTTACAAGAACGCAATAGATAATAATATTGAAACCTTTTGTAAAGCAGGAGATTTAATCATTATTGATGAAGTGTGGCGATTTTTCCCAAAGAAAGAAAAAATCAATGATAACCACTTTTCATTTTTATCAGAACACCGACATTTTACGGATAGTAACGGCATTTCTTGTGATTTTGTCATTTTGAATCAAGATTTAACCAATTTACAAAAAGAGCTTGTAGAGCGAATTGAAACGACATTTAAAATGACAAAATTGGTTGCCGCTGGATTAAAAAACCGCTATAGAGTTGATGTATTTTCAGGTAATAAATGTTGGAAAACCGCAAAGACGGCAAGTTATCAGGAAAAGTATGACAAGGCTATTTTCCCACTTTATAAAAGCTATGAAACCGATAATGGACGGGAATTAGTCACAGATAAACGGCAAAATGCACTGAATAAATCTAGTATTAAATATTTTGCTGTGTTTGCCTTACTAATTGTCGGCTTTTCGTTATATAAGCTCATTCGATTTTTTACCCCACCTGAACAGAATGCACCCAAAGTAGAGCAGACATTAAGTGAAAACAAGGAAGTCGAAGCGATCCCCTTAAATAATCAGCCACAACTTCAAATGACGTCGCCGTTATCAACGCAATGGCGAATAACAGGGGAGTTACAAAAATCAGGAAAAGCCTTTGTGATTTTGGCTGATAACCAAGGCAATTTACGGCTGGAGCCGCGTTCTAATTTTAATTTCACGGGTCGAATGCTGGAAGGACTTATTGATAATCAACGGGTTAATTATTATTCTGGAGTAAAACAATGAAATTACAACGTAACATTTTATGTTTTGTTTTATGTTTTCTGCATGGCGTGGCGCAGGCAAAAAATGTTGATTTCAAGCTTGAAGCAGTGCCATTACCTAAAGCTGTTGGTATGATTTATGATGAAGTATTGGAAAAGCCTTATATGCTTGATCCAAAATTGGCGGCAGATACACGGTTAATTAGCTTCCATACTACGGAAAACCAAGATTTTAACCAGTTTATTACGCGCTATTTTGATAACATGAACATCAAAGTTTATGAGAAAAATGGCGTAGTTTATCTTGCGCATATTGAGCCAAAACCGCTCAAAATTATCAAACACAGTTTTGTTTATAATCCTGTTCATCGTGATACAGAATATCTTGCGCAGTTTTTACAAGGAGAGGGGCAAGTCTCGGCAAGTGGTGATAAGCTCGTTTATTATGGAACAGCGGAAGATATTGCAAGAATTAAATCGGTTTTAAAATCGGTTGATACGCCAAGCCGTGAAGTCGTTGTAACGGGTTATGTTTTTGAAGTACAGGACATTGCCAAAGAAGGAAGCGGAATTAATTTATTGGCAAAATTGCTATCGGGAAAACTGGGTATCGACATTGGTTATAAACAAAACTATGAAAATTTTATTACAGTTAATGCAGGGAATTTGGATGCAATGATTGAGTTATTTCGCACTGATGAACGCTTTCAAGTCGTTAGTAGCCCAACGTTGCGTGTGAAATCAGGTTCAAAGGGGAATTTTTCAGTAGGTTCTGATGTGCCTGTTTTATCAAACGTTACCTATCAGGACGGCAGACCTATTCAATCTATTGAATATCGTTCTTCTGGTGTGATCTTTGATATACAACCAACGATTAAAAGTAATGCGATAGACTTAAAAATCAATCAACAACTTTCTAATTTTGTGAAGACGGATACGGGCGTAAATCAATCGCCAACACTAATTAAACGCGATATTGTTACTGATGTTACGCTTAAAAGTGGTGATGTTGTGGTTTTAGGCGGACTGGCTGAAAACAAATTAACAGAGGGTGAAACAGGTTTTTCATTCTTGCGAAAGGCTTCTTGACGGGAAAATCTAAATCAAACACTAAGACAGACATTGTAATTTTATTGCAAGTTAAAATGATCTAATTGAATTTCATAAAGTAAAAGCCACAAAGGGTAAAGGAGTTATACTCCTGCGCTTTGTGGCTTTTACTTTATTATGTTTTACTTGAAGAACTAGCTAGACAAGAGTCATTATATTTCTTCAAAAATAAACTGCTCCCATTCATCAATAACAGGCAATTTTGAAAGCTTAGTTTTCTGAATCCTATCAGATAAAGATAATCTACTATATGAAGTATTTGCGGAACATTGCTTTAATTGAGAAGAGTTTAGTTGGCAATCTGTTTTTTTAAGTATTTCAGTGGTTATAGCAGCATTCATTGTTATAGCACCGTTAGGGTGGGGGTGTTGGGGGGAAATGCTGTGCATTTTCCCCTGACGGTAGGCGCAGCGGCTGCAGCGCCGGTATCAGCGATATTGATTTGAAAAAATGAACATCTTGCGCGTGCTATTTTTCAAAAAATCACCACATTAAATTCGCCCCTGTAAATAACAAAGAGATAGTGAATTACTTACAGGACTTAATGCGAAACGCTCGAATACATATTTTATTTAGGCATTTTTCTATAGAACATCACTTTTTTTCTTGCATCAGGGCTTCTGACATAAATAAGCAAAATGTACATAGATAAAATAAACAGAATAAATGCAAGAATGCCAAAAAGGCTAAAGCCTGCAGATCCACTTAGATTTTGTATAGACGTAAAAATATGTTCACCCAAGAAACGTAAGGTGAAATAAGCACCTATAACGCTGATAATTAATGAGATGATGAAATAAGGTATTAAACTTTCACCATACTTAACTGTAGCTTGGCAACCTCTGCAAACCTTAATACCTCTTTCTGATTCTGTAAAACAGAATGGGCATTTAATAATTTCATTTTTATTATCAGTCATGCTGACTCCTTTCTATCTAACTAAGTTGGAATTATATATAAATGTAGGTTTTTCTATCAAGTTACAAGCTCAGGCTTGAACATAGATAATCTTTACATTTCATTGACATTTTAACCTAACCATTCAATAAAACGATAAAGTATCGCGTTACAACGTGTTATCTAGCCTTATTTTGTCTTGTTTTACTAGTATCCGTGACTTGTGCATAACTGTGTGATTTATTTAATCCGTAGTTTTCGCTAACCTAATAACTAATTTCGCATAATGTATATTATGTTAAATTATATAAGTATAAAAGTAACTTTTGTGATGTGGTCAAAAAGGGATACTCTGCTTCTTCTCTATTCAAAAGTTAAAGCAATAATATTTAACTCTGAATTTGGATTGCGCTATGTGAAATCTGAATAAATTGATAGAAGATTTGCTAGTAGATTTAACATCTTTAGTTTTAATTGTGACATTGTAATTATTTTATGCGCCTAAGATTACTCAAATGAGAATAATTACCTTTAAATTTTCTTTTTAAAATTAATTGGTTATATGAATTTTATTTTAATAAAAAACTTGCAATTCTCATTTGTAAGCTTAAAATGAGAATTGCAAGTCAAGTTTTATTGCACTTTATCAATCAAATGGAAAGGAATTAGTTATGCTTAATCAAATCATCACAAACAAGCTGAATGACCAAATAAATTTAGAGTTCTACTCTTCTAATGTATATTTACAAATGAGTGCATGGTGCTCAATTCATGGCTATGAAGGTGCAGCAGCATTTTTACTTCGTCATGCAGATGAAGAATTAGAACATATGCAAAAATTGTTCAATTATGTAAGTGAAACTAGCGGTATGCCGCTTCTAGGAAAAATCGATGCACCTAAACACGATTATTCTTCATTAAAAGAAGTATTTGAAACAACTTTAGAACATGAAAAATTAGTAACTTCCAAAATCAATGAATTAGTTGAAGTTACTTTTGAAAATAAAGACTACTCTACTTTTAACTTCTTACAATGGTACGTAGCAGAACAGCACGAAGAAGAAAAATTATTTAGTGGAATTATTGATAGATTTAACCTTGTTGGCGAAGATGGTAAAGCATTGTTCTTTATTGATCGTGAGTTAGCAACTTTATAATAGATAGGAGAAATAAAATGTTATCAGCAAATGTAGTAAAACTATTAAACGACCAAATGAACTTGGAATTTTATTCTTCTAATTTATATCTACAAATGAGTGCTTGGTGCGAGCAAAAAGGTTTTGAAGGTGCTGCAAAATTTTTATCAGCTCATGCTGCTGAAGAAATGCAACACATGCGTAAATTATTCACTTATTTAAATGAGACAGGCTCAGTTGCTCTAATTTCTGCAATTGAAGCTCCATCACACGAATATAAGTCATTAAAAGAAGTGATTGAAATTACTTATGAACATGAGAAATTGATTACCAGTAAAATCAATGAATTAGTAGGTAAAACTTTTGAAGAAAAAGACTACTCTGCATTTAATTTCCTACAATGGTATGTAGCAGAACAACATGAAGAAGAAAAATTATTCAGCGGTATCTTGGATAAATTGAATCTTCTTGGCGAAGATGGTAAAGGTTTATTCTTAGTTGATAAAGATTTAGGTAATCTTGCTACTGAAGCTTAGTCTAAGAACATAAAATATTTATGAGCCTAGTATTACACTAGGCTTATTTTTATACGTCAAATTTACGTCAAAGTCATCATTTGATACGTCAAATGTCATTGCAGAAAATGACAAAGTTAGCAAAAAAAGCACAAATAAAAAAGCCGTAAACCATTGATTCCCCTCGTGATTTACGACTTCATTTACATTGGTGCCTAGGGTCGGACTCGAACCGACACGTTTATTCAACGGCGGATTTTGAATCCGCTGCGTCTACCAATTTCGCCACCCAGGCTTAATGGTGTTGAATTATACGTATATATAAATGTGTGACAAGTAAAATTTATTAGAAACAATTCATTTGTTTTAAAAATGAGCAAGGATTTTCTGGTTTTTTAAAAATATCGCCAAACAAATGCAATAACTAAAATACATAACATGATTAAAATCTGAATCAGTCTTTTTTTTGTTAATTTTTCTGCTGCCATAATGCTTTACTCTTCTTAAAATGACTATTTAGTGGTATAATTATTGAGTTAGATCAATTTTACACTAATTTTTCGAAATATTTGAGGCTTACATGAAAAATTTCGTTACAGAAACCAAGGCAGGACGCCGGGTTCAATCGGGAGGTTGTGCTATTCATTGCCAGGATTGCAGTATTAGTCAACTTTGTATTCCTTTTACGCTGAACGAACATGAATTAGATCAGCTTGATAATATTATCGAACGAAAGAAACCTATCCAAAAATCACAAGTTCTTTTTAAAGCAGGTGATTCCCTCAATTCAATTTATGCAATTCGCTCTGGTACGATCAAAAGCTACACTATTAGCGAATCTGGCGAAGAACAAATCACTTCATTTCATTTACCTGGTGATTTAGTTGGCTTTGATGCAATTACTCAAATGCAACATCCTAGTTTTGCTCAAGCTTTAGAAACCGCAATGGTATGTGAAATTCCTTATGATATTTTGGATGATTTAGCAGGTAAAATGCCAAAATTGCGCCAACAAATTCTGCGCTTAATGAGTAATGAAATTAAAAGTGATCAAGAAATGATTTTATTACTGTCTAAAATGAATGCTGAAGAACGTTTGGCTGCTTTTATTCATAATCTTTCTAAACGATACTCTGCTCGTGGTTTTTCAGCTAAAGAATTCCGTTTAACGATGACGCGTGGTGATATCGGCAACTATCTAGGGTTAACAGTTGAAACTATCAGTCGATTATTGGGACGCTTTCAAAAACTAGGCGTTCTTACAGTGCAAGGAAAATATATTACAATTAATGATCTCAATGCTTTAATTGAATTAACTGGCACGAATAAAACCAAAATAACATTAGTTGAATAATTTTTGAGGCGTGAATTTTACGCCTTTTTTGTATTCATTAAAAATAAATTTTGCACTAGATCACCTTTTTGAAAATCGCACCTTGCCATTCAAAAGATTCTTTCTTATTCTATGGTGAATTTTGGAGGTTGTTATGAAATTTAAAAATATCCTGGTTGTTCTCAATCCTGAAAATGAAAAACAATATGCTCTTGCGCGTGCCGTGCGTTTGGTGAAAGAACAAAAAAATGAAACTAAGGTAAAAATCACCGCACTTTTATCTGTATATGACTTATCTTATGAAATGTCGGCTTTACTTTCTTCTGAAGAACGTTCAGAAATGCATCAACAAGTAATCGAAAAACATCGCAATGCGGTTCAATATTACTTAGATAAATATGCAGATCCGGAAATTGAATTGCAATCTCACATTGTTTGGAATAGCAATGAAGCTGAGGCGATTAAAGAAGAAGTCGAAAGTCACAATTATGATCTTGTGGTGAAATATACTAAAGATGAGGAAAGTTTTACCTCACTTATTTTCACACCAGTGGATTGGCAGCTTCTTCGTAAATGCCCTGTTCCTGTTTTGATGGTTCGCGATGGCGATTGGAAACATCAACGCCGTATTCTTGTGGCAGTAAATGTTTCAGGTGAGCAAGACTATCAAGATGAATTTAATCAAGAATTAGTGGAAACAGGCATGTCACTTGCTGAAAATCTAAATCGTGGTAATGTTCACTTAGTTGCAGCTTACCCTTCTGCTCCAATCAATATGGCGATTGATTTACCAGAATTTAATACTTCAGGCTATGAAAATGGTATTCGTGGTCAACATCTCATTAATATGAAAGCATTGCGTCAAAAATTTGGTATTAGTGAAGACCATACTCATGTGCGTGAAGGTTTTCCAGAAGAAGTGATTCCTGAAGTCGCAAAAGAAATTGAAGCTGAGTTAGTGATTTTAGGTACAGTTGGTCGTACAGGTTTGTCAGCTGCATTATTGGGAAATACTGCGGAACATGTGATTAGTAAATTAAGTTGTAATTTATTAGGTATTAAGCCATCTAAAAAAGACGAGTAATAACAGCCATCTACATTTAGAAATTCCCTAAGTACTAAGTTTTTAGGGAATTTTTTTATGCGTTATACAAATGTTTTGTGATCTTGATCACAAATTTGAAATTTTCTCTAAACCACTATTTAAATGATAGTTATTTTCATTTAATATTTGCGCTCATTTTATAAATGCTCACCTCTATTTTTTATTAAGGAAAGGTATGAAAAAAACATTAATTGCAAGTTTATTGGTTTTAGCTGGTGCAGCGCAAGCTCATGAAGTTTGGGTTCAAGCGCCTGCAAAATTGGCATCTGGTTCTGTATTAAAAGCAGAATTAGCTTATGGGGACTACCCTTACGTAGAAAAAATTCCTGAAGCACGTTTGAAAATTTTTGCACCAATGGAAATTATTCGTCAAGATGGTGAAAAACAAACCTTAGTTCAAAAAGGTGAAAACTATCAATATCAATCAGAGAAAGCATTGTCTGATGGTTCTTATTGGGTGACGGCGACTTACAAACCAACTTTTTGGTCACAAAATGCTGAAGGTTGGAAAATGGATAATTTGAAAGGATTAGAAAATCCAACTTATTGCGAACAAACTCAAATGTTTGGTAAAAGTCTTGTTACAGTTGGTAAAAAGCCATTAAATGCAGAAATGGCAATGACAAGAGTAGGTTTACCGCTTGAAATTGTTCCTCTGCGTGATCCAAGCAAAGCGAAATCAGGTGAACCGTTCCCTGTTCAAATTTTCTACCAAGATCAGCCATTAGCAGGCGAAACTGTAATTGCAACCGCTGATACTATTGTCGTGAAAGATCTTGAAGCAAGTACAAGCCATCGTGAACCACAAGGTTTTTCAGGTAAAACAGATAGTCAAGGACGTGTGAATATCATTCCATTAATTGATGGTATTTGGAAAATTAAAGTCATTCACAAAACACCATTTGCAGATCAACAAATTTGTCAGCAATCTGCAAGCTATAGCACATTAATTTTACCAGTTGGTAAAGGATTGGCTAAACTCCCACCAAAACCAGAACACCATCATCATTAATTTTGAAAGTGCGGTGGAATTTCACCGCACTTTTTTGCTTTTATTTTCCTGTCTTTTTCTTCAAATTTCTTCAGAAACTCCTATATTTTTTTGTACTAGCGTAGTAGTATAAAGATATCGTAAATAAAAAGGAGAGAATGATGTCTAAAATTGCCCTTATTACTGGTGCTACCGCAGGATTTGGTACTGCAATCTGTAGAACGCTTATTCAAGCTGGATATTTTGTAATTGGTACTGGCCGTCGTACCGAACGTTTAACTTTACTAAAAGCTGAATTGGGTGAAAAATTTCTTCCTCTTGCTTTCGATATATCTGATCGACTAGCCACTGAAGAAGCAATTAAATCTTTACCTACACAATGGAAAAATATTGATTTACTCGTTAATAATGCAGGATTGGCTCTTGGCTTAGAATCTGCCGATAAAGCGAATCTTGATGATTGGGAACAAATGATTGATACCAATATTAAAGGATTGGTGAATATTACTCGATTCGTTTTGCCTCAAATGGTAGAAAGAAATACGGGCCATATTATTAATTTAAGTTCAATTGCAGGTACCTACCCTTACCCAGGCGGTAACGTATATGGTGGTACAAAGGCTTTTGTGACACAGTTCAGCTTAAATTTACGTGCAGATTTGGCGGGTAAAAATATCCGTGTTACTAGCGTAGAACCAGGGCTTTGTGGCGGAACAGAATTTTCTAATGTGCGTTTTAAGGGCGATGATGATCGCGCGGCAAAAGTCTATGAAAACGTACAGTTCGTCACACCACAAGATATTGCAAATATGGTTTTATGGCTCAATCAGCAACCAGAACACGTTAATATTAATCGCATTGAAGTGATGCCAACAGCACAAACTTTTGCACCACTTAATGTGGCAAGAAATTCAAATTAAAATAATAAGGAAACACAATGTCAGAAACTCTTTTAAATCCCTATTTTGGTGAGTTTGGTGGTATGTATGTACCAGAAATACTCGTGCCAGTGCTTAAACAGCTTGAGAAAGCCTTTGTCGAAGCGAAAGACAATCCTGAATTCCAACGTGAATTTCAAGATTTACTCAAAAATTATGCCGGAAGACCGACCGCACTTACCCTTTGTCGTAACCTAACAAAAGGTACTAAAGCGAAAATCTATCTTAAACGTGAAGATTTATTACACGGTGGCGCTCATAAAACCAATCAAGTTTTAGGACAAATATTATTGGCTAAACGTATGGGCAAAACGCGTATTATTGCCGAAACAGGTGCGGGTCAGCATGGTGTTGCTACTGCCCTTGCTTGTGCTATGTTAGATATGCCATGCCGTATTTATATGGGCGCAAAAGATGTTGAGCGTCAATCGCCAAATGTATTTCGTATGCGTTTAATGGGTGCGGAAGTGATTCCTGTACAAAAAGGCTCTTGCTCTTTAAAAGACGCTTGTTGTGAAGCTATGCGTGATTGGTCAGCAAACTATGAAACCACCCATTATTTACTTGGAACCGCTGCAGGCCCTCACCCCTTCCCGACGATTGTGAGAGAATTTCAAAAAATGATTGGGATTGAGACTAAACGCCAAATTCTCGAACGAGAAGGTCGTTTACCTGATGCGGTAATTGCTGCTGTTGGCGGTGGTTCGAATGCAATTGGCATGTTTACTGACTTTATTGATGAACCAAATGTACGTTTGATTGGCGTTGAACCTGCTGGGAAAGGTATTGAAAGCGGTGAACATGGCGCACCATTAGGTCATGCAAAAGTTGGCATTTATTTCGGGATGAAATCCCCTTTAATGCAAACGGAAGATGGTCAAGTTGAGGAATCCTACTCTGTTTCAGCCGGGTTAGACTTCCCTTCTGTTGGGCCTCAACATGCTTATTTACAAAGTATTGGACGAGCAGAATATCCAAGTATTACCGATGATGAAGCATTGAATGCTTTCCAAGAGTTAGCTAAACATGAAGGCATTATTCCTGCATTAGAAAGCTCACACGCTCTTGCTCAAGCCTTAAAAATGATTCATCAAGAACCTAACAAAGAACAAATTTTAGTCGTGAATCTATCTGGCCGTGGCGATAAAGATATTTTCACCGTAGATAAAATTTTGACAGAAAAAGGAATGAAATAATGAGCCGTTTTGAAACTCAATTTGCTGCGCTTAAAGCAAAAAATGAAGGAGCATTTGTTCCTTTCGTCACCTTATGTGACCCTACTTTTGACCGCTCTTTTGAGATTATTTGTACGCTTGTAGATAACGGTGCGGATGCTTTAGAGCTTGGTTTTCCTTTTTCAGATCCGCTACTTGATGGCCCGGTGATCCAAGCTGCGAATAATCGTGCTTTAACTGCGGGTCATAGCACTGAAGATAGCTTTAAGTTATTAGAAAAAGTGCGGTCAAAATATCCAGAAATTCCGATTAGCTTATTACTTTGTGCCAATTTAATTTTTGCTAAAGGTTTAGATGCTTTTTATCAACGCTGTGCAGAAGTTGGTGTTGATGCTGTGCTTGTAGCAGATATTCCGTTACTGGCAAAAGAAGATTATGTGCAAGCAGCTAAAAAACACGGCATTCAATCAGTATTTATTTGCCCGCCAAATGCAGACGAAAAAACGATCCAAGGTGTAGCCGAAAATAGCGAGGGCTATACTTATCTAGTCTCACGCGCAGGCGTAACCAGTGCTGAAAATCAAGCTCACGCAGCAAATTTAGATACCCTTGTAGAACAGCTTAAGGCGCATAATGCCCCGCCAATTTTACAAGGCTTCGGCATTGCTCAACCAGAGCAAGTGAAAGAAGCGTTGTCTTTGGGGGCTGCGGGTGCGATTTCAGGTTCGGCAACGGTGAAAATTATTGAGCGAAATTTAGATAATCACGAGCAATGTTTAGCTGAATTAGCTGAATTTGTTCAAACAATGAAAGCTGCAACAAAATAAGCAAAAAAGAACCCGCACTTGTGGCGGGTTTCCTTTATCTATCGAGAAAATTAAAAATTTAATACTTTATCGGCTTCCATTGTCCAGTCTGCCAGCTCTGCTAACGTGCCGATTTCCACGCCCTCCGCCAACGGCAATTCAGTGATACCACGAGCATTTGTACAGGTTTTACAAAGTTTAATTGTTGCCCCTTGTGCCGTTAAAATTTCCAACATTTGTTGTAAATGATACCCTTCTGCTGGATTTTGTTTTGCTAAACCGCCAGTTACCGCATCAGACATTAAAAATACTTTTAAATTAACCGCACTTTTATGCTGCTCTTGCAACTGTAACGCCAAACGTAATGCACTAAAAAAATGTTCATCACCATAAGGGGATGAATGGATAATAAATAGAATATTTTGCATACTCTTCTCCTTAATTTTCTTGGTATTAATAACCTTGCTGATAAATTCCTTCCAACAATTTCACTGAAAGTAAGGCGAGATTAAAGTGTTGTTCATCTGCCACAGACCAAAATTCTACGCCATTTTCTACCGCACTTATTTGGCTTAAATGAAGTTTTACTGATTCTTCGCCATTTTCTTGTTCTCCATTAAGTACAGGCGTAATTAAGGTTTCTTCTAAAGCAATAAGCTCGCTATTTTGAGGCTGATAGTCGAAATCATAATCTGAAAGTGCGGTGACTTTTTGTGCCAATCCATAAAATACAGGTACTTGGATTGCATGGAATGTGGCACGCTCTAATTGCGGAAAAATTCGTTGTAATTGATTCGATAAACTAGGTGCTTGATACGGATAAACATCAAATGCTAAGCGCGTTTCTTCTTCGTCTAATGGAATACCATTTAATAAACGGGCTGTTTGTCCCGCAAGTTTCGTCACGGTTTCAGCATCCGTATAAGAAGCCGGCAATAAAGAAGTGACAAACACTTGATTAAGATTCGTCTCTTGTAAAATCGGGGCAAGGGTTAAAGCAAGTTGGCTTACTTGTGGATCAGGCAAGCTAACAATGTTACGTTGTCTCAGTTCAAATAATTGTGATTCATTTACCGTTGGGACAACAACGGGCACATCCGAAAGCGCGCTGCAAACGCCTAACATATCAATGACAATACAGCCTTGCTCTGCTGCTTGCGCAATATGGGCAACTTGCTCAAGTTTTCCTGCAAAAAAGACATAATTAAAATCAGCCCACTCAACTTCATTTGGAGAAAGTTGTTCAACGCCTTTATTGCGAAAACGAATATTTTGTTCTTCTTCAAAAGGTATCATTTCAACAATAGAAATTTTACTAATTTCAAGCGCACTTTGTTCTAAACGCTCTACAATTTTTTCACTTAATTCAAATTCTGCTGCTATCGCAATATTTAAGGTTGCGTCCATTTTTCTCTCCGCTGTAAAATAATCGGCATTATTTTACACCAAAACCAGGAACGAAATAATGACACCTGCAATTGATTTACTTAAAAAACAAAAAATTCCTTTTATCTTGCATACTTATGATCATGATCCAAACAATCAACATTTTGGTGATGAAGCGGCAGAAAAATTAGGCATTGATCCTAACCGCTCTTTTAAAACCTTACTTGTAGCGGAAAATGGCGATCAGAAAAAACTCGCTTGCTTTGTGCTTGCAACGGCCAATATGCTGAATTTAAAGAAAGCAGCAAAATCTATCGGTGTGAAAAAAGTGGAAATGGCGGATAAAGATGCGGCGCAAAAAAGTACAGGTTATCTTGTGGGGGGGATTAGCCCTCTCGGTCAAAAGAAACGCGTTAAAACCGTGATAAATTCAACCGCACTTGAGTTTGAAACGATTTATGTTTCAGGCGGAAAACGTGGGTTAAGTGTAGAAATTGCGCCACAAGATTTAGCAAAAGTATTAGGTGCAGAATTTACTGATATTGTTGATGAATAACTGATGGATTTATAAATTTAAAGGCGGATTCATTCCGCCTTTTGACTACTTTAACTCTTCCAATAATTTACCCAATCCACTCTGGCGTTTTACGGTCTGGCGAATTGCTGTTTTCCATATTTTTTCATCGGCAAATACAGTGAGTTCTTTTTTCGCACGAGTGACACCCGTGAAAACTAATTCTCTCGATAATACTGGATTTACTTCTGTTGGAAGCACCATGACGGTATGTTCAAATTCGGAACCTTGAGATTTATGAATCGTCATCATAAAAGCGGGTTCATGTGCTGGAATTCGGCTTGTCAGCACTTCTCGATTGCCAAACCATACTTTGCCATTTGCCAAGCACAGTCCAATATCGCCGTTATAAAGGCGAACATTATGATCGTTTTCAGTAATCATAATTGGCTTGCCGATATACCAATCTTGTTCATTACGGAACCAAAGCAATTTTTCCTCTCGCAACGCTAATGCGATTTCTTTATTGAGATTTTCAACACCTAAATCGCTATTACGAAGTGCGGTTAAAAATCTCACAGAATTAAATTGCGCTTGAATAGCTTCGGCATAGGAAATGCCTTGTTCATTTTTAGCGTTAGGAGCAATTTTTTGTTTACGTAAATCATCCAACATTTTTAAGAAAGTGCGGTAATTTTTCACCGCACTTTTCACCACTTGATTGACCGCATCGCGTTCATCATTTAAGGCATTAAAGTGCAATTCTTGAGGATAATGTTCAAATAACCCAAGGCTATCGTCTGCTTTGCCTTTTTGAATGAATTCAGCCAACTTGCCAATACCTGAATCTTTATCAAAACGGCGACTTTCTGTTAGATGGCATAAACAATCACGTATTAGATTTGAACAATCAGAACCTTTTACTTCGTATCCTGTCGTCGCTTGCAAATACGTAGCTTGTTCATGACTATAAGGTTGAGTAACAAATTGAGCTAATTCTCCCAATACTGCCCCCGCCTCAACAGAGGCTAATTGCGCCTGATCGCCTAATAAAATTAATCGAGTTTCAGGCTTTAAGGCATTGATAAGTTTTGCCATCATTGGCAAATCAATCATTGATGTTTCATCAACAACTAATACATCCAACTGCAAAGGGTTATGACTGTTATAGCGCGTGTAATCATTAAAAGCATTCACACCCAGTAAACTATGCAAAGTACTGGCTTTTTGTGGGATCGCATTGAAAAGTGAATCGGATAAATTCATTTTTTCTTGCATAAAACCTAACGCATTTTTAATCGACTCTTCCAAACGAGAGGCGGCTTTGCCAGTCGGTGCAACCAATTTGATGTGTAATTTACAATCAAATAATTCTTGTAGAACGAGCAATAAACGCGTAACTGTCGTGGTTTTTCCTGTTCCTGGGCCGCCTGTAACAATCGAAAATGGACTTTTAATCGCTGTTGCCACCGCCACTTTTTGCCAATCTATTTTTTCCTGTTTTTCAGGGAAATATTTATCTAATTTTTGACGAATTTCATCATAAGAAAAGGCTAAAGTGCGGTGTTTTTTTAAAGTGTTTTTTATATATTGCGCGATACGATATTCATCTTGCCAAGCGCGATAGAAATACAACGCGCCAAATTGAAATGCCATTGGCGCAATTTGATTGACGGGATCTTGCGTAAATGCCATATGCCCGCACAACGCATTTTGCCAATCTTCCACAGGTAAATAACCAATTTTTTTGCGAATTTCAGCTAAATAATCTTCTTCCGTTGTACGATAAGCCAAGCCAAATAAATTATGTTCTAAATAGCGATCTAATTGGCTGCAAGTATTTCCCTGCGTATAACGCCAGCTACAAAGTGCGGCTAATAATATGGCTAAATTTTTGACTGGTTCCGCATAATCCGTATGACATTGTTTATCAGCTATCAACTTAGCAAAATAATAATCACCTTGAGAAAGAATGCCCTGCTCTTTAAGTTTGTATAATACAGATAACATTAAAACACCCCGTCTAATTCTGTGATTAATTCAACGCTTGGACGATCGTAAAATACGCCAGATTGTGGCTCACCATTCATTCCACGTAAGAAAAGATAAAATACCCCGCCGAAATCTCGCGCATAATCGTAATGAGGCACAACGCTTTGCAAATAACGATGTAATGCCAGCGTATAAATTAAATATTGCCAATCATAGTGACTGTGTAACATTTCTTTTTTCAATGCCTCTTGATTGTAATCAGTAAGGCTTGAACCTAAGAAATTAGATTTATAATCAACAAGATAATATTTCCCATTATGACGGAAAACTAAGTCAATCGAACCTCGCACCATGCCTTGAATTTGTTCAAATTGAAGTGGATCGCTTGGCAAATGATGATGGGCTTTCAACGTGCGATTAAACGCATCAACATCAAAATGTTCCCGAATAGCCAGATAAAATGGCATTTCTTTAATGCAATCTTTATTTACCAAATCAGCTAATGCTATTCCTATTTCATGAGAAAGTGGCGTATGTGAAATCTGTTGTAGCCAATTTTGTAGCGGTTCTGTAAGGGTTTCATCTAACTGTAAGGATTGTCTTAATTTGTCAATTTCTTCTGTATTTGCTAAATCAGAAAAATAGCAATTTTCAAAATGGCGATGCAATGCAGTCCCGACTTGTTTACCTCGTGGCAAATCTAAAATGTTTGATTCATTTTCGTTTAAAAGCGCGGTTGAAATTTCAATAGCATTTTGGCTATCGTAATCTTTTACGTCATCAAAAACAGCGTGTTTTTTACCCGCACTTTCAGCGAAATAATTTTGTCGACGATGACCTTGTTCAATTGAAGTAAAACTGATTATTCGCCAATCTTGCTCAATATTACCCGTAAATTCTGCGGCTTTAAGATCATCATTTTTTGTATTAATTGATAAAGCCGTCAAAGCCTCTAAATTTGGCTTAGTGCAGATTTCCACATTATCTTGCATTTTTTCTTTAAAGGTTTGCAACAACGTCTCGGTATTTTTAGAATCTGACAAATTTATTTCTTTGCCTATTTCGCCTTGGCTTAATACATAATGTAAGGCATTCCATTTTTTATCAAATTGCGTAGGCAAAGCGAATGCCATTTGATATTTGGCACGGGTTAAAGCCACATAAAGTAAACGTAACTCTTCCGCAAAAGTTTCTTCATAAAGTGCGGTCAAATTACGATTTTCCATATCCCATAAGGTTTCATCTCGTTCTTTAGAATAATAAATATTGATGTCTTTTTTACTTGGATCTTTGCTCGGCACCGCTAAAAATGGTAGCCAAACTAAATCATATTCTAAGCCTTTAGATTTATGGATTGTTACTATTTTTACCAACTGGCGTTCACTTTCTAAACGAATTTGAGCCTCTTGACGACCTTCGCCTTGAATTTGTTTTTCAAACCAACTGAGCAATGCCGCTTCACTTTCGTGTAGCGTGGCAGCTTGTTGTAAAATTTCTGCCAAATGTAGGAAATCCGTTAAATCTCGCTCGCCCGTGGCTTGGCTTAATAATCGCTCTGAAATGCCTTGCTCCAATAAAATTTGGTGGAGCATGACCAATATTCCTTGGCGTTGCCAAGTTTGTTGGTATTGAGTAAAGCTATCTGCCCAACGTTGCCAGTCTGCCTCATTTTGCTGAATTTGATGAATATCCGCTGCATTTAAGCCAAAAAGTGCGGTCGCAATTGCGTTCAAAATTGGACGTTCTGCCACATTCAAACAGGCTTTAAGCACCCAAGCTAATTCTTTCGCAACATTGCTATCAAATACGCTATTTTGATCAGAAAGATAAACTGACGCGATCCCCAATTTTTGCAATTCATTTTTTACTAAAGCCGCTTCATTTTTATCACGCACCAACACGGCAATATTCGCCGCTTGCAATGTTTTACAAGTATCTTCGTTTTGAAAAACTGCCTGATTTTCTGCCGCACTTTTTAGCCAATGTTGAATAGAAATAGCACATATTTTTGCCATTTCAGTTTTATTCACTTTGTCACTTTCTGTCAGATAAAAACGATAAGCTGGTTCGGCTTTGCCATTTAAATAAAATCGAAGATGATCATCACGAGAATCAACAGCAGTAAAGTTAATATTTTGATAAATAAATGGCGATTGAGGAAAATCAAACAACGCATTGACGCCATCAACCAGATTCTTCTCTGAACGATAATTTTTAGTGAGTTCAAAGCGAGATTGGGCTTCATCCGATGCTTTTAGATAAGTAAAAATATCTGCGCCACGGAAACGATAAATCGCCTGCTTCGGATCACCAATCATAATAAAACCAGTATTTTTTTCGGGATTATCACGATAAATTTTTGAAAAAATAGCGTACTGTTGTGAATCCGTATCCTGAAATTCATCAATCATCGCAAAAGGATATTGGAAACGAATCATTTCCGCTAATTCATCTCCTTGCGCACCTTGCAAGGCTTCATAAAGCAAACGCAATAAATCATCAAAGGATTTTTCTTGGTGATTAAGTTTATAGTCTAAAAGTTTTTGTTGTAAGCCTTGTCGATAATGATAAAGAATAACTCGACGAAGTAAATCTGGAGACATTAAAGCATTTGCACGATCTTCTAATTCAGTAAAAATCGGGGCAATAAAGGGGGATGCGCCCTCCTCACCTTTTTCACCTAAAGCTGATTGAGTGAAATACGATATCAAGGTTTCATTCAGTACATAATCACGGGGATCATTTGCCCAGGCGTTTACTTGATCAATCCATTTCGCTAAACGTGATGTATTATAACTTCGACGGCTTAAGGATTTAGGCTCGCCTTTTGCATAATCTTTATTCAATTCTTCTGTAATTAATTCAGAAATTTTACCCGCACTTTCTAACCAAAAGCGTTTTAGTGCCTTGATATCTTTAAAATACTCACCAAGATATTGGTGTAAAAATTCTGTGATAGAAATAGATAATGCCTGTTGGTTCTCCAAATCAACAATTAAATTTTTGCCTAAATCAGATTTTAATAGGGATAACACGTAATCTGGTGAACCTAGTTCATTCGCAATAAAGTCAGCCATTTCAAAAGGCAATGGATAAAAATGTTCTCGCCAAAATTCATTAGCAAAACGAACCAACAAGTCCGATTGATCTTTAATTAATTCTAAATTGAAGTGAATGCCAGAATGGAAAGCATATTGCATCAACATACGGCGACAAAAACCGTGAATGGTATAAATCGCCGCCAAATCCATATTTTGTTCAGCTAACTTTAAGCGATGAATTGCCTCAAAAATGTTCAAATTATCACAAAGTGCGGTAAGAAATTCATCATTTTTAAATGCGGATTTATCTTGGGTTTCTGCAAAGGCAATGAGTTTATCAATCGCATCTGTTATACGCTCACGAATTTTTTTCTTGAGTTCTTCTGTCGCCATTTCCGTAAAAGTTACCACCAGAATTTCTTCCACATTTAACGGACGAGAAAAGTTATTTTCCCCCGCCTTTAATAAAAGTCGGAGATATAAAGAACCAATAGTGTAGGTTTTCCCCGTACCAGCAGATGCTTCGATTAAGCTAATTTGATTTAAAGGCAACGTGATAGGATTCAGTGGGATTGTTTCGGTCATAGATTTTAACAGATGAGAACTAATGGCATTATTTTACAAAATTTGAAGCCATAAATGCAAAAAAGGACGCTTTTCAGCGTCCTAATTTAAAAACTATTTCTCTAACTTCCTTAAATCATCACAAGCATATTGAGAACCGTTATCACAAGCCTTACGGAACCATTCTTTAGCTTTAGAAAGGTCTTCTTTTATAACATCAACAGAGAATGTTCCACTATAAAAAAGCCCCATAGCATGTTGAGCCGTTGCAGAGCCTTGTTCAGCTGCTTTGCGATACCATTTCACCGCTTCTGCATCATTTTGTTTGACCCCTATTCCAGAAAGATATACTTCCCCCATTGCATTTTGAGCATCAATATTTCCTTGTTCAGCCGCTTTGCGATACCATTTTTCCGCTTCAGAACGATCTTTTTTTACGCCTTTTCCAAGGGTATACATCACACCCAAACGAAATTGAGCATCTGCATCACCTTGTTCAGCCGCTTTGCGATTCCATTTAGCCGCTTCCGTATAATCTTGTTTTACGCCATATCCCTTGGAATACATCAACCCTAAATCAAATTGAGCATCTGCATCACCTTGTTCAGCCGCTTTGCGATACCATTTCACCGCTTCAGCATCATCTTGTTTGACACCTTCTCCCCTGCGATACATCTGACCCAAATTATATTGAGCAGTTGCATTGCCTTGTTCAGCCAATGGCAGCAAAAGTTTGAAGGCTGTTTGATAATCACGTTTATTGTAGGATTCAACGACTTGTTGAAACTGCTGTTCTGGCGTATCTGCCCAAGCAGTAGATTGAAAAGAAAAAATTGAAGTAGCTAATAATGCGCTAGTGAGAAGTGTTTTTGTCAGTTTCATAACATACCTATTAATTAACCTTAATTGAAATACCAAATTTTTTTGTTTAGCAAGATGTTTTGTTGTTATCTCTGTAAAGAGATAACAACACCCAGTATACTGGGTGCGAAAAGGTTAAAAATTAAACTTTAAATAACTAACAAAAATGCTTTTTTCTTATTTATATTTAATCATTTAAAAAATAGAAATAGGCTAAAAAACACACACTGGTTTTAGGAGGACAATTTAGCGAAATTATCAATTTAGAATGTATAGAAAAGATAGACTTATCTATCATAATAATGAAAAAAGGACGCTTTTCAGCGTCCTAATTCTTCTTTATCTAAACTTTAAAAAATTAAAGTGCAGATTTTGCTTTTTCAACTAATGCAGCGAACGCTACTTTGTCGAATACAGCGATATCAGCAAGAATCTTACGGTCGATTTCAACAGATGCTTTTTTCAAGCCGTTGATGAATTTGCTGTAAGATAAACCATTTTGACGCGCTGCAGCGTTGATACGTGCAATCCATAATTGACGGAATTGACGTTTACGTTGACGACGGTCACGATATGCGTATTGACCAGCTTTGATCACCGCTTGGAAAGCAACGCGATACACGCGTGAACGTGCACCATAATAACCTTTAGCAGCCTTAAGAACTTTCTTATGGCGTGCTCTTGCAATAACACCACGTTTTACACGAGCCATTATTTAATCTCCTATGTAATATTTTTCTAAAATGAACTAATCGTACGTTTTGCTTAAATAACGGCTTATGCGTATGGTAAGCAAGCTACTACTAAAACTTGGTCTGCTTTCGCAACCATTGATTTATGACGTAAATGACGTTTACGTTTAGTTGTTTTTTTAGTCAAAATATGACGTAAGTGAGATTGTTTACGCTTGAAACCACCAGAAGCAGTTTTTTTGAAGCGCTTCGCTGCGCCGCGTACTGTTTTGATTTTAGGCATTGTTAAAATAACTCCGCATTTTTCGTTTAAAACAACATAATCAGGCGAACTTAAAAAGTTACTTGGAAGCACTGATCATTTCCATCATAAGGCAAATTAAATTGCCTTTTCAAAAGCAGTTAGGCTGCGTAGTGTGCCCAACGTGCAGTTGTCTTTTCATTTAAGTCAAACTTAAACAAAAAGATTTGCTGAGAAATCTCAGCAAAATTCTTATTTTTTCTTCGGTGCTAACACCATTACAGCCTGACGGCCTTCTAATTTACCCGGTGCAGATTCAACGACAGAAATTTCAGCTAAATCATTTTTTACGCGCTCCAACACATCAAAGCCAATGTCTTGGTGAGCCATTTCACGACCGCGGAAACGCACGGTAATTTTTGCTTTGTCACCGTCTTCTAAGAAACGGATTAAGCTGCGTAATTTAACTTGATAGTCACCTTCGTCTGTGCCTGGACGGAATTTAATTTCCTTAACTTGCACAACTTTTTGTTTTTTCTTTTGTTCTTTAGCGGTTTTACTTTTCTCGTAAAGGAATTTACCGTAGTTCATAATGCGACAAACCGGCGGCTCTGCATTTGGGCTAATTTCAACAAGATCAAGCTCTGCTTGCTCTGACATTTCTAGGGCTTGTTGAATAGAAACAATTCCTGCTTGTTCACCATCTTGGTCAATTAAACGAACTTCTTTTACACGAATCTCTTCATTGATACGGTTTGGGCGATTTACTGCCGGCGCTTTTTTTACGGTTTTAATAATCGTATTCCTTCTATTGGTTAATAGTAAAAATCTTTTCGCTAAAAATAAAAGATTTCAAATTTGTTGCCCGTAAGGAACGGGAAAAATCCCGCGAATTCTATAGTATTCACACCACTTATGCAACAAAATTTAGCCTTTAAGCGAAATTTCTACGCTTAAACTTTCGCCAAATTCAAGCAAGTGATGGATACGCGCAGTTTCCAAGCACAACATCGTTTGATAGCCAGTTTCACTCATTCCACTAGTCTTTTTATGCCAAGGATTCCAAAGAACAAATTGACTTGCATTATGATGATGCAGTGCAATTGTACGATTGAAACTTTTATCTACGATTTGATTCTGCATTTTTTCTGCGGAATAAATGCAATCAACATTTTCAGAAATGTGACGCGGTGACGGGGCTTCTTCTTGTTGTTGGGTTAAGCTATTAAAACAAGTTTCAGGTAAACCTTGTACTTCCACTTGATTAATATCCCCAATATTGAAATAGGTATGCAACGCTGCTTGTGCAGGTTCTTCGCCATAATGTGTGAAAGTTAAATGACATTTGTCTGTGAACACCATTACAATTTTAGCTTCGATAATATTTAAATCAGAAAACAACTCAAATTCTAACCGCACTTTATGGGCTGAAATATCATAATGACTTAACTGCCATAAACGAATACGAGCTGTACCGTGCGCAGGTTGTTTTACGCCACCAAACCAAGGATAACAAATCGGTACGCCACCACGAATAGCATTGCCATTTTCGAATAATTCAACTTCACTTAACCATAATACATCTTGAGCTGTGCCTTGTGGTTGCCAGCTAAGAAGTTGTGCGCCTTGTAAAGCGATTTTTGCTGTGCCAACAGCGTGTTTTAGATGAAGAACTGGAATATCATTATGTTGAATAAGATGAAGTTCTGGTGTCAGTATTTTTAGTAATGTTATTTTCATATTTATTCCTATAATTTTAAAGGTTCAGAGATAACAAAGGGCGTATTAGATACGCCCTTAATCTACGACTTTGGTTAAATTTCGTCAATAATTCGATAAACCCAATTTTCCAGTGGGTCATTCAGACGTTTCATCTCAGCGCGCATTTCTTCTAACATCTCTTTTTTGATGCTGTTATATTGTGAATCATAAAATAAATTGTGCATTTCTTCCGGATCGTTACGGATGTCATAAAGTTCACACACATCGGTCGCATTAAATACGAGTTTGTAATCTTTACGACGCCACATACGTTGTTCAAAATACACAAAATGCCCCGCAAGCTGACCAAGTACACCTTTTCGTTGGTTATCTTGGTGCTGGCGCATAATCGGAAGAACGCTCTGCCCTTCAAAACTTTCTGGCACTTTTTGATTGGCTAAATCGAACACCGTTGAAGTTAAATCGTGAAGATAAACAAGGTTATCATCTTCTTGATTGACGCGGTCTGAATTTGGATCTTTGATAATCATCGGAATGTTGTAGGTGGCATCAAACATAAACTCCCCTTTTTCAATCATTCGATGTGCGCCCATTGCATCGCCGTGATCTGCTGTAGCCACCAAGAAAGTGCGGTCATAAAGACCGTTTTTTTCTAAGTAATCAAATAATTCACCGATTGCATCATCAATTAAGGTGATATAACCCCAGAATTTTGTGATGACTTCTTTCCAATGATCTTCGCTTGCTTCCCACATTCCCCACATTTTTGAAATTGTGCGGAAATGACCTGGTTTGCCCTCTAATGGTTTAAAGAAACTTTTATCCAGTACCACATCTTCTTTTCGATACATGGAATAATAAGGTTCTGGCACAATACAAGGCGTGTGCGGCCCCCAGAAGTTTATCCATGCAAAGAACGGTTTGCCTTCATCTAATGATTCTTGAATATATTTTTTCGCTTCATCAATGATGAAATAAGGAATCGTTTGATCTTTCGTACCTGAAAGTAAACCGCAAAGTTCTTGTACTCGTAAATGTGGGTTATCACCAAAGTAGGCACGGCTTACTTCTGGGATTTCATATCCCTTTTCTTCTAACCATTCTTTATAACGATTGGAATGTGTTGGCGGTTGGTTGAAGACTAAATTTTTATATACTCCACTGCCAGGATAGCCATAACCATCAAAGTTATGGCCTTTAATCCCGTAATCTTCGGGGACAGATTTAGTACCTACGTGCCACTTCCCTACAACATAAGTATTATAGCCAGCCAATTTACCAATATTCGGTTTTTCTTGGCTAATTTCACCTGTACCGCCTTTTTCCCCATTTTTAATAATGCCGTGAGAAGACGGCATTAATCCAGTAAAAAGTGAAGTACGTGCAGGACCGCAAACAGACGCTGGAGTGAAGGCGTTATTAAAGCGAACGCCATCTTTTGCCAAACGATCTAAATTCGGGGTTTTCACAATTTGGTGACCATAAGGCCCCAACATATCTTTACGAATTTGATCCAGTAGAATATAAATAATGTTCATTATTTAGCCTCTTTATCTCGTACAACAAATAACACGATAATTTGTAACACCGCCCATACGCCAAGCACCATTGATGGATTGCCATATTCTGATGCCATACCAAGTGGTGAAAGGAAAGTGTAAAGCGCAAGTAAACCTAAGATTAAAGACACGCTGGTTACTTTTAAGTATTTCCAGTTAGTTAAATCTACGTTACCTAAGTTTTCTTTGTTTTCAATGTAAGGTTCGCGGCGTAAGAATTGTCCTAAGATGAGCATTAATACGACATCAAATACGAATAATCCGCCCATAACATACACAAAGTTGATTTTGACATTAAACACCCAAACGATGCAGAAGTACAAGATAACGTGAGCAAGTAAAGCAATACGTGCTGCTTTGCCAGATACCGTTTTGTTAAACATACCTACGGCAAATAAAGCAACGATTGGAATATTCACAAATCCTGCGAAACGTTTAGTAATTAAGAAAATACCATCTGTACCAAACATGAGTAGCGGTGCGAAAATCATAGTGACAATCGCCATAATGGTAGAAACTTTTTTCGCGTAAGAAATTAATTCTTCTTCTGACCGAACTTTTTTGCTGATAGAAGGCAATAAGTCTTTACAGTAAATGGTTGCTGCTGAATTTAAGAATGAGTTAAAGGTACTTAAAATTGCGCCAAATAGTGCAGCAATAAAGAAACCTTGTAACCAAGTTGGCAATACTTTGTTTACTAATAATGGATAAGACGCATCAATTGGATTTACGCCTTCACCTAAAATATGGAAACTCAATAAACCAGGAAGGTTTAAAATGATCGGTAAAGTTAATAAGAATAATGCCGCAATCAAAATACCTTTTTGACCTGATTGTAAATCTTTCGCACCTAAGCAACGTTGTACGATAGCTTGGTTAGTTGTCCAATAGAAAAAGTGAACAACCATAATACCGGTGAAAATCGTTGGCCAAGGTGTGGCATCTGTTTCGCTACCAATCGCATTCCATTTTTCAATGTGCGTTGTTGTGATTGTGTGTAAACCTTCAGAGAAACTGCCATCGCCTAAATACATCAAGGCAAAGAATGGAACAAGCAATGCACCAATGACTAAAATCACTGCATTGATCGTATCTGATACCGCTACTGCTTTCAAACCACCGAAAATGGCATAAATCGCACCGACTACACCGATGGCAATCACCGTGTAAGTAATCGCTGCACCATAGCTTAAGCCGAATGCCGTTTCAAGGTTGAAGATTTTATTGAAGGCGATTGCACCAGTGTAAAGTGCGGTTGGAATTACGATGAAGAGATAAAACACCAAGAATAATGTTGACATAATCAAGCGTGTTTGACGGTCAAAACGGCTTTCAAAAAACTCTGGCACTGTTGTGTAACCGTTACGCAAATATTTCGGCAACATATAAAGTGCCAAGAAACAAAGCGGAATAACCGTTGGAACTGTCCAAGCAATCACAGAGAAATTACCTTTATAAGACACCGCATTGACACCGATTAGTTGTTCAGTTGAAAGCGATGTGAGCACCATTGAGCAGCCAATTACTAAACCGCTTAATCCGCGACCTGCCAAAAAATACCCTTTTGAAGATTTTAAATCATCCCCTTTTGTTTTTAACCAAGAAACATACGCAACCACACCAGTTACAATGAGGAAGCTGAGTATCGTCATAAGCATATATTGTTCTCCTATATCGACTAATACAGAGTAAAGATAATATAACGCTCTCTAAAGGGTTATGATAATTGTCATATTAAGATTGTGAGGTGGATCACAGAAATCATAATTGAAGATAAATTCAATGTTTTTTATTTTCTGTCAGTTGAAAAACTAATAAAAAAATGCGGTCAAAAAAACATAAAAATTTTGACCGCACTTTGATTAGAATCCTATTCGTCTTGTTGTTGCAGAAAACACTGGTTTCACTTCACATTCACCTTGTAATGCGTTCAGCCAATCTTGCACCTTTTGAAAAGTGGAAAATTGGTGACGACGAGCCACTGCAGCAAAATCGCCTGGAGTCAGCAAATTAAGCGATTCAATTTGTGTAAAATCCTCTTCCGATAACAACGGCAATCCTAAAATTTCCGACTGTTGTTTAGCAAAATCTAAGCGTTGTTTGAGCGTTAAATAATCAAACTTCAATTTTAAATCAAAACGGCGTAAGGCTGCTGGATCGAGTACTTCAATTAAATTTGTTGATACCACCATCAAGCCCTCAAAGCGTTCAATTTGTGTCAACATCTCATTCACTTGAGAACGTTCCCAGCTTCGATTGGCGCCTTCTCGAGAAAATAAGAACGTATCCACTTCATCTAACACTAATAATGCGTTATCGGCTTTCGCTTGTTCAAAGGCTTGAGCAATATTTTGTTCTGTACCACCCACATAAGGATTAAGTAAATCTGAGCCTTGTCTTAGCAACAACGGCATATCCAACTGTTCCGCAAGCCATGCTGCCCAAGCTGTTTTCCCTGTTCCTGGCGGACCATAGCAACAAATTCGTCCTTTTTTCGACTGTTTTAACCCTTCACTAATACGATGAATATTGTCATTACAAGCCACATAATTCAAGTTGTAGTCGGCTTTGCCTAAAACAAGCGGTTCAATTTTCGGTTTATTTTGCGATTTTAACGTTTGATTAAACATCATGAGCAAAGTCTCAGCAAAATTTGATGTATTGAGTTCCTTTGCCACCCGAATTGTGCGGCTTAAAATCGCCGGCGTTAATGACCGCACTTTAGCAAAATGCTGCACATAGGCTGGACTTAATTTTCCCTCAGTCAGTTGCGTAATCAGTGCCGACTTATTTTTCAACGGTAAATCTGGCATTTCTAAAATAAGATCAAAGCGGCGTAAAAAAGCAGGATCTATGCCCGAAACAGAATTCGATAACCAAATCATCGGCACGTTATTGTTTTCCAATAACTGATTCATCCAAGCTTTATTTTTCTGCGCTACTGAACGTTCAAAAAAACCGGCACGAAAAACATCTTCTATTTCATCAAAAATCAATAACGAAGATTGCCCTTCTAACACCTTTTGCGCAAAGCGACATTTATTCAAACGATCTTCAGCGCTAATCACATCCCCATCTTCATCCATGTAGGTAATATTATTTACCGAAACGCTCAACACTTTCCCCAACAAAGTGGCCAACTCCGTTTTGCCTGTACCTGGCGCACCATAAATTAAAATATTCGCCCCCTTTCTATGAGTAGCAAATGAGGACTGAAGATAATCCAGCATCATTGTTTTCATCTCGTTTAAATAAGCAAAATCTTCTAAACTCAAACTAGGCTCAATAGCTGGTTTTGTACAAACTTTTAATAACACCTGTTCATTTAATGGTTCTGAGATGAATTCATCAAAATCTAACATTTTTCCCCAATCCAAATAGTCATGGAACCTATCTGGATTATAGTTTCGTTCAAGCAAGCCATAACCTAATAGTTTTCCCTTATCTTTTAAGGCAGAAATAATGTCCGATTTTGGCAAACCAAATAAATTTGATAATAACTCACTTACCCCTACCAAATTAGATTTTGGTAATGCCTCGCTCAATTTTTTCAACGGCTCATCTAAGCGTAGCTGAACCGATAAACGGAAAAGCGTCTGCTCAGTAGTATTCAATGATAATAATTGGGTCAGCGTATCAATATTTTGTTGAATAATTGGATTCTCGTTTACGCAAAGAGTGGTCAATTTTGGCAACGTTTTATTTCGTGCTTGTAATAATTTTTTTACTTTCGAACGAAAATCATCGCAATGCTCCATTTCACTCGGTAAACCTAAAGCCGCTGCAATATCGTCATAGTGCCAAACATTTTCATTAAAAACCTCTGCAAATCCTCGATATTCTAATAAAAGTTGCAACATTAATTTTTCGGTATAAGGGGAAACTGATGGTGGGTTAAGTTTGAATTTAGACATAATCATTACTCCAATAAAAAATGCTCAAACCTAATAGGTTTGAGCATAGTTTAAGAAGTATAGCGACAGATTGTGTCGTTAGGAATCTGCTTTGGATAAAGGTTGATTTAGAATTTCGATCATTTTTTCTCCATGTTCTTTTATCTCCCTTTCAGTCCACTCATTATAGTTCATCATGATAGCTTGTTTCAGACTATCGTATTCATTATTACGATAATGCTTTTTTTTCTCTTCAGGAGAAGAATTACCTAAGCTAGAATTTTTACTTTGAGAAAGTAGATACAAATTACCAAAATCATTTAATCCTGACTCTAATTCATCTCCAACACTAGGATGCTGTGGATAATGATGCTCTACTGAACTTCTAAAGGTAAATCTAAACTTTTTCCAAATAGCATCTTTAGTATTATCAGTTAACCACTCATCATTCTTTAACAAATTTTTTACTTTTTCATTAGGCAGTTCCCATAATTGATAATCTAGTCGATTAAATACAAAGTTAGGAACATTTACCCCTCTATCCCAATATTTTTTATATTCCGAACTTTCTTTACTTCCTAAGTTAAATTTAAATTCCACTTCTACTTTATCTAATATAATCTCTGTAATATCCTTCCCTTGACAGTTATTACCAAAATAGAATTTATCACAAAGATCTTTTAGAAAATTAACATAGTTACCGTAAGTTATATTATCCTTATTATTAAATAACCAACGTAATACAGCATACAACCAGTTTTTATAAATACGAGATGGGTTAGAAACATGGAACATTGAAAGTAACATCACGGCTTTTTTTGTAGGATCTGCATCATTAAGTGCTTCATCATCATTTTTATCTAAGCTATTGTCGACAGACACATTTTTATAAATACCAAATGCATTTTTATAGTAATAACCTGATTTTCCTTTAACTATTTTCCATAACGACCAGTTTTCATAATCAGTTCGAATCATATTAGATTTAATCACATATAAATCAAATAAATAACGACAAACCAATAATGTATAAATAAATATTCTAACTTTTTTAGGTTTTCCTTCAAACTTACCTTCAAATGATTTTAATAGTAACTTTTCATCTAATGACACATTGCATGGATCATTTTGGGTAGAATATTTACACTTATCAAATCTTTCTAAATAAATTCTTAAAACATGCATTAAGAAATTAGGAAAATCAATTACTGAAGTAAATTCGCCATCATATTTATCCTGTGATTGTTCTTCAATTTTTTCTATTTTTACCTTGGGATCATCAATAAGTTTTACGATACTATTTTCAGGTTCTTCAGAATTTTCAGGTTCTTCAGAATTTTCAGGTTCTTCAGAATTTTCATTCAAAATACTCTTAAAAAATCCACGTACTTTTCTCCAATCACCAGCTAAAATGACTTTTCTTAATTCAGAATCCAATCCCATCACAACATAACGACTCATATCTGAGCATGCATCCCAGATTTTTGCAAATAATGATTGCTCAATAGCTGTTGGCAACTCCTTCATCAAACGAGCTTTTAGAATTTCATGCTTTTCAAGCTGCTCTCCACGGGTATTCATAATTTCGAAATAATGGTTTAAATCTGTGCCTTCTGGCACTTCAGTTCGGATAATTTCAACGTTATCCAAAAGGAATTTTACAATTTCATCTTTATTATTCCCCCATCCATCAATTACTTTTTTAATTGTTTTTAATGCTTGTGAAAAATTACTTGGTAATTTTTCAGAATTAAGATTGGATAATGCTTGTTCAGATTCATCTCGATGTTCAAAACAAACATTTCTAAAAACTAATTTGTCAAGATGATGCATTATTAACGTAAGTGTTGTTAGTCTTTGCTGGCCATCAATCACTTCAAAATCATCATTTTCTCGGCGATAGACAACTAAGCTTCCAATATAATAATTTTTATCTTGTTCTTTATTTTTTTCACAAGTATTTTTTATATCTTGAAGTAATGAACTAACTTCATCGTCACCCCAAGCATAATTACGTTGGTAGATTGGAATAATATAGTTACATTTATTCTCATTATCAAATAAATCGGATACGGTTAATGTCTTTACATATTCTTTAGCGTTGCCCATTGTTCACTCCAAAAACTTCCCTTATTTTATTGTCTATGTTATTAAACTTATCTTCACGTATTGCTGAGGTATATCTCAGCACTTGTATTGGTGTAGAAGATTTCTCTATATGATTAAACAATCCATTTTTTGAGTGAGCCTCATCTTCTACAGTTTTGAAAGTAATACGCTGATATTCAAAACGAATTCGGTAAACCCATAAAAATGCTTTATTTATAAATTCATCTAAATGTACTTCACCAAACTTATCAAAATAGAATAACACTATGCATTCAAATAAATTTTTTAAATACTTATCCCCTACTCTATAACAATAATCTTGATTATTAAGAAAAGTATTTACGCCTTTTCCTATATCTTTATTGTTAATTTTTTTCACTTTATCAACAAGCCCACTTCCTTCTTTAAATAATTTTTCATAGATTTCAACATAATACTGAACATAATCAAAAAATTGCTCACCATTTATTAACGTTTGTATCGTTTGAAAACTTGTTCTCACAAATCTTGGATGATAAAACATAGGATTTTGTTGTGCTAATTTCTCTACAACCTTTGTTGCAAACAGAGGACTAAGATAAGGATAGTTAGTACTTTCTGATACGCCTTTAAATGTCTCTAGCTCGTCCGATGTAAAAACCTCTCCGCTTTCTTGATAGTGCCATCGGCGTAATCTAAAAAGAATATAGTTGATAATTTTATCTAAATTATTGATTTCTTGAGAAAGTGCAGATTTCTCCCAACGTTCAACACAATGATGAATAATCTCTTTGGGTTTATCATTCATTTCTCTTAAATGATACGCTTTAAGCAAATCATAAGACTCTAAAGGCTTCCCTTTTGAATTTTGCGAGTCAAAAAATTGGAAGGCTTCGTCTAAATCATCTAATTCAACATAAACCATCTCACAAGTTTCTAAAATATAGTTTTTAAATTCTTCCTTATGGGAAATAGAATAATTTTTAATAAAATTATAATTATTAATTATATTACTCTTGCTAAGAGTATGTGCTACACTCTCATCTAATAAAGCCTTATCCGTGAATTTTTTTCATTATTCAAATAATAAAGTAATAATGAAAGCGTAATTAAACGTTGCTGACCATCAACAATATCTAACTTTTCTTCAATTTTTTTAGTTTCTTTGTTTTCTTCATTATATTTATGTATTACCACTGTTCCAATTCGATAAACTTGTTGTTGATTACGGAAATGCGTCAGTAAATCATCAAGTAATTGTTGAACGTGCTTTATTGTCCATTTATATGGTCTTTGATAATCTGGAATACTCAAATTTAATTTTAATACATCATCAATCTTGAGTATTTTTGCTTTTTCTTCGCTCATAATAATTAAGGTTCCTTAGAATATTTCTAAACATAAATCAAAACATACAAATTATAACCGATAAATCATCATAAAACCCTTGTCTCGCAATTAATTTACGACACACCGTCAATCTTGATTTATCATTATCATATTGTTTCCAAATCTTTTCTCTTACTTCAGCAGAAAGTCCATCTGTTAATCCATCAGAACACAGTAATAAACTTTCCCCTTGTTGAATTTCAATTTCTTGATAAAAAATTTTATCTTGGAATTCGGAATAATCGGCGACTAAACAAGAAGAAACGCCGCCATAAATCGTGGCAAAATCTTCTTCTTTTTTATCGGGAAAATCAGCCAACAATTCAGAAAGAATAGAATGATCTTGGGTAATCTGTTGCCATTTACCCTGAGCATCAATTAAATAAGCACGGCTATCGCCTACGCTGAGAATTTTGGCTTTACGAGTTATTTGGTCAATCTCAGCTGCCACAAACGTGGTTGCTGAGCCAAAATAATCCTCTGCCAATTCTGCTGATAAACTGGGTTGTAAATCGTAGATCGTTTGACGGTTTATGCTTTCCATTTGGCTTAGTAATTGCATTGCCAACTTGCTCGCTTTTTCAGGTCGATTGCTATTGGAAATACCATCTGCCACGCCCACAATAAAGTGCGGTCGGGTTTCAAGGCGTTTTTCAGCCGTTTTGAGTTTATATTGAAACACAGTCTCGCCATTAAAAAGGGCATCTTGGTTGTGTCGCTTGTTGCTGCCAATTTGTTGGCAAAAGGTAATTTCGCAAAAATTTTCCATTATTCAACCGCTTGTTGAGAAGGATTTAGAAGACAATCAATCGCTTTTAGCGCATCTAACGCCTTCATTTCTAGACTTAAAAAGTGCATTTTCGGCACGCCTGCATCTTGTGGGTTAATACGGATAAATCCCCCTTTTTTTGCTTTCGCCGTACGTTCAGAAAAGCGACGCACAGTTGGAATGGCTTTCCCCGCTCCCAGTTCAATGACGACGAGATTTTGCACTTCTTTTAACCACGATTCTAACCGCACTTTTTTAAAATCCTGATATTGACTTGCATAACTCCAATCATTAAACATTAGTACATTTTGACGAGCAAAGCCCCCACAATAAGGACAATGTGGTTTTTCACTGGTTAAACATAAGTTTTCATTATCCACGACAGGTTGAAAACTTGATGCAGACCAACTTAATCCTCGACAATTATTGACACACTGAAGACGCTCCAAAGTACCGTGTACTTCATAAACATGGCTATCATCAAAACCAGCCTTTTGAAAATGCCCATCAACATTACTGGTAAAAACAAAATATCCATGAGGTTTATCTCCCGCCCAGCGTTTTAAAATCTGATACCCTTCGTGAGGAAGAGTATTTCGGTATTGAACTAATCGATGTCCATAAAACCAATAGGCAAGTTCCTGATTATGCTTATAAGCTAGTGGCGTCACGATGTCTTCAAAAGATATATTATGTTCTTTAAACATAGGATAAGCATTCCAAAATCCGCCAACGCTGCGAAAATCGGGCAACCCAGAATCCACGCTCATACCCGCACCAGCTGTAATTAAAATACCATCCGCTTTGCGAATAAGCTCCACTGCATAATTCAAATCATTTTTCATAATACTTTTCTCTGTCCATTTTTCATTGATGAAATAATACCCGCTTGTTCCAACTGTTCTAAAATTTGTCCAGCTCGATTAAAACCTAACATAAATCTGCGTTGAATCATCGAACAAGATGCAACTTTTTGTTGTTGCACAAATTTTTTTACATCCTCAAAAAGTGGATCTCTTGCCATAATTACTTTCATTGCCATTATTTGCTCCTTTTATTAATTAAAGGCTTGATAGATATGTAAGAAGTAAAAAATCTCCCTTTATGGAAAAATTATATGAAAGGAAGCGACAACTTGTGTCGTTTGAGAATATTGAAAGTGGTTATTTTTAGAAGATTTTTTGCAAATAAGATTATCTGTATTGCAATATGCATATTTATCTGGTTATATATACATGCAAATTATTAAGGAAAATAATATGAATAACCAAAACCCGATTGAAATTTACCAAGCTCAAGATGGCACAACGCAAGTGGAAGTGAGATTTGAAAATGACACCGTTTGGCTTTCCCAAGCGCAGATGGCCATGTTATTTGATAAAGATATTCGCACCATCAATGAGCACATTACCAATATATTTGATGATGAAGAACTTGAGAAAGAATCAACTATCCGGAAATTCCGGATAGTTCGCCAAGAAGGTAAACGCCAAGTCAATCGTGAAATTGAGCATTATGATTTAGATATGATTATCTCTGTTGGTTATAGAGTAAAATCTAAACAAGGCATTAGTTTCCGCCGTTGGGCAACTGCACGTTTAAAAGAATATCTGACTCAAGGCTATACTATTAACCAAAAACGTTTACAGCAAAATGCTCACGAATTAGAACAAGCACTTGCGCTTATTCAAAAAACGGCAAATTCATCGGAATTAACGCTAGAAAGTGGTCGTGGATTAGTGGATATTGTCAGCCGTTATACACATACGTTTTTATGGCTACAACAATATGATGAAGGTTTACTTACCGAACCACAAACACAGCAAGGCGGTACATTACCGACTTATGCAGAGGCTTGTTCTGCACTAGCAGAGTTAAAATTACAGCTAATGGAAAAAGGTGAAGCAAGTGATCTGTTTGGACGTGAACGAGATAAAGGCTTATCTGCGATTCTAGGTAATTTAGATCAAAGTGTATTTGGTGAACCTGCTTATCCAAGCATCGAAGCAAAAGCGGCGCATTTACTTTATTTTGTCGTCAAGAACCATCCTTTTTCAGATGGTAATAAACGTAGCGGTGCATTTTTATTTGTGGATTTCTTACATAGAAATGGGCGTTTGTTTGATCATAATGGGCATCCAGTTATCAATGATACGGGGCTTGCAGCGCTCACTTTATTAGTTGCAGAATCTGATCCGAAACAAAAAGAAACGCTTATTAGGCTTATTATGCACATGCTTAAATATAAGCAAGATAAGTAATGATAAACTTAATAAAAAAATTATTTACATAATTCTTTTACTGACTCTACTAATGCTTCCATTTTGTCGTAAGAATTAATGCCACTTGGGCCACCAAAAAATGGGCAAACACAAATTAAAGTATCATTGTACTTGCGATAGAAGATATTAAATTCTTTCAACGCTTTAGTTTCATATACGGCTTCTCCAGTAAAAAACTTAAAGAAGTTATCTTTTTCTGTGACTCCCGTACAAATAATCACTTTAGGATTACATTCATCTATAAGTTGACGATAAAAAGCACCACGATTTTCAACACACCATTCTCTATATTCATCGAATGTTTCAAATCCTGTCATCTTAATGAATTGTTCATTCCATTGAATTGATGCTCTATTTTTGAAATTGATTGGTAACATATTTAGTTTAAAACCAATACCCTGTGGATAAAGCACATTATAAGTACTAACAAAATACTCATAGCTTTCACCACTTTTCCAATCTAAATTATAGTAATACCACAAAAACCAACATAATTTTTGATTATATTGCGTAGTCCAACTACCATCAAAATCGTCCTCTAACCAAGAGTGCGGTATTAATTTAGGGCTTAAACTAAATTTCTTATAAAAATCATCAGGAGAAGCTTCATCACCAATCCCCCATTCTAACCCACAAAACCAAACATCTGAGTTAGGATTTCCGCCATCTCCTCCAGCGAAGGATACTGCCACTTTTTTAAAATCTTCTGTTACCATCATTTTATCCTTATTGTTTAAGTAGATTTGCCCAAATTTCCATTGTTTCTTCTTGAATTCCGCCTTTTTCTTGACCTAATTTTATTGCCAGTTGCTGTAAACTTTTAGCCAACTCAGGATGACCGCAATAATTTAAACTACGAATGATGCGGGAAATCTTCTTACTTTCATGCCCGATATTACGTAGCCAAACTTTACGTTCACTCAATTCTGTTTTTGGGAATATTTTATTATCTTCACGATATAAACAGAAGTAATCCAGAATAATATCAATAGAATGTAAATATTTATTTTGAATTACTTCATCTCCAATAAAAATAGCTAGATCTTCTTCGTTAAAAACCGGTACTGAACGATTCCATTTGGAACTTTCAGTAACAGGTAAAAGCCAAGGAATATAAAAATAAGCATCGCCAATCATTCTTTTGGGCATCGCCCAAACATCTTGCAAAGATAAATTATATTGGTTTTTTCTTTGCTCTAAATAAAATTCAATTACGGGGTGCATACATTTCTCGTTAATTCATAAACAATAAAATAGCACAGCATAGCAACAATTCGTGTCGTTAAAAAATAACAACATAAAAGTCGCTATTTGTTTAAAAAGTGCGGTCATTTTTCTATGTGTTTTTAACGTTCTCCAATAACTCAGCGACCACTTTCGGAACGCCCTCACCCGCTTTTTCTTTTATTGCGATAACTTGCTTACGAACAAATCCTGTATTGGGATTAGGATCGATCAAATAGATAAGTGAACCGTATGGAGCTAGATTTACCAATTCATTAGCTGGATAAACTTGTAATGAAGTGCCAATAACAATCACAATATCTGCCTTTTTCACTAACTTTTCTGCTTTAGGAAACATGGGTACATTTTCCCCAAAAAAGACTATATGTGGACGCATTGGATGACCGTGATTATCCTTATCCTCTAGTAGTTGATCACCCAAACATGGAACAATGTAATCGGTATTAAAACTGCTGCGAGCTTTATTCAATTCTCCATGTAAATGGAGTACGTTAGTACTTCCCGCTCTCTCATGTAAATCATCCACATTTTGAGTGATTATATGAACTTCATAAAATTCTTCCAGTTCAACTAAAGCCAAGTGTGCTGCATTAGTCTCTGCAGCTTGAGCATTACGACGTCGTTCATTATAAAACTCTAATACTTTTGCACGGTTTTTCTTTAAGGCTTCGGGCGTACAAACTTCTTCTATTTTATGCCCTGCCCACAATCCATCTTCAGCTCTAAAAGTAGGAATACCACTTTCAGCACTAATGCCAGCACCGGTTAATACTACGCAAATTGGTTTCTTTTCCAAAATCATTTTTCAGGCTCCTTTTTGTCCTAAAATTTCATCAATCTGTCTATCTCTCGCCATCATGCCAAATATATTCCCTGCTTTATAAAGCGGTTGATAAGTATAGGTTTCAATGTGCAAGAATGGCTTATCTGAAAGGCGTTGGAAATATTGCTTTAGCTGTGATTTTGAGCGTAATAACACTTCATATTCCGCTTGAATATGAGCGCACATGGCATCAATACGCAATTTAAATTCATCACTGTGATAAGGGCTGATAATTAAATAGACAGTTTTCTGTTCGGTTGTTGTTTCATCCGCATAAACACATGCCAAATTAAACACTTGCCATTTATAGCGATCTGCAAAAGCACCAATGACTCGGCTTTGCTCCTCATTTTCAACTTGCACAAGGGCGGCTGGCTTCTTCAAACAATCTTGCAAAATATCACTTGGTGTAAAAGTCCCGCAGCCTAAGTAAGATAATACACAATTCCAATTAGCAAACTGTTCTGTACCAAAATGAACATGTTCGCCTTGAAATTTGCCATCACCATTTTTAGTGCGATCATCAATTAAATAATCGCCTTGGTTAAGATTTTTATGATGGGATAAAATCAATCGTTTGTATAAGGCTGAACCTTTTTCTTCACCGAAATAATGTTGAATCCATTTTACTTTATCACTCCAAGCGGAAGGATTATGCCAAGGCGCAGTAGAAAGCACATAAATATGATATTTCTTCATCAATTTATGAACGGCAGAAATCGCGTTTGGCATTGGTTCCATTAAGCTAAAAATGCCCTCGACTTCATCATATCGACCTTCATATTCTCGCTTGGTTTTATCATCTAGTTTTGCAATACCTGATGGAAAATCTACCATCACATTATCCATATCAATGTACACAATCTGTTTCATTTGAATGTCCTCTCTTCAGATAGATTTATCATAAAGCGCAAAGCGACAATTTATGTCGTTATACTGTTTCTTCTAAATATACACGCTCAATTTCTTGATAATATTCACCAAAGTGAGCTATCCACCACTCCAGCATTTGACTTTCGATCACCGTTGCTGAAATTTCATAATCATCCCCAGAATCTTTTACTGTTTGATCTGTTGATAGTGGTGTTTCTGTTAAAAATCCACCAATATCTTTATTAATGCGGAAAGTTAATCGAATTTTTCGACCATAGGTAAAACCAAACTTTTGGCTTTCTACATAAGATTTCAAATTGAAATTAGGGCGTTCAAATATCATTGTACTCACTGTTACCTTAAGCAAACGATGCAAAGCCAAGTGTAAAATATCGCCATTCTCATATTGTGCGACTAAATAGCTACTTGGCCCTTGTTGTACCAAAGCCAATGGCTTGACCTGTGCCTTATGTTCTTTACCGTGAATACTCCGATAATGCACCTGTAAAAATCGATTTTGATAAAGTGCGGTACTAATTTGAGAAAAAATTTCTGGATTGATTTTGGCAGGTAATAACGGCTGACTAGTTGGCGCAATAGCAACTTTATTAAGCCATTCTGCCCCTGATTTTTTATGGCTGTCATAAACCAAATTATATTCGGCCTGTTGAAAGAACGCCTCCATTGAGCTCATAATACTAGAAGGCAAAATGCCATTGAGATATTGTTTAGCAAGCATAAGCACAAGTGATTGCTGTTCATTTAGAATCGGTAAATCCAAGCCTTTAGCATTTGATTTCCATCGGTAGCCATAAGGTTTATCACGCATATCACGTTCAATTTCAAACTGTTGAGATAAGCTTTCTAGCTGGCGTTGGATTGAACGAATATCACGTTGAACGCCAATATCAGCAAGTTTTTGTAAGATTTCTTCTGCAGTGATAAAACGTGTTTTTGGAATAAGGCGTAAAATTTCAAGTTGAATTTGAAGTGCGGTTAAGTTTGAGGACATTTTATCTCCCAAATTTGAAAAAAATCATGATAAAAAAATGCTGGAAAATTCCAGCATTATACTTTCTAAATTCGTCTGACTTGCCAGAAGGCTTTCGACCAATAAGGGTTATTCATTGAAGAATAAACAACGCCCCCTCTGGTGGAAGCATGAAGGAATTTGTCTTCTTTTACATAAATTCCTACATGATAACCATTAGGACCTCGGCCAGTTTTAAAGAAAATTAAATCACCCGTTTGAATATCTTCTTTGCGGACATGTTTACCATAATTGGCTTGTTCTATTGTACTTCTTGGCAAACGAAGATTAAAACGATCGAAGAAAGTTTTCTGCACAAAACCGGAACAATCTATGCCACGACGAGAAACACCGCCGAGCACATAAGGTGTACCTGCCCATTCATGTTGTTGTTCGCTCAACATGGCTATGGCCATAATAGGATCGCCGATTTGACCTTTATAGTTCATCGCATAATCATCATTTTGAAAACTAGAACAAGCGAATAAAAACAACGAAGCAGTAGCGATTAAAAATGATTTATATACTTTCATACCTTTTCATATGAAAAGTGCGGTAGAAATTCACCGCACTTTTTGTTGCTTACTATTTAGTTTTTTCCACACGAGCACGTAACTTTTGCCCTGGTTTAAATGTCACCACCCGGCGCGCAGAAACTGGCACAACATCACCTGTTTTTGGGTTACGCCCTGGGCGAGATGACTTATCTCGTAGTTCAAAATTACCAAATCCTGATAATTTCACATCATGACCAGATTCTAGCGATGAACGAATCTCTTCTAAAAAGTTCTCCACCACATTTTTAGTATCGTGTTTAGATAACTGATATTTATCACTTAAATATTGAATAATATCAATTTTGGTTATCGTAGCCATATTAATCCCTTAATTCAGCATTAAAGCGTTGTTTTACCTCCGCTAATACTGCTGAAATCACTGCATTAATTTCTTCATCTTCAAGTGTTTTTTCATTATCTTGGACAGTCAAGCTAATCGCTAAACTCTTATAGCCTTCAGAGACGCCCACACCTTGATATACATCGAACAAATTCACTTGCACCAATTTTTCACCGCCAGCTTGTTTACAGGCTGCGATTAATTCCCCTGCTGGTACTCTATCCGCGACAACTAAAGCTAAATCACGACGGTTTGCTGGGAATTTAGAAATTTCTTTTGCTTGCACCACATTACGTGCCGCAATTGCATTCCAAAGAATTTCAAATACAAAAGTTTTGCCATTTAAGCCAAGTTTTTGGCTAATAGATGGGTGAATTGAACCAATAAAACCAATTTCTTGACCATCTAATTCAATAGCGGCAGATTGTCCAGGGTGTAATGCATCAAATTGTTTTGCAACAAAACGAACTCTATTACCACCTTCTGTTAAAGAAAGTACTGATTCTAAATCACCTTTAAGATCAAAGAAATCAACAGACTCTGCTTTACCAGCCCAATGTTCCGATTTTGCCGTTCCAGTAATCACCGCACTTAAAACAAATTCTTGACGCACACCAAATTCCGCATTGACATCTGGCACAAAACGCAATCCAGTTTCAAATAAACGAACACGAGATTGTTGGCGATTTTGGTTATAAAGTACAGCACCTAACAAACCACTCATTAAAGACACGCGCATTGCTGACATTTCCACAGAAATTGGGTTTGGCAATACAAGTGCTTCTTGCTGTGGATGTAATAAACTTTGAATTTTTGGATCCACAAAGCTATAAGTAATGGCTTCTTGATAATCTGCATCCACAAGTGCGGTCTTAATTCGAGCTAAATCTAAATCAGATTCTTTATGCTCACGCATGCGGAGATGCGCTAATGGCACATTGTTTGGAATGCTGTTATAGCCATAAATACGCGCCACTTCCTCAATTAAATCTTCTTCGATTTCAATATCAAAACGCCAGCTTGCAGAAGTTACCGTCCAAATATCATTTGCATAAGTAACATCGAAACCAAGACGATAGAAAATTTCTGTTACGCTTTCTGTTTCAATATGATGACCTAAAAGTGCATCTAATTTACTACGGCGAAGTTGAACTGTATTGACTTTAGGAAGATGAGTTTCACTGCTTGCTTCACAAATCTCACCCGCTTCACCACCACAGATTTCAAGCAGTAATGAGGTTGCTCGTTCCATGGCTTTACGGGCTAATTCAAAATCCACACCACGTTCAAAACGGTGTGATGCATCCGTATGTAAACCATATTGTCTTGCTCGCCCTGCAATCGCTAATGGAGCGAAAAATGCGGATTCTAAAATCACATCTTTCGTTTCACTATTCACGCCACTTGCAGCACCACCAAAAATCCCAGCCATTGCTAAAGGCCCATTTTGGTCGGCGATTAATAAAGTATTAGATTGAAGTTTTGCCGTTGAACCATCTAATAATACTAATTCTTCACCCTCTTTCGCTAAGCGAACTTGAACCGGTTGTGCAACTTTAGCCGCATCAAACGCATGCATTGGCTGACCAAGCTCAAGCAAAATATAGTTAGTAATATCAACAATAGGATCAATAGAACGAATGCCACAACGACGCAATTTTTCTTGCATCCACATTGGCGATTGCGCCTTCACATTAACGTTTTTCACCACACGTAATAAATAACGTGGGCACGCTTCTGGCGCTTGTAAATCAATTTGAACTTTATCAGAAATTGTTGCTGGCACCGCTTCAAAGTGCGGTTGATTTACCGGCTGTTTATTTACCACGCCAATTTCACGCGCAATACCCGCAATGCTCAAACAATCCGCACGGTTTGGCGTTAAGCTAATTTCGATGGCATTATCATTTAAACCTAAATATTCACGTAAATCAGTACCGATTGGTGCATCAAGTGGCAATTCAATAATACCATCCGTTTCAACATCAATACCTAATTCAGAAAATGAACAAAGCATCCCTTCTGATGGTTGACCACGTAATTTCGTTTTCTTAATTTTGAAATCGCCAGGTAATACAGCACCTTCTGTTGCGCAAGCCACTTTTAAGCCTTGACGACAATTTGGTGCGCCACACACGATATCCAATAAACGATCACCGCCTACGTTCACTTTAGTTACACGTAATTTATCTGCATCTGGATGTTGTGCACATTCCACCACTTCACCCACAACGACACCATTAAATGTACCCGCAACGGCTTCTACACCATCCACTTCTAAGCCAAGCATGGTAATTTGCTCGCATAATTGCTCGGTTGAAACGGATGGATTCACCCATTCTCTTACCCACTGTTCACTAAATTTCATTTGTTGTTATCCTTTTAATTCAAATCCGAGAAATTACTTAAATTGTTTTAAGAAACGTAAGTCATTTTCAAAGAACGAACGTAAATCTGTTACGTTATAACGTAACATTGTTAAACGCTCAACGCCCATTCCCACTGCAAAACCAGAATATTCATTTGGATCAATACCAACGTTACGCAACACATTTGGGTGCACCATACCGCAGCCCAACACTTCTAACCATTTACCGTTTTTACCCATCACATCCACTTCGGCTGAAGGTTCGGTGAATGGGAAATAAGATGGACGAAAACGAACTTGTAAATCTTCTTCAAAGAAAGCGCGTAAGAAATCGTGTAATAAGCCTTTCAATTCTGTAAAATTTGCTTTTTTATCCACATAAAGCAATTCAATTTGGTGGAACATTGGCGTGTGCGTTTGATCGTAGTCATTACGATATACACGTCCTGGAGCCATAATGCGAATTGGTGGCTGCATTTTTTCCATAGTACGAATTTGCACGCCAGAAGTTTGAGTGCGAAGTAATAATTCTGGATTAAACCAAAAAGTATCGTGATCGGCACGCGCGGGGTGATGTTTAGGAATATTTAAAGCATCGAAGTTGTAATAATCACTTTCAATTTCAGGACCATTTTCAACTGAAAAGCCAAGTTCTGAGAAAAATTTTGTTACACGATTAATCGTCATGGTAACTGGGTGTAAGCCACCTGTTTCAACTTTGCGACCAGGTAAACTGACATCTACACGTTCTTTTTCTAATTTTGCGTTAAGTTCAGCCTGTTCCCACTCCGCTTTTTTTGCATTTAAAAATTCTAACGCAGCTTGTTTTGCTTCGTTAATTTTTGCACCCATAGCCGGACGTTCTTCTGCTGACACATTACGCAATTCTTGCATTAATTGAGTAAAATGCCCTTTCTTACCAAAATATTCGACACGGATTTCATCCAAAGCCGTTAAACTTTTATCCTGAATGGATTCAATCGCTAATTTCGCTTTCTCAACAAGCTCGTTCAGATGTTGCATAGTTTCCCCTGCTTCTCTTTTCTCTATAAAATAAAAAACCGAGTAATGATAATACCAAGTACTTAAAAAGTAAAAGAATAATATGAAAAATCATTGGTTTATCGCAGTAACCGAGCAAATGTTGCCCTGAGGAAATTTTGCTTTTGATTATACCTTCTAGGATCTGCTAAGTCATTGAAAAAAGCAAAAGCTATTCATACTTCCTCAAAATACAGTATTAGGTGGAATTAATGGGAGCTTGCCCTAGATTTCTGATAAGGAGGAATGGAAAAAAGCGGTGAATTTCACCGCTTAGATTACAAGATTGTGACGATTTACTCGGGTTTTTAGCTCGAATGATTAAAACTCAAATTTCAAGCCCATTTGACCTTGTTTATTTTTGTCACGATGTTTGCCTGATTGCGTAGCGAATGAAGCCCAAAGTTTAACCTTATCTTCCAGTTTAACATCGGCACCCATTTCAAACTCAAACGCTTTCTTATTATTATCAATCAATCGTTTTTCGCCGTCCATTGATACGCCAAAACCTTTGTTTTGGTAGAGGCTATTTATCGCCACAAAAGGCGCAACTTCGATATGATTCATAAATTTAGCGTCTAAATACGCTTTAATTCCAGCCCGACTTTGTAAATTATCTTGTCCGAGTGGTTTTATTTGCGTACCGTTTTGCTCGACATGCTGACCTTTTACTGCCATATAGCGCGTTTGCAATTGAGGCTGAATATAAACGCGATATTGGTTACCGTTTGTCGCAGTTTTATCTAATACTAAGAAATTATAACCTGCTTCAATGGAGGCAGTGAGACCGCGGCTACCATATTCTTCGCGGAATTTATTGCCCGAAACACGGTTTTTAAACCAATTGTAGTTTAACCAGCTATCGACATAAGCACCCGTGTGGTTTTCATTATTTTGATACCAAGTGCCATATACACCAAGACTATAACCTTTCACTTGACCGTTTGCCACGATATCGGTTTCATGATTAACTGCCGTTGATTGATATTTGGCATAGCCTGCCATTAATCCCGCTAACACATTGCCGTGAGGCGTTTGTTTGTGGTAGAGATTGCCACCAAGTTGCACACCATTCCGCGCGCCTTGAAGCGTACTTTCTCCACCGATGAGTTGTTGGTCATGGGTTGAGCGAATTGTACGAAGCCAGACTGCTTGGCTTTTACTAGGTTGCATAAATACATTGCCGAGACGGTCATGTAAACGCAGAGTAAACATGTTATTTGCTGCCTCTGAATTTGCCGCATAAACCACACTTTCTGTACGTGGTTTTACGTAAGTACACCACCCTGTTGGGCATTTACGCAATACTAATTCCTCAACGCCTTTTAAGTGGCGACGATAGAAAGTGGCATGGGCATCATTGTTTTGAGGGATATTAATAAGTTGTTTGCCATTTGCTTTTTTAAAGGAGCCATCGCCCACATCATAGATTTCAACTTCAAAATTCCCCTCCCAGCCTTTTTGAAATGTAAGGGTGTTTTTGGCTAGATTAACATCATCCGTGCTTAAATCTGCATAAAGCCCAAATATTCCATTGCCACTGACTTTATCTATAACTTTTAATCCTGCTCCTTTTTCTGCAAAGTAAACTTTACCCTCATTTAAGATTATTTTTTTTACTGAATTTTGTCCTATACTCCCCTTGACTTCCCATTCTGAGTGAGATTCTAAGCGAAAACTAAAATTCGGAATTATATTTGCAATATGAGATATACTACCAGAAAATTTACTCTTATTTTTACCGATAAATCCATAATTTTTTGGATGTGAATTACTACGATTTATATATTTGGCTTTATCTGTCATTTTAGTATTGTTTAGCTCAATCACCCTTTCGAAATCTTTTAGGGGAACTGCATCAACAACATTAGATTCGTCCTCTAACAGGGATTCGGTATCAATAATAGAGTCATTGATAGTTACTTTAGATGGCCGCGTGTTGTTCTGAAGAGTATCGTTGCGTGTGCCTGCAGTCCATAGAAAAGATGACATAATAGCAGAACCATTTCCTCTCATAATTGAGCGATTAATATTTATGTCTGTATTATATTCATTCACCCGAACAATAGTCGGATGTGTTTTTGAGGAGTTATTTTCTAGTACTGAATCGTTAATAGTAAGCCGACCCCTCGTTTCATTTGTTAAACTATCGGAACCAGTAAGTAAGATAAGCGAAAGAGCTTCAGGAGAAATTAGCTTTGCATTGTTAATCGTAAAATCAAGTTTACCTACTCCGTGAAACACGGTCTTACGTCCTCCTATATAGGTTCCTCCATTAATTTCACCTTTAACAACTCGAATCACTCCGCCTTCTTTACTTTCAAGGACATGATCTTTATCGTTTTTAATAAAAACGCTTACTTTTTCTTTATTCTTATAATCAATTAATTGACCTTTTGATGTAATAGATACGTTGTTTAAGTGTAGCTCATGAGATTCATCACTCGTTGCTGAGAAGATAGCCTTAGTTTTGTCTTGTTCTTCACTAGTTAAGTGATAGTTTTCAATTTTAACGATGGATTTATTATCACCGAAAATCACTTGATCTGAACCATCAGCAAAGTTGATACGACCGGGTGCTGTTTTTTCTGCCTTTAATTCCAGCGTACCCCCATTTAAGCGGGCTAAATGCTCATTTGCGCCTAAATCTATATCAGACGCGCCATTAACAACCGCTGATTTTCCACTTTCTATCTTGAAAAGCGGATCATCTGCGTTATCTTGTCTTGATTTATGAATTGCCGCGTGCTCACCTTCAGTAATTTGAGGGATTTGCGATGCGAAAGAATAATTGGGGGATATTGCAAGAAAAGCCATTGCAACGGGTGAAAGTTTAATTAAAATTTGCTTGCTTGCTTGCTTGCTTGCTTGCTTGCTTGCTTGCTTGCTTGCTTGCTTGCTTGTCAAATTGTCTCATTTTTTCTTCTTTTGTCTAGTGTTAAAAGGGACTTAATTCTAATCCTATTTTACACGGAATGCAAATACTTATGACTGCCGGTAAAGGGGTAATCTGTACATAAGCATTTCTTTTTTGTTTAGATTAATTTTGACATGCCTATTCTAAGTGAGAATCTCTCACTTTTTATTATAATTTGTCAGATTAGATCTGATCTTCTACATAAGCTCTATAACCAACAAAATCGTTCATTCACAAAATTTTCCGACCGCTCTTTTTGCCATTTTTCTTTATTTTTTGGATTAGCAAAAAAACGTGCTTGTTCCTGTAAACGTTGAACTAATTTTTCTTCTGCTTCTTTTAACGCTTTTTGACGATCTGCAAATTTTGCGGGTAATGCTGGTAAGAAAATGACTTCATAAGGATGTGTAATTGTCCATTTCACCGCATTTTCGGCTGCAAGACTCTGTTTATCAAAATTGCAAAACGCATAAGCATTAACAAACTGCTCTACAACATGACTGAACCCTGTATTATCCTGCACCGTTTGTTTTGGTAGATCCAACACATAAAGTGCGGTGATCAAGCGATTTTGCCCACGATAAAACCAAGTAACAGCTTCATCTCTTAAGCCAAAATCGTAAGCCCGAGCGGCTAACGTGAACATCGTAATTGGTGAAATACGAGCCGGATTTTCTTCTACAAATTTCACCGCACTTTCATAACCTTTTATCGTATTTTCACGTAGCATAGGATCAATTTCTTTATGTACAAATACATTTCCTGCTTTTCCATTTTCCGCAGAATAATAAGGTTTGATATAAACATCCACCGTCTTCACTGGTTCTTTGCTAATAGAACTACAAGCCGTAATAAAAAGTGCGATTATAAAACACAGTATTTTTAACATATGGATTTTCCTTATATAATGCCCAGCAAATTTCACTGCATTGTTATTATGAAAATTCATCTAATCTACAGTAAAACCACATTAGAATTCAATAATGAAACAAGTTTACTTGATCATCTCGAGAAAAATAATATTCACCATGAATATCAATGCCGTAGTGGCTATTGTGGTTCTTGTCGTGTGAAAATCAAAAAAGGCAAGGTATCCTATAAAGATACGCCCCTTGCCTTTATTCAACCTGATGAAATTTTATTATGCTGTTGTCACGTAGAAAGTGACATTGAAATTGATTTATAAATTATTTAAATCTAATACATCGGTCATATCAAATAAGCCATTCGCCTTATTTTCTAACCATTTACCAGCACGCACTGCACCATTAGCGAAAGTCATACGACTTGATGCTTTATGGGAAATTTCTACACGTTCGCCAATATCTGCAAACCAAACCGTGTGTTCCCCTACTACATCCGAAGCACGAATAGTTGAAAAACCAATTTCATCGCGTTTACGTTCGCCTGTGATTCCTTCACGGCAGAAGACCCCATGAGTTTTTAAATCGCGACCTAAGGTTTTCGCGATATGTTCCCCCATAGAAAGTGCGGTGCCAGATGGCGCATCGACTTTATGACGGTGATGTGCTTCGATCACTTCAATGTCGCAATAATCCCCCATCACTTTTGCCGCTTTTTCTAAAAGCTTGAAGACTAAATTCACGCCAACACTGAAATTTGATGCAAACACAATAGAAATTTTATCTGAAGCTGCTTTAATCGCTGCTTTACCATTTTCATCAAAACCTGTTGTACCGATCACCATTTTTTTATTATTCGCTACGCAAAATGCAATATGTTCAAGAGTGCCTTCTGGTCGAGTGAAATCGATTAATAAATCGAATTTATCTTTTTGGCTTTCAAGATCGCCCGAAACTGTTACACCAATTTGTCCAATTCCTGCCAATTCTCCCGCATCCGTCCCGACCAAAGATGATCCTTTGCGTTCAAACGCCGCACCTAGCTCTATGTCTTCCGCTGAATGAACCGCTTGAATTAATTGCCGCCCCATTCTTCCGCCAGCACCCGCGATTGCAATTTTTAATGTCATGTTACTTCCTTTTTTATTAATGAATTATTTCGTTGATGCCGTTATAAACAAGCACACAACCAAAAAATAAAAATACAATGCCTGCCATATTATCAATATAGCGGCTGTATTGACTGTATAAACGCTTGGCAATATTACGTGAAAAAATCAATGAAATCACATAAAAATAACAAAATGTTTCTACCACAATCACCATAAAAGCCAATATAATTTGCCACATTTCAGTGATATTTACCAAGACAAGCGACATCACGCTACTAAAATACACCACGACTTTTGCATTGGATAAATTCACTAAAAGCCCTTTCATAATTTCTTTTTTAATCGTGGTTTGTTGATTAAATTCAGTATCAGCGTGCGGTTCAAATTGAGCGTGTTTTTTGCTGCGGGCCATTAAAAAACCGATATATGCTAGGTAACTACCGCCTAGCAACATAATAACGCCATGTAATGCTGGGATAGTGACAAATAACACCGCTAATCCCAACATAGAAAGCATTCCCCAAAAGGCGATGCCAAGCGTTATACCTAAAATGCCACAAACTGTATTACGACGAGAGTTACTTGCCGCCATTCGGCTTACATAGAAGAAATCAGGCCCAGGCGTCATTAAGCCAAATAAATGCACAATGATTAAATTCAGCATCACAACATCCAATACTGAATAGCAAATATGACAATCACTGCATAAATTGCCGCTAATACATCATCGACCATAATGCCAAAACCACTTTCGAGTTTTTCATCAAAATAACGAATTGGGAACGGTTTTAAAATATCAAAAAAGCGGAATAACGCAAAAGCAGCCAAAATCCATTGCCAAGATAATGATGGGATCGCCGCTAATACAATAAATACACCGACAAATTCATCCCAGACGATAGAACCATGATCATGCACGCCCATATCTGCTGTGGTTTTTTGACAAAGGTAGCAGCCGAGTAGAAAACAAAGTGCGGTAAAAATCAAAAAGGTTTTTACACCTAACAAAGAAAGCAAAATCACGCCTAACATTGTTCCAGCCAAGCTACCCCAAGTACCGGGAGCAGGATGAATTAAGCCCGAGCCAAAACCAACGGCAAGCAAATGAATAGGATTTAAAAGAGAGATTTTTTTAAGAGGATTATTTTCTGTCATTTTGATTCCTTAAAATGATCGAAACCGCTTGAAAATGTAATATTCACAAGCTTTCCATCCCGTAAAAAACGGGGCGAAAAGTCGCCGCACTTTTCATTAATTTTACCAATACAAGTGCAAGGCACGTTCAGTTTTTTCAAGCGTAATTCTAATTCATCTTTATATTCGGGCGGTATGGTAAAACAAAGTTCATAGTCTTCGCCACCACTTAAGGCAAATTGTTCCGCTTGAGTGCGATCATATTTATTTAAAATCGATGATGAAAGAGGTAATGCAGTAAGTTCAACTTCAGCACTACATTGGCTTCGCTCAAGAATATGCCCTAAATCAGAAATTAACCCATCGGAAAGATCAATGGCTGCATGAGCGATGCCAATTAACGCCCGCCCAAGTTCAATTCTAGGCGTAGGTCTAAGATGTCGTTGTTGCAAAAAAACATCATCAGAATCAACCGCACTTTTGCCCGATAAAATTTGTGTTAAACCAGCCGCACTATCGCCTAAAGTGCCTGAAACATAAATTAAATCGCCTATTTGTGCTTTATGCCTACAAATCCCTTTACCTTTTTCGACAAAACCTTGTGCCGTAATGGTAATAGATAAATTGCCTTTTGTAGTATCGCCACCAATTAATGTGACGTTGTATTGTTTTAACGTGTGTAATAAACTTTGGCTAAATGTTGAAATCCAATTTTCATCTACATTTGGCAAAGTTAATGCCAGTGAAACCCATTTGGGCCGAGCCCCCATTGCAGCAAGATCACTTAAATTTGTTGCAATGGTCTTATAAGCTAAATCTTCAGGTGAAATAGTTGGTAAAAAATGCGTATTTTCCACCATTGTATCCGTCGTAATGGCAAGCTGATAATTCTCTGGCACGGAAACCAGCGCACAATCGTCGCCAATAGATAATTGAACGGAATCATCAACTAATATTTGTTGCTGAAAATATCGTTTAATTAAATCAAATTCACCCATTGCCATTTTTCACCTATCTTATAAAAGAAAAGGCACGCGTTAAAAACGCGCGCCATTTTCAGTTTAAAAGGATTATTTACGCCCTAATGCTGGTGCGATTTTATCAAGTACGCCATTGATATATTTATGGCTTTCGTCTGCACCGAATACTTTTGCCACTTCAATCGCTTCATTGATAACCACTTTATATGGTACATCTAACTCGAAGCGCAATTCATAAACGGCCAAACGCAAAATTGCAGTTTCAATAGGATCAAGCTCATCAAAAGCGCGGTCAATATAAGGCGAAATTGAAAAATCAACGGTTTCAATATTTTCTACTGTTTGACGAAATAATTTACGGAAGTAAGGTTTATCTACGCCATCCATATCTTGATCTAACACAAAGGATAATTCCACTTGTTCTGCAGTATTGCCAGATACCGCCCAAGAATACAAGGCTTGAACGGTACATTCACGCGCACGACGACGAGCAGAAGGCTTTTTAACTTGTTTTTGTTCTGTCATGATTTATGCCGCATCAATTTGTTGAATAAGATTAACCATTTCAAGTGCGGTTAAGGCTGCTTCTGCACCTTTATTTCCTGCTTTAGTACCAGCACGTTCAATCGCCTGTTCAATATTTTCTGTGGTTAATACACCAAAAGCGACCGGGATTTCAGCATCCATTGCAACTTTTCCTAAACCACTGCTTGCTTCCCCTGCTACATATTCAAAGTGCGCAGTACCACCGCGGATAACTGTACCTAATGCCACAATCGCATCAAATTTTTTACTTTCAGCTAAACGACGAGCAACTAATGGCAACTCATACGCACCCGGAGCACGCACAATAGTGATATTTTCATCTTTCACTTGGCCGATACGTTTTAATGCATCAATTGTACCTTCTAATAAACTTTCATTAATAAAACTGTTAAAACGAGCAATTGCTACTGCAACTTTTGCATTAGGTGCTGCGACCGAGCCTTCTAAAACTTTCATATTTTTTCCTATTATTAGCCATAATGATTTTGGCCCGAGATTTTAGCATAAAATCGCGTATATTCAATATTAATAAGGCTTTACCCTATTTTATTTAGGGCTCATTTTTAAGGCGATTTTATTGTTCATAACCCGCACCAACACTATATTTTTATGGAAAATTTCCTTCATTAAGGTAAACTATCGGCAATTTTATGTGAATTACATTCAGTTACAGAGGTTTAATATGTCTAAAGTGGCATCAATTGTTGATGTATTACAAGGAAAAGTGGCGATTGGTGAAACCGTCACTGTGCGTGGTTGGGTACGTACCCGTCGCGATTCTAAAGCAGGTTTATCTTTCTTAGCGGTTTATGACGGTTCTTGCTTTAATCCAATTCAAGCAATTATTAATAACGATATTGAAAATTACGAAAGCGAAATTTTACGTTTAACAACAGGCTGTTCTGTGATTGTAACGGGTAAAGTCGTTGAATCACCTGCAGAAGGACAAGCCGTTGAATTACAAGCAGAAAAAGTAGAAGTGACAGGGTTTGTTGAAGATCCAGATACTTACCCAATGGCCGCAAAACGCCACTCCATTGAATATTTACGCGAAGTGGCTCACTTACGCCCTCGTACCAATATTATTGGTGCAGTCGCACGTGTTCGCCATTGCTTATCTCAAGCAATTCACCGTTTCTTCCATGAGCAAGGTTTCTACTGGGTGGCAACCCCATTAATTACTGCATCAGATACTGAAGGCGCGGGTGAAATGTTCCGTGTTTCTACACTTGATTTAGAAAATCTTCCACGTGGTGAAAATGGAAAAGTGGATTTCAGCCAAGATTTCTTCGGTAAAGAATCATTTTTAACGGTTTCAGGTCAGTTAAACGGCGAAACCTATGCTTGTGCATTAAGCAAAATTTATACTTTCGGCCCAACATTCCGTGCAGAAAACTCGAATACTACCCGTCACTTAGCTGAATTCTGGATGGTTGAACCTGAAGTTGCATTTGCAACGTTAGCGGATAACGCAAAACTTGCAGAAGATATGTTGAAATACGTATTCCGTGCAGTATTAGCAGAGCGCAAAGACGACTTACAATTCTTTGAAAAACATGTAGATAAAGATGTTATTACGCGTCTAGAAAACTTTGTAAACTCAGATTTTGCGCAAATTGACTATACTGATGCCATTGATGTGTTATTAAAATCTGGTAAGAAATTTGAATTCCCTGTTTCTTGGGGTATCGATCTTTCTTCTGAACACGAACGTTTCTTAGCGGAAGAATATTTCAAATCACCAGTTGTGGTGAAAAACTATCCAAAAGACATTAAAGCATTCTATATGCGTTTAAATGATGATGGAAAAACAGTGGCAGCAATGGACGTGTTAGCTCCAGGAATTGGTGAAATCATCGGTGGTTCACAACGTGAAGAACGTTTAGACGTGCTTGATAAACGTATGGAAGAAATGGGATTAAATCCAGATGATTATTGGTGGTATCGCGATCTTCGTAAATACGGTAGCGTTCCACATTCTGGTTTTGGTCTTGGTTTTGAACGCTTAATCGTCTATGTAACTGGCGTGCAAAATATTCGTGATGTAATTCCATTCCCACGCGCGCCAAGAAATGCGAATTTCTAATTCAATTTAACTTTAATATTGACCGCACTTACGCTAAAGTGCGGTTAATTTTTTAAAAATTTTAAGGAAAGCAAAATGGATAAAATTAAACAACTCTTTGCCAACAATTACAGTTGGGCGCAAAGAATGAAGGAAGAAAATTCAACTTACTTCAAAGAACTTGCAGATCATCAAACACCACATTACCTTTGGATTGGTTGCTCTGATAGCCGTGTACCTGCTGAGAAATTGACGAATCTTGAACCAGGTGAATTATTTGTTCATCGTAATGTTGCTAACCAAGTAATTCACACAGATTTTAATTGCCTTTCTGTTGTGCAATATGCCGTCGATGTACTTAAAATTGAACATATTATTATCTGTGGACACACCAACTGTGGTGGTATTCATGCGGCGATGGCAGATAAAGATTTAGGGCTTATCAACAACTGGCTTCTTCATATTCGTGATATTTGGTTTAAACACGGTCATCTTCTCGGTAAACTTTCTCCAGAAAAACGTGCCGATATGCTGACGAAAATTAACGTAGCGGAACAGGTTTACAATCTAGGTCGCACGTCCATTGTGAAAAGTGCTTGGGAACGCGGACAAAAACTCTCATTGCACGGCTGGGTATATGACGTAAATGATGGATTTTTAGTGGATCAAGGCGTAATGGCAACCAGCAGAGAAACCCTTGAAATTTCCTATCGAAACGCTATCGCTCGTTTATCAATACTTGATGAAGAAAATATTTTGAAAAAAGATCATTTTGAAAATACATAAAAAAAACGCCCTTTCGGGCGTTATTTTTTAAGCTTTACCGTCAGACAAATTTTTCTTTTCTTCTAATTCTTCCCAGCGTAAAAATGCTGTTTCTAATTCGGCTTCAGTATCCGCCAATGCTTTTAATTTAGCATCGGTAATATCATGAGCCTGTTGGAAAAATACTGGATCGGTAATTTCAGCTTGCAGTACGGTGATTTTAGTTTCCAACTCTTCCAATAGTTGTGGCAGCTGTTCTAACTCACGTTGTTCTTTATAAGAAAGTTTTACGGATTTCGGCTTAGAAGTGCGGTCACTTTTTACCGAATTTTCTTCTTTTAGTGATTCAGTTTTCTTCGCTTTAGCCTGTTCTTCCACTGCTTTGCTTGCCCAGAAATTGGCTTGTTGCTGTTTAGCATCAAAGAATCCACCCACATACTTATTCAAACGCCCTTCACCTTCGAATAAATAACATTCTGTGGCAGTATTATCGATAAATTGACGGTCGTGGCTCACAATTAACAATGTGCCTTGATAATCAGTCAAAATTTCTTCTAAAAGCTCTAATGTTTCTACATCAAGATCATTGGTCGGTTCGTCAAGAATCAATAAATTATTTGGTTTAAGCAGCAATTTGGCGAGCAATAAACGATTTCGCTCTCCCCCCGATAAGGCTTTAACTGGTGTCATTGCTCGTTTTGGCGGGAATAAGAAATCTTGCAAATACCCTAGCACGTGGCGTTTTACACCATTGATTTCAATATCTTGTTTACCATCTGCCACATTATCCATTACGGTTTTTTCGGGATCTAAATCAGCACGATATTGGTCAAAATAAGCAATATCTAATTTGGTACCACAACGAATTTTTCCTGATGTTGGCTGAATTTCACCCAACAATAATTTAATGAACGTGGTTTTTCCACAGCCATTTGGCCCAACAAGCGCAATTTTGTCTCCACGTAAAATCGTTGTTGAAAAATCTTTTAACAAGGTTTTTCCTGCGATTTCATAGCTCACGTTTTCCATTTCAAAGACAATTTTGCCTGAACGACTTGAGGTATCTAACTGTAATTTGGCTGTTCCCATTACGTCACGGCGTTGGCGGCGTTCCTCACGCATCGCTTTTAATGCTCGCACTCGCCCTTCATTTCTTATTCGACGAGCCTTGATACCTTGGCGAATCCAGACTTCTTCCTGTGCAAGGCGTTTATCAAATAATTCATTCTGCAAGGCTTCAACGCGTAGATTTTCTTCTTTTGTTGTTAAATATAAATCGTAATTGCCAGGATAAGACACCAATTGACCGCGATCTAAATCCACAATGCGTGTTGCCATTTTTCGAATAAAAGAACGGTCATGGGAAATAAATACAATGCTACCTTGGAAATCCAATAAGAAATTTTCCAACCATTCAATAGCTTCCACATCCAAGTGGTTAGTTGGTTCATCAAGTAATAACACATCAGGATCGCACACTAATGCGCGTGCTAATGCTGCTTTACGCAACCAACCGCCCGAAAGTGCGGATAATTTTGTGTTTGGATTCAAGCCTAGTTTTAACAACACTTCATTGATTTTATTTTCAAATCGCCAGCCATCATCGTGTTCTAATTTAGCCTGAACTTGCTCTAATTGACTTAAAATTTGATCACTGTAATTTTCTTCCAATTGAACAGAAATATGATGATATTCTTTCAATAAATCCGTTAAATGCCCTACACCTTCCGCGACATAATCAAAAATATTGCCTTGCGCATTACGCGGTGGGTCTTGTTCTAAACGAGAAACCACAAGATCTTTTTCGTATTGGATTTTGCCATCATCCATGAGCACATCGCCTGCGATGATTTTCAATAAAGTTGATTTACCTGCGCCGTTACGCCCAACTAAACAAACACGTTCATTCGGTTCAATATGTAGTTCTGCGTGATCTAACAAAGGTGCATCGCTAAAGGAAAGATATCCATTGGTTAAACTAATTAATGCCACAACTGCCCCATAAAAATTCAGTGAAAATTAACCGCACTATTCTATACGGTTTGCATAAAAAATCCCATCAATTCGATGGGATTCTCTCTTAAATCAAAGTTGTTGATATACCCGCAGTGCGTGTGCATCTGACATGCCTGCAATATAATCGCAAATAATCCGTTTTTTCCCTTCTTCTGGTGCATTACGCCAACGATTTGCAGTATTTCGCGGTAATAAACGCTCCGGATCAGATTCAAAAATCTGGAACATTTCTGTCAACATTCTCTGCCCTTTATATTCGATTCGTTGAGTATCCACATTACGAATAACATAATCCCAAACGAATTTTTTAAATACACCAAGTGCAACAATCACTTCTGGTGGCAACTCTGCGTTATAACGTAACAACGGTTCATCAAAATTTGCCGTTAATTTCCACCGCACATTGGTAATAAAAAAGTTCACCAATGCGCCAATAGCTTGTTTGCGTTCAAAATGTTTATCAGAGAAAAGTCGTTGGCTAATTGAATCAATATTTTCATGCAACCAAGCTGACGGAATTTGTTTTAATGCAGAATGAGCCGCTTGCCATTGATGAGGATTTACCACGCCAGTCACAATGGCATCTTCTAAATCATGCACGCCATAGGCAATATCATCCGCCAATTCCATAATGCTGCAATCCAGCGATTTAAACCGAGTATGTAAAGATTCAGCTGGATTTTCCCGCACTTTTTTAAATTGACAGAATAAAGTGCGGTCATTTTCAGAAAGATTTTCCAGCAACCAATTAAACATTTTTAAATCATCGCGGAAAATGCCTTTTCCTGGAATCCAATCGTGAATACGCACAAAGCGAGGATCAATGTTGCGAGAAAAATTAAATTCTGAATACTGAGGTGAGGCCACATCTAACAACGCGGGATATTTCACTACACCCAATAGAGTTCGACGCGTTAGATTCATCCCTGCATTTTCAGTATAAGGCTCAAGTTTTGTTAAAATTCTAAAGGTTTGTGCATTGCCTTCAAAACCGCCCTGCTCTGCCATCATATAATTTAATGCCGTTTCGCCACCATGCCCAAAAGGCGGATGCCCAATATCATGAGCAAAACACAAACTCTCAATAAGATCATTACTTGGCAATAAAGGTTTTAATTGTTTTTGCAACTCGTTTTTATCAATATTTAATGTTTGCGAAAGGCTTTCAAAGGTTTCTAAAAATTTAAGCTGTGCAACGAGACTACTGCCAATCTGGGCGACTTCCAAAGAGTGAGTTAAGCGAGTGCGATAAAAATCATTTTCGCCAATTGCGTGAATTTGAGTTTTCGCTTGCAAGCAACGAAAAGCGGCAGAATGTAGAATCCGCCCACGATCACGACGAAATGGTGGGCGATTATCTTTTTCGCGTGGAGGATCGGGGAGAAAACGTTCTGTCCAAGAAGAATCAATGATAAGTGGTTTCATATCGCTTTGTTTTATTTCGTTTTTCTGCATTATCTAATCATTTAGCGCAAAAAACAACCGCACTTTATCAGGAACAAACAAAATCTAGAATGAATAAAGTGCGGTTTAATTTTTATTGATATTTAAACAAAGAAATAAATGAGCTTAAATACAAATGGCGCGAGAATAGAGCTAATAATCCCACAAAGCACGAGAGAAATAGAACTGTAACTGCCTGCTGTTGGATTAGTTTCCATACAGCTTACTGTGCCAAGTGCGTGGGATACCGCTCCGACAGATAATCCAATCGCTTCTTGATGTTTAACGCGTAATTTTTTCAACACTAAATAACCAAATACAGAGCCTTGCAAACCTGCAACAACGACGCCAACTGCCGTGACGGCAGGGATTCCCCCTAGATTATGCGAAACTTCCATCGCGATTGGTGTGGTGATTGATTTTGGTAATACCGTCGCCACCATTTCAGGCGATGCACCAAGTATGAGCGCTAAGACCGCTCCGCTTAGCATCGAGAAAAAAGACGCGATCACCACAATAGATAAAATAATCTTCCATTGTTTGGCAATTTGGCGAAGTTGTTCATAAAGAGGTAATGCAAGAGCGACGATACTCAAGCCAAGTAGATTATTAATAGGCGCATTTCCTGCCATATAATCATCATAAGGAATCTTGCCTATCACTAAAATCACAACCAAAATTAATACCGTTAAAATAAAAGTATTAAAAATCATTGATTTCCAACGTTTGCTAATTTGCAGTGCGAGCCAAAATCCGAAAATTGTCAAAAATGTATAAAGATAAATAATGTACTGCTGCATATAAAATTTTCCCACTATATTAAGCTGATTCATTCATTTGTTTGGCTTGATTCTCACGGCGTTTAATCACTTTTTTACGCTTGTGTGTAAAAGATTGTAAATGGAATAAATGATTCCCTAACAAACCCATGACGACCAAAGTTACGCAAGTGCTGACAACATTAGGAATCAGTAAAATATTCACTTGTTCTATTAATAAATCTGAATATTTAATGATTCCAACACTTACCGGCACAAAAAGCACCGCCATAAAACGAATCAATAAGCTCGCGCCTAAATAAATCCAATCTAAATGAATTAATCGTGTCGTTAAACCTAAAAAGAGCAATAACAATCCCCAAATACTTCCAGGTACGCCGGCTGGCACATAATGAGCGATGAGATTTCCGAGATATAACATAATGTACAAAATGACCAACGAACGGGCCAATAAAAATGATTTTTGAATCATATACAACCTTTTTTTTCAACTTTTTTCATAATGTTTCAAAATTATTTTACGCTTTTTTTTTCTGAATTGACCAGTTTTTTTCGGTAAAATAACCAGACTTAGATCAAGAACCTTGCAAAATGATAAATCAAAAAATACTATCGACGAGTTTATTACTCATTTTCACCGCTCTTTCTGCTTGTTCTCGCGAAAAAAATACGTGTCGTGTGGTTAAAATTAGTGATGGCGATACGCTTACCTGTCTTGCTAAAAATAATCGACAAATCAAAGTACGACTAGCCGAAATTGATGCACCAGAGAAAAAACAAGCTTTTGGACAAAAATCTAAAAAAGCGTTGTCTGATATGGTCTATCTTCGTGATGTGCATCTTTCTTTAAAAGGTCAAGATCGCTATCAACGCACATTGGCGATTGTTTATTATCAAGATAAAAATATTAATTTAGAAATGGTTAAACAAGGTATGGCATGGGCTTATAAGCAATATTCCCATGATCCGATTTATCTTCAAGCGCAAGAAAATGCACAAGCCAAAGGAATTGGTCTTTGGGCGGACAATAATCCGATTGAACCAAGTCAATGGCGCAGACAGGAGAAAAATCAATATGGCTTTTGATTATCAAACTTTCCGTCAAGAATTTCCCTATTTCCAACGTGAAGATGCGGTTGTTTATTTAGATAACGCCGCCACCACGTTGAAACCTCAAGTGTTAATTGATCGCACCGCCGAATTTTATGCGTCTGCAGGTTCGGTGCATCGTAGCCAATATGATGCTGTGCAAACGGTGCAATATGAGCAGGCTCGCACACAGGTTAAAGAATGGGTTAATGCAGAAGATAAATGCGCTGTTATTTGGACTTCAGGTACAACTCACGCGATTAACTTAGTGGCAAATGGATTGCTACCGCAATTAAATGCAGAAGATGAAGTTCTGATTAGCCAAGCAGATCATCATGCTAATTTTGTCACTTGGCATGAAACGGCGAAAAAGTGCGGTGCAAAAATTCGAGTTTTACCGATTTTAGATAATTGGCTAATTGATGAAAATGCGCTTATTTCTGCCCTTTCTGAAAAAACAAAACTGGTTGCACTAAATTTTGTTTCAAATGTCACTGGCACAGAACAGCCGATTAAACGACTAATTCAACTTATTAGAAAACATAGTCATGCGTTGGTTTTAGTGGACGCTGCACAAGCGATTAGTCATATTAAAATCGATTTACAAGATTTAGATGCCGATTTTCTCGCATTTTCTGCCCATAAAATTTATGGCCCAAATGGGCTTGGCGTTTTAACAGGAAAATTAACCGCACTTTCTCAACTTCAACCGCTCTTTTTTGGCGGAAAAATGGTTGATCGTGTATCAAATGATCGTATTACTTTTGCCGAATTGCCTTATCGTTTAGAAGCTGGCACACCCAATATAGCTGGGGTTATTGGCTTTAATGCCATATTGGATTGGCTACAAAAATGGGATTTTACCGCAGCAGAACAGTACGCTATATCTTTGGCTGAATCCGTCAAAGTGCGGTTAAAATCTTACGAAAATTGCCGATTATTCAATTCCCCTCAACCAAGCACCGTTGTTTGCTTTGTATTTGACGGCATTGACTGTTCCGATCTTTCTACACTTTTGAGCGAACAAAATATTGCGCTCCGTGTGGGCGAACATTGTGCCCAGCCTTATTTAGCACGCTTAGGCGAACGCACCACATTACGCCTTTCTTTTGCGCCTTATAATACGCAGGAAGATGTAGAGGCATTTTTTACCGCCTTAGATAAAGCACTGGATTTATTACAATGAGAGAACAATTAAAACAAGCTAAAAATTGGGAAGATCGCTATCGCCTGATTATTCAAGCTGGCAAAAATTTATCTCGCCCAAGCGATGATGAACTTGCTCAAATGCAACCCATTACTGGCTGCGAAGCACAAATGTGGTTTCAAATTATTCCTAAAAATAACCGCACTTTTCAATTCAACGGATTTAGCGAAGCCAGAATTATGAATGGCTTGCTTTGGATTTTACTCAATCAAATCAATGGTAAAACAGCGGATGAATTGAATACATTTGATATTACTGTATTTTTTAGCGAACTCGGCATTTCACAACGTTTAAGCGAAACACGTTTAAACGGCTTAAACCAAATCGGACAGCAATTAAAAAATTTATGTATTTAATCGAAACCTATTTTCGCCTGACTGCCCTTGAAAATAATATTGAATCACAAAGTCGTTTACTTAATGCAGTAATCGATCAATGGCGGTATAACGGGCAAATTATCGGACGTGAAATTCCTTTATATTTAGCGGAGGAAGATAGTGCACAAGGCTTTGCTATGCGTGTCATTTGTCCTGAGCAAGATAGTCTTTTCCCGCAAAATAATAACGTAGAAGTGAATCGAGCATTACAAGAAGCCGAAAAGTGCGGTGTAATTTTTGATGGTTTTCAACTTGTGGGCGATGATTTCAATTCAGATCAAACTGCAGAAAATGCATCGCCAGCTTGGCAAGTGCTTTACACAACTCATTTACAAAGCTGCTCGCCGATTCATAGCGGAGAAAATTTCGCACCAATTCCGTTGTATAAACAGTTGAAAAATCAACCGCACTTAAGCCAAGATCTGATTAAATGGCAAGAAAATTGGCAAGCCTGTGATCAACTACAAATGAATGGTTCTGTATTAGAACAACAATCTTTGGCAGAAATTTCTGAGCATCAAAGCACGCTTTCAAAACACGGACGATATTTAGCTCAAGAAATAGAAAAAGAAACGGGCATACCGACTTACTATTATTTATATCGTGTAGGTGGACAATCTTTAGAATCTGAAAAATCCCGTTGCTGCCCTTCTTGTGGTGCAAATTGGGCGTTAAAATACGCGATTTTTGATACCTTTCATTTTAAATGCGATACCTGTCGATTAGTTTCGAATCTATCGTGGAATTTTTTGTAATTTAAGTCTATGGCTCAACTCTCTGTTGGAATGATAAAGTCTTAGCCCCCTTCCGACGCTTCGCGCCACCTTCCCCCGCAAGCAGGGGAAGGCAAATTATTGTTTAACATATAAAGGAAAAATAAATGAATTACCAAGACAACAGCTTAAAATCCTTAAAACTCGGTCAAAAAACAGAATACGCCTCTCAATATGACCGCACTTTATTACAGCCTGTGCCACGCGCGTTAAATCGCGATGGGTTGGGAATTACTCAAAACCAACCATTTACTATCGGCGCCGATATTTGGACGGCTTATGAAATCTCTTGGCTCAACGAAAAAGGCTTGCCACAAGTGGCTATCGCAGACATTTATCTGGATTATCAAAGCCAAAATTTGATTGAATCAAAAAGTTTTAAACTTTATTTAAATAGCTTTAACCAAAGCAAATTTGCCGACTTCAACACCGTTCAACAAACTATGCAACGCGATTTAAGCGAATGTGCACAAGGCGATGTAAAAGTGCGGTTAAATCCAGTGGCAGTTTATGATGCTCAAAAAATTGAGCATTTACAAGGCGATTGCATTGATGAACAAGATATTGAAATTAGTAGCTACGAATTTAACGCTGATTGGCTGAAAGATTGCGTATCGGATGAAATTGTCGAAGAAAAATTAGTCACCCATTTATTGAAATCTAACTGCCTCATTACCAATCAACCAGACTGGGGAACGTTACAGATTCACTATATTGGTAAAAAAATCAATCACGAAAAATTATTGCGTTACGTTGTATCGTTCCGTCAACACAATGAATTTCACGAACAATGTGTCGAGCGCATTTTCTGCGATTTAATGCACTACGCAAAACCAGAAAAACTCACTGTTTACGCGCGCTATACTCGTCGTGGCGGATTAGACATTAATCCATTCCGCTCTAATTTTGAGAATTTACCTGAAAATTTAAGATTAGCGAGACAGTAAATATAAAAATCTCCTAATGGTGAGGGATACCTCGCCATTAAATTCATAACTATAAGAAATTTTTATCAAATTCTTCTTTTAATAATTCAAATAGTTCAATTTCTAGCGTATCTGCTATTTTACCCATTATATCTATTGATACAGCTCTCTCGCCTCTTTCAACTTCTCCGATATACGTTCTACTAACACCTGCTGTTAAAGCCAATGTTTCTTGAGATATATCTTTCCAGCGACGAACCTTTCTCATATTTTTAGCAAAAATATAACGCTGTTTATGTGCTGATTGTTTTACATTATTCATTTTTTTAGTTTGTAAAATTCGGCAACAAACAACAACAAACTAAAAACGAATAAAAGATAACTATAATTGACTTTTATATTTACATAATATAGGATTTGACTATTAAAAACATCATTAATTATATAAGGAAAATAATTATGGCTTATAGATATGATTCAGATCTTGAATTTTTATCTAAATGTACAGATGAAGATCTTAATGATCTTGTGTATTGTCTAACACACGATAAAGATGGTAGTAAAAGACTAACTGAGGAATTAACATTAAGTAATGCATATAAAACGCATTATCCTTTTCATAGTCTATATTGGGAGGAAATTGCCGCAGAAATTCAATGTTTTGGTGGAAATACTTTCGTAACTATGTTGTGTGGTGGTAAAGGAGTGCTTTATAAAAAAGTACTCTGCGATGTATGCGATAAAATGAAAGTTAATTACAACAAAAATTCTCCTGTTGAGAGAATAGAAAATGCACTTCTATCAAAAGTATTGGAGGATGCATTGGAAAGAATGTCTCCTGATGAAATAAAACAACTTGCTGAAGGAATCGGAATCCAACATATAAACATCACTAAACAAGTTTTACTCGGTTCATTCCAAGCTATTTTTAAAGCTGGTGGGTTCAAATCTTACCAATTAACTGTCATTGTCGCAAATGCAGTTTTAAAAGCATTAATTGGAAAAGGGTTATCTTTTGCTGGAAATGCTGCAATAACAAAAGCTTTTGCTGTATTAAGTGGCCCTATTGGATGGGTTATTACTGGATTATGGACTGCGTTTGATATTGCTGGCCCAGCATATCGAGTCACTATTCCTGCTGTTATACAAGTAGCTGCTTTAAGACAAAAAATATTATACGCTAATACAGCTAACGAAATTTCCTTTAAATAAACAGAAAACTGCGGTGAGATTTCACCGCATTTTACTACCCTTGCTTCAAATCATTTGCCTGCTGCAATAGCTGACGGCTTTCTCTTAAGAATTGTTCTGAATAATCGCCAAACCAGTCACGCACCTTATGGAAAGCATCAATAAAACCTTGACGATCATTATTTTCAAAGAAAGTTAAAGCTTCTTCGTAAGTTTTTTTTAGCGTTTCGATTACCACTAAATTTTCTGGCTTATCCATAATAATATCGGCGTAAAGCTCTGCATCTTGCGCAAATAAACGACCAATCATCGCAAGTTCTAAGCGATAAATAGGAGAAGAAAGCGCCAATAAATTAGCAAGATTAACAGGCTGTTTGGAAAGGTGTAAACCATTCGCGAAAGTTGAAAAATGGCGCAAGGCTTGTATATAAGTCATATTGTGATCGTGTTCTGTGGCATCTATTTGATAAATCTTTGCGCCCCAAATTTGAATTTGCTCAAGTAACCATTCGTAACGTTCAGGAAAACGTCCATCACAACGCACAACCACTTGTTTTGCCATACTTGCAATGTCTGCACCAAACATTGGATGTAAACCTAAAACAGCACCAGAATGAACTTCAAGCATTTTCGCTAGCGGTTCACGCTTAACAGAGGTTAAATCTGCAAGTAGCATGTTTTCCGTTAAATAAGGTTTTAAGCGTTCAATTGTTTCTAAGGTGAGATTAATAGGGACAGACACGAGCACGACATCAGCATTCGCTAAAATACTTTCAGCTACCGCCCAATCTTCGCGATCCAAGATAGAAATTGGGTAACCAGATGCACGTAAATAACGGGCAAATAAGCCACCTAATTTACCATAGCCACCCACGATAACAATTTTGTGAATATCAAGATTGATGGTTTTAAAGCCAAATTGGTTTTCATTGGCATAGGATTCGCGCATAAAACGGCGTAGAACATCTTCAATCAAATCGGCTGAAATGCCTGCTTTTTCAGCTTCTAAACGACGCGCTTGGAGCATTGCTATTTCACGCTCAGGCGCATAAATAGGTAATCCATGTTGATGTTTAACTTCACCGACTTGAGAAACCAACTCAAGACGTTTAGCAAAAAGTTGGATAAGTTCGCGATCAAGCGAATCAATTTCAGAACGTAAATCCTTAAGGGCTTCCATAAAACTCACCTGCAAAATTTAATTTACATATATTGTAAAAAATTAATTACAGATGAGATTACTAGAATTTTATAGGAAAGGCAATGAAGTTATGCGGATTGCGTAATTAACCGTTGTGGGCGAATAATATTTCCATCGATCAATGCCACGCCTAAGAATAAATTCTCCACTGAAAATAACCGCACTTGGCCAGTTAATTGCTGATCGTTAGCAAATTTCACTCGCTGACCAAAACCAATGGCTTTACTCTGCTCTGCATCTAAATACAAAGCGGGCAATTTACTTACTGCGGTATCGGTTGGCAGTAATAGACGATCTAATTCACTTAATGGGAAACTTTCAGCGAGCACTTGTAGCTCATCGATTGGCATCATTTCTGCTACAGGATAATCCGCTACGGCTGTACGGCGTAACATTGTCACATGCGCGCCACAACCTAGCACTTCACCCAAATCATCTACTAAGGTGCGAATATAAGTACCTTTTGAACAATGCACTTCTAAGGTTAAATAAGGCGCATTATATTCAATAAAATTAAGTTCAAAAATCGTAATTGGACGTGCCTCACGCTCAACTGTAATACCTTGTCGAGCATATTCATAAAGCGGTTTACCGTTATGTTTTAGTGCAGAAAACATGGTTGGCACTTGCAAAATATCACCACGAAATTGTTCAAGTGCGGTCAAAATTTGCTGAGTTTCAACATGAACTTCACGCATTTCCACGACTTGCCCTTCCGCATCGGAAGTATCGGTACGTTCGCCTAATTTTGCCGTAACAAGATAACGCTTATCTGCATCAAGCAAAAATTGTGAAAACTTAGTTGCTTCACCCAAACAAATCGGCAACATTCCCGTAGCCAACGGATCGAGTGCGCCAGTATGCCCGGCTTTGTTCGCTTGAAATAAACGCTTCACCTTTTGCATGATGTCATTTGATGACATGCCTTGTGGCTTATCCAACAAAAACACCCCATCAACATCACGCCAGCGTTTACGAGGTCTAGACATTAGTTGCTTTCCTCAACGTGTTTTTTCTCATCTTCACGCACAACATTTGTCACAAGATTTGACATCCGCATCCCTTCCACTAAAGATTGATCGTAAATAAAGCGAATCTCTGGCACGATACGTAAACGCATCGCTTTGCCTAGTAATGAGCGAATATAAGGCGATGCTTTTTCTAAGCCTTTCATGCCTTGCTCAATTGCCGTTTCATCGTGATCGAATAAAAAAGTCACGAAGATTTTTGCGTAAGATAAATCACTCGACACTTCCACATCAGAAACGGTTACCATCCCAATACGGGGATCTTTCACTTCGCGTTGTAAAATGACTGCTATTTCTTTTTGTATTTCTTGAGCGACGCGATCGCTACGTTTAAATTCTCTTGCCATAGTTATTCCTTATTTATAAAATCGCCTCATTCTACTGGAATTCATTGAATTTAGCACGCAAAAATCCCTTTCGACCTGATACTGTTTGTAAAGAAATTGAATATAACTATAAGAGATACTTTTATCGAAAATAAGATTATTTCATAAGGCGGATACAAAAAGGGCGGTTAAAAACCAGATGATTTTTAACCGCCCTTTATTTTGTTAAAAGTTATATTGAACGTTTAACTTCAACCACTTCAAACACCTCGATTTGGTCGCCGACTTTTACATCGTTGTAGTTTTTCACGCCGATACCACATTCCATACCGTTACGAACTTCAGATACGTCGTCTTTGAAACGGCGAAGAGACTCTAATTCCCCTTCAAAGATAACGACGTTGTCACGTAATACACGGATTGGGTTGTTACGTTTCACTACACCTTCGGTTACCATACAACCTGCGATTGCACCAAATTTCGGATGACGGAATACATCACGAACTTCAGCTAAGCCAATAATTTCTTGTTTAAATTCAGGCTCTAACATACCGCTCATTGCTGCTTTAATTTCATTCAACAATTCATAGATGATTGAGTAGTAGCGTAAATCAATGTTTTCAGCTTCAATGACACGACGCGCAGATGCATCAGCACGAACGTTAAAGCCAACAATGATGGCATTAGATGCTGCAGCTAAAGTTGCATCAGTTTCAGTAATACCACCTACACCAGAACCAACCACTTTAACTTTTACTTCATTGGTAGAAAGTTCATTTAACGCTTGAACAATCGCTTCTACAGAGCCTTGTACGTCTGCTTTCACAATGACGTTCAATTCAGCCACATCGCCTTCAGACATATTGCTAAACATATTTTCAAGTTTTGCTTTTTGCTGGCGAGCTAATTTCACTTCACGGAATTTACCTTGACGATATAACGCCACTTCACGTGCTTTTTTCTCATCACGTACAACGGTTGCTTCATCACCCGCTGCCGGAACGCCTGAAAGACCTAATAATTCAACTGGAATTGAAGGACCTGCTTCATCAACTTCTTTCCCGTTTTCATCACGCATTGCGCGCACACGGCCATATTCAAAACCACAAAGTACGATATCGCCTTTACGTAGGGTACCTGATTGAACCAAGATAGTTGCCACAGGGCCACGACCTTTATCCAAGTAAGATTCAATGACTACACCACTTGCCATGCCGTCTTTTACAGCGGTCAATTCAAGCACTTCAGATTGAAGTAGGATAGCATCTAATAAATCATCAACCCCTGTACCTTTCTTCGCAGATACTGGAACGAATTGCACATCACCACCGAATTTTTCAGAAATTACATCATGTTGTAATAATTCTTGCTCAACACGGTCTGGATTGGCTTCTGGTTTATCGATTTTATTTACTGCAACCACTAAAGGTGCCCCTGCTGCTTTTGCGTGTTGAATCGCTTCGATAGTTTGAGGCATCACACCATCATCGGCAGCAACAACAAGAACAACGATATCTGTTGCTTTTGCACCACGTGCACGCATAGAAGTAAACGCAGCATGCCCTGGAGTATCCAAGAAGGTGATCATTTTGCCATCATCCATTTCTACGTGATACGCACCGATATGTTGGGTAATACCACCCGCTTCACCTGCTGCAACTTTCGCTTTACGAATATAGTCAAGTAAGGAAGTTTTACCATGGTCAACGTGTCCCATGATGGTTACAACTGGGGCACGCGTTACTTTTTCTGCGTTTACATCGCGATCACCTAATACCGCTTCTTCAAGCTCATTTTCATTGCGAAGAATTACTTTATGACCAAGTTCTTCCGCTACTAATTGAGCGGTTTCTTGGTCGATAACTTGGTTGATAGTCACCATTTCGCCCATCTTCATCATCGTTTTGATGATTTCAGTCGCTTTTACAGCCATCTTGTTCGCTAATTCAGCTACGGTGATGGTTTCACCAATGACAACATCCGCTTTTACAGCTTGAACTGGTTTAGTAAAGGCTTGTTGAAGTGTGGCACCTTTTTTGCCGTTTTTACCTTTACCAAACTTAGCGTCTTTTTGATTTTTACGATTAGATTCGCGCTCGTTTTTCGAGTTTTTGCTATTTTCATCGTCGCGACCGCCTTTTTTCGCTTTCGCTACTTTATTTTTGCCACGGCCACGATTTTCGTTACGACGATCTTCTTCATCTTCTGCTTCAAGTGCATATCTTGAACTTAAGTTGTAATCAGAATAGTCTTCTGAAGAAGATTCATTGTCTGAATCATCAGCTTCAGCATAACGTTTCGCTTCTTCTGCTGCACGGCGAGCTTGTTCTTCTGCTTTTTGACGAGCTAATTCTTCAGCTTTACGACGAAGTTCTGCTTCTTCTGCTTTACGTTTCTCTTTTTCAGGATCAACAGATTTAGCTTTAGAATCTACCGCACTTTTTGCTGGCTTAGCAGTTTCAGGTTTCGCTTTTTCAGCTTTTGCTTTTTCATCAGCTTCTTTCTTAGCTGCCACTTTTTCAGCTTCTAAACGAGCTTTCTCTTCTGCCGCTTTTTGTTCAGCAATTTTTTTCGCTTCCGCTTCTTGCTGTGCTTTTAATTTTGCTTCTTCTTGTTGAGCAATATCAGTTTTTACTGTGCGTTTTTTACGTACTTCTACTTGAACTTCTTTGCTTTTACCGCCAGTTGTGGTACTGCTCACTGTTGTTTTTGTTCTGCGTTGAATGCTTAATTTTTTTGGTGCATCAGCCTTAACATCTTCAGTCATTACTGCTCTCCTTATTCTTCGCCAAACCAACAGATATTACGTGCAGCCATAATTAAATCTGCTGCCTGTTCTGCTGTTAATTCTTCAATATCTGCTAAATCATCTACACCCTGTTCGGCGAGTTCTTCGAGAGTAGTAATTTGTTTTTCAGCTAATTTGAATGCCACATGGCGATTCATGCCATCTAAATTCAATAAGCGATCTTCAATATTCGCTTTTTTCAATGCTTCTTCTTCAGCAACCGCTGCGGCTGTAATCGCATTTTTAGCACGAGTTTGAAGCTCTTCTACAAGATCTTCATCTTCTAAACCATCAATTGCTGTCAATTCATTCATTGGCACATAGGCAATTTCTTCTAAACTTGTGAAGCCTTCTTCTACAAGGATTTGTGCAAATTCTTCATCAAGTTCTAATGCATTCATAAATAAGTTTAAAACTTTGTTATCTTCTGCTTGATGTTTTGCATTTAAGTCATCAGTAGTCATTACGTTTAGTGTCCAACCTGTTAATTGTGTTGCTAAACGCACGTTTTGACCATTACGACCAATTGCTTGCGCAAGATTAGCTGCTTCAACGGCAATATCCATAGAATGATTATCTTCATCAACGATGATAGAAGACACATCAGCTGGTGCCATTGCATTGATCACGAATTGTGCTGGATTATCATCCCAAAGCACGATATCTACGCGCTCACCACCAAGTTCATTGGTAATGGCTTGAACACGCGCACCACGCATCCCCACACAAGCACCAACTGGATCAATTCTCTTATCGTTTGATTTCACTGCAATTTTAGCGCGAGAGCCGGGATCACGAGCCGCACCACGAATTTCAATCATTTCCTCGCCAATTTCAGGCACTTCAATACGGAATAATTCGATCAACATTTCTGGTTTAGAACGTGTCACAAATAATTGTGCAGTTTTGCCTTCAGGATTTACTTTATAAAGCACACCACGCACACGGTCACCTGGACGGAAATTTTCACGTGGCAACATGTCTTCACGAGCAATCATCGCTTCTGCTTTATTGCCAAGATCTAAGATGATGCTGTCACGACTTACTTTTTTCACAGTACCCGTTACAATTTTGCCTTCTTCAGCGCGGAACTGTTCTACAACTTTTGCACGCTCAGCCTCACGGATTTTGGTGCTGATTACTTGGCGTACAGTTTGCATTGCAATACGGTCAAATGCGATAGATTCGATTTGATCTTCTACATAATCGCCTAGTTGAAGATTTGGATCTTCAAATTGTGCCGCTTCTAAAGTGATTTCTTTCGTTGGCACTTTGACTTCATCAACAATTAACCAACGACGGAAAGTATCAAAATCCCCTGTTTTTGGGTTGATTGATACACGAATATCAGTTTCGTATTCGTATTTTTTCTTGGTAGAAAGCGCAATTGCACTTTCTAATGCTTCAAAAATTTTCTCACGTGGTAATAACTTTTCATTGGATACGGCTTCTGCCGCCAGTAAAATCTCTTTACTCATTTTTTCTTTTACTCCTTTTAAAATTTTGCAACAACATTCGCTTTTTGAATGTTACCAAAGACTAAAACTTGTTCCTGTCCATCAACGATTAAAGTCACCATATCGTTTTCAATACGCGCTAACTTACCTTGCCATTTACGGCGTTCAATCACTGGAATTCGCAAATGCACTGCGATATCTTGCCCAATATAGCGTTCAAATTGCGGCAAGGTAAATAGTGGACGATCTAAACCTGGTGACGACACTTCTAGATTGTATTTATCCGCAATTGGATCTTCTACGTCTAAAATTGCGCTCACTTGGCGACTTACATCTGCACAATCATCGACAGTTACACCACCTTCTTTATCTATAAATAAACGCACTGTCATAAAACGACCCGCGCGCTGACATTCAATGCCCCACAGTTCACAGCCTAAATCTTCTACTGCGCCTTGTAGCATTTGTTGTAAATTTTGTTCTAATGTAGCCAATTTCTACTCCTATACTGTACTGTCAGTTTTTAGTCAAAATAACTTCTTTTAATTAATCTAAAAACTTCTACAAAAAATTTTAGGCATAAAAAAAAGGGTTAGGTTCACAGGAACCTAAGCCCAGTTTTTATTAAATTTCTTATAGAAAAAAACCCCAATACTGGGGTTCTTTTACTGAACTTATTATTGGTTGCGGGGGCCGGATTTGAACCGACGGCCTTCGGGTTATGAGCCCGACGAGCTACCAAGCTGCTCCACCCCGCGTCCGAAATATGGGGTGCATTATAGTGATAAAAATTTAAAATGCAAGAAGTTTTACTAGGTTCCTTAAAAACTTTGCTAAAACTTACCGCACTTTTCATCATCACTAGAATCGAATACCTGAACCAATCCCTAGTCCTAATCCAACACCGTTGCTTCCGCCACCAGCGCTGACGCCGCCACCTACAGTACAAGCAGCTAATATGCTTGATAATACAATAATAAAAAATGTTTTCTTCATCATTTTTCCTTTATTAATAAAATTTCAAATAAGCGATAAACTGCAATTAAATCTGTCTTTGCAATAGGTTTAAAAGGTAATAAAAGATAGTAAATCCAGCGAAAACGCTTCAAGTATACAATCATATTATGCCAATTTTGTACCTCACAATGTGCTTTATAATACAATGCCACTTTTTGAATAAAATCATCTGAAATATCTTCTTCTCGACATAAACTATCAAAGAAAAATAGCATATCTCGAACAATTAACCAATTTTGATTTTGGCTACTTGAACGAGATTCAAAATCAAGAAAAGTAACCTTTCCCTTATCCCAAGTGATATCTCTAATAGCAGGACGACCATGCACCAAATTTTTAGCATGTAAATTAATCAAAGCAAAACAAACGTCATAAATAATCGAAAATTTTTGCTGATTATCGATATCCTTATTACATAGCCATTGCGATGAAGTGATTCCCGCATCTTCTAAAACAAAAAAATCCTCATCATAATAAGAGACTATTGGAACAGGTGCATTTTTTTCAGTAAGATTCAATAAAGTTTGTAATTCATTTTTAAAAGATTGCTTAGGTCTAGGTTTTAATAATAGCCAAATCCCTTTCAATTTTTCAGGTTGCTTCAACCAAAATTTCTTGCCTTCATATTGAAAAGGATAAATTCGTTCATCACGATGCTCTATAACTAATTGATTAACATATTCTTTAAACTCAGGGCTCATTACGACATCACTCCATTGCTATTTATGGTATATTAATCCACCATTTTGCTTTTAATTTAACTAAAAATTAGATATGAAAAAAATTAAATTATTATTTCTTACGTTAACGTCTATTTTAGGGGTATCCCCTAATATATCGGCCTCACCTTTTTCAATAACTGAATCTCAAATCAATCAATATCTACAAGAGAAAGGTGCTATTGCGGATAAATTTGGCTTACCAGGATTATTTTTTCTTGATTATCAAGTAAGAAATTTGAGTACCCAAATTGGGCAAACTAATGATAAACGCGTAGAAATGAGCGGTACTTTAGAGGGTTTATTTCAATTTGGCAATAAAAAATTGCCTGGAAAATTAAATCTGACCTTCGATACAATTCCTTATTATAATCCCGAAGAAGGCGCCGTTTATTTAAAGAAAATGCGTATTTTACGTTGGTCAGGAGAACCACAGCAATATATGCAACAAATGCAAACAATCATGCCTTTTTTAAATGAAAATGTCGCTAGATTACTGGAAAATATTCCTGTTTATACATTAGATAAAAACAATATGCGTGATGTGCTTATAAAAAAATTTGCTAAAGAAATCCGTATAGAAAAAGGACAACTTTCCTTAGACACTAGCATGTTCTAATAACATTTATATGATGTAATTGAACGTTGCTTATTGATAGAAGGATAAAAAGAGCGGTGAAAATCTAAGAAAATTTTTCACCACTCTTTTGTATGAATTAATAAAGAAAAATTAAAATGCAGAGGTATCTTGGAATAGTCCAACTTTTAAATCTGTTGCTGTATAAATAACTCGGCCATCTACTTCAACTTCACCATCAGCCATTCCCATCACTAGTTTACGATTAATAACTCGTTTCATATGGATTCGGTACACCACTTTTTTAGCCGTCGGCAAAATTTGCCCTGTAAATTTTACTTCGCCAACCCCTAATGCTCGCCCTTTTCCTTTGCCACCAATCCAGCCTAAATAAAACCCAACAAGCTGCCACATAGCATCCAATCCCAAACAACCTGGCATTACTGGATCGCCAATGAAATGACAACCAAAGAACGGCAATTCAGGTTTAATATCAAGTTCAGCTTCAATATACCCTTTGCTAAAAGCACCTGTTTCCTCATTCATTTCAATAATGCGATCCATCATCAACATGGTCGGAGCAGGTAATTGTGGCCCTTCTTTACCGAATAATTCGCCGCGACCTGACGCGAGCAAATCATCATAAGAATAGCTACTTTTTTTATTAGGTGTACAAGTGTTTTGCATTTTAGGTTCCTTTATATATGATAAATTCAGTTTTAAACTGATATAAAACATTCTAAATAGAACATAGCAAAGTGTAAATAGCTAACACTTGTTCGCAAAACTTGTCGGAGCAGTCACTTTGATAGATTATAGAAAAAAGAAAAGCGAACAAATGTTCGCTTTTTATCTATTAAGGATGGAAGAAATTCCAAAAACCTTTTCTTTCTGAGTCAGCTCTCCCCTCAATTCGACGTTGAATGAGACGAGATAAAGGCTCAGTTTTTTCTGTATAATCTTTGCTTTCATCTAGCAAATCACGATTAAATAATAATTCGCAAGCTTGATAAATATCTTCCACAGGATAAATAAAAAATTCACTATTTTTTACCGCACTTTTCACTTCATCAGACAAACTCAGTTGCTGAATAGTCGTCATTGGGATGATTACACCTTGTTTTCCGGTCAAACCACGACGTTGGCAAATAGTAAAAAAGCCTTCAATCTTATCATTTACCCCACCAACAGAATGAACAAGTCCAAATTGATCAATCGATCCTGTAATTGCGATATTTTGAGGCAAAGGCAAGTCGGCCAAAGCACTTGCTAGCACACAGAAAATCGCCAAAGATGCACTATCACCATCAATTTCACCATAAGACTGTTCAAACACTAATGAGGCAGAAAATGGCAATTGCGATGGCAAATCTAATATATTGGAAAGACAAGCTTGCGCAATCATCATGCCTTTACCATGAATATTTCCCGCTAGTTCATTTTTTCTTTCAACGTCGATCACTTCCCCTTCGCCAAATTGCACAATGCAACTAATACGCGAAGGTTCACCAAAACATACGGGCGTACCTGGATATTCAATCACCGAAAGGCCATTAATTTGCCCAATAATTTCACCTTGAGTTTCAACATAAACTTGCTCATTTAAAATATCGGCATAAGTTTGTTCTTTTAGGAAACCATATTGCGCCAATTTTTGTTGAAAAATATCCTCAAAATCCTCCGCACTTAATGTTGTTTTTTCAGCAAAAGTTGAAGCATCCTGTAATGTTTCTTTTAATTTTAGAGGAGAGGCATTAATTAAAAAGCGATCTTCACTTTCACGAACTAATAATTGATAGAGTTTATTTAAAGCAGGAAAATCTAGCTCAATATTTTGCTCTTGAGCCATTTGTTGTACATAACCTGCCCAAATTTTTTGTTCTTCCACTTCAGCTACAGAAATATAACTTTCAATTTCAGCATAATCGGCGAAAGAATAAAGGTTTTCTTCTAACTCAGCCAAAGTAGCTAATTCAGTACGATTACCAAGTACAATCACTTTTAAGTTCAGCGCATAGCTTGGTATATCACAAGGTAAATTTTTAAATGGATGGGCGGAATACCAATCAAAAGTTTGGGTTTGCAGAATTTGTTTTAATCGCCCCCATAAATCAAATTGAGATAACAATGTTGCCGCACTTAAAATCAAAACACCACCATTGGCTTTATGCACTAATCCTGGTACTAATTGAATATCTTGTGAACTTGGATGAATCCGAAAACTACCAAAAAGCTGGAATTGATCGCAATACAATGCACTCAACGCCTCCCCTTGACTGGCAAAATTATCATCTAAAGATTTTGCTGGCTCAGTATAAACATGAGGAAAAGAAAAAGAGTCGCCTTGCTCTATCACATAATTCACACCGAAAATTGACCGCACTTTATGATGTTTTTGCGATATAAAATTTTGTAATAACTCCGCATATTCAACCGGCTCACCGACTTTCATCATCAATAAGGAACGCGTTGGATGGCGTAAAAATAAATCGATAGCCTGTGTGGCATTCGGTTGTAATGCCCAGAAATCCACTGGTTCTAAAGGAAAATCTTGAATGGCCAAATCAGGTTGTAATGCCTGCCAATTTAAAGATTGCTCAATAGCTTGTTGTTGAGAAAATAATGAACTCACGGCTGGTCTCTTTCTAGTAAAATTGACTATATTATCGCATATTTAATAGCCTTGTGAAAATCTACTAGAAAATCAGCATAAAAACACGTATATTAATGCAGTTACCACGTCACTCAATGATAAAAAATGAAATACCAAAAACTCGAAAATCAAGAAGCTAATTGGAAATGGATTTACCTAATTCGTAAACATCGCGAAGGGGAAAATATCACGCGTTATGAAGAACGCAGTTTGCAAGAAGCTAAAGCCCAAGAATTATTAGAATCCCAAAATTATCCAGAAAAAATTGAAGAATGGATTAAGAATCATCTTTCTCCTACTCTACCAATTAAGCTTGATCAAGCCATTCGTGCACGCCGTAAACGCTTTTTTAATGGTGAAAAACAACATACCAAGAAAAAATCCATTGATTTGGAATATGCTGTTTGGCTACGTCTTTCTAAATATTCTCGAAAAATGAAGATGACGCTTTCAGAAACAATTACCTATATGATTGACGAAAGAGAAAGCAAAGCACAATTTGAAAATCAAATGGCGGCAATGAAAACCAGTTTAAAGAATTTATTAAAATAAAAAAGACAAGCTGCAATTCTTGTCTTTTTGAGTTAGGACTAATAGAGAAAAAATTTAGAGTATTCGCATTACTCTTGATTATCCACAAGTGGAATTATTTTCGTGGCATGAGATCCTTTGTCTCCGTGGATAACTTCAAATTGCACCTTTTGACCTGCTTTTAATGAACGATAACCGTCCATTTCAATCACTGAATAATGTGCAAAGATATCGGCATCCACGCCTTCTGCGGAAATGAAACCAAATCCTTTTGCATTATTGAACCATTTCACAACACCAATTTCCATAAAAGACCTCTCTAGGCTTCGCCTACTAAAACAATAAATCAATAAGACTATCGCCTTATCACCTCGTATGGACGTTATATTCAAATATTTTGATCGGTTATGCAATGAGCAATATTCAAAAATGATAAGTAGATCACAAAAAATTTAATTTTCTGGAGTTTTTTTATCATTTTTATGAATTTCTCGTAGTGCTTTCGCCACTATTTGAATCGCTTCTCCGCTACTAATCCCTTTTGCCATAAGTTCTTGAATTTGTTCAACTGCTTTTTGTTGCTGTTCATGTGTTAAGTTAATATCAAACATTTTCCCACCCAAATTGATTCATTAATTGATGCCATTGTTCATCTAAACCTGCTGTAATTGTTATTTGCTCTTTCATTATTGGATGAATAAAAGACAAACTATTAGAATGTAAAAATAATCGAGAACAGCAAAGATGCAACGTTAATGCACGATTTTGATGCAAATCACCATATTGCGTATCCCCTAAAATTGGGTGAAAAATATGTTTCATATGGCGACGTAATTGGTGTTTTCTGCCTGTATGAGGGATTAATTTAACTAAAGAATAACGCGCCGTTTGATAACGCCCAGCAGGATAAGGCATTTCGACTATTTTTAATCCTTCATAATCAGTAATCGCTTCTTGAGGCTCTTTATCTTCTTGAGAAAATTTATCTGCGATTTTATCCAATTGAATTTTTAGTGGATAATCTATCCGCTCTTTTCCCTGTAGATACCCTCGTACTACAGCCAAATAAGATTTCTGAACGCACTTTTGTTCAAACTGTTCACACATTAGATTCGCAATTTCACTGCTCAATGCAAATAACAACACGCCAGATGTTGGTCGATCTAAACGATGAATAGGAAATACATGTTGGCCAATTTGATCTCGCAAAGTTTGCATCACAAATTGAGTTTCGTGAGGATCTAACCAACTGCGATGAACTAACATACCAGCAGGCTTATTCACCGCAACTAGAAACTCATCCTGATATAAAATTTCTAACATTCTTTCTTGTTCAGAAGTTCTTCTAAAGCAACCAAAGGAGTTAATAGTTGTTGTAACTCATCAAATTCCTTCATTGCTTCTTCAATATAAGGAGAAATAGCAATTTTATTTGGTAAAGTAGCACCGCTTTCTAACAATGCCTGCATGCGTGGAATAAATACCCACTGTAGCCACTCTTCTGCAGACATCGTATCAATTGAAAAAGGCTCCTCACTTAAAAAAGCCTCTGCAGCAGGGGGGATCGTTTGCCATAGATTAAGCTGCTGCATTGTAATTTGAAGCTGTTCAAGATGCTGTTTAGTTTGATTACGCATATTTTATGTCCTAATTAATGAATGTTTTTTGCAAATACACGCACATTTGAAAAACCATTTTCTTTCAAATATAAGGCCTGTAATTTGCTCATCACACCACGTTCACAATACAACACGTAATTTTTACTTTGATCAAGGCTACCAAATTGAGAGGAAAGTTTGTAGAACGGTATTTGAATGACTTCATGTGTATCCGATTCAAATGGATTTTCATCCGTTTCTTCTGGGCTACGAATATCCAAAATCACTTCATTTTTACCTAATACAGAAATTGCCTCAACTTCTACGACTTCTTTTTCTGTTTCTTCTGCGATCTGGCGAATATCTAAATATTTCGCATTTTGTACCGCACTTTCAAGAATCTCAAAATTAAAATGCCCTTCTTCTTCAAGAATCTTTTCACGAACAGCTTTGATCGTAGGATTTTTTGAAATCACCCCACAAAATTCAGGCATAGATTTTGCAATATCGTCAGTACCAATTTCTTTCGCCATCGCGATAATTTGTTCTTTATCGTGCGTAATTAACGGGCGTAATACTAAGGCATCAGCGGCCTCATCAATCAAGCGTAAATTGGTTAAAGTTTGGCTAGAAACTTGTCCTAATGCCTCCCCTGTCACAATCGCTTCAATATTAAAACGTTGAGCGACTTTACTTGCTGCTCGCACCATCATCCGTTTTAATACAACGCCCATTTGGCCGTTATCGACTTTCTCTAAAATCTCACCGACAACCCCTTCAAAGTTAATCGCAATAAAGCGTACTTTATGTGAAGCGCTATAGCGTTGCCAAATATGATAAGCCATTTGTTTAACGCCAATTTCATGGGCTGCGCCACCAAGATTAAAGAAGCAATAATGAACTCGGGAACCACGACGAATCAACATGTAACTCGATACGCCCGAATCAAATCCCCCCGAAATCAAAGAAAGCACATCCTCTTGCGTCCCGATCGGATAACCGCCAATGCCTGCATGACGTGCTTTAACTAACATCATTTTGTCATCTTCAATATCAATACGAACTGTCACATCTGGATTTTTCAACTGCACTTTTGCGCTTTCAATATGTTGATTTAATCCACCGCCGATATAACGTTCTGCTTCAATCGAACTAAATTTATGTTTTCCCTTACGTTTTACTCTAACGCAAAAGGTTTTGCCTTGAAGTTGTTGTGCGACATCAGCAAGCGTCAATTCAAAAATATGATGTAAATCGGTAAACGGTTTTTCTTCAACTTCTAAAAAATGATGAATACCAGGAATACGTTGTAACAAGGCAATTAATTCTTCACGATTTTCTTCATTTTTTGACCGCACTTCAATGTAATCCCAGTGACGCACAACTGCAGTTTCTTCATCATATTTCTGTAAAATATTGCGGATATTAGAAGTTAAAATTTTTGCGAAACGTTTACGAACAGTTTCGCTCTTAATCATAATTTCAGGAAAAAGTTTAACGATAAATTTCATATAAATAGCTTAGGTATTTCTTGGGTATTTAAAGTGGCGAGTATTTTACGCAAAGATAGTGAAAAGTCCACTGGTCCTAGCTTGAAATAAATTTTTAACAACTCAAGTAAAATACAGTACAATGGCAAGCAATTTTTACCGTGAAAAAGGACGATTAAATGGCGCGTAAACCTGCATCTTCACAAGATTTTGAAACAACGTTAGCGCAGTTAGAAAATATTGTTACACATTTAGAAAATGGCGATTTACCGTTAGAAGAAGCGTTAAAAGAATTTGAACAAGGTGTGCAACTCGCTAAGTTAGGACAAGAACGTTTACAACAAGCAGAACAACGTATTCAGATCTTATTGCAAAAAACAGAAGATGCCCCACTGAATGATTATAAAGGGAATGATTATGAAGGGAATGCTTAATGGGTCACTTTTCTGAAGAATTACAACAGGTTCAAAATCGTATTAATCGCTTTTTAGAAGCTCAATTTGAGGGCATTGAAAGTCATAATGCACCTTTGCTTGACGCGATGAAATACGCATTATTACTTGGTGGTAAACGGGTTAGACCTTTCTTAGTTTACGCAACAGGTCAAATGCTTGGCGCAGAGAAACAAACCTTAGATTACGCCGCTGCCGCTATTGAAGCCATTCATGCATATTCCTTAATTCACGATGATTTACCAGCAATGGATAATGACAATTTGCGTCGTGGGCATCCTACTTGTCACATCCAATTTGATGAAGCTACGGCTATTCTTGCGGGCGATGCCCTTCAAAGTTTTGCTTTTGAAATGTTAACTAAAACGCCAAATATTTCTTCTGAACAAAAACTGGCTTTAGTTCAAATTTTAGCGCAAGGCGCTGGCGTACAAGGAATGTGTTTAGGGCAAAGTTTAGATCTTATTTCTGAGCATAAACAAATTAGTTTAAGCGAATTAGAATTAATCCATCGTAACAAAACGGGCGCATTGCTGATTGCTGCATTAAAATTAGGTTTTATTTGTTCTCCGCATTTTGCCGACAAAACGTTAGAACAATCCTTAACACAATATGCGGAAGCCATTGGCTTAGCCTTTCAAGTTCAAGACGATATTTTAGATATTGAGGGTGATAGCGCAGAAATTGGCAAACAAGTCGGCGCCGATCTTGATTTAGATAAAAGTACATATCCCAAATTACTTGGGTTAAGCGGCGCAAAACAAAAAGCGCAAGACCTATATCAAAGTGCTTTGTCTGAATTAGAAAAAATTCCTTTTGATACGACCGCACTTCGTGCATTAGCTGAATTCATTATTACTAGAAAAAGTTAATACCGACCGCATCAATGCTCACAAAGTGCGGTCAAAAATTATAACGTTTTTAAAATGACTAACAATATGAACAATTACCCCTTATTATCTTTGATTAATTCACCAGAAGATTTGCGTCTTTTAAATAAAGATCAGCTGCCACAACTCTGCCAAGAATTACGCGGTTATCTTTTAGAATCTGTTAGTCAAACTAGCGGGCATTTAGCATCAGGTTTAGGCACCGTAGAGCTAACCGTTGCACTACATTACGTGTATAAAACCCCATTTGATCAGTTAATTTGGGATGTTGGACATCAAGCTTATCCCCACAAAATTTTAACGGGTCGTCGAGATAAAATGTCCACAATTCGCCAAAAAGACGGTATTCATCCTTTCCCTTGGCGTGAAGAAAGTGAATTTGACGTATTAAGCGTTGGCCACTCCTCTACTTCTATTAGTGCTGGATTAGGTATTGCTGTCGCCGCAGAACGAGAAAATGCAGGTAGAAAAACGGTATGCGTAATCGGTGACGGTGCAATTACTGCAGGAATGGCTTTTGAAGCGCTGAATCACGCAGGTTCCGTTCACACTGATATGTTGGTCATTTTAAATGACAATGAAATGTCTATTTCAGAAAATGTTGGCGCGTTAAATAATCACCTTGCTCGTATTTTCTCTGGTTCTATCTACTCCACATTACGAGATGGAAGTAAAAAAATTCTCGATAAAGTTCCACCTGTAAAAAACTTTATGAAAAAAACCGAAGAACATATGAAAGGAGTGATGTTTTCGCCAGAAAGTACATTATTTGAAGAACTCGGTTTTAATTATATTGGCCCGGTGGATGGGCATAATATTGACGAATTAGTGGCAACACTTACGAATATGCGTAATCTGAAGGGACCACAATTCTTACATATCAAAACGAAAAAAGGTAAAGGATACGCTCCAGCAGAAAAAGATCCAATTGGTTTCCACGGCGTACCCAAATTTGACCCAATCAGTGGTGAATTGCCTAAACACAATACCAAGCCAACTTATTCGAAAATTTTTGGTGATTGGCTATGCGAAATGGCAGAAAAAGATTCCAAAATTATTGGTATCACACCAGCAATGCGCGAAGGTTCTGGCATGGTGGAGTTTTCTCAACGTTTCCCAGAACAATATTTTGATGTAGCGATTGCTGAACAACACGCCGTCACGTTTGCCACTGGACTTGCTATTGGCGGATATAAACCTGTAGTCGCGATTTACTCGACATTTCTACAACGTGCTTACGACCAATTGATTCACGATGTTGCCATTCAAAATCTGCCTGTATTATTTGCGATTGATCGAGCGGGTATCGTAGGCGCTGATGGCCCAACACACCAAGGAGCATTTGATCTCAGCTTTATGCGTTGTATTCCAAATATGATCATCATGACACCAAGTGATGAAAATGAATGCCGTCAAATGCTCTATACAGGTTATCAATGTGGAAAACCAGCGGCAGTGCGCTATCCTCGCGGAAATGCCATTGGTGTTGAACTAACACCTTTAGAAATGCTTCCTATCGGTAAATCACGTTTAATTCGAGAAGGTCAAAAAATTGCGATTTTAAATTTTGGTACCCTTTTACCGTCCGCTTTAGAGGCAGCAGAAAAACTCAATGCAACAGTTGTCGATATGCGTTTTGTGAAACCGATTGATATTGAAATGATTAATGTGCTTACACAAACTCATGATTATTTAGTCACATTAGAAGAAAATGCAATTCAAGGTGGAGCAGGATCTGCGGTTGCTGAAGTACTAAATTCATCTGGAAAATCAACCGCACTTTTACAGCTTGGTTTGCCCGATTATTTTATTCCACAAGCAACACAGCAAGAGGCATTAAAAGATTTGGGATTAGATTCAAAAGGAATTGAAGAAAAAATTCTCCACTTTATTGAAAAGCAAGGTGATTTATAAAAATAAACGCGATGATAACTTCATCGCGTTTTTTCTTAATCAACAATTCTTAAATGAGAAACTGATTTTGTTTTCTTTTTTTCTTCTCGTTTTCTAGGGCTATCTACAGCCTCATGAAAACCAGTTGGTTGTTCAGTATCTGGCTCAGAATTAAGTTCATCGTAAACCTCTTCTGGCTCAAACATCACGCCATCACCATTTTCACGAGCATAGATCGCAAGCGCTGCGCCCATTGGAATATACAGTTCACGAGAGACACCTTTAAATCGGGCATTAAACTGGATGAAATCATTTGTAAGCTGTAAATTACCCGTAGCATTGGCAGATAAGTTCAATACAATCTGCCCATCTTTTACATATTCGACAGGAACATTCACACCTAAGTAAGTCGCATCAACAACTAAATAAGGCGTAAAACTATTATCTACGAGCCAATCATAATAGGCGCGTAATAAATAAGGGCGCTTAGGGGAAGCTTTGTATTCCATTACTTATCATCCATTAAATTTTTTGGTGCAGCCTCACCTACAGACTGCAAGAATGAATCTCGACTAAATACACGATCCATATATCCCTTAATCGGTTTACTACCTGGACCTGTAAATTCTACGCCTAAATGTTTTAATTTCCATAACAATGGAGCAACATAACAGTCCACTAAACCAAACTCTTCATTCATGAAATAAGGTGTTTGCTGGAAAACTGGTGTAATCGCTAAAAGTTCTTCTTTTAATTGTTTGAGCGCTTCAGCTTTTTCACTTTCTGTACCATTTTCTGCTTTCTTGAGAGTTGGATACCAATCTTGTTCAATTCGTAACATCAAAAGACGATCTTTTGCTCGAGAAACTGGATACACTTGCATTAATGGTGGATGCGGAAAACGCTCGTCAAGATATTCCATAATAATTCGCGAACTAAACAAAGCAAGATCACGATCAACTAACGTAGGCACTGTAGCATACGGATTTAATTCCATTAAATCTTCTGGTAATGCTTGCAAATCAACTTCTTCGTTCTCATAAAGTACACCTTTTTCAGCTAAAACAATTTTTACCTGATGACAGTAAATATCATCTTTATTTGAAAAAAGAGTCATTACTGAACGTTTACTTGATGCGCTGGACATTTATTCCTCCGAAGATCCAAAAATATTCTATATTTTACAAGGGGTGTGTATTCTACCACAAAGCGTAAGTCATTTGCCAAATAATTCTTTTTTATTGTTTTATAATCAATAAGTTAGATAACAAAAAAGCAGAGATTTCTCTCTGCTTTTCTTTTTCGAAACGAAAATAAAAATTAACGTTTTGAGTATTGTGGACGACGACGTGCTTTGTGTAAACCCACTTTTTTACGTTCAACGCGACGTGCGTCACGAGTAACGAAACCAGCTGCACGAAGTGCTGGGCGTAATGTTTCATCGTATTCCATCAATGCACGAGTGATACCGTGACGGATTGCACCCGCTTGACCAGAAATACCACCACCTTTAACAGTGATGTATAGGTCTAATTTATCAGTTAACTCAACCAATTCTAATGGTTGACGTACTACCATGCGCGCAGTTTCACGGCCGAAGTAAACGTCTAATTCACGTTGGTTGATAGTGATTTTACCACTGCCCGGTTTGATAAATACACGAGCTGAAGAGCTTTTGCGGCGACCTGTGCCGTAGTTTTGATTCTCTGCCATTTTCTAAACCTCGTGATTAAATATCTAATACTTGTGGTTGTTGTGCAGCGTGTTGGTGTTCAGCACCTGCGTACACTTTTAATTTACGGAACATTGCACGGCCTAATGGACCTTTTGGCAACATACCTTTAACCGCAATTTCAATCACTGCTTCAGGACGGCGAGCGATCATTTCTTTGAAAGTCGCTTGTTTAATACCACCTACATAGCCAGTGTGCCAGTAGTAAAGTTTATCTGTTTCTTTACGACCAGTTACTGCCACTTTGTCTGCGTTGATAACGATGATGTAATCACCAGTATCTACGTGTGGAGTGTACTCAGCCTTGTGTTTACCACGAAGACGACGTGCTAATTCAGTCGCTAAACGACCTAAAGTTTTACCTGTCGCATCTACTACGTACCAGTCGCGTTTAACCGTTTCTGGTTTTGCTACAAAAGTTTTCATTAATTAATTACCAAAAATTAGTTTGATACCCAGTGTTCTTATGAACACAACCATTGATCTTAATCGCCACCCCTTCGAGTGAGATCTCGATAAAATAATGTACGATGGGAATTCGCACATTTACAGGGTCGGAGTATTATACATATTTATTTCATTAATGCTAATTTTTTATGCAATATTTTAGTATTTTTGCTGAAACCTATTTACATTAACTAAATTAATGTTTTTAATGAATTTATTAAAATTGACTCATACATAAAGTTATTTTATTGTTAACTCAAATATCATCATACTAGCTATAGGAATTTTTATGAGCTACGCTAAAGAAATTGACACGCTTAATCAGCACATCGCTGACTTCAATAAAAAAATTAATGTTTCTTTTGAATTTTTCCCACCAAAAAATGAAAAAATGGAAACGCTTTTATGGGATTCAATTCATCGTTTAAAAGTGTTAAAACCTAAATTCGTTTCTGTTACTTACGGCGCAAACTCTGGCGAGCGTGACCGCACTCATAGTATTGTAAAAGCAATCAAACAAGAAACTGGCTTAGAGGCTGCTCCGCATTTAACTGGTATTGATGCTACTCCTGAAGAATTAAAACAAATTGCTAAAGATTACTGGGACAGTGGTATTCGTCGCATCGTTGCGTTACGCGGTGACGAACCCAAAGGATATGCTAAAAAACCATTTTATGCGTCAGATCTGGTGGAATTACTCCGTTCTGTCGCTGATTTTGATATTTCTGTAGCAGCTTATCCAGAAGTTCATCCAGAAGCAAAATCAGCACAAGCAGATTTAATCAATTTGAAACGTAAAATTGATGCGGGTGCAAATCATGTTATCACTCAATTTTTCTTTGATATTGAAAACTACCTTCGCTTCCGTGATCGTTGTGCATCAATTGGTATTGATACTGAAATCGTGCCGGGCATTTTACCTGTAACTAACTTTAAGCAATTACAAAAAATGGCTTCTTTCACTAATGTAAAAATTCCTGCATGGCTTGTTAACGCTTATGAAGGATTAGACGATGATCAAACTACTCGTAATCTTGTAGCTGCAAGTGTTGCGATGGATATGGTGAAAATTTTATCTCGTGAAGGAGTGAATGACTTCCATTTCTATACGCTAAATCGTAGTGAATTAACTTATGCAATTTGTCATATGTTAGGTGTAAGACCTCAATAATTTAAACTTTCTTCCACAAAATAAGGGCGTTATTTACGCCCTTATCTAAATATAAAAAACTTTAACCGCACTTTATTATTTGACTAACTCTGTTTGCATATACATTAATCGATCAATATCCGTCAAATAATGTCCCAATTCTTGCTCTTCTGGTTTATGCAAATAAGGAATTTTACCTAAAAGCGGCGCATCAATATGCTCAACAAGCAAATCAACAATTTCTGCATAATGGCTCAATAATGGATTAACACGGTTAGCTATCCAGCCCAATAACGGAACGCCTAGCTGTTGAATCGCTTGCACAGTTAACAACGCGTGATTCACACAACCATCTTTAATACCAACCACAAGAACCACAGGCATTTTTCGTTGAGCAACCCAATCAGCAAAACTTTTTCCTTCCGCCATTGGAGTCATTAAACCAAACGAGCCCTCAACCACCACAGACTGATAATTTTGATTTAATCGAGTTAAATCATGATTAATTTTATCTAACTTAATACGCGTCCTATCTTGTGTCAGCATCGGTGCGCTATGGCTAAATGTATAACTATTAATATCCTTGTAGGACACATTTTCTTTGGTAGAATCCATTAATGTTAATACATCTGAATTTGATAAATTATCATAATCTGATGTATTTTCTTCTTGCATCGCAGGGTAAATACTTTCCTCACCGCAACAAGCAATGGGTTTATAGCCAACCACTTGCACACCTTGTTTTTGCAAGGCTTGAATAATCGCGCGGGTTGCCGTGGTTTTTCCCACATTCGTATCTGTCCCCGCAACAAAAAAGCTACTCATTTTTCTCTCCTTTAAAAAGTGCGGTGGATTTTAAAAGAATTTTTCCTTTAAAAATTTGAGATAACGCAAATTTTCTCTTTTTCGTATCAAAAATAAACAATTTATTTGATCTCACTCAAGCTATTAAATAAACCATCATCTTGTTTTGGTATTTGCAAATAAAATCCTTGTTGTTTAATTTTTTCCAATACCTCATTACTATCTACATTATGTAGCGGCTTATTCCCAAGTAAATTAAACATCATGACTAATTCTGGTTTTCCAAAGTGGCTCAGTAACACTTCTGGCACTTGAGAAAAATCGTCTCTTTTCGCAATATACAGATAGCTTCCCGGTTTCTTTTTACTTTTATAAATTGCACATAACATATTTTGTTTTCCTAAATAAAAAATCCCTATTAAATTTCTTTAACAGGGATTTTATCATTTAAATTGATTAAAGCATTATTTTGCAGCTTCTTTTACTGCATCAGCTGCTTGAGTTGCTTTTTCAGAAATTGCATCTTTAACTTCAGTCATTTTAGAAGTAGCAGCATCTTTTACTTGTTCAACTTGTGCCATTGCTGCATCTTTAACTTCAGCGGCTTTCTCTACTGCAGTGTTTTTCACTTCAGTTGAAGCTTGTTTAGCTGCGTCAACTTTTTGTGCAGCTTCTTCTTTATCGAAACAACCAGTTACCGCTAAAGCTGAACCTAAAACTAATGCTAGTGTTAATTTTTTCATAATTTTCTCCATAGAATAAATCTTGATTACGGCAAAGCCCTATTGCTTTGATGTGGCGTAGTTTACGGAAATTTTATTAAAAGAAAATAGCTAATACAAAAATTTACATTTCTGATAAATAAACAAGTGCAAAAAGAGCATTAACATATTGATATTAAATATATTTTAAAAAAAGTTCCATAGAAAAACTTTATTTTTTGTAAAGAAATGTATATGAATATATGTTTTAGATTTAATCAATTTTATGAATTTCTCTAGATGCTTGATGTATCAATATTTCTGATTTATTACCATCCCATAATAATTGAGCAATCGTTGCAGGATAAAATGGTATTGGATTTCGTTTTCCATACAGTTCAGCAACGATTTCTCCCACTAAAGGTAAATGAGAAATAATCAACACAGATTTAACCCCATCATGTTTCAGCACTTCTAAATAATCAATGACTGAATGCGCATGGCCATAAGGGGTTATTCCCTCCCAAGTTTCAAGTTTATTTTCTAACTCCAAATCAAAAGCTTGATTAACTTGATGAAAGGTTTCTTGAGCTCTAACATAAGGGCTAACTAAAATACGATCTAGTGAATTAATTAATAGTGTACTTAAATGCTGTTTTAACCATTCTCCTTGAGAAAAAGCTTGTTTAATACCATAAGCAGTTAAGCGACGAGCTTTATCACTATTAGCCATTACTTCAGCCTCGCCATGACGCATAATAAAAATATTCATTTGCTTTCCTAAGTATTTGATAAAAATAAACCGCACTAAATAAAGTGCGGTTAAAAAATTAATGAGATTTAACTGCTTCTGCAATTTCTTCTGCACATTGTTGTGCAAGTGTAGCGTCTTGGCATTCCACCATAACTCGAATAAGTGGTTCCGTACCCGATTTACGCAATAAAATACGACCTTTGCCTTCTAAACGTTTTTCAACGTCTGCGGCAACAGATTTTACAGCGTCACTTTCAAGTGGATTATCCCCACCTGCAAAACGTACATTGATTAACACTTGTGGGAATAATTTAACCGCACTCGCTAATTCATTTAATGATAATTTATGCTGTGCCATCGCCGCCAATACAGCCAATGACGCAACAATGCCGTCACCCGTTGTATTCTTATCCGCAATGATAATATGTCCAGAATTCTCACCACCAAGCGTCCAATCGTTTTCAACCATTTTTTCCAATACGTAACGGTCACCTACATTTGCACGTAAGAAAGGAACACCAAGCATTTTCAACGCAATCTCTAAGCTCATATTACTCATTAATGTGCCAACGACACCGCCTTTTAATTGGCCTGAGCGCAATGCTTCACGTGCAATAATAAAGAGAATTTGGTCGCCATCAACTTTATTTCCTAAATGATCGACCATCATAATGCGGTCACCATCGCCATCATAAGCTAAGCCAACGTCAGCTTTCATTTCAACTACTTTCGCTTGCAATGCTGTCACATCCGTTGCGCCACATTTTTCATTAATGTTCAAACCATTTGGATCTGTACCAATTTCAATGACTTCCGCACCAAGCTCTCTCAACACGTTAGGCGCAATATGATAGGTCGCACCATTTGCACAATCTACCACGATCTTATAACCTTCTAGGCCTAAGTGAGCTGGGAATGTGCCTTTACAAAACTCAATGTAGCGTCCGGCTGCATCATTAATACGACTTGCTTTACCTAATTCTGCAGATTCCACACAATCCATCGGTTGCTCTAACATCGCTTCAATGGCTTCTTCAATTTCATCAGGTAATTTAGTCCCTTTTGCTGAAAAGAATTTAATGCCATTATCATAATAAGGATTATGAGAGGCCGAGATCACAATACCCGCTTCAGCACGGAAAGTTCTGGTTAAATAAGCAATAGCGGGTGTAGGCATAGGGCCGGTAAATGCAGCAGATAACCCCGCAGCAGCCAAACCTGCTTCAAGGGCTGATTCCAACATATATCCAGAAATGCGAGTATCTTTACCGATTAAAACCATTTTAGAACCTTGAGAAGCTAATACTTTTCCTGCAGCCCAACCTAATTTTAATGCGAAATCTGGTGTAATTGGATAAGTACCCACTTTTCCACGCACACCATCTGTTCCAAAATATTTACGATTTACCATAACACAATTCCTTTAATTTTTTATCGTTATAAAATCATCAGGCATTTTCTGTTGCCTGCCAAACTTTGAGCATATCTGATGTTGCAGCAACATCATGTACGCGTAAAATTTTTGCACCTTTTTGCGCTGCAATAAGCGTGCCTGCCGCACTGCCTATCACTCTCTGATCGACGGGTTTATCAAGCACCGCACCAATCATTGATTTGCGAGATAATCCCGCTAACACAGGATATCCACTATGACAAAATTCATTCAGATTTTGTAATAATTGATAATTATGCTGTACAGACTTACCAAAACAAAATCCCATGTCCCAAATTAAGTTTTCTTTTTTAACACCAGCAGAAAGACATTCATTAGTACGTTTCTGTAAAAAAGCGAATACATCTTGTACGACATTCTCATAATGAGGATTTGCCTGCATCGTTCTAGGTTGCCCTTGCATATGCATGATACAAACAGGTAAAGCTAGTTTTACTGCGGTTTCTAACGCATTTGGCTCTTGCAAAGCACGAATATCATTAATCAAATCCATTCCAACACTTGCTGCTTCACGCATCACAACTGCTTTTGAAGAATCGACAGAAATCCAGCAATCAAAACGGCTTCGCACCGCCTCCACTACTGGCACAACACGATGCAATTCTTCTTGTTCAGAGACTTCATCCGCATCATTATAAAGGAATGACGGACGCGTAGATTCACCACCAATATCAATAATTGTCGCTCCTTCTTCCAACATTTTTTCAACTTGAAAAAGCGCTTTATCCAAGCTAAAAAACTGTCCTCTATCAGAAAAAGAATCAGGCGTAAAATTAAGGATTCCCATAATTTGAGGCACGCTTAAATCAAGACATTTATTATTCGCGTAAAGTTTCATAAAGTGCGGTTAGTTTTTAGAGTGATTTTGGTGGGCGATTATAGCGGAATACGCTCAAGAAAAAAATCATTAGGAAAAAATAAAGCCTTTCCGAAGAAAGGCTATTAACATAGAACGTAGAATGATTTATCTCAACTAGTTAAATTAGAAGCTGTATCTTAATCCTAAATTAACTTGCCAATCTTGTCGAATTAAATGTTTATTAGAGCGTTGAACATCCAAGTAAATCTGTCTTCCTTTTTTCTTATTTTCATGGCTGATACCTACTCCGTAATTAAACCAATCATCCTTATTATTCATTTCTATTTTAGCTGTATTTAGATCATTAAGGACTGAGCCTAAAAATTCCTTATTATACATAAGCTTAATATAAGGGCTTAACACACTATCGCCATAAAAATCTAATCCAGCTCTAAATCCAATACGTCCAATTAAACTATTTGAATTTTTAGTCATTGATTTCAAACCATTTGAAGAATGAAGTGTATAATCATCTACAAATTGATAAATCAATTGCATTTCAGGTTGAATATAAAATGCTTTTTCTTTTTTCTGTAAAAGATAAGATCTTTTTCCAGTCTCAATAGATAATAAGTAAGAATTAATACTTGCATTATTTGATTTAATATTTTCATTAGAATAATTCACAATGTCGTATTTTCCTTTATACCGCATCATCTTACCGACTAAATCGACGTAAATATCATTATTTTTATTTAACCAGGTAGAATAAATACCAATGCCTTTACCGTATATTTTTGTTTTACCTTCAAAACGTTTAGGGTATGTGGAAGCATTTAGATTTTCAATCGAAATCCCATTATAATTAACCCAATTATTTCTTAAACTCAACCAATCAAAACCGGCTTTAATTCCCCAATAATGAGTACTAAAACTACCGATGGTGTCATTGGCAAAACTTGTATATTTTCCATTAACATGTTTAATCCAAGCATTATGAGGTTTTAAATCTGTTTTATCAAAATGGATTTCCCCAAGTCGCTGAACTAATGTTTCTGTATTTAATAAGTTAATTTGATAGATTGTGTTACTAAAACTTAGGCTACTTTCTGCCCCTGGCGTCAATTTGCCCTTACCATCGTCCTCATAAGGGAATAGATACCAGTTATTTACATTCGCATCAGTAATAGAAACAATTTTAGAGTCAGTGGCTCTACCTAATGTATATAGGTATGCACCTTTTTCTATGACAGCTTTAGGATGGCTAGGCTTTTTATCATCTGTAAGAACCGATACATGATTATCTTCATTAAGTAATGAAAATACCGCCTTGTAGTCTTTTGCCTTACCTGAACTTTCCACTAATTGCAACACTTCCGTTCCCGTAGATTTGGAATCTGCCATATTTTTAAACTCTATATAGTGATTTCCTTCACTACTAGTTTTTATAGACAGCAAGTCTGTTTTTCCAGCCTGAACATTTCCTTGCATTTTAAATATTCCACCATTACCTTTTAAATTATCAACAGATAATGTTGCCGTATTTTCTGTATTTGAAAAATGAACTGTTCCCTCAGAAGAAATATCCAATGTATTTATTTTTGAATCATCAGTCATTAACCAATTACTAGAATTAGCCAACTTCATATCTATAATTCCAGTATCATTATTCTTAGCAAGCCCTACTAAATAAGAATTTTTATTTAATAAATTTAAAGTAACTTTCCCTTTATTTGATGTAAAAATATTGCCTAATATATTTACATCATCTTTACCTGCAACAGTTATTTCAGCATTTTTTCCACTAGAGACTAATGCAGGATCTGTTGGCTCTCCATCAATAGTTAATTTCTTATTAAATGATATTATACTTTTTGAATCATCTGGTGTAGTTTCTGGAGTTTCATTATAGACTGCCATTTTTCTTCCATTACCATTTATACGAATAACAGTATCATTATTAAACACTGTATTAGTAACATTATTTTGTTTCTTATGGCTGTGATATACTCCATATCCTTGATCATTTGTAGAAACATCTATATTTACTTTTCCATTAAATGTAGTATTGGCTTTATTATTTTCTTCTTCATGAGATAAATAAATACCATGGCTAACAGTATTTCCCTTAGATACTATATTTAAAGTTGAATCTTGATCAGACGTTATTTTTGTTCCTTCTCCTCTGTTAACTTTATTTTTTACTATTCTAAATCCCCAAGCACTTTTTCCTCCTGTTGAATTAAAAGTATTTTCTCCTTTAAAATTTATAGTATTTTCTCCACTACCATTATTTTTATTACTACTTTCTATATTAATCCCATAAGAATAATTACCTACTGTGTTAATATTTGCATTCTCTAATTCAAAATTATTTTTACCAAGATTTTCATCAGATATTTCAATACTTCTTGCAACATAATTAGAATTAGTCGTTATATTAGTGTTTTTTAACTTGATATTATTTTCTCCATTTGTAGAAGAAGTTTTAATTCCATATACCCAAGCACTAGTTCCATCATTACTGGTTTTTATTTCATTTTTATCTCCATTGAATTCTAAAATATTTTTACCATTTTCTTCTGCATCAAGAAACATACCCCAAATACTTCCATTCTTATTTGAAGTAATTAAATTCATATTTGAATTAAATAGTAACTTACTTTCTCCATTTGTAGTAGTCTTTGAATAAAGGTTAAGACTCTCAGCGTTGTTATCAGTAGAAGTATTTAATATTTCTGAAGTAAATGTTTTTCCTGCTTTACTTGTAACTTTTACCCCCCCCCAATTTGAGTATTTGATAAAAACCACAATTTTGTTGTTGTGTTTCCAGTCATCGAACTACCTACATTTCCTTCAAAAGTAAGTGTTGATCCTCCATTTTCTTTGTCAATAGTGTCTTTTTCTGAAACTTTTTTAAAACGATTTTCATCTCTATTTTCTAAACGGAATCCAGTTAATTGTAGATTATCTTTAGTAGATTTACTCTCCATTGTTAAATCATCCTTAAAAGTAAGATGCGATTCTCCACCGCCATTACTTTTAGCCAAAAATACATTAACCCTTCTTTCAGGTAAACTTAAATCTGTTTTTTCTGGTATAGATTGTGCAGTAGTTTTTACAGTCGTTTTCTTTAATAAATTGACAATTGAAACTGGTTTTGTTACATCTCCAGCACTATTACCTTGTCCATCAACATCAAAAACATTAAATATAGAATAATAACGACTAGAATAATTTCTATGTGTAGTTATATCAACATTAAGCTCTGTATCAAAATTAAGTATAGTTTCAGATCTTTCAACATTCTTATTATTAGAATTATACACCTGTACTCCATCTTGCCAGCTAATTGGAGTGCCATCATCAACATGTATAATATTCAAATTTCCCGGAGTTTTTATTGTTGTTTCTGTTATATCTTTTTTTAAGGCATCTGTTGATGATGTTCTATTCCTAACATCAATTATCTTATTTATTGTACTTCCACCGGAATGTGGTTGCCAATTTTTTGTACCAATAATATCTCCGTCCTTATAATTAAATTCATACTTAATTTTATCAGATGTATCCTCAACTTTTTTACCATGACTATGTATATCTACAGTATCCCAATTATTTACAGTATCCGTATTTGCATCAAACGCCTGAACATGACTCCCTATTGTAACCATCGATAAAAAAAATAATGGACTTCTATTTTTCATGTGAACTCCTTATAAATTACATTACCTGAAAATAATCATTGCTGTTTGGTTATAATCATTCTATGCCTAAATAATGAACAGATCTATCTATTTCTGATAAAAATAAAGCCTTTCCGAAGAAAGGCTTTGATAAGTTAAACATTAAAATCGTCGGTATTTTCTACCGCACTTTCAGGCTTTGCATCATTCGTTGTTGAATTTGCATAAGCAGCCTGTTGTGTTTTCGGTTCTCCCCAACCTGATGGCGGTGTGACTGGTTCACGATTCATCAATTGTTTAATTTGTTCTTCTTCAATGGTTTCATATTTGACTAACGCATCTTTCATTGCGTGCAGAATATCCATATTATCAGTCAAAATCTGTCTTGCTCTCGCATAGTTACGATTTACAATTGCACGAACTTCTTCATCAATTGCATGAGCGGTTTCATCTGACATATGTTTTGCTTTCGCCATTGAACGACCTAAGAAAACCTCGCCCTCATCTTCCGTATAAAGAATTGGACCTAATTTGTCAGAGAATCCCCATTGCGTCACCATATTACGCGCGATATTAGTCGCTACTTTAATATCATTCGATGCACCCGTTGAGATATTTTCCTCACCGTAAATCAAATCTTCTGCTAAACGCCCCGCATACAAGGTAGAAAGCTTACTTTCCAATTGTTTTTGGCTAATACTAATTTGATCACCTTCAGGCAAGAAGAATGTCACACCCAATGCTCGTCCACGAGGAATAATCGTCACTTTGTGTACAGGATCATGTTCAGGTACTAAATAACCCACAATCGCATGGCCAGCTTCATGATAAGCAGTGGACTCTTTTTGCTTATCCGTCATAATCATGGTTCGACGCTCTGGCCCCATATTGATTTTATCTTTCGCTTTTTCAAACTCAAGCATGGTTACCATACGTTTATTCACTCGAGCAGCAAATAAAGCGGCTTCATTCACTAAGTTTGCTAAATCTGCACCAGAATAGCCAGGCGTACCACGAGCCAATGTCATTGCATCAACATCTTGTGCTACAGGCACTTTTCGCATATGGACTTTTAAGATTTGCTCACGACCTTTTACATCAGGTAAACCAACAACAACTTGTCGGTCAAAACGACCTGGACGAGTTAAGGCTGGGTCAAGCACATCTGGGCGGTTAGTTGCTGCAATAACAATTACGCCGTCATTACCACTAAACCCATCCATTTCAACCAGCATTTGGTTTAAGGTTTGTTCACGTTCATCATGTCCACCACCTAAACCCGCACCACGTTGGCGACCCACAGCATCGATTTCATCAATGAAGATTAAGCAAGGTGCATTTTTCTTAGCCTGTTCAAACATATCTCGTACACGTGATGCGCCAACACCCACAAACATTTCTACGAAATCAGAACCAGAAATAGTGAAGAATGGAACTTTTGCTTCCCCTGCGATAGCACGAGCCAGTAAGGTTTTACCAGTACCTGGAGGCCCTACCATAAGGATACCTTTTGGAATTTTACCACCCAAGTTTTGGAATTTATTCGGATCACGCAAGAAATCAACGATTTCGCCCACTTCTTCTTTTGCTTCATCGCAACCAGCGACATCCGCAAAAGTAACCTTAATCTGATCTTGGTTCAGCATTTTTGCGCGGCTTTTACCAAAGCTCATCGCTTTGCCACCACCGCCTTGCATTTGGCGCATAAAGAATACCCATACGCCCACAAGGAATAACATTGGGAACCAAGAAATTAAAATTTGGGATAAGAAACCACGTTTTTCAAATGGCGTACCTTCCACCTTGACTTTTTTGCTTAACAAATCATCAAGCAATTTTTTGTCTTCAAGTGGGGGCATTACGGTTGAATATTTAGAACCATCCGTTTTCGTTACCGTAATCTCATTAGCATCAAAACGTGCCGCTGTCACTTGTCCGTTGCTTACATCGTAAACAAAGGTTGTATAATCAGTAGAATTATCTACCGAAGAGGAATTAAAACTCTGGTATGCAGTCATCATAATGACTGCGACTACCACCCAAAGCACCAGATTTTTGACCATATCGTTCAAAGTCTAACCTACCTTTCCTAAGTTAAAAAATTTTTTACAAGATACTATACATTATTAGCAATGAAAAGCTATCAAAGCAATTAACCTTTATAGCCTGTTGCCACAATATATACTTCGCGAGAACGTCCGCGTGATGCTTCAGGCTTACGCACTTTCACCACATTAAATAAAGAACGAATTTCTCTTAAATATTCATCAAAGCCTTCACCTTGGAAAACTTTAACAACAAAGCTTCCTTTGGTTGCCAAGACTTGTTTACACATATCTAAAGCAAGCTCGACCAAATACATTGCGCGTGGAATATCCACTGACGGCATTCCACTAAAATTTGGTGCCATATCAGACATCACAACATCAACTTTATCTTCGCCTACGCGCGCTAATAAAGCATTCAAAACGTTTTCATCACGGAAATCGCCTTGCAGAAAATCAACGCCTACAATGGGATCCATTTCCAAAATATCACAAGCAATCACTCGACCTTTGCCACCAATTTGCCCCACCACATATTGCGACCAACCGCCAGGTGCTGCGCCGAGATCGACCACGGTCATTCCTTGTTTAAATAATTTATCCGTTTGCTGAATCTCATCAATCTTAAAATAAGCGCGTGATCGCAACTTTTGCTTATGCGCTTTTTGCACAAATTGATCACTAAAATGTTCATTTAGCCAGCGAGAAGAACTCGCTGAACGTTTTTTCTTTCCCATAATCTTCTATTTTTGGTAGTAGTTTTGCTTATATTTGGTTACAATCTGCCGAATTCAAGCCGAAGCTGATTGAAATCAGTGAAAAACATTGAGAAAATCAACCGCTCTTTTTAATTAGGAATCCTTATGACAACCTTATCAACCAAACAAAAACAATTTTTAAAAGGTCTTGCGCACCATCTTAACCCAGTCGTTATGCTTGGTGGAAATGGCTTAACCGAAGGCGTACTTGCTGAAATTGAAAATGCACTTAATCATCACGAACTCATTAAAGTAAAAGTTGCTGGTGCAGATCGCGAAACAAAACAACTTATTATCGATGCGATTGTGCGTGAAACTAAAGCTGCACAAGTACAAACTATCGGGCATATTTTGGTGCTTTATCGCCCAAGCGAAGAAGCAAAAATTCAGCTTCCACGCAAATAACAACAAAAGTGCGGTCATTTTTAACCGCACTTTTTTATTTAAATATAATTCACTTCAATAATATCAAACTCAACGACACCGCCAGGCGTTGTAATATTAACGGTATCATCTAATTCTTTACCAATTAAACCTCTCGCAATTGGTGAATTAACCGAAATCAAACCAGATTTAATGTCCGCTTCATCATCGCCCACAATGCGATAAGTGACTTCTTCGTCTGTATCTGTATTTACAAGCACAACGGTTGCACCAAAAATAACTTTACCGTTATTTGGCATTTTTGTGACATCAATAACTTGAGCATTACCAAGTTTACCTTCAATCTCTTGAATACGGCCTTCACAAAAACCTTGTTGCTCACGAGCCGCATGATATTCTGCATTTTCTTTTAAATCACCGTGCTCACGGGCTTCTGCTATCGCTTTAATAATTTCAGGACGACGTACATTTTTTAAGAAATCCAATTCTTCACGTAATTGTTCTGCGCCACGCACAGTCATTGGAATTTGTTGCATTGTTTTTCCTTTTACTAAATAAAACAAAAACCACGGCAAAATACTAAAATCTTGCCGCAGTATTATTAAAAATAAACTTGAAATGAGAAAATGATTTACTCAATTTCATTCGGGGCTTATTATTGTTCGTCTAAAAAAAAATAGCAACCATAACAAACCTAATATGAAAAAATTATCTTCAATTTCAACCGCACTTGGATCCTTTTTACTTTCAGTGAGTTTTAGCCTGCCGACTTTCGCCAATATTAATGTTTCAGATTTAACACAAAAATTGCCTGAAGGTTCTAGCGTAGGTTTCATCGCAAAAAATATAAATCAAAACCAAATTATCGCAGATTATAATGGCTCAACCTTTATGCTTCCTGCAAGTACACAAAAAGTTTTTACAGCTGTTGCGGCTAAACTTGCATTAGGTGATCAATTCCAATTTGAGACCGCTCTTTTGACTAATGGGAAAATTCAAAATGGGAATTTAGATGGTCACTTAATCGTGCGTTTTACAGGCGATCCTGATCTCACTAGCGGCCAACTTTATAGCTTACTTGCAGAATTAAAAAAACAAGGTATCAAAAAAATTAATGGCGATTTAGTATTAGATACCTCTGTTTTTTCCAGTCATGACCGAGGATTAGGTTGGATTTGGAACGATCTCACAATGTGTTTCAACTCTCCCCCAGCAGCTGCAAATATCGATAACAACTGTTTTTATGCGGAACTAGATGCCAATCAAAATCCTGGTGAAACAGTAAAAATCAATGTACCTGCACAATTTCCAATTCAAGTGTTTGGACAAGTCTATGTAGCGGATAGCAATGAAGCGCCTTATTGTCAGCTTGATGTTGTTGTACACGACAATAATCGCTATCAAGTAAAAGGATGTCTAGCCCGTCAATCTAAACCTTTTGGCTTAAGCTTTGCTGTGCAAGATACAGATGCTTATGCTGCTGCGATTATTCAACGTCAATTAAGACAATTAGGTATTGAGTTTAATGGCAAAGTCATGCTGCCCCAAAAACCACAACAAGGTCAGCTATTAGCTAAACATTTATCCAAACCATTACCAGATTTATTGAAAAAAATGATGAAAAAATCGGATAACCAAATTGCCGATTCATTGTTCCGAGCGGTGGCATTCAATTACTATAAACGCCCTACATCCTTTCAATTAGGTACATTAGCGATTAAATCCATATTACAAAAACAGGGAATTCGTTTTGGCAACAGTATTTTAGCCGATGGTTCAGGTCTGTCTCGCCATAATCTTGTAGCACCTAAAACAATGCTATCCGTTTTAGAATACATCGCCAAAAACGAAGATAAATTACATTTAATGGAAACTTTCCCCATCGCAGGTGTAGATGGCACGATCAGTGGGCGAGGTGGATTAATTAGCCCGCCATTAGTAAAAAATGTGATTGCTAAAACTGGATCTTTAAAAGGGGTTTATAACCTAGCCGGATTTATGACAAATGCTCGAGGGGAAAAAGTAGCCTTTGTACAATTTATTAATGGCTACTCAACAGGCGATTTGGAAAGCAAAACAAAACGTGCGCCACTGGTACAATTTGAGCGTAACTTATATAACGAACTCTATAAATATTAATAAAGTCTTCTAAAAAACACCGCACTTTTCCATCCAAAGTGCGGTGTTTTTTTATTTCCTTTTAAAAATACTATTGATCAATGCAACACAATTAAATGATAATAATTTTCATTGCTTAAATTATTATATTTTTTTATACTCGCCACTCTTTTTTAACCTAGATTTAACTTTTGGGAAGCAATTTATGAATTTTAAATTAAGCCTAATTTACACCGCACTTTTTGCTGGAGTTTCTGTTTCGTTTGTAGCGAATGTAAATGCAAAAGAACATTCAACTAATGAACACACATTAGAAGGTATTGAAGTCATTACAAAACTTGTTAATGAAAAAGGCTATAAGGCTGAGCGCACTGAAATTACGGGCGTAAATTCATCAATTATTGATACACCTTATAGTATTGATATTGTGACACAAGAACAATTACAGGATAAACAGCCAAGTACTTTAGAAGACGCAGTAAAAGGAATTAGTGGTTTAAGTCAAGGTAATAATTTAGCAGGCACACTTGATACAGTAAAACGCCGTGGCTACGGTGGAAATCGTGATGGTTCTATTATGCGTAACGGACTTGCAAGTCCACTAGCACGTAACTTTAATGCTAACGTAGAACGAGTTGAAGTACTAAAAGGCCCAGCTTCAGTATTATATGGCATGCAAAACCCAGGCGGCGTAATTAACGTTGTAACTAAAAAACCTTCCTATGAAAACCATAAAACAACGTTAGATACAAGTTACGGTTCAAATTATAGCCGTAATTTTGGAATTGATGTTACAGGCCCCATTGCTGATACTGGATTCGCTTATCGCATCGTTGCTGATCACAAGAAAAAACATTCTTGGCGTAATTTTGGTGAAAATAAAGAAACAATCATTGCACCATCTTTATCTTGGAAAAATGATTCAACAAAATTAACCTTGTCTTATGAATATCAAGATTATAAAGGTGATTTTGATCGTGGTATTTTCATAGACACAAATAAAAAAATTGGGCTTAACCATAACCCAAATTATGGAAAACCTGTTGATATTCCATTAGAAAGAAGATTAGATGATCCAATCAATGTAACAACAGGTTACTCTCATACTATTCAATTTAATGCTGAACACAAATTAAATCCAAATTGGACTCTGAAAGCAGATTATGGATATGCAAAAAATCATTATTCTGATTGGCAAGCTCGTATTACAAAATATGATGCCAAAACCAGAAAGGTAACAAGAAGAATTGACAGTACAAATCCATCCGATGCAGTGAATAATAGTTTGAATTTATCTGCTATTGGGATTATAGAACAATCCCCTTCCGTTACTCACCAATTACGTACGGCTGTTGAACTACAAAAATATCAGTTAACGATTGGCGATTTACGCCGTAGCGGAACACATACAATGTCTATTGATACCCCAGAATATAATTCAACACAGGTGATTAATGGGCAGGCATCGTCAAAAACAGATGTACGAACTAGCGATATGTTAGAACAATATAAAACTCTTGGTTTAGTCGTGCAGGATGCAATCTATTTGGGTGACAAATGGATTGTTTCTGGTGGTGTTCGGGCACAATGGCATCAAATAAAATCAGGACAAGGACGCGAAAATCAAAAATTCCGTAATAATGACAGTGGTTTTGCCCTTTTACCACAATTAGGTTTAGTTCACTTAATTACACCTGACTGGTCTATTTATGGAAATGTAGGTACGTCAGCTAAACCTAATCCCTCTCGTAGCTGGGATTACAAAGGTGAAAAAATCAAACTTGAAACAAGTCGTCAATTTGAAATTGGAACCAAATACAATAATGAATGGTTAAGTGCTAACCTAGCTTTATTCCATATAATTAAAGATAACACCGCAAAACGCTATAAAGATCCTGCTACAAATGAAAATGTTATTAAAATTGCAGGCAAAGATCGTTCTCAAGGTATCGAAATTGATATTAATGGCAAGCTAACTGACAAACTAACAATTTCAGCCAATTATACTTATACTAAAACAAAAGTATTGCGTGATGATGCTGAACCACAAAATATAGGTACTGATTTTGATAGTACACCAAGACATCTTGCTGGATTAACATTAATCTACGATTGGGGGCACTTCTTAGGGGGGCATTGGCGTACAGGTGCTGGTGCTGAATATCAAGGAAGCTGGGGATTTAACTATATCAATAATGGTCAAGCGACTTGGTTAAAAATACCATCTGCTACGCTTTATAATGCCTTTATTTCTTATGACGTAAAACTCGGCAAGCAAGATCTTAATTTACGTTTAACAGGTAAAAACCTTACTAATAAACATTATTTTATCTCTCATACCACAGCAACCATGGAACACTTATCTATAGGTTCACCGCGTGAAGTTGTACTAAGTGCAAAATTCAGCTTTTAATTCATAAAAATATATCCTCTATCTCTATATAGGAATAGAGGATTTTCATTTTTTATAGGAAATCAATGAACTGGCAAACCGAACTTAATAATAGTTTAAACTGGATTTTAACCGCACTTTTTTGGGTGATATTGTGCTTTAGCGTAACAATGTTAGCCTTAAAACAAACTACTTTCGGCAAAAAATTCTGGTGTATTGTCTCTCCATCAATGAACAAAAAAACAAGCATTAAACTAATTTTAATGTTGTTAGTGCTCTTTATGATGATATTGTTGGAAGTACGATTTAGTGTACTTAATTCATTTTTTTACAATGGATTGTATAGCTCAATGCAAGAATTAAATATTGAGAAATTTTGGTTCTTTGCAAAACTAAATGCTCTCCTTGTGGTAGCACAAGTTATACATGCCATTGCTGATTACTTCTTTCAACAAGTATTTGAAATTCGTTGGTTGGAAAGCCTTAATGCAACACTTGTTAAACGCTGGCTAAATAAGAAAAAATACTATCGCCTAAAATACGAACGAGATTTACCGGATAATATCGATCAACGTATCGAACAAGATGCAAGAGAATTTATTACCAGTACGGTACAAATTGTGCGAGGCATGATTAACTCGGTGCTCACGACCATTGAATTTACGATTATTTTATGGTCACTTTCTGGTGTGTTAACTTTATTTGGATTTAATATCGAAAAAGGCGTCGTTTTCTTCATTTACTCTTTTATTATTTTTGCAACTCTCATGTCCGTGTGGATTGGTCGCCCACTAATTAAGCTAAATTTTACAAAAGAGAAACTCAATGGCGATTATCGTTATTCCTTAATCCGTGTACGAGACAATGCAGAAAGCATTGCTTTTTATAATGGTGAGCCAAAAGAACAAACTTTCTTACAATATCAATTCCGTCAAATTATTCATAACCGTTGGTCCATTGTATTAAAAATGTTGGGCTTAAATAGTTTCAACTCTGGGGTAACTCGCGTGGCTAAGTTATTACCTTTAATGTTACAAGCACCACGTTTTTTTTCTGGTCAGATAAAACTAGGAGATATGCATCAAACAGTCCAAGCATTTAACCGATTAATGACCGCACTTTCATTCTTCCGCTTGTTCTATGAGCAATTCACACTCTATCAAGCTCGGTTAAATCGTCTTTATGGTTTTATAACAAAAATGGATGAATTAGATAAACAAAACATTCACCATCCTTTTCATTGTTCTCATCGTGTCGCCTTAAAAAACTTCGGTATTAAAGATGAACAAGGTCATGCACTACTCAATAATTTAAATATTCATTTAGAAAATGGAGATGCCCTATTGATTCAAGGTGCATCTGGAACAGGAAAAACATCGCTGCTAAAAGCAATTGCAGGAATCTATCCTTTTGAAACCATAGGTATTGCAGAGCATCCATGCATGGGAAGTTTATTCCTGCCACAACGACCTTATATGCCGCAGGGTAGTTTACGAGAAGCAATTTGTTATCCAAATATCAATCCAAGTCACACAGAATTAGAACAAACCATGAGGGATTGTGCGCTAGGAAAATATATACACGCACTTAATGTAAAAAATGACTGGCAAGCGATTTTATCGCCCGGTGAACTTCAAAGAGTGGCCTTTATTCGTATTTTACTCACTAAACCAGATGTTGTATTTCTCGATGAAACGACTTCAGCATTGGATGAAACAACCGAGCATTTACTCTACCAAACAATTAAAGAGCGTCTGCCCGAAATGATCATTCTCAGCGTAGGTCACCGTAGTACATTACAGCAATTTCATAACAAACAACTAAAATTAGATGTATGTTTATTATGTGAACATTAGAAGATGGCAAGTTAATATATCAGCCAAATATTTTATTTATTTTGATGATAGTCTGAAGAGCGCCTATAAAATTAAAATAAAACTATAAAAAAAGCCCTCGATATTCGAGGGCTTGATTTTTTACTATCGTAATAAAAATTAGCGACGTAAACCTAAACGAGCGATAGTGCTTTGATATAAAGCAAGATCAGTACGTTTTAAGTAGTCTAAAAGTTTACGACGACGAGAAACCATACGTAATAAACCACGACGACCATGGTGGTCTTTTTTGTGCTCAGCAAAGTGAGCTTGTAAGTGGTTGATTTGTGCAGTTAATAATGCGATTTGAACTTCAGAAGAACCAGTATCTTTCGCATCACGACCAAATTCAGCAACGATTGCTGCTTTTTTTTCAGTACTTAGAGACATTTTTTACTCCTAAAAGGTAGTGTTGTTAATACATCATTCGCCGATCTCTAACTCAGCGATGACAAGGAGCCTGCATTCTAGCGATGAATAGGCTTAAATGCAAGGTTTAAAGCTAAAAAAGCCAGATGATTAACATGGCAACCTTCAAATGTTGCCTATTTATCTCCCCTCATTGCCACATTAACAACTCATCTCTAAATTGATTGAAATAAGAAACGATTATTAATTTACTTTTTACACTTTCTTTTTTGAATATATATAGTCTAATATTTTGTAAATTACTGAAAAATAAAGACATTTATAGATTCTTCAAAATGTAATACGTAGTTGAAGATATATGAGTGATAACTTTAAAACTAATACTTTAGATAATCAATTTTTAACTTATAATGATGAAATTACCGAGCTGTTCATATATCATCCTCATTGCTTCAGAGGACATTACAGCACGCTTGGGTTCGCTTTCGACAGATTTCGAGCGGTTTATACCGTGGAAAGTAGTGGATGATAAAACAAAAGAAAGCGATTAATTTTCACAAAAATCTGCAAACCATATCAGAAATAAAAAAACATTTGAGCGTTTTTGCACAATTTTAGTCAATAAGATTTCCTATACTAATACCTCATGTACATCAGAAGAGGAAAAATCATGAAAAAAATAATCTCAACCGTATTTTGTTCGCTTATTGCTGGTACATCTTGTGCAAACTCATCAGTTTTTAGCATTAATGTGCCAGATTTACCTAAACACGGATTTCACGCTAAAAACTTGTTAAGTACCGATTATGGTTTTGGTTGCAATGGAGGAAATCTGTCACCAGCGATATCTTGGACAAATGCCCCGAAAGGGACGAAAAGTTTTGTGGTGACGATCTATGATAAAGATGCGCCAACAGGCATTGGCTGGATGCATTGGGTCGTTGCAAATATTCCTGCAAATACGACCGCTCTTCCTGAAGGCATTAAAGCTGATGGTACTAATTTACCACAAGGTGCGCTGCAAACCCGCACTGATTTTGGCGTGCCAGGCTTTGGCGGAGCTTGTCCACCCGAAGGACAAAAACATCGTTACGAAATTAAAGTCACAGCAGTAAGTGTAGAAACCTTGCCAAATGTGACGGCAGATACAATGCCTGCTGTAGTCGGTTATTTTACTAAAGCTAATGCCCTTGCCGAAGCTTCTATTATTGTGGAACATAGTCGTTAAACAGCACTCGATTGCCGAACCTCTAACGGAGAACAACCAAAATGTTGTTTAAATTTCACGGAAAAACGTGAATGACTTTCATAGCCAACTTCATAGGCGATTTGTGAAATTGGGCGTTGAGTGAGTTGTAACAAATTCAACGCTCGCATCATTCGCACTGTAGTTAATACTTCCCGAAACGATGTTTTTTCTGCAGCGAGATGACGGCGCAATGTAGCTTCACTGGTATTTAACAATTTTGCAATGTCTCCAATTTTCCAGTGATACTCAAAATTTTCTGAAATTTTCTTACTAATTTGACACTTTAAGGATGGGGTAGAAAATGGATTAAATACACCACCCTGTTCCGACAACCAAGCTAGTAATTCCCACAAGCGAATTTCCACAATACGATCAGGAATTTCATCACTGGAAAGTGCTTTTGAAACAATCGAAAAAGCTTGCTGTATAAAAGGATGTACAGGCAAGTGAAACAGGCTTTCAAAGGTTTTTGGCTTTGAAAGCAGCCCAAAAAATCTCTCAACCACTGCATTATCAATAGATAACCAATCCGCTTGATATACACCTAGTTCATCAGGTTCATTAATCACATCAAATCGTTGATTTCCTGCCAACATTACCATTTCACCAGCTTGGATAATTTTCTCTCCATTTATCCAACGTAGAATTTTCCGACCACGCCGAACCCAAATAACGGTAGGTTGCGTAAAATAAGATTTATCTAGTTTCAATTTATGTTGTTGTATAATAGTACTTTTTTCAGCAAAATTAGGACGAATGGGCATAAAAATTCCTTGTAAAAGTGCGGTCATTTTAAGTAATTTTTTATGAATGTTCTAGATGATCTGCACCCCAACCTTTCACCTAATCTTTCAATAATTTAATTTTTTCAATCACATTTGTTGTTGAACAACCATTTTCAAAGTTTAGCACTTTAACATCACCGCCATTTGCCCAAACTTCTTTTGCTCCAGCAATCTCTTCGGGGTTGTAATCTCCGCCTTTAACTAAAAGATCTGGTAGAATTTCGCCGATTAAACGCTGTGGTGTGTCTTCGGTGAACGGCACCAACCAGTCCACTGATGCCAAACCAGCCAATACCGCCATACGAGTTTCAAGATTATTAATTGGGCGACTTTCACCTTTTAAGCGTTTAACTGAATCATCACTGTTTACCGCAACAATTAAACGATCGCCCAATTTGCGTGCATTTTCTAAATAAGAAACATGCCCTGGATGCAAAATATCGAAACAGCCATTAGTCATCACAATTTTTTCACCGCGCGCTTTCGCTTGTGCGACAGCATCTTTTAATTCAGCTTCATTCATAATGCCAAACCCAGTGTCAGGGCGAGCATGAATCGCATTTTCAAGTTCCACAGTCGAAACCGTTGAAGTACCCAATTTCCCCACCACAATTCCTGCAGCAACATTAGCTAAATAACAAGATTCTTCAAAAGAACGTCCATCTGCTAATGCAGTTGCTAATACACTAATGACAGTGTCACCGGCTCCCGTCACATCAAATACTTCTTTTGCAACGGTTGGCAAATGATAGGGTTCTTGATTTGGACGCAATAATGTCATTCCTTTTTCAGAACGCGTCACCAAAAGTGCGGTTAATTCAATATCAGAAATTAATTTTAAACCCTTCTCAATAATTTCTTCTTCTGTATTGCATTTGCCCACGACAGCTTCAAATTCAGACATATTTGGTGTCAATAATGTCGCACCACGATAGCATTCAAAATCAGTTCCCTTTGGATCGATCAACACAGGTACATTCGCTTTGCGTGCAATTTGAATCATTTTCTGAACATCTTTAAGCGTGCCTTTACCATAATCAGAAAGAATCAAAGCACCGTAATTTTTCACCGCACTTTCTAACTTAGCTAATAAATCCTTGCAATCTACATTATTGAAATCTTCTTCAAAATCAAGGCGGAGCAGCTGTTGATGACGAGATAAAATACGTAATTTAGTAATGGTTGGATGGGTCTCTAATGCAACAAAATTACAATCGATTTTTTGTTTTTCTAATAAATTAGAAAGCGCAGAACCAGTTTCATCTTGTCCAATCAGCCCCATTAACTGAACGGGTACATTAAGTGAAGCAATATTCATCGCTACATTTGCAGCCCCCCCCGCGCGCTCTTCATTTTCTTGTACACGAACCACTGGCACAGGTGCTTCTGGTGAAATACGGTTCGTTGCGCCGAACCAATAACGATCAAGCATCACATCGCCTAATACGAGTACTTTTGCTTGCTTAAATTCTGCTGAATATTGAGCCATTTTAAAATCTCTCTATTTGAATAACCAAAATTGTGGCGATTTTACCACAACTCAAATTTACGATAAACTACGCCCCTAACTTACGTGGAAAGAACAATGAAAAACGAAAAACTCCCTCAATTTCAACCGCACTTTTTAGCCCCAAAATACTGGCTTTTTTGGTTAGGCGTGGCAATTTGGCGAAGTATTTTATGTCTTCCTTATCCTATTTTGCGCCATATTGGTCATGGTCTCGGTTGGCTGTTTTCACATTTAAAAGTGGGTAAACGTCGAGCAGCCATTGCACGCCGTAATCTTAAACTTTGTTTCCCTGATATGCCTGAAAACGAGCGTGAGGCGATTTTGCAAGAAAATCTTCGTTCAGTAGGCATGGCAATTATCGAAACTGGCATGGCTTGGTTTTGGTCGGATTCACGTATCAAAAAATGGTCAAAAGTTGAAGGCTTACATTATCTAAAAGAAAATCAAAAAGATGGAATTGTTCTCGTCGGTGTTCATTTCTTAACGCTAGAACTTGGCGCACGCATTCTTGGTTTACATCATCCCGGCATTGGTGTTTATCGTCCAAATGATAATCCTTTGCTTGATTGGCTACAAACGCAAGGTCGTTTACGCTCTAATAAAGATATGCTTGATCGTAAAGATTTACGCGGAATGATCAAAGCTTTACGTCACGAAGAAACCATTTGGTATGCGCCTGATCACGATTACGGCAGAAAAAATGCTGTTTTTGTACCATTTTTTGCAGTGCCCGATGCTTGCACAACCACTGGTAGTTATTATTTATTGAAATCCTCACAAAACAGCAAAGTGATTCCATTTGCGCCATTACGCAATAAAGATGGTTCAGGCTATACCGTGAGTATTTCAGCGCCTGTTGATTTTACGGATTTACAAGATGAAACGGCGATTGCTACGCGAATGAATCAAATCGTTGAAAAGGAAATAATGAAGGACATAACAATATACATGTGGCTACATCGTCGTTTTAAAACACGTCCAGATGAAAATACGCCTAGTTTATACGATTAAAAGTGCGGTCGAATATCACCGCACTTTTTGATAGAATTTTCTCAAATTTAAAAAATTAACGACTCATCTAACCATGACAACCAATTATTCAGCTCAAGAAATTACCGTTCTTAAAGATCTCGAGCCGGTGCAAATTCGCCCCGGTATGTATACAGACACCACTCGTCCGAATCACCTCGCACAAGAAGTTATTGATAACAGCGTGGATGAAGCCCTTGCGGGTTTTGCCACAAAAATTGAAGTAATTTTACACCCAGATCAATCTATTGAAGTCACAGATAATGGTCGCGGTATGCCTGTAGATATTCATCCTACGGAAGGCGTTTCTGGCGTAGAAGTGATCCTGACTAAACTACATGCGGGTGGTAAATTCTCCAATAAAAATTATGAATTTGCAGGTGGTTTACACGGTGTGGGGATTTCTGTGGTGAATGCGCTTTCTGAACGCGTGGATATTCAAGTTAAACGCAATGGTGAAGTGTATAAAATTGCCTTTGAAAACGGCAATAAAGTAGAAGAATTGGAAGTTATTGGGACTTGTGGCAGACGCACAACGGGAACAACTGTTCACTTCAAACCGAATCCAAAATATTTTGACAGCGCAAAATTTTCCGTTAGCCGCCTACGCCATTTATTAAGAGCGAAAGCGGTACTCTGCTCAGGGCTTGAAATCAAATTCATTGATAAAGTAAACAATACTCAAGACATTTGGTTATATGAAGATGGTCTTTCCGATTACCTTATCGAAGCAGTTAATGGCTTTGAAACTCTTCCTGAAAAACCATTCGTTGGTAAATTTAAAGGAACAAATGAAGCGGTTAGCTGGGCATTACTTTGGTTGCCAGAAGGTGGCGAACTGATTGGCGAAAGCTACGTAAACTTAATTCCGACTATTCAAGGCGGAACGCATGTTAATGGCCTACGTCAAGGTTTATTAGATGCCATTCGTGAATTTTGCGAATTTAGAAATCTATTACCACGCGGCGTAAAACTTACCGCTGATGATATTTGGGATCGTTGTTCTTACATTCTTTCCCTTAAAATGCAGGATGCGCAATTCGCGGGGCAAACCAAAGAACGCTTATCATCACGCCAAAGTGCGGTCTTTGTCAGCGGTGTTTTAAAAGATGCGTTTAGTTTATGGCTCAACCAAAACGTACAAGACGCTGAAAAATTAGCAGAAATCGCGATCAGTTCCGCACAACGCCGATTACGAGCAGCCAAAAAAGTCGTACGTAAAAAACTTGTTAGTGGGCCTGCATTACCAGGAAAATTAGCGGATTGTGGCTCACAAGATTTAGAAAAAACAGAATTATTTTTAGTGGAGGGCGACTCTGCGGGCGGTTCAGCAAAACAAGCTCGAGATCGTGAATATCAAGCGATTTTGCCGTTACGTGGGAAAATCTTAAACACATGGGAAGTTTCCCCTGATCAAGTATTAGGTTCAACAGAAATTCACGATATTGCCGTTGCTCTAGGGATCGATCCTGACAGCAATGATTTATCACAACTTCGCTATGGTAAAGTATGTATTCTCGCGGATGCTGACTCCGATGGCCTGCATATTGCCACCCTCCTCTGCGCCCTGTTCTTACGCCATTTTCCGAAATTGGTACAAGACGGTCACGTTTACGTCGCAATGCCACCACTTTATCGCATTGACTTAAATAAAGAAGTCTTCTACGCATTAGATGAAAACGAAAAAGAGGCGATTTTAGATCGGTTGAAAAATAAAAAAGGCAAACCGAATGTTCAACGCTTTAAAGGTTTAGGTGAAATGAATCCATCGCAATTGCGTGAAACAACAATGGATCCTAATACGCGTCGCCTTGTTCAATTAACTTATGATTTAGAGGAAGACCAAGGCGCGAATACATTAGAACTCATGGATATGTTATTAGCGAAAAAACGTTCCGAAGACCGTAAAAATTGGTTACAAGCGAAAGGCGATCAGGTTGATTTATCTGTTTAGACTAAATTAATCTCAGTAAACCCGAATTTTAATAAATTAAGAATATATTCAATTAACAGAAACCAAAATGACAAATATCAATTATGAAGGCATTGAGCAAATGCCTCTACGCACCTTCACCGAAAGGGCTTATCTCAACTATTCCATGTATGTCATCATGGATCGTGCGCTGCCTTTTATCGGTGACGGTTTAAAACCCGTTCAACGCCGTATTGTATATGCGATGTCTGAACTTGGCTTAAATGCTACGGCAAAATACAAAAAATCAGCCCGTACCGTCGGTGATGTACTCGGTAAATTCCATCCACATGGAGACAGTGCTTGTTATGAAGCGATGGTGTTAATGGCACAACCCTTCTCTTATCGTTATCCGCTCGTAGATGGTCAAGGTAACTGGGGGGCGCCAGATGATCCAAAATCTTTCGCGGCCATGCGTTATACGGAATCACGCCTATCTAAAATCTCAGAAATCTTGTTGAGTGAACTCGGACAAGGAACGGTAGATTATCAACCAAACTTTGATGGAACCTTGGCTGAACCGCAATATTTACCCGCTCGTTTACCTCACATTTTATTGAACGGAACAACAGGTATCGCAGTGGGTATGGCGACAGATATTCCACCGCACAACATTAATGAAATTGCTGATGCGGCAGTGATGTTGCTAGATAATCCTAAAGCGGAATTAGATGAAATACTTGAAATTGTTCAAGGTCCAGATTTTCCAACAGAAGCGGAAATTATTTCGCCAAAATCAGAAATTCGTAAAATTTACGAACAAGGCCGTGGCTCAATAAAAATGCGTGCAACTTGGAAAAAAGAAGATGGTGAAATTATTATCTCAGCACTTCCGCATCAATCTTCTCCCTCAAAAGTCATTGCACAAATAGCCGATCAAATGACGGCAAAAAAACTGCCAATGCTAGAAGATATTCGGGATGAAGCCGATCACGAAAATCCAATTCGAATTGTGCTAGTCCCTCGTTCAAATCGAGTCGATACTGATGCCTTAATGGCACATTTATTTGCGACAACGGATCTTGAAAAAAGTTACCGTGTAAATATGAATATGATCGGGCTTGATCATAAACCTGCGGTAAAAGGCTTATTAGAAATCTTAAATGAATGGCTTTCTTTCCGTCGTATAACCGTGACTCGTCGCCTGCAATATCGTTTGGATAAAGTGCTCTCCCGCTTGCATATTTTAGAAGGTTTGATGATAGCCTTTTTAAATATTGATGAGGTTATCGAAATTATACGTCACGAAGATGATCCAAAACCAGAGCTTATGGCACGCTTTAATTTAAGCGATGAACAAGCCGATGCAATTTTAAATTTACGCTTACGTCATTTAGCGAAATTAGAAGAAAACCAGCTAAAAGCTGAACAAGATGAACTTGAAAAAGAGCGGTTAAATTTAGAAGCAATTTTAGGATCAGAACGCCGTTTGAATACGCTTATCAAAAAAGAAATTCAAGAAGATGCGAAAAAATATGCTAGTTCACGGATGTCTCAACTGGTCGAACGTGAAGAAGCCAAAATGATCTCTGAAAGTGACATGACACCAGCAGAACCTGTTACTGTCATCTTATCAGAAATGGGCTGGGTACGTTGTGCTAAAGGACATGATATTGATCCTAAATCATTGAGCTACAAAGCGGGTGATAATTATCGAGCTCATGCTTGTGGCAAGAGTAATCAAGCCGTTGTATTCATTGATAGTACGGGGCGGAGTTATGCCCTCGATCCGCTTTCATTACCTTCAGCGCGTTCGCAAGGTGAACCCCTCACAGGTAAACTAAATTTACCAGCTGGTGCGACCATTGAATATGTCGTAATGGCCAGCGAACAGCAAAAATTATTGATGGCTTCTGATGCGGGTTATGGTTTTATTTGTAAATTTGAAGATTTAATTGCACGAAATAAAGCAGGAAAAGCCTTGATTTCTTTACCAGAAAATGCCAAAGTGATGGAGCCTAAAACGCTGGCGAATGCCACCGCACTTGTTGTCGCGATGACATCCGCTGGCAGAATGTTGATTTTCCCGACAAAAGATTTACCGGCATTATCAAAAGGCAAAGGCAATAAAATTGTGACAATTCCTGCAGCAAATGCAAAAGAACGCAGTGAATTGTTAGTGAGATTATTGCTCATTTCAGATCAAGCAAGTCTTGAATTTCATTCCGGAAAACGAAAAATTGTATTAAAACCGGAAGATCTGCAGAAGTTCCGTGCTGAACGAGGCAGAAAAGGTTCGACATTACCACGTGGATTACATACCAATGTTGAAATAGTGATAATCGAACCGTAACACAACACATAATTTAAACACAACATAGGGAGATCCAATTTATGAGCTATACTTTTAGCACGTATGAAACCCTTGCATTAGCGAGTTTAGTCTTGCTATTGGGCTATTTTTTAGTTAAACGCATTAATGTATTAAAAGCATTTAACATTCCAGAGCCAGTTGTTGGCGGCTTTATCGTTGCCATTGGTCTTTTAATTTGGCATAAAGTCGATGGAACATCCTTTAACTTTGATAAAAATTTGCAAACTACCATGATGTTAGTGTTCTTCACTTCCATTGGTTTAAGCGCAAACTTTTCCCGTTTAATTAAAGGCGGAAAACCACTTATCGTATTTTTATTTGTCGCTGGTTTATTGATTATTTGTCAAAATATTATTGGTATCGCAGGTTCATTAGCATTAGGTATCCATCCAGCATACGGTTTATTAGCGGGTTCTGTCACATTAACTGGCGGTCACGGTACGGGTGCAGCTTGGGCTGATACCTTCGTTCATCAATTTAATCTACAAGGTGCAACTGAAATAGCGATGGCTTGTGCAACCTTTGGTTTAGTCTTTGGTGGTATCATCGGTGGCCCTGTTGCACGTTTCTTATTAAATCGTCAAAAACAAGGTGAAAACCCTGAAAATGATGAAGTTGATGATGTTCAAGAAGCCTTTGAACATCCAACTTACAAACGTAAAATTACTTCACGTTCTTTAATTGAAACTATTGCAATGATGTCTATTTGTTTGCTTATCGGTCAATATTTAGATGCGCAAACAAAAGGTACAGCACTTCAATTACCAACTTTCGTATGGTGTTTATTTACTGGTGTTATTATCCGCAATATTCTAACGAACATTTTCCGCTTCCAAGTAGCTGAATCAGCTATTGATGTATTAGGTAGCGTAGGTTTATCTATTTTCTTAGCTATCGCATTAATGTCGTTAAAACTTTGGGAACTTGCAGGTTTAGCTGTCGATGTATTAGTCGTTCTTGCTATTCAAGTTGCATTTATGGCTGCCTTTGCAATCTTCATCACCTATCGTGCAATGGGTAAAGATTATGATGCTGTCGTATTAAGCGCAGGTCACTGTGGTTTCGGTTTGGGGGCAACTCCGACTGCAGTCGCAAATATGCAAGCTGTCACCAGCCGTTTTGGGCCATCACACAAAGCATTTTTAATCGTTCCAATGGTAGGTGCGTTCTTTATCGACCTAATCAACGCAGCATTATTGAAAATCTCATTTGCAGTTGTAAATATGCTCGCGTAAAGTGCGGTTGAAATTGACAATGTTTTAGAGAAATGCCTTTATCTTAAATCGATAAAGGCATTTATTTTAAGGAAGAAAAACAAAAGGAAAAATTATGCACGAATTATCTCTTTGTCAAAATATGCTGGAAATAGTAGAACAACAATGTAAGAGCCACGATATAAAAAAAGTAACAGATCTTTGGCTAGAAATTGGCGCGCTCTCTTGTATAGAACCTGATGCATTAGAATTTTGTTTTGATATAACCTTTCAAGGTACGGCTGCTGAAGGCTGCAAACTTCATCTCATTCCTATAGCAGCGCAAGCTTGGTGTTGGCAGTGCCAAAAATTAGTTGAAATACAAGCCCATCATGATTCTTGTCCAAATTGTGGCAGCATACACTTGCAACGACAAAGCGGTGATGAATTACGTATTAAAGAAATTGCCTTTGAATAGACCGCTCTTTTTTAGCATTTCCAATATTCTTACCAATATCATATTTCATTAAGCATAAAAAAGGACAGGCATAAAGCCTGCCCTAATCATGATAAATATTATATTAAGCCACAAGTGCGGTTTCTTTTAAACGAGATTTGAGCTTAGTATATTCAGTTACAACATAGTGCTCAGCCCAACGTTGATCTTCAATTTTTTCGATACGCACTGCGCTGTATTTATATTCCGGAGTACGAGATCCCGGATTTAAATGTTCAGCGGTGAGTTCGTTACATTTTCCGATCCACCATTGGTAAGTCATATAACACGCACCTTTGTTAGTACGAGAACTTACATCAGCACGAGATATAACTTTACCACGAGATGAAGAAATCCAAACAAGCTCATTATTCTTAATACCTAAAGCTTTCGCATCTTGATCGTTCATTTGAACAAATCCTGGTTCATCAGCCAACGCAGCAAGAGCACGGCAGTTACCCGTCATTGAACGGCAAGAATAGTGACCAACTTCACGCACTGTAGAAAGCACTAACGGATATTCTTCAGAGACTTCTTCCATTGGTGGTTCCCAATCGCAAGCAAAGAATTCCGCTTTACCATTTGGACGGTCGAAGATTTGACCTTCATACAAGTATGTAGTGCCTTGATCTTCGGGGCCTTCATCTGTACATGGCCATTGAATATAACCCAAGCCTTCCATTTTTTCATAAGTTGCACCTTTATAAATTGGGCAAAGCTCACGCAACTCATCCCAAATTTCTTTGGTATTGTTGTAATGCATTGGATAACCCAAAGCTTGTGCCATAAGACTAATGATTTCCCAGTCGTCTTTCACATCACCAACAGGATCCACCGCTTTATAGAAACGTTGGAAACCACGGTCAGCTGCACTATAAACACCTTCGTGTTCTGCACAAGATGTTGCTGGTAAAATCACATCCGCTTCCGCTGCCGTTTGAGTCATAAAGATATCTTGAACAATAATAAACTCAAGATCTTTAAAGGTTTGTTTCATGGCATTCAAATCAGGTTCAGTTTGTAAAGTATCTTCACCCATAATATAGAATGCTTTGAGTTTACCTTCTGCCACAGCATGTGGCACTTCACTCAATGGTACGCCCGGTTTAGTTGGAATAGACGGTACGCCCCATGCTTTCGCAAATTTAGCGTTGATTTCTGGATCCGCATAGCTTTGATAACCTGGTAAGGTATTATATAAAGCCCCCATGTCACATGCGCCTTGTACGTTGTTTTGACCACGCACAGGGTTTACACCAACATTTGGTTTACCTAAGTTACCAGTAAGCATTGCTAAACTTGCCAACGCACGTACAGTTTCCACACCTTGACGGAATTGACACACGCCCATACCCCAAAGAATTGTCGCAGTTTCTGCTTTCGCATAAGTGCGGGCAATTTCTCTCAACATTTCAGGCTCAATGCCAGTGATGTGTTGAGTTGATTCAGGTGTATAAGCTTTTACAGTTTCATAGAACGCATCGAAATTTTCGGTATGTTCATCAATGAATTTTTGATCTTGTAATCCTTCTTCAAGAATCACGTTCATCATTGCATTCAAAAATGCGACGTTGCTACCATTGGCAAGAGGCGCATAAATGTCAGCAATACGAGCGGTTTCAATTTTACGAGGGTCACAAACAATAATTTTCGCCCCTTTTGCTTTTGCGTGGTTAATACGACGCGCCACAATAGGGTGAGACGTTGAGGCATTATAGCCAAAGATAAATACGCATTTAGTGTCTTCAATCTCAACGATTGAGTTGGACATCGCGCCATTACCCACTGATTTGAGCAGACCTGCTACAGATGGGCCATGTCAGACACGAGCACAACAGTCAATGTTGTTATTGCCTAATACCGCACGAGCAAATTTTTGCATAACGAAATTCACTTCGTTACCTGGTCCACGAGAAGAACCCGTTACCATAATTGACTCGTTGCCATATTTTTCTCTAATTTCTTGTAAACGTTTTGCAGAATAGGAAATAGCCTCTTCCCAGCTCACTGGCGTGAACGGCTCACCACGTTTGTAGCGAATCATCGGTTGAGTTAGGCGAGGAGTGAGGATTTTTGTGTCATGCACGAAATCCCAGCCATAATATCCTTTCAGGCAAAGCTCCCGTTCGTTTGTTTTACCGTTTGCACCTTCAGCACCCACAATTTTGTTGTTTTCAACCAATAGATTGATCTTACAACCTGAAGCGCAATACGGACAGACAGTAATCACTTTTTTAATTGCCATAGTAATGTCCTTATTTTAGATAACCAGAATGAATTACTCATTCCGAGTAATATAATACGCCTAAATAAAGAACATAGTCTTATAAATTCTGTGGATTTTTTGATATAAAACAGGTTTTAGATAATTTTTTAATATTCTGAGAAAACTCAAAGAAAAATGACCGCACTTTTGATAGCGAGGTCATTAGAAGATGTGTATAAAAATTGGTATGAATAATAAGGCTTTACAACTATCAAATTTTATTGGTTTTGCTTATTCAAATTAATCTGCTTTTCAACATAATTTATCATCTGTAACGCAATATCAATCTCACTTGTTTTTTCAATCATTTCTAAGCCTGGGCTTGCATTCACTTCTAAAACCAATAATCCATTTTTTGAACGAATTAAATCCACGCCAGCTACATCTAAACCGATGGCTTTTGTTGCTCTAATGGCTATCTGTTTCTCGTCATCGCTTAGGGTAATTTTTTCGGTTTTTCCGCCACGATGGCAATTCGCCCGAAACTCACCATCTTGTCCAATTCTCTGCATCGTTGCCACAACTTGATCGCCAATCACAAAACAACGAATATCTGTATTTCTCGCTTCTTCAATAAAATCTTGCTGCAACATAGATATATTGGTTTGCTTAAAAGCTTCCATAATGCTCACCGCACTTTGTGGTTTTTCAGCCAAAATCACCCCAATTCCTTGTGAACCATTTAGCATTTTTAAAATTGTCGGCGAACTGATATGAGGTACCGTCGCCTGAGCTTGCACTTCACTGCCACTTAAAAGTGAATTGGGAATAGGAACACTTGCATTCAGCAACAGTTGCAAACTTTTCCATTTATCACGCGCATTTAAAAATGCCTGAGATGAATTTAAACAAAAAGCCCCTTTGCCTTCAAAATGCTGTAAGACTGAACATCCCATTTGCGTACTCGTTGTGCCAAATCGAGGCAAAACAGCATCATAATCAGGCAATAAATAAGGTTTCGACTCGGAATTTTCTTGATAAAAAATCTGAAAGTGCTGTGGATTTTGTGAGAGTTTTAAGAGGCAACGATTAGGATCTAAAATATCCATCTCATGCCCTTGGTGTTTCGCAGCTTCTTTTAAGCGTCGGCAACTGTAAAGACGAGGTTCGCGGCAAAGCATTAGTAATTTCATAATATTTAACTCATTGTCTACGATGTTCCTTATATTACACGAATAAAAACACTTTATGTAGACGATAAAAATCAGGTAGAATTGCCTAGAATTTTTAACTCAAAAAAGGAAATCTTATGTTCGTTGTTATTTTTGGTCGTCCTGGCTGCCCTTACTGTGTGCGTGCAAAAAACCTTGCTGAAAAATTAAAAGGCGAAGTTGCTGATTTTGACTATCGTTATGTGGATATTCACGCAGAAGGCATTACTAAAGAAGATTTATCAAAATCTGTCGGCAAACCAGTAGAAACCGTACCACAAATCTTTATTGATGAAAAACCAATTGGTGGTTGCACTGATTTTGAAGCATTAATGAAAGAACAATTTGGTATCGTTGCTTAATTTTTCTTTTTAACTTACAAAAAAGCCACTTTCAATCGAAAGTGGCTTTTTTCATAGAATTGTTTTAACCATTATAACGCTTAAAAATTAATGTTGCATTTGTACCGCCAAAACCAAAGCTATTTGACATGACAGTTTGTAATCCTGCATTTTCTTTCGTCTCAGTAACGATATTGCAACCTTCAGCCGCTTCATCTAAGGTTTCGATATTAATACTTGGCGCAATAAAGTCATTATCCAACATTAATAACGTGTAAATTGCTTCGTGTGCACCTGCCGCACCTAATGAGTGACCAGTCATAGATTTAGTGGAAGAAATCGCTGGGATTTTATCGCCAAATATATTTTTAATTGCACCTAATTCTTTCACGTCACCTACTAGAGTAGATGTGCCATGTACGTTGATGTAATCAATTGGGGTATCGACAGTAGCCATTGCTTGTTTCATGCAACGCTCTGCACCTTCACCGCTTGGTGCAACCATATCATAACCATCAGAAGTTGCGCCATAACCTACAATTTCAGCGTAGATTTTTGCACCACGAGCAAGTGCGTGTTCTAATTCTTCCACTACCACAACTGCACCACCACCTGCAATAACGAAACCATCGCGGTTTGCGTCATAAGCACGAGATGCTTTTTCTGGCGTTTCATTGTATTTAGTTGAAACGGCACCCATTGCATCGAACTCAGTCGCACATTCCCAAGATAACTCTTCTGCACCACCAGCAAAAACTACATCTTGTTTGCCTAATTGAATTAATTCAACCGCATGACCAATACAATGTGCAGAGGTTGCACAAGCAGAACTGATTGAATAGTTCACACCACGGATTTTATAAGGGGTGGCTAAACAAGCAGAAACACTTGATGCCATAGTTTTCGTTACAGCATAAGGACCAATCGCTTTTACACCGCGAGGGCCACGTACCGCATCACACGCCACTAATTGATTATGTGCAGAACCCGTACCAGCACCAATCACTAAACCAGTGCGATCATTAGAAACTTGATCTTCTGCTAAACCTGCATCCTCAATCGCTTCACGCATAGAAAGATAAGCATAAGCCGCTGCATCACCCATAAAACGGAACACTTTACGATCGATGTGCTCGCTTGGGTTTAATTTGATTGTTCCGGCAACATGGCTACGCATATTCATTTCTACAAACTCAGGCACAACTTCAATACCTGATTTCCCTGCTTTTAATGAAGCCAATACTTCTTCTTTGTTGTTACCGATACTTGAAATAATCCCAAAGCCTGTAATTACAGCTCTTCTCATTGCTTCTTCCTTATTGTTTTATATGTAAAAATAACGGCTCAAAATTACTACGAAATAAAAATATTTCAAGCAATAATTCATTTGTTCGACCAGTTTAGAAAATCGCGTTATTATACGCAAATTTCATTAGGCAAGGAAGGAATAAAAAATGACCTTTAGCGTCCAACATGCTGAGATTCACTTCAATCAAAACCATATTCCCGTCTCAAATCAATTCGATGATGTCTATTTTTCTAACGAAAATGGATTGGCAGAAACAGATTATGTTTTTCTACAAGGTAATCAACTTTGGGAACGTTGGATAACACACAAAGAAGCTAATTTTGTCATCGCTGAAACAGGATTTGGTACAGGATTAAATTTCTTTGCGGCAACCAAATTGTTCCGTGAATTTCGCCAGCAACACGAGAATCATCCTTTAAAACGCCTAAATTTTATTTCCTTTGAAAAATATCCGCTAAAAATCACCGCACTTTCGCAATCGCATCTTGCCTATCCGCAGTTTGAAGATTTAAGCGCTCATTTGCAACGTTATTGGCCTTCATTGATTCTAGGTTGTCATCGTATCCATTTTGGAGAGACAACGTTAGATTTATGGTTTGGTGATGTATCAGAAAACTTGCCACAACTTGGCGATTATATGAATGAACGTATTGATGCTTGGTTTTTAGATGGCTTTGCGCCAAGCAAAAATCCTGAAATGTGGAATGATGATCTCTATAGCTTAATGTTTCATTTCACGAAACCCAATGGTTCTTTTGCCACCTTCACCGCAGCAAGTTCGGTCAGAAAAGGACTTGAATCCGCAGGCTTTAACGTGACAAAACGTAAAGGCTTCGGCAAAAAACGTGAATGTTTAAGTGGGCTAAAAATACAATCAAAATCTACCGCACTTTCGACACCTTGGTATCTTGCTCAAACTGCGAAAATGGAAAAACAAGATGTTGCTATTATTGGCGGTGGAGTTGCGTCTCTTTGTGCTGCCATTTCCTTAGTAAAACGCGGAGCAAAAGTCACTATTTATTGTGAGGATGACACGCTCGCACTCAATGCCTCATGCAATAAACAAGGGGCATTTTATCCGCAACTTAGCGATGATAATGCGCTCACCGTTGATTTTTACCTGCACGCTTTCAGTTACGGTCGCCAATTACTTGATTGGGCAATCGCACAAAACATCGAGTTTGAGCACGAATTTTGTGGCGTAGCACTATGTGCTTACAACGAAAAAAGTGCGGTTAAATTAACAAAGATTTCTCAGCTTGGTTTGCCGAACGAAATCTTCCAAATGCTAAATGCTGAACAACTCAGTAAAAAAGTGGGATTACCGCTTAATTGCGAAGGCGGTTGGATTACTCAAGGGGCTTGGCTTGCACCAAGACAATTTGTTCAAAATGCCTTTTCGTTTCTTGAAAAGCAGGGTGTCATCATTAAAACCTCACAAAAAATTACCGCACTTTCTCAACAAGAAAAAGGTTGGGAACTAGAAAATACGCAAGGCCCAAAATACTGCCATGAAGTCGTCATTCTTGCGAACGGATATAAAATTACTGATTTTATTCAAACAGAAAAGCTACCACTCTACCCTATCCGCGGGCAGGTCAGCCAAATTCCAACATCAGAAAACTTACTCAAACTGAAATCTGTGCTTTGTTATGATGGCTATCTTACTCCAGCCGATCAATTAAAAACCTCACATTGCATCGGCGCAAGCCATGTTCGTGATAATGTTGATCGCCACTTTAGTGAACAAGAACAACTAGAAAATCAACAAAAACTCCAACAAAATATCGCCCAACCTTGGACGCAAGATGTGGATACATCAGGCAATCTCGCTCGTGTAGGCATCCGATGCTCCGTAAGAGATCTTGCCCCAATGGTGGGAAACGTACCTCATTTTGAACAGCAACAAGCGGATTATTACAATTTATTCAACCTCCGTCGCCGTAAACAACCTATTCAAAGTGCGGCCAATTTTCAGAATCTTTTCTTAACGGCTGCCTTAGGTTCTCGTGGGCTTACCTCCGCCCCACTCTTAGGTGAAACCTTATCTTCAATCATTTATGGCGAGCCATTACCAATAAGCGAAGCTATATTTCATAACCTTTCAGCTAACCGAGCTTGGGTGAGAAAGTGGTTGAAAGGTTCAAAAGTTGAATAAATTGATAAGATTCAATATCTTACAAAAATGACTTTGAAGTGTTAAAATTAAATAAAATGTAAATATAAGAATGAATACAAAAATGCCATGCAATCAATCAATCAATCAATCAATCAATCAATCAATCAAATTATAGAATTTGTTAAAACTTGCTATAAACCAGAAAAACTGTTTGATTTTCTTAATCAACATTCCATTCCTTTTTCTTATATTGGGGGAATGACCAATCAAAATGTTCTACTTAATATTTCTGGAGTTAAGTTTGTATTACGGATCCCTAATGCCGTAAATTTATCACTTATAAATCGAGAATATGAGGCATTCAATAATGCTCAGGCATATCGTGCTGGCTTGAATGTAGAAACTCCCGTATTAGATGCAAAAAGTGGCGTAAAACTGACTCGTTATTTAGAAAATAGTAATACTTTAAGCCAGATACAATTAAACGAGCAAAGTTGTTTGTCTCAAGTTGTGAATAATTTATATCGTTTACACAATAGTGAATTTGTTTTCCGTAATGTATTTAGCGTATTCGATGAGTTTCGCCAATATTTTTCATTACTAGAAAACAAATCCGCTTTTTATCAAGCTGATTCGAGAATGGATAAACTTTCAGCTGTATTTTGGCAATTTGAAGAAATCAATAAAGAGATAATTTTACGTCCGTGCCACAATGATTTAGTCCCTGAAAATATGTTATTACAAGATGATCGGCTATTTTTTATCGATTGGGAATATTCGGGCTTAAATGATCCGCTATTTGATATAGCTACTATCATTGAGGAAGCTCATTTATCGAAAGAAGCTGCTGATTTTCTATTAGAAACCTATTGCAATCAGACAAATAAATATCACAAGACAGAATTTCAAATCGCTCACAGACGGTTAAAAATACATCGTTTTTGCCAAAATGTATTGTGGTTTTTATGGACAAAAGTAAAAGAAGAACACGGCGAGAATTTTGGCGATTATGCGTTAAAACGCTTAGACGCAGCATTTAAACTTTTAGAGGAATTGCCATAATGCGTGGCTATCTCTTTGGCATACTGTCCGCTGTATTTTGGGCATTATCTGGGCTATTGTATAACGAATTACCACTAAGTGGATTCTCTGCATTGGGAAAAGTAATTTCGTTACTCTTTTTAATTGATTTTTTTTCATTGCTTGCTATAGGCATAACATTGTGGCGAAGAGGAGCGGTTAATTTTCAAAAGATTTTTTGGCTCCCCGTATTATCGGGAGTATTAGGCGGACCATTGGGGATGTCGGCATATTTATTAAGCATCCACTATTTAACAATATATTATGCAGCACCGCTTTCTTCTCTATTCCCAGTTTTAGCAGCATTGATGTCTTATTGGATTCTAAAAGAAAAAATTACCAAAACAGCCCAATTCGGATTCGCCTTGGCTATTATTTCTTCTTCGTTGCTTGCTATTGAAGTAGGACAAGAAATAACCTTTAATACTATCGGTTTTATTTTTTTAATAATTTGTATATTAGGGTGGTCATCTGAAATAGTGATATCCTCCTATACAATGCGTTCTCTCTCTGGACTTCAGGTGTATTTTTTAAGACTATGTGGTTCAACTATTGGTTATTTATTGATTCTATTTATTCTTTCCTTGAAAAATTTCTCACTAGATATACTTAGTTTTAATTATGTACAAATTGCTGGTGTAATAATCTTTGGTGCATTATCTTACTGCTGCTATTACCAAGCGATTTATCTGTTAAAACCAATCAAAGCAATGGCATTAAATATCACATATTCTGTATGGGCAATTGGACTTGGTTATCTGCTCTATAAACAGCCAATTAAGCCCATTACCTTACTACTCACCTTATTATTAAGTGCAGGAGTGATCGTTACACTTTATTACAAAGGGGAACAAAAATGAATGCAATCATTTTAGCAGCAGGCCTAGGCAGCCGATTTAAAGAAATCACACAAACCACTCATAAAGCGCTATTAGATATTCATGGAACACCTAACTTAGAACGGACACTCACTTTTCTACGTCAAGCAAATATCGACAATATTGTCATTGTTACAGGGTATTTACACGAACAATTCAATTATCTACAAGAAAAATATAATTGCACTCTAATTCATAATGAAAAATATAGAGAATACAATAGTATTTATTCCTTCTCTCTAGCTCGAGACTTCTTTAATGATTGTTATGTGATTGATGCGGATGTTGTGCTTAATCGTAATATTTTTCTAACGAAACCATCACACAGCAAATATTTCACAGTCATCCGTTCTAAAACGCACAATGAATGGCTACCGATTTTAAATAGTAATGGGCAAGTAATGCGTATTGAGATTGGATCATTAAACCAGCCTAGCTTGTCAGGGGTATCTTATTGGACAACTCGGGATTGCAATACAATTTTAAATCTACTCAAAGATTACTTAAGTAAAGTTCGGTTAAAAAATCCAAAACTTTATTGGGATACCATTCCGATGGAATATATAAATAAATTGAATGTTCATACTGAGCAACTTAACAGTGATGATATATTTGAAATGGATAACCTTGATGATTATCAGCATATTTTACAAAAATTGACACCAAACAAGGAAAAATAATGAAAAAATTAACGCTCAGAGAACAACAACTCGTTTGTCTCAATATATTAGATTATTTCCACGCATTATGTGAGCGACACCAAATTCACTATTCTCTTGGTGGTGGAACATTAATCGGTGCAATACGCCACAAAGGCTTTATCCCTTGGGATGATGATATTGATGTTTATATGCACCGTGATGAATATCAAAGGTTCGTTGATGTTTGGTTTCAAGAAACTCACGAACACTACAATATGGAAACTGCGGAAGATATACTTGCTCAATATACCGGTGAAATGGCAAAAATTTTCGATTGTCGCACTCAAATAACAGATGCTAAGGGAAGAAAAAGCCCAATGTTTATGGATATATTTATCTATGATGGCGTACCGAATGAACCAAAGATCATCTACTCACTGATGAAAAAGCATCGAAGAATTAAACTTCGCTTTTCCTCTTGCAAAAAAAGATGGTTAAGGGCAAAAGAAAATACCATGCAAAAAGCTATACTTAATAAATTAAGCCACTTTCTATTTTCCAAAATGCAAAAAAATTTAGCACAATTCCAAATAAAATATCCGATAAAACAATGCGATTATATTGGTCTTGTATTATCTGACTACGGTGGTTGGCAAAAATCTTATATGCCGAAGGAATATTTTAACCATGTTATTTATAAAGAATTTGAAGGACGACAATTTCAAGTAATGAATGGATATCACGAACACTTAACACAATATTATGGAGATTATATGAAGCTTCCACCAGAAGAAGAGCAAAAGCCACATCATATTCAAGAAGCGTATATTTTGTAAGCGAAAGGGCAGATTTAATTCTGCCCTTTTTCAATTATTACTTCACGTTCCTACAATTCAAACAATACAAATATTGACCTTTAGGATCATTAAATTTAGTTAATACATTCAATTCTTTTTGTAATTTTTGAATTGGAGCTGGCAGACCAAGCCATTTAACTAACTGCTCTTGCGCACCTTTTTTCGTGTCGCGCAATAAGGTGCTAATTAAACTAACGTTATCATCTGTAAACCATTCCACACTAAAATCTTGTACGGCAGTATCTTGGCGTTGATTCACTAATTGCTCTGCTTTATTGACCGCTTCATTAAAAGAACCAATTTCATCCACCAAACCATTTTGGAATGCATCACTGCCTAACCAAACCTGACCTTGAGCCAGTTTATCTACTTGTGTTTTAGAAAGCTGGCGACCTTTGCTAACAATTTCTAAAAATCTATCATAACCATGCTCAATTTCTGTTTGATAAATATCTTGCACGGGTTTTTCTAACGGAGAAAACGCAGATGTATTAGCTAATTCAGTGGTTGAAACACCATCAGCATTCACACCGATTTTCTTAATGCTATTTTCAAAAGTCGGGAACATCGCGAAAATACCGATAGAGCCTGTAATGGTGTTTGCATCGGCAATAATATAATCTGAAGTGGATGAGATCCAATAACCACCAGATGCTGCCATTGCCCCCATAGAAACAATCACAGGTTTTCCAATTTTCTGTAAATTTTCAGTCTCTTGTCGAATAATTTCTGAAGCAAAAGCACTACCTCCCGGTGAGTTGACTCGTAAAACAACGGCTTTTACTGAGGTGTCATCATGAGCTTTACGAAGAATTCGTGCAATGGTGTCGCCACCAGCATTTTCTTCATCACTTTCACCATCTATGATCGTTCCCTCAACATTCACGACTGCAATTTTATTCGGTACATTGTAATGTTCTAAACGATCTGGCAGTTGAGTCAAATAATCATCAAGTTCAATAAGATTCGCTTTCCCCTCACTCCCTTTACCAAAAAGTGCGGTGAGTTTTTTATCTAAATCTAAACGAGTTACAACATCAGTTACTAATCCACGTTGTTGGGCATAAGCGGTACTATTGCCTTTTAACGCTTTAAGTTCTGCAAGATACTGTTTCGCATTCGGCAAAATGTTATCTTTCTTAATATTACGATTTTCACTGACGGATAAAACATAATTATTCCACATTTCACCTAACCAACGTTGCATATTTACTTTTGCCTCAGCCGACATATCGTTGCGTAAAAATGGTTCTACCGCGGATTTATAAGTCCCTACGCGGAAAATATGTGGTGTAACGGCTAACTTGTCTAGCATCTCTTTAAAATACAAATTCTCTTGCGATAAACCGTGAATATCCACGCTTCCAATTGAATTTAAATAAATTTCATCAGCAAAGCTCGCTAAATAATATTGTCCTTGTGAATAATTATCCGCATAGGCGATCACTGGTTTTCCTGCATCTTTAAAATGACTGATAGCGCCACCAATAAAATCTAATGCGGGTAAATCTGCCCCTTCAAAATAATTGAGATCGAGCACTAATCCTTTAATTTTAGGATCATCTTCCGCTTGTTGAATGGCAAATACCACATCAAACGTCGAAATTTTTCGAGGGACGTGCTCGCCATTCAATTCGCTTAACGCATCTTGCCAACGAAGTGTTTCATCTCGGTTGTCCGCTAGATAGCCATCTAAATTCAGTAATAACGCGCCTTCCCCTGTTAATGTTGTAGATTTTTTCCCACCGCTTGAAAAGCTAATTACCGCCACTAGCAACAATACAAATCCTAAAAACACGACATTCATCACAAGATCACGAATGAAACATAGTGCTTTCCAACAAAATTTTAATACTCGAAACATACAAATTACCCTTAAAAAATTTGCGTTAGCGTATCACAAAGCCTTGTCAAAAACTATGCTATAATCCACCGCACTTTTATTCATAGGGAATAATAAAATGGACGCGTTAACTCTTTTAACAACAAGAAAATCAAACAAAAAATTGACCGCACCTGCGCCTAATACAGAACAACTTGAACTTATTCTCCAAGCAGCAATGCACGCACCAGATCATGGGAAATTACATCCTTATCATTTTGTTGTAATGGAAAATGATGGATTAAATAAATTGGAAACGTTACTCAAAGCAGCCGTTGTGGAATTTGATTTGGGTGAAGAAAAATTAAAGAAAGCTGAAAATTTAGCACATCGCGCACCTATGGTCATTGGTGTCGTAGCAAAGATCGATCCAACTATCGCTAAAGTACCTGGATGGGAACAAATGTTGAGTGCAGGTTGTGCAACTTATGGATTACAACTGGCTGCACAAGCACAAGGGTTTGATAATGTGTGGATTTCAGGGAAATGGGTTAATGGCACTGCATTACGAGAAGCTTTCGGATGTCGTGAACAAGATCGTGTGATTGCGTTAGTCATGATTGGCACAGGTATAGAAAAAGCCGAACGTGAATGCCGTGTTATCGATACAAAAGATTTTGTAACCTATCTATAAAATATTTCTTGCTTTCCTCAATACTTAGAGGAAAGCAAAATATTGCTCTACTCTTCTTCCAATTCATCCGCCATTGCCGCCAATATTTCTCGTGTAAGAAGAGCCAATGCACGATAAAAAGGCAAAGTTGCTTGATTTTCTACTTGAGTTAAAAACTTCGCTGCACAAGGCAATAAAAAGGTTTCAAAGAATTCTTGTTGAGCCACTAAAGAATCCGAATTATCTTCAAGCCAAGAGGCTGTAAGTAATAATAAGGCAAAATGATCCGCACTTTCCACCTCTGGCATATTGCGTACAAGACGAAAATTCACAAATTCTTCAACATCAATGCCATAAGCTGAAATAGCAGTCATAACTTTACCATTGGCACCAAATAATTTTTGATACTCTTGGTTCAATAAATCGAGATCAATTTTAGCTTGTAAGCTATTCAGCGCTAATTCACTTTCTTTATCAGTATCTAACGCCCAAACTTGACTCAAACCTTTTTGTTGTAACCAAGCAAACGCGCCTGCTAGCACTTCATCGGTAGGAGAACGATAAAAAAGATTGCCGAATAATCGACTAATTAATGAAAAATTATTAATTTGTTTTTCAGACATTACGCTTTTTCCTTTAAAAGTGCGGTCAATTTTGCTTGAGTTTTTTGAGCGGCAAGTTCAATCATTGCTTTACGCGCCTCATCATCAATTAAATGAATATCACCGAATAATTCAAACTCAACATTTTCAATGCCACAGTAATTAAACAGTCCATTAATCAAACAATGATTGAGGGACTTATCTACACCAAATTCTTTATATTTATCGAGATTACTGCCAATCGTAATAAATTGTTGCATTTGCTTATTTTTTAGCAATCCCACTGATTCGCCGTTTTCCGTTTTGTAAGCAAAGCCATGGCTTAATACGCGATCTAAATAGCCTTTCAAAATTGCTGGAAATCCCATCCACCAAAGAGGATAAACCAACGTAATAAAATCCGCTTGAAGAATAAAATCATGCTCTTGCTGAATATCTGCTGGAATAATACCTTTGTTAGCATTCTGCAATTCTTCATGAGATAAAATTGGATTGAAATTCATTTCATAAAGATCACGAAAAAATACATTTACACCATTTTCTTGACTAACTTGCTCAATGCGATTGGCAATCGCTCGCCCAAAACTACGCACAGAATTAGGGTGAGCAAAAATAATTAAGTGGTTCATTTTTCTTACCTATTTGTAGGGAAATAAAACGTGGCAGAAGTCTATCAAAATAGACCGCACTTTGCATATAAAATCACATAAAAAAAGCGGGCATAGCCCGCTCTCTTATTTGCATCATAATTATGCTGCGTTTTTACGTTCTTCTTCCATACATACTGCCGCAGTAAATAATACGTCAGTTGATGAGTTTAATGCCGTTTCAGTTGAGTCTTGTAAAATACCGATTATGAAACCAACACCGATCATTTGTGCTGCTACATCATCTGAAATACCAAATAAGCTACATGCTAATGGGATTAATAATAATGAACCACCAGCCACACCAGATGCACCGCAAGCACAAAGAGAAGCCACGATACTTAATAAAATCGCACTAACAAAAGAGACTTCCACACCTAATGTATGTACTGCCGCTAACGTTAAAATTGTGATCGTGATTGCAGCACCCGCCATATTGATGTTCGCACCCAATGGAATAGAAACAGAATAAGTTTCTTCATCAAGATTTAAGCGTTTTGCTAATTCAATATTCACGGGGATATTCGCTGCGGAACTACGTGTGAAGAATGCAGTTACACCACTTTCGCGTACACAAGTCCACACTAATGGATAAGGATTGCGACGAATTTTCCAGTAAACCAAAATAGGATTTACAACAAAAGCAGTAAATAACATCGTACCAATTAATACAGCAAGTAATTGCACATAACCGCCTAATGCAACTAGGCCTTTATCAGATAAGGTTTCAGCCACTAAACCAAATACACCAAATGGCGCAAAAGAAATAATGACGTGAACAATTTTTGATACGCCTTCTGCAAAATCTGATAACACATTTTTAGTTGCATCAGATGCATGACGTAACGCCAAACCTAAACCAATAGACCAAGCTAATACACCAATAAAGTTCGCTTTGAAAATCGCATTTAATGGATTATCTACCACGTTTAAGATAAGGGTAAATAAAACTTGGCCAACAGCTTGCGGCGCTGAACTTGCATCTTCTTTGGTTGCAAGAACCACTTCCGTTGGGAATACGAAACCAGCAATAACAGCAACAAATGCAGCTAAGAATGTACCTAAAAGGTAAAGCACAATGATTTCTTTCATATTGCTTTTGGTGCCAATCTTACGATTTGCAAGCGCAGCCATAACAAGAAAGAAAATCAAAATTGGCGCAACAGCACGCAATGCTTTAACAAAGATGGTACCTAAAACGCCCACTTTTTCCGCAATATTAAAACCTAAAGCACCTTCAAGTGCAGGTCCAACAAGCGCAATAATGATCCCTAGAACTAAACCAGTTGCAATTCTTTTTACTAAATTGCCCTGGAATAACAGACGAAATAAACGAGATGTGTTCATACTTTTATCTTTCTTTTTAATAAATTTAACTTCAGATTGTTACCAATCCACCTACAAGGGAATTAAAGATAGCGTAAATTCTTATCGAAAGAAAATATTTTTTGTTATTTTTTATCCAATAAGTGAACTTTTTTCTAAATTTGTTAGATATTTTCTAAAAACATACTTATAAAAAAATTTTTTATTTAACCTATTGACATCCTGTATGAAACACCAGTAAAATTTAACTGTACAAAAAAACAAGGTAAAAGGTTATTTATCCATATTATTTAACAGGAGATAAGAGAATGAACAACCAAACTTTGACTGCGCAATATGAAATGGATTTTTCTTATAATCCACTCCCTTTTTTCAGTGATATGGATGACAGCCTTAAATTCAATAAAAAACTAGACTTAAATCTTTATTGTATCAAACGTCCAAAGCAAACCTGTTTTATTCATGTAACCAATCCAAATATGTTAGCTTGGGGAATTGAAACTGGAGATATGCTAGTCGTCGAAAAAAATGACAATCTTTATTCAGGTGATCTTGTTGTGCTAGAAGAAAATAACGAATTTCATGTCTATGAATTTATGGCGCATAACAGCAATTACCTTTTCATGGCATTGGATTCCACCACACCAAATATAAATACCAAAGATTGGTCGAATTTACCTATTGTCGGCACCGTAACCAATACGATTCATCAAATGAAACGTCGCGATAAAATGAAATGGGCAGCATAGTTAAAAGCAAATAAAAAAAGTGCGGTGAAAATCAACCGCACTTCTATCTAGTATCTAGATTATATTTAAATTAATGACTCGTCGCTTTACGTCTAGCAATCACTGCATCAGAAAGTTGTTGCAATAATCTTTCAGAATCTTCCCATCCAATACATGCATCCGTAATACTTTGTCCATAAGTCTGCGCTTTACCATCAACTAAATCTTGACGACCTTCTACTAAATGGCTTTCTACCATTACGCCAAAAATTTGTTTAGAACCTGATGCGATTTGATGACACACATCTTGGCAAACATCCATTTGTTTCTTGTATTGTTTACAGCTATTTGCATGGCTAAAATCAATCATGACATGAGGGATTCGGCCAGATTTCTCAATATCTGCACAAACTTTTGCCACATCTTCAGCATTGAAGTTTGGTCCTTTATCTCCGCCACGTAGAATAATATGACAATCTTCATTCCCTTTTGTAGAAACAATCGCAGAGTGACCAAATTTAGTGACAGATAAAAAATAATGAGGTGCTTCTGCTGCGCCAATTGCATCTAAAGCAACTTTCACGCCACCATTGGTTGCATTTTTAAAACCAACAGCACAAGATAAACCAGAGGCTAACTCACGATGAACTTGTGATTCGGTTGTACGCGCCCCAATTGCGCCCCAGCTCATAAAATCTGCAACATATTGTGGCGTGATCATATCTAAAAATTCACCGGCAGATGGCACACCTAAATCATTAATATCAGAAAGTAATTTTCGTGCAATGCGTAAACCATCATTTAAACGATAAGTATCATTTAAATACGGATCGTTAATTAAACCTTTCCAGCCCACAGTTGTACGTGGTTTCTCAAAATACACGCGCATAATAATTTCAAGGCTATCTTTATATTTTTCACGTAATGGTTTTAAACGGTTTGCATACTCAATCGCAGCCTTAGGATCATGAATAGAGCAAGGACCAATAATCACTAATAAACGATCATCTTTACCATGAATAATATTATGTGCCTCATGACGAGTTTGCTTCACTAATGCCGCAGCATGTTCACTAGCAGGGTATTTTTCTAATAAGGCAATGGGTGGTAACACCTGATCGACTTTTTCAATTCGCGTATCGTCGTTTGCCACGACAATTTCAATTTTCTCTTTAGCCATATATCACTCTCAAACCTTCAAATGTTGTGTTTTAATTATGTAGGTAATCTACACCTATTTCTTGTACTAGTAAACTAGTTCGTTGTGTTTTTTAAGAATAAAACCTACAAGTTCGTTATTAAACTATCTTTAACGCATGCTTGCAAGCCGAATAAAGTGAAATATTGAGTGAATAAAAGACAAAAAAATACCGCACTTTCATGCGGTATTCACAAAATTAATGGCTACTTAATACTTGGGCTGGTTGTAATTTAGCAGCCCTACTTGCTGGATAAAGACTAGCAATTAAACTCAATGCAAGCGCTGCGACTAAAACCATCAAAACATCCAACCAATGTAACTCACTTGGCAAAAAATCGACAAAATACACATCGCCCGATAATAATTTCTTACCGATAACCCACTCAATGCCTTGAATAAATGTTGTAAGATTTAGTGCAAGTATAATGCCTAACACAATACCAATTAAGCAACCTTTCATTCCTGCCTGTAAGCCATACCAAATAAAAATACGTTTAATGAACGCATTATTCGCCCCAAGCGTGCGCATAATGGCAATATCACCCTGCTTATCTTTTACCGCCATAATCAGCGTAGAAACAATATTAAAACATGCCACCCCAATCACGAGCACCATGGCGATGTACATCACTGTTCGAATAAGTTGAATATCGCGATACATATAACCAAATTTACTAATCCAGTTTTGAATATAAAGCATCTGCGGATAATCATTAAGCATAGATAAATCCAGATTTTTCACAGAAAAAGGATCATCTAATTTCAATTCAACACCTGTTATTTGAGCTGATTTATAAGTCAAAAATTCTTGTGCTTGAGCAAGCGGTAATAAGGCATAACTATAATCCAGTTGCCCATCTAAACGTAAAATTGCAGTGACTTGCACGCGTTCACGAGTTGGTTGAGCAAGTTGTTCATCGCCATTTTGCTGAGAAATAAGTAAAGTAACCCAATCACCCGCTTTTACATCAAGTTCTCTAGCAATACCCGATCCCAAGACTAATCCACCTTCTTTCCCAAATTTATCCCAGCCTTGCTCTTGTACGAAATTACCAAGAGAACTCACACGATCTTCTGCTTGTTTTTCAATGCCTTTCACCTGAACCACTTTCAGTTTTGAGCCATTTTCTACCAATGCAGTAAAACTAACAAAAGGGGAAATACCTTTAATTTGGGCATTTTGTTGTAAGCGTTTTTCCAAATTTTGCCAATGGTGAATGGTTGGATCCGTTGCATTCGGTGCAGATAAAATCTCTGCATGAGGAACCACTGCAAGAATTCGTTGGTTAAGCTCGCGCTCAAAACCATTCATCGCACTTAAGCCAACAATTAAAACTGCAACACCCAGCGCGATACCGATAGCTGAAAATTTTGCAATTAACGCAACTAAAGGATTTTTCTGCTTGCCACGTTGATAACGCCAACTAATAAAAAACGGCGTATTCATCACATACCTTCCTTCAAAATACCATCTTGCATAACTAAACGGCGTGATAATTTTTCAGCAAGCCCCATATCGTGAGTGACTAATAAAAAAGCGATATTTTGCTCTTGATTAAGTTGTTGAATGAGTTCAAAAATGCTTTCTGTGGTCTTGTGATCGAGATTTCCAGTGGGCTCATCCGCTAAAACTAACGATGGATTATTCACTAAAGCACGCGCGATAGCCACACGCTGACGCTCCCCACCAGAAAGCGCAGAAGGACGATGGGTAATTCTATGGCTTAATCCCACCGCACTTAACATTTTTTCGGCACGATCTTTCGCTTCTGTTTTATTTTGATGACCAATCAACATCGGCATCATCACATTTTCAAGTGCGGTAAAATCTGCCATTAAATGATGGAATTGATACACAAATCCTAAATAACAATTACGCAAAGCAGCTAATTCATTAGCCGATGCTTTTTGCAAAGATTGTCCATTAATAAACACTTCACCACTACTTGGCTGATCAAGTCCCCCTAAAGTATGCAATAAAGTACTTTTCCCTGATCCCGAGCTTCCCACAATCGCAACCAATTCTGCGGGTTCCATAGAAAAAGAAACGCCTTTTAACACTTGCGTTTGATTTTCACCTTCTTGATAAAATTTATTGATGTTTTCGCATTTTAATAAATAGTTATTCATTTTTTACTCGTTTTAACCGCACTTTAGCAGCAAATCATCTCATTAAAAACTTGCGCGAGTCTATCACACTTTTCTTTCAGCTTAAATTTCAATACGCCCAAAGTATTCAAATCCCGTTTCAGGAAAATATTTTTTAAGATAACGTTTTAAATAGCCTTGTGTCTCTTGACTAATGATAGGATCATATTCTGGATAACCGTTATACATTACGCTTAGTACTGACACACCATGAGAACGACAGGCCTCTAAACTTAATAATGTGTGGTTAATACTACCTAATTTTCCCGATGTCACTAAAATCAAAGGGTAATTATTTGACTGGATATAATCTAACGTCGTCGCCTCTTCGCAATAAGGCACCATTAATCCACCGGCCCCCTCCAGCAACACATAATCATATTTTTCTGCCAAAAGCGCGGTAGATTTTTCAATAATTTTTTCATTAATTTCTCGCCCTTCGAGCTTTGCCGCTAAATGAGGAGAACAAGGATATTCAAAAAGATAAGGGCAGGTGTAGCCTTGTAAATCTTCTTCAGTCAAATCAATGCCTTGAATCTTTCGATGTACAAGCAAATCATCAGCAATATTTTTACAGCCTGTTTGAATCATTTTTTGTGTAATAACGGAAAAGCCTTGTTCCATCAACTTTTTAGCATAAATGCCTGTTGCAACCGTTTTACCTACATCGGTATCAATGCCCGATACAAAAATAACCTTGCCCATAAATACGCCTTACTAATTTCCAGCACGAGAATAACGTGCGATAAAAAACAATGGATGATAAGTTAACCGCACTTTACCCGATGGCAAACTAAAAGCCTTCAAGTAATCATCAATAAATTTGTTGAGATTTTTTCTTGTCCAATTTTTCTGGTTAGTCGCTGTTACACCGGTATATTTCAGATGTTTGAGTACATCCAATGGCGTATCAAACTCTAGTATTATAGTAAAATCGTCACACCATAAAAGCTCAAAACCATTGGCTAACCAATTTTGCCATTGAGATAAATTAGGATAACTTAACCCCACATTCGTCATTTGGCGAATCTCTTTTAAATTATCTTCACCAAAGCTAGCAATCGCCAATAAACCGTTAGGTTTCAATCCTGTTTTACAATAGGAAATAAAATTGTCAGGATGATGAAACCACTGCACCGCTGATGCACTAGCAATCAAATCAAATCGTCGTTGAAAAGAAAAGTTTTCCGCATCGCCACAATAAAAATCAAAGGGTTGAATCAGTTTTTCAGCGAGTAGAACGCGCACATCGCACAAATCATTAAATAACCAATAATTGGCTGAAATCTGTTTCTGCAACAACGTACTCAACATACCAGAACCGCAACCTAGTTCCAAAACGCTATCTAATGACCCCTTTGGTAAATAGTCTTGCAAATGCATCATTAACTTAATATTCATTTTTTGTTGAATTAACGCATGTTCATCATAGCTATTTAAGGCTTTTTGGAAGGCGTGTTGAATACGCGATTTATCTACGGAAGTTAATGATTCCATAATGCCGACCAGTGGGTAAATCTTGAAAACACATAATGTTCACCCTCTATTTCCTGAACCGCACAACGCGATGCCCAATATTGGTGCTGATTAGCTGGCGTAAAAATTTTATCGTGAGAACTAACCCATGCATTTGTCCAGTGAATAAGATCGGTGCGTTTATCCTGCTGAATCATCGCAAAAAGAGCGGTGAGTTCTTGATGAATTTCGTTAAATGGTCGTGCAGAAAATTGTTGATAATGTTCAAAAGATACTTTGTCACCACAAATTCTACGTTCAAACTTTGAACGAGTATTTTCTGTGAGATTATCTAACGTACCTTTAAAAATAGCATAGGGAATACCAAAGCTATCATCACAAGGTAAACCTGTGCCATTCACTGCTGTGGCAGATTGTAAGGTGATTCCTTGTAATACTCGCTCTGCCACCCAAACACCCATTGACCATGCCACTACACGAATTTGCTGATAGGCAGAAAAATCAAAATCTAACTTCAAATCTTGATAATCATAGCAAATTAATAAATCATGATCTGTTGGCAAAATCAAATGAGCTACAGCATCAAGAGGTGTCCCCCAGCCAGCAAAATAAACTATTAAATGCTCACCTTGATGATCATAAAATTTCGTTTTCACATTATTTCCTTATAAGCATGCCACAAACTGTTTTACTTCATCCATTGTCATATCTGCCGTCAAAGACAATCGTATTCTGGATGTACCTTTGGGTACTGTCGGTGGTCTAATCGGTAAGCAATAATAACCTTGCTCTTGCAAATCTTTCGCCTTGGCAAGGGTTGCTTCGTTCTCACCTAAAATATAGGGAACAATGCAAGTTTGGCTTGGCATTATTTGCGTTCTATGCTCCACTTCTTGGCGTAAAAATGCACTTAACCGCTCAAGATGCGTTCTTTCTTTTGAAAATTGTGGTAATCGTTCAAAAATAAAATGAGTCCAAGCCACATTAAACGGTGGAAGCGCGGTTGAAAAAATCAATGGACGCATTTGATTAATCAAGCACTCTTTTAATATTTTATCACAGATGACATAAGCCCCCATTGAAGCTAAGGCTTTGCCAAAAGTGCCAACCAATAAATCTATATCAGCTATCACATTAGCTCGTTCAGCAATACCTAATCCGTTTTTACCGTAAACGCCTATTGCATGGGCTTCATCCACATAAAGATAAGTATTGGGAAACTGTTTTTTTAATTGAACAAGATACTTCAAATCAGCTACATCGCCATCCATACTAAAAACGGACTCTGTCACAATAAAAGTGCGGTCAAATTTTCCAGCATTTTTTTCGAGCAGATTTTTTAGATGTTCATAATCATTATGACGATAACGAAAGAACTCACATTGGCTTAAACGAATGCCATCAATCATGCTCGCATGCACTAATTTATCTGCCAAAATTAAACTTTTTGTTGTCGTCAACGCCGGTAAAATACCAAGATTGGCGTGATAGCCACTGTTAAATAATAAAGCGCTTTCTCGTTGGAAACGTTGAGCGATGAGCTGCTCGAGATCGGTATAAATAGGAAAATTGCCCGTTAATAAACGAGACGAAGAACTGGTAAAAGAAGGGAAATTATCGCCATATTGCTGTAAAAAAGACTGGCGCAAGTTTTCATTTGATGCCAAGCCTAAATAATCATTAGATGACATATTCAACATTTTGCGATTTTCTCGCGTAATATATCGTCCTTGATGAACTAAATCTGGAATTGAACGATATTGATTTTGTGCGCTAAGCTGTTCCAGTTGCTGTTTGAAAGCATCCATTTTTCATCCTAATGTTCGTATTCCTGCGTTAAAGCCAGAATCGTGCCTTCCGTTAATTTCAGAAGTTCATCATCTTTAATCACAAATGGTGGCATCACATAAACCAATTTTCCGAAAGGCCGAATCCAAACACCTTGTTCCACAAAACGTGGGACTAAAGTTTTCATATTTACCGCACTTTTCATTTCGACCACCCCAATCGCTCCTAATACGCGAACATCTTTGACGTAATCTTTTTCAGCTAAAGGCGAAAGCTGTTGTTTTAAGGAAGACTCAATTCGCTGAATATTTTGTTGCCAAGGGCTTTCCAACAATAAACGGATAGATTCTGCTGCAATCGCACAAGCCAACGGATTTGCCATAAAAGTGGGTCCATGCATAAAACATTTAGCCTCACCGCGACAAATAGTTTGCGCAATTTCAGTGGTCGTAATGCTCGCAGATAAAGTTAAATAACCACCGGTTAAGGCTTTACCGATACACATAATATCTGGCGAAATCCCAGCATGCTCAGCAGCAAATAATTTCCCTGTGCGGCCAAAACCTGTAGCAATTTCATCAAAAATTAGCAAAACGCCATATTGTTTACAAAGTGCTTGCGCTTTCACTAAATAAGTTGGCGAATAAAAATACATACCACCCGCACCTTGCACAACAGGTTCTAAAATCAGTGCGGCGATTTCATTACCTTTTCGTTCAAGTAAATCAGCTAAAGGTTCAATCGCATAATCATTCCAAGATTCATTAAATGGAATATTGGGTTGAGGAAGGAAATATTGTACGGGTAGGCTATGATGAAATAAATGATGCATACCTGTGGTTGGGTCACACACAGACATCGCATTCCAAGTATCGCCATGATAACCCGAACGGATGGTGGCGAATTTTTGTCGTTGTACTTCCCCTTTAGCGTGCTGATATTGAATAGCCATTTTCATCGCCACTTCCACGGCAACAGAACCACTATCAGCAAAAAAGATCTTATCTAATCCATTTGGCAAAATTTGTACCAATAATTGAGCTAATTCCACCGCGGGTTCATGGGTAAAACCGCCAAACATAATATGGCTCATTTTTGCCAACTGATTCTGTGCAGCCGCATTTAAACGAGGATGATTATAACCATGCAACGCCGCCCACCAAGAAGACATGCCATCAATCAAACGACGGCCATCTTTTAAGGTTATCATCACGCCATCAGCACGTTCTACCGCATAAAGCGGCATATCAGAAGAAACTGAAGAATAAGGATGCCAAATATGTTGTGTATCAAAAGCTAAAAGTGATTGTTCATCCATCATTCATTTACCATTAAAAAACTTATTCGTATCTCAAGGCAGCGGCAGGTTCTACTTTCGCAGCTCGATAAGCGGGATAAAGTGTAGAAAGTAAAGAAAGCAACAAGGACAATCCAATGACAAAAATCATTTGAACAAAGGATAATTCTGTCGGTAAAAAAACACCCTGTGGATTTACCGCACTTACAATGTCCGTTAAATTCAACGTGACTAAAACACCCAAAATAGCACCGAGCAATGTGCCAACAAATCCCACCAGTAATCCTTGATAAATGAACACCGAACGAACTTGGGATTTTGTTAAGCCCTGAGTTTGCAAGATCGCAATTTCCCCTTGTTTATCCACCACCATTAAACTTAATGAGGTGACAATATTGGAAATCGCCACAACAATGATCAAACTAATCAGCAATCCCATCATATTTTTTTCCATTCTCACCGCTTGGAAAAATTCACCTTTTTGGACGCGCCAATCCGTGATTTTTTGTGTTGGGAAATATTGAGGGAGTTCTGTAATTTGGAACGGATCATTCAAAAATAAACGATAACCCTGCGCTTGCTGAGGTTGAATACGCATTAAGCGACCAATATCTGTAATATTAGCAAAGGCTTCATAACCCGATGCTTCGCCATAATCATAATAAATATCGCTCACCGTAAATAAACGCTGCATTGGCACCCGACCGAATGGTGTATATTGGCTATTTTCCGTAATCATCAAACGGATTTTATCCCCAATATTCACGCCCAATTTTTGAGATAGTTGATCACCAATGACCAATTTAAATTCACCAGTCGGTAAAATTTCATTAAATTTAGTCTGATCAAAAGATTCAACCAAAGGATCATCAGAAAATGATTGAATACCAATAATTTGTCCTGCACTCACGCCTTTTGTCGTTTGATAAATCACATTTGTTGTATTGATCGGCACTGCTTTTTGGACAAAGTGCGGTAAATTTTTTAATGTTTTTTCTGTAGAAATAGGCCTTTCTTCACTCACAATCGCATGAGGAATAGAAGATAGCACCTGTTGTTTTTGGTAACCTTCTAATCCATTCATCACCGAAAGCACGATGATCAATGCCATCACACCTAGCACAATCCCCAGGCTTGCAAGATTAGTCACTAATCGCCCAAAACGATCCGCACTTTTCGCACGCCAATAACGTAGCGCAATATAAAGAGAAATAGGAAAATTCATTATTTTTGATTTAATTGTTGTACAAATTCTTCGATGTTTTTCATTACTTTTCCAACTAATGTTGTCACTGCACTATCACTCGCCCAAGCAATATGCGGGGTGATAATTAAATTAGGCATCGTTTTTGCAGCTAAAATTAACGGATTATCTTTTTCTGGTGGCTCTTTTACCATTACATCCAAAGCTGCTCCGCCTAAATGCCCCGTTTTTAACGCATCAACTAATGCAAGTTCATCAATCAAAGGCCCACGCCCTGTATTAATCAAAAATGCACCTTTTTTCATTTTGGATAAAGTGTCTGTATTAATTAAATTCTTGGTTGTTTCGGTTAATGGACAATGCAACGTCACAATATCCGCTTGTCTTAATACTTCCTCAAAGGGCGTATAACCTTCACGGCAAACAGTGGCATCTTTATGTTCTGCATAAAGCACTTTCATTCCCACGGCATTAGCCAAACGCCCCACTTCTGTCCCTAAGCAACCTTTACCAAATACGCCTAATGTTGAACCGCGCACATCTGTAATTGGGTAATCAAAATAACAAAATTGTTTGCTTTTAGGCCATTTTGCTTCCGATTGATCGCGTAACCAACCTGCAAAGCTGTGTTTTAAAGAAAAAATCAGACCGATTACGTGTTCTGGCACGGTTGTTCTGGAATAACCTGTCACATTACGCACGGCGATTCCCATTTCTTCGGCAGCCACAAGATCAACATTATTTGTACCGGTTGCAGTGATCGCAATTAACTTTAATTTAGGTAATTGTTTTAACGTTTCTCGATCAAAAATGACTTTGCTCGTAATAACAATATCAGCATCTTTCGCTCGTTCAATCGTTTCTGCAGAAGAAGTATGCTCATATTCAGTCCAAGTATGCACAAAGCTTGGACGAGGAATAGGGATATGTTTCGGGATAGCCGTACTATCTAAAAAGACGATATTCATCATTTCTACTTTTATATACAAAGTGATCTGCCCCCCAAAAGTTGGACAGGTTAGTTAACTTAAATATTGAGCTCGGTATTGCACTGGGCTCAATCCTTTGAAAGCAAGTTTAATTCGTTTTTGGTTGTAATACACTAAATATTCTTCAATTTCAGCCTGTAATTCAGCGATTTAGTGATAAGTCCGAGAGTGGGGTGCAGATCACTTAAGCCGATTATTTATCTAATTGAACAGGAAGAAATAAGCTTAATGGACGTTTTCTCACAATTTGACAAACTTCATGCCAAATTGCCCACCAGCTATCAATTTCCGCATTCAAAGAACGTAGTGCAACCCAAAGCGTTAATGAAAAACTGACAACTAAATTCACTAAACCAATCAACAATACAAAACCAATGCACTGTAAAAGCAATGAATAGGTGAATTGTCCGCTCACAGCAATATAGCCGACATTCGCAGATGAAAATGCCACATGACGAATATCTAACGGAAGATGCGTTAAGTAACCCACCACACCCGTAATACCAAGCAGCATACCAAAGCAAAGGTTACCGATAAGCGAGCCATAATTCTCATGCATATAATTAGCAAATTTAACGCGAGATTTCTCAGACATTAATTTTTTCAATAATGGATGTTGTGCTAAACGCATGCGCATATTCAAATAATTGCTACGATTATCAAAATAGCCAGAAATAATTCCGGAGCAGAATAACCATACACCTGCAATAGCTGCGAACCATAAAGAACCATCTAAAGGATCAATACGGTGTAATTGATAGGCTATTTTCTCTGAATTCATCAATGGCTCACCTGTTTGATGTTGATAAACAAAAGCAATTAATGCCGCTAATCCCATAGCAACTACTACATTGCCTAAAACGGCCACGCTTTGGGAACGAAATACATCCACTAATAACTGGGCTAATTTCATATTTAATGTTTTGCCTTGTGGATTTTTCTCTACTGCCTCAGCAAAACGAGCAGCTGTCATGGCTGGCTGTTTGGTTGCAACCGTGAAATGCAACATAAAGATCACCATAAAACCGAAGCCGTAATTTAAACCTTCGGCAAGACCTTTCCAGACTTTATCATCAATAATGCTGCCTAAATAGGTTTTAAATAACGCCATTAGTGCAATCAATACACCACCACCCGCGGCAGAATAAAACATTGCCCAGTACTCTTTTTTATCTCGCGTAATGTAATGCTCGCCATGATCGCCCGCATTTTGGGTAATGCTACGTGAAATTAATCTTGAGCTTTGTTTCCATAATCGGGTGATGCTATGTTTTTCTGCTGCTGTGCGGGCAAAACAGCCGCTTAATAACAATATTCGTCGTGGTAAATAGTGATTTGAAACAAAAATCGCCATCAAGGTTTCTAATCGTTCTAAAGTCTGGGAAAGACGTTCTAATAAATACGCTGTATTTAAGGAAGACCCCACTACTGCCCCACGTTTCTGTAAGCCAATAATCAATGCCTTACATTGATCAAACATTACCTGTAAATGGCTATCATCAAAATCTATTGATTGGCGACGCGCCGCTACCCAATCAACCACCTCATGGTGTAAAGCAACAAAAGGTGAATCAGCATTTAACAGAGAGGGTTCCATTCGCATCAGCTCAGGATCCATATCTTCAGCTGCAATCCAAATTGAAAGCATCTCTATGGCAAATAGCCCTTCACTTTCAATATGATTTTTTAAACGTTCCCGATCTTTTTGTTCTGTATAACGGGTTAAAACGCCAAATACGCCTCGCCACGTTTTTAATGGGACGGCATCAATCCAGCGAGCATCATTTTTATCGCTAAACAATAAATAAAAAATATCACGTAAATCATTAATATCTTTAAAAGAGGGGTTAAAACGCTCATAAATACGCGTTTTCATTTCCTGTCCAAAACCGCCACGTGTAAGAATACCGCTACTAATAAACAAGGGATAAAGGCGCAAACCACATAACCAACCAGATAATAATTTCGAAACAGAACAGCCTAATTCTTTATCGTTCTTTAGGATAAACTTAAACAAGTGCAAGGTTGGAGAAATTTTTTCTGTAGGGCTACTACGTAATAATTGACACAGCCCTTCCACAAGACCAAAGGCATCGTTTTCCGCCACTTTGTTTCGCAAAAATTGCGGTAAGGTATCGGTTTTAATCATGAGCTTTCCCCATATCGTTTATATTCAAAAGCGAGACATTATACAGCGCTGTTGGATAAAGTAAAAATTAACGGAAAAAGCGATCTGCCCCCCCCAAAAAAAGTTGGACAGGTTAGTTAACTTAAATATTCTTCAATTTCAGCCTGTAATTCAGCAATTGAATGATAAGTCCGAGAGTAAAAGCACTCTGATTTTAATATTGCAAAAAAGCTTTCAATCACCGCATTATCGTAGCAATTTCCTCAGCGACTCATACTTTGTACCTCTTTACCCTCCAACATCTTTACCCATTCCACCGAGCCATACAATACGCCTTGGTCGCTATGAATAATCGGGCATTCTGTCGGTTTAAGCCGACTAAGTCCTTGTGCTAACATCTTTTTCACCAATGAAAATTTGGGGAGTGTTGAAAAGTTATAGGCAATCACTTCTCGGTTAGCCAAGTCCATCAACGCTGAAAAATAAAGCTTTTCTTGCCCAACCTGAAATTCCGTTACATCCATTACCCATTTTTGATTGAGTGCCGTTGCTGTAAAATCACGATTCAGCAAATTCGGGGCAATATGCGATGTTTTTCCTCGTTTTCCATGTCTTTTCTTGCGTAAAATGGAATGAATACCTAACTCGTTCATTAGCTTTAACACCGTTTTATGGGAGTAATTTAAACGTCATGGGGCGATAACCATCTCTCTTTCTGTTCTTTTTATACAGCGATAAGATAGCCTCTTTTACCTCGTGATAATTTCGCTTAATCTCTTTATAGTAAAAGCTTGAGCGAGGCATTTTAGCCACATGAAGTAAATAATTTAACGCGTGGTCCAGCTTCAATCTTTCAATGATTTTTCTTTTTTCTGTCGTTGTTTTTGACGGTCGAGCGCCTCCAACTCCTTTAGATAAGCAATCTCCGCACGAGCCAAGACGAGCTCTCGTTGTAACTTTTTAAACGCTTTAGGTGAAAAGTCTGTAGTTTCTGGAATTTCAATGTCTTTCTTTTTCATCTTTGACTTCACTATTTTCGGTGGTTGAAGGGTTGTATGAGGCGATTTTACGCCATCAAGCCCTCTTTCCCGAAATGCTTTTAGCCAATAAATGACGAGAACGTGGGAAATTTTATGAAGTTTAGCCACCTCACGGATACCATAATCCTGTTCGGTAATGAGTGTTATAATTTTCAAACGAAATTGATAAGAGTAGGACATACTCTGCACCTCAAAGTAGGTGCCCAGGTTTTGGGGTGCAGATCAAAGTGCGGTCAAAATTAACCGCACTTTTGCTTAAATATTTTATTAGATTGAGGTATCCAATTCTGGAAAAGATTTTACTAAATCATCAATCGCTTTCATTTGAGACACAAAACCTTCAAGCGCAGAAAGAGGCAATGCAGAAGGGCCATCACATTTCGCTTGATTTGGATTTGGATGCGCTTCTAAGAATAAACCTGCAATTCCTACAGCTAAACCTGAACGCGCTAATTCGGTTACTTGTGCGCGACGGCCACCTGATGCAGCCCCAAATGGATCACGGCATTGAAGTGAATGGGTTACATCAAAAATAACCGGGCTACCCTTAGATGCTTTTTTCATAACACTAAAGCCAAGCATATCCACAATTAAATTATCGTATCCAAAGTTTGTTCCACGATCACAAAGAATGATTTTATCATTACCGCATTCTTCAATTTTTTCCACGATATTACCCATTTGACCAGGGCTTAAGAATTGTGGTTTTTTCACATTAATCACTGCACCTGTTTTCGCCATCGCTTCAACGAGATCTGTTTGTCGTGCCAAAAAGGCTGGAAGTTGAATAATATCGACAACATCAGAAACAGGCTGACATTGATAGATTTCGTGTACATCGGTAATAATTTTTACACCGAACGTATCTTTTAATTCTTGGAAAATTTTTAAGCCTTCTTCCATGCCAGGTCCACGGTAAGAATGAATAGATGAACGATTCGCTTTGTCAAAAGAAGCTTTAAACACATAAGGCACACCAAGTTTCTCCGTCACTTTCACGTAAGCTTCACAGACTTGCATCGCCATATCACGACTTTCAAGTACGTTCATTCCACCAAAAAGCACGAAAGGTTTGTCATTTGCAACATCAATATTGCCGATTTTTACAATTTTATTTTGCATAAATTTTCCTTAAATCAATGGAGGGCAAAAGAATCTTTATCAATCTCGCCCTTAAGTTCTAAAAGTTGAGTTCGGATTAAAGCCGCAGTTGGGTCTTCCGGACAACGTTCCACAAAAAATTCTAGATCTTTCAATGCTGAAGGGTAAGCGCCCATCTGAGCTAAAACTAAACCGCGATCACGGATGTGATAAGGATCTTCATCATTACCAATCAATAAATTCTCAATATAACGGTATGCCATGTCGTTATGCTCTTCGCGGATGAGCGCATTCTTCGCCAGTTGCTCAAAACGAGAATAAAGCAACGAAAGATCGGCTCTATCAAGTTCTTCCGGTTGAATTTGCACACCAAAGCCAAATGCCCCTTCATAAAGTTGCTGTAATTTTTCTTGCGATATATAAGTGCCATCCCAAGGATCAATAAAAGCCACTTCATCTCTTACTTCGGCACGTAAAATGAGTTGTGTTGGGAAATTTACTGGATAAATCGGTAAATCTAATACGTCAGCTAAATAAAGCACTATCGCCCCAAGCGTCACTGGCATACCTTGGCGATTTTGAAACACATAAGGCAAATATAAATTGCGAGCATAAAAATAATCTTCTGGATCGCAATGAAAGCCCCAATCACCATAAAATAGCTGTAGTAACTGATGAATCTGCTCTTCTTTCGGCCAATCTGGCGAAATTTCTTTACGCGCTCGACGTACAAGCCCACCGATTTTTCCCCGAAGTTGCGCTTCTGATGTGCCATCATCTGAGATGGTATTATAAAAATGCACAAATTGATCGTATAACGCACGTCGATAATATTTCATTACTTCTTCCAAAAACCTAAAGTGACGCGCTCATTGTCGCCATAATCACGCACGGTTTCAACCATTTCCCAATGATTTTCTAGGAAAATTGACCGCACTTTTTCGCCTTGTTGCCATCCGTGTTCAAGCAATAATGCACCATTAGAATTCAAATAATTCGGCGATGATTCAATAATATGACGTAAATCAGCATACCCCGCATCATTAGCAACTAATGCAGAAAGGGGTTCAAAACGCACATCGCCTTGATGCAAATGTTCATCTTGCGCATCAATATAAGGCGGGTTGCTGACGATAAGATCAAACTTCCCTGTTATATTTTCAAACCAACTGCTCTGTAAAAATTTTACATTTAGCTGATTTCTTTCTGCATTAGATTGGGCTAACGCCACAACATCGGGCATAAGATCAACACCAATGATTTCTAATGAAATCTGTTGTTTTTGACAAATAGAGGAAAGCTCTGATGCTAATGCTAACGCGATAGCGCCTGTGCCTGTGCCGAGATCAAGAATACGAAAGTGCGGTGGATTTTCTTGTAATTTTTCTAAGGCAATTTGTAATGCCTTTTCCACTAAAATTTCAGTATCTGGTCTTGGAATCAATGTGCCTTTTGAGACATTTAGCGGCAACGACCAAAATTCTTTTTCGCCAAGAATATAAGCAATAGGTTCGCCTTTTAGACGACGATCTAAAAGTGCGGTCAATTTTAACCGCACTTTTTCATCAATCTCGGTATCATCAAAAGCAAGGATTTGCGTACGCGATTTGCCAGTAACATGTTGAAGAAGCACAAGTGCATCAATTTTACTATTTTCAGTGGGATTTTTTTGTGCTAAATCCGCCATTGCTTGTGCTAGCCATTCTTTATAATTCATTATTTTTCATCTTTTAACACAATCGTGCCAGCCAATAAATCAGTTAAAGAACGACGATCATCGCGCACAAGTGCAACAATACCGCTAATAATCAATAAGAAACTCGTCCACGCCAATAAAATATCAATAATCTCACGGCCGATGTATTTACCAAATTCAACGGGTTGATTGGTATGATAATTAAATACTCGCAAGCCTAACCAGCGTTTTGCCATTGTTTGGCCATAAGTTTTCATAAAATATAACTGAAAACCTATATATACAATCGTCCCCACTACACCGGCAAAATCCCCCAACGCAAAACCGAGACCAACCATCACCCAAAGCACAAGTCCATTAATCATACTTGCAAGCCAACGTTTAAAACGGCTCGCTTGAGCAGGTTGAGAAGGCTTGAAAGCAGAAGAAAATTCAGCATCTTTTTGATTTTCAATAATCATTTTATTTCTCCGTAAAGTTAAAAAGGACATCTGAAATCAGATGCCCCTATCATTAATTCTGTTCAGACAATGCCGCCAACTGATCTGCTTGATATTCGGTAATAATCGGCTGAATCAGTTCATCAATTTTACCATTCATCACTTCATCCAAACGGTAAATAGTGAGATTGATACGATGATCTGTGACTCGACCTTGCGGATAATTATATGTACGAATTTTATCAGAACGATCGCCCGAACCTAATAAGTTACGGCGCATATCTGTTTGTTCTGCAGCTTGGCGTTCTTGCTCTGCTTGAACAATACGTGACGCTAATACCGACATTGCTTTCGCTTTATTTTTGTGCTGTGAACGCTCATCCTGACATTCCACCACAATACCAGTTGGAATATGTGTAATACGCACCGCAGAATCCGTTGTGTTTACGTGCTGACCACCTGCACCTGATGAACGGTAAGTATCAATACGTAAATCTGCTGGATTAATTTCTGGCATTTCAGATTCTGGCAATTCTGGCATTACCGCGACGGTGCAAGCAGACGTGTGGATACGCCCTTGCGATTCAGTTTTTGGTACACGTTGTACACGGTGGCCGCCTGATTCAAATTTTAACTGACCATACACGCCATCACCGCTTACTTTGACGATCACTTCTTTATAACCACCCTGCTCACTTTCATTTGCGCTGAGCATTTCAACACGCCAGCGTTTACTTTCTGCATAACGGCTGTACATACGGAATAAATCACCGGCAAAAATACCCGCTTCATCACCACCCGTACCCGCACGAATTTCTAAATAGCAGTTATATTCATCATTTGGATCTTTTGGTAATAAAAGAATTTGAAGTTGTTGCTCCACTTCTTCAATTTCGGCTTTGGATTCTTCAATTTCTATTTCTGCCATTTCTTTCATTTCAGGATCATCTAACATCAACTCAGCTTCAGCAATGTTAGAATTAAGCTGATTCCAACGATTAAAACATTTCACCACATCTTCAAGTTGTGAATATTCTTTAGAATACGCACGGAATTTATCCTGATCACTAATTACAGAAGCATCACCTAACAAGGCTTCTAATTCTTCATAACGTTCTTTTAAACTTTCAAGTTTTGCAATAATAGAATCTTTCATATTTTTATAAAGTTAAAGCCAAAAATAAAATCGGCCTATTCTAGCCGATTTTAAGGAAAATTGACAGCGAAGGAGATTAAGAATCTCAGACGCTTTGTGTTGGTGACTTACTTACTATTTATGAGTCTCTTCTTTTTAATTGCCAATTTTCATTATTACCATTCCCCTCTATTTAGCTTATCGTAATATATACATCCTGTTTGTTCTCCATTATTACAAGCCTTACCAAGCCATTCTTTGGCGAGTGTTCTATCTTCCTGAATACCTTGTCCACTAAAATACATCAGACCTAACTTAAGCTGACCATCAGCACTACCATTTTCTGCTGCTTTCTTAAACCACTTCACGGCTTCGGTATAATCTTTTCTTACGCCACGCCCTGCAACATAAGCCGAACCTAAACTAGCCTGAGCACCTGCATGTCCTTGCTTCGCCGCTTTGCGATACCATTTCGTCGCTTCAAAACCATCTTGTTTTACGCCTTCTCCTTTTTCATACATACTTCCCAAAAGAAGTTGGGCGCTCGCATCACCTTGCTCTGCCAAGGGGTGAATAATTGCCAACATCGCTTTGAGGTCTTTTTGCTTATATAGCTGCTGAAGTTGAATTATTTGGCTTTGTTCTATTGCCCAAGCAGTAGATTGAAAAGAAAATACAGAAGCACCGAAAAGTGCGGTGGTAAAAAGTGTTTTTGTTAGTTTCATTTTGTTTTCCTATTAAATTGAATGAATGGATAATCTTTTATTTTTATTCACTAAAATTGGCGTATAAGTCGAAAAATCTTTAAGTACTTCGCTATGTGGGTGCCCATTTCGTCGCTGGCCATCTGCTGAAAACACACTAAGACAAGGCGAAAATATGTTCGCTAATCCTTGCTGCCAATTATGCTTTGAACCGTGATGGGGAACTTGTAAGCAATAAATTCTCGCCATTCGTTCTACACCTAATGATTGCGTTAAATCGGTTAATAATGGCAAATCGTTTAAAAACGCATCGCCGGTGTATAAAATGGCATTTTTTGTTTTATTCTTTGGAATAACCACTATTTCATTTTCATTGTCTGTCGAAACATCAAAAATATGATGATTTCCCATTCTCCAAAAAGAAAGGGGGTTTATATTTCGAATATATAAATATTGAGAAATGATATTTTTGTTTTTACCTCCATTTCCAAATGTGAGAGTGTAGAGTGTTTTTAAGGCTGGCGTTGGATCTGTGGAATTAAAGTGATGAGATTGAATAATTTGTTTAACCTGCTTTTGAAAAGCAGTCAAACTTGCTGGCACTTTTGCAAGCAAATGAAATGGCACGTTATATAAAACAAATTCAAACAGCTCTCCGTATTTTCTAAATAAAAGGGCTTTATCAGGATTGAGCCAATGTACATTTTGTTCTAAGTTATCAAATTCATTTGATAATTTTTCAGTAGTTTCAAAAGAAAGTACATCATCAAAATTACTTGGTTCAAGCCTTCTCGAAATTTCACTCTCATTTTCTTTTGCAGGTAATAAGAGAAATTGGGTTTCTTTTAATTCTTCAGCAAAATCAGCTTTTAAATATTGAATAGGGTTCTGATAAAATCTCCATTCTTCATCATCTGGCTGAATATCTAAAAGAGAAGCAATTACTAAGCGTTGCCATAAAGGATAATAAGGCACAACCCAGCGTTTTATTTTTCGCCCATTTTTGAGTAGTTCTTTTACACCACTAATATGATCTTTATCAAAATGCGAAAGCACTAATAAATCAATATCAGCATTATTTTCTTGCTGGTTATATTTTTGTATGGCATTTTGAATAAGTTTCGGACTTGAATTCGTGCCACAATCATAAACCCAATGAAAGGCTGGGGCGTCTCCCATTTGAATACGCCCACTTGAAAATAACCCTTGCCCTACATTCCAAAATTCACATTGTAAAGTTGGCATTAGAGTTCCCCTCTATTTAGCTTACCGTAATATTCACATCCATTTTGTTCTCCCTTATTACAAGCCTTACCAAGCCATTCTTTGGCTAAAGATTTATTTACTTGAACGCCTTCTCCGAAAAGATATGCTACTCCTAGCATAGATTGAGCCTTTGCATTCCCCTGTTCCGCCGCTTGGCGATACCATTTCACCGCTTCAAAATTATCTTGTTTTACGCCTCGTCCGCTAACATACATATTGCCCAAATTTAATTGAGCATCTGCATATCCTTGCTCCGCCGCTCGGCGATACCATTTTACCGCTTTAACATTATCTTGTTTTACGCCAACCCCCTCTTCATACATCTTTCCCAAAAGAGCTTGAGCATTCGCATCACCTTGCTCTGCCAAGGGGGGAACAAGTTTCAACATGAAGTCTTTTTGTTGTTCTATTGCCCAAGCAGTAGATTGAAAAGAAAATACAGAAGCACCTAAAAGTGCGGTGGTAAGAAGTGTTTTTGTGAATCGCATAGAAATCGTCCGTTTATTAATCAATAATTGAAATAACCAAACATTTTTTGTTTAGCAAGATGTTTTATTGTACTCTCTGTAAAGAGAGTACAACACCCAGTATACTGGGTGTAAAATGATTAAAAATTGAACTATTTAATTAGGGGGGAATTGGGGGGATTAAGACTGAAAAAAGTGAGCAATCTTGCTCACTTTCAGCTATTAAATACGCGCGACATCAAACTTCGCCAAATTAATGTCATCTTCTGTGCCATAAAACATAGCAAGCGCATGACGTAGCGTTTCCGCTCGTTTTGGTAAACCTTTTTCCGCGTAGATTTTCACTTGCTCATACACGGCTTGTTTAAAAGGCTGTGTATCGCCCGGATTGCCATTCAAATTATCCGCACTGGCAAAATAACGAAAACCTGCTGCTGTTGCTAAAATCCATTCTAATGCTTGCGGTTTAACTTCAACTTTTTCAAAATCACGCTGGCGTTCTTCAGAACGTCCATCTGGCTCATACCAATAACCAAAATCTTCTAGTTTACGGCGTTCTTTGCCTGCTACTAACCAATGGGCAATTTCGTGCAATGCACTGCTGTAAAAGCCTCGCGCAAAATAAATTGCGTTATAAGGCACTTCATCATTTGCAGGAATGTAAATTGGCTCATCCCCACCTTTAACCAATCGCGTATTATATTCTTCTTCAAAACATTGATTAAAAATCGCAATAATATCTTCTAATTTATGTTCCATGGTATCGACTCCTAAAAAACCGCGAGATTATATCACCAGAGGCTCATTTGTTCTTGTTTATTTTCTTCAGGTAAATTGACATGTAGCCCAATCAAACGAATCGATCGCCCTTTTGCTCGCATAAAAATTTGAGGAAGTAATTGTTGAAAACTCTCCAAAGAAAGTGGCAAACCTGTTTTTTCTAAAGTGGTTACTTGAAAATCTTCAAATTTAAGTTTCACGCCTATTTTACGAAATGCAGATAACGGTATATTAGAACTAACACGTTCAAGGCGACGAATTAACTCGTCATAAAGATTATTCAATAAGGCTGAAGCTTGCTCTATTGTATGAATGTTTTCAACCAAAGTCTGTTCTACGCCAACTGATTTACGTTCACGATGGGCTTGTACTTCACGATCATCAATGCCATGACTAAAGTCCCAAATACGTTTACCCGCTTTACCAAATTGATTTAATAAGACGATTTGATCAAAGTTTTGAATGTCAGCACAAGTTTCTAATCCCATATCGAGTAATCGTTGTGATGTTACTTTACCCACACCGGGAATTTTATTTAAAGATAAGGTTTTAATAAATTCACTGACTTCGTTCGGCTTAATCACAAATTGCCCATTAGGTTTATTCATATCCGAGGCAATTTTGGCAAGGAATTTTAAAGGCGCCACACCTGCTGAAGCAGTTAAATTCAACTCATCAAAAATTGCTTGGCGAATTTCTTGCGCAATCCAAGTCGCAGAGCCTGAACATTTTTGACAGTGCGTAACATCTAAATAAGCTTCATCTAAAGAAAGTGGTTCAATAATATCGGTGTAGCGCTGGAAGATTTGATGAATTTGTGCCGAAACTTGTTTATACAACGCCATATTCACAGGCACAAGAATGAGATCAGGACACTTTTTTATGGCTTGAGCCGTTGGCATTGCACTATGCAAACCAAATTTTCTCGCCTCATAATTACAAGTTGTTAATACACCTCGTTGACGAGAAGAACCACCCACAGCAACAGGCTTTCCCTGTAAATTAGGATTTTCACGAATCTCAATTGATGCGTAAAAACAATCCATATCAATGTGAATAATTTTTTTATCTTGTAGCATAAAAAAAGTGCGGTTAAATATTTTCTAATATTAATTAAGCAAACAACTGTTTAAATATACATTTAATTTAATAGCCTTGCAATTTAATATTTTATAAATGCCCTTTAACGCATCAATTCAATCAATCTCAACTTTCCCTACCTTTCTTTTTTTGTTAGACTAATGCGCAATTTTGGGGCTGATTCTGGATTCGACGGGATTAGCGAAGCCCAAGGTGCACGTCGAGGTGCGGTAGGCCTCGTAAATAAACCGCAAAAAAATAGTCGCAAACGACGAACAATACGCTTTAGCAGCTTAATAACCTGCATTTAGCCTTCGCGCCCCAGCTTCCGCTCGTAAGACGGGGATAACGCGGAGTCAAACCAAAACGAGATCGTGTGGAAGCCGCCGTTTGAGGATCGAAGCACTAAATTGAATCAAACTAGCTTAAGTTTAGCGTGTCTGTCCGCATGCTTAAGTAAAATTAAAGACTAGACTAAACGTGTAGTACTGAAGGTAGAGTAATTTCGGACGGGGGTTCAACTCCCCCCAGCTCCACCAAACAAAAAACTAAAGCCTTGATTATCAAGGCTTTAATTTGATCTAATCATTAACAAATTCTCGGCAGCGGTTCATTTGTTGGTAAATCTAACAATCGACTTTGTCCAAAAATGCCCACTAAACGCACTTTTTTATCGGTTGTCACTTCACCAATCACAGCCGCATTTTCACCTAATGGATGGCGACGAAGTGCGGTCAAAATTTCTGGTGTTTTTTCAGCTGAAGCAACGATAACAAGCTTTCCTTCATTAGCGAAGTTTAATGCTTCAAGACCAAGTAATTCACAAATTCCACGCACTTCTTGGCGAATTGGTAAGGCTTGTTCATCAATATTAATCCCTAGCTGTTGCGCCTGTGCAAATTCGTGTAAAACAGCATTGACTCCCCCACGGGTCGCATCTCGAACTGCTTTCACGCCATCTACCCCGCGTAAATTTTCAATCAATGGATAAAGCACTGAGCAATCACTGTGAAGATCCGTTTGGATACCCAGTTTTTCACGTAAATTTAAGATTGTTGCACCATGATCCCCAATGGTGCCACTAACAATGATTTTATCGCCTGGTTGAATTTTATGAACACCCCAATCCAAATTTTGAGGAATAACACCAATTCCACTGGTATTGATAAAAATCTTATCCACTGCGCCTTTTTGTACCACTTTTGTGTCGCCAGTAACAACTTGAATACCTGCCGCTTTTGCGGTTTCAGCCATTGATTGAATAATTGCTTTAAGATCCGTAAGTGGTAATCCTTCTTCCAAAATAAAGCCACAGGATAAATATTTTGGCATCGCACCGCACACAGCCACATCATTTGCCGTGCCGCACACCGCTAATTTTCCGATGTTACCACCAGGGAAAAAAATGGGATCAATTACAAAACTATCCGTACTAAATGATAGTGTTTCGCCTTGCTTTGCTAATTCCGTTAATGGGATTCTTGCCTGATCTTCCCCTTGCGCCAAAATAGGATTGGCAAAGGCTTCAAAAAAATAATCTTGGATCAATTTCTGCATGGCTGCACCACCATTACCGTGCGCCATGGTGATAAATTCACTCATTTTATTCTCTCCGATATTGATAATAGGCTGCACATGCGCCTTCGGAAGAAACCATTAATGCGCCATAAGCATTATCAGGATTACAACCTGTGCCAAATAATGGGCAATCAGATGGTTTACAACGCCCAGTCAAGACATCACCACAACGAGAATTAGGATCATCCGCCACCTGTTGCGCTTGGCTTTGGAAATAAATTTCGGCATCAAATTCACGATAAGCATCCGTCAATTCCACGCCAGATTGTTCAATTTCTCCCAAGCCACGCCATTCACTACTTGCTTTAAGCTGGAATACTTCTTGCATTGAACGTTGGGCTAAAGCATTTCCGTGATCATCAACAATTCGTTTATATTGATTTTCGATTTCACAACGGCCATCAGCAAATTGCTGCACTAACATTACAATCGCCTGCAAAATATCTAAAGGTTCAAAACCTGTAATCACAAAAGGTTTGTGATATTTATCGACAATCCCTTGATAAGGCGATGAACCAATCACCATACTCACATGCCCTGGCGCAAGAAAACCATCAATTTTGACTTGATCTTGAGCCAGTAAGCTATGTAACGTTGGAATAATCGTGATGTTTTGGCAAACAATCCAGAAATTTTTTGTTCCTAGTTTTTTGGCTTGTTGAAGCGTCACTGCTGTGCTCGGCATCGTCGTTTCAAATCCTAAGGAAAAAAAGACGACTTTTTTATTCGGATTATTTTGTGCAATATTCAATGCATCCAAAGGTGAATACACAATGCGAACATCTGCACCTTTCGCTTTTGCTTCTAATAGCGAACCTTTGCGACCTTTCACTCGCATTGCATCACCAAAGGTACAAAAAATGACATCTGGTTTGAGCGCAATTTCAATACAAACATCAATACGCCCCATAGGAAGCACACAGACAGGGCAACCTGGGCCATGAATAAATTCGATACTTTTTGGCAATAGCCGATCCAAGCCAAATTTAAAAATCGTATGGGTATGCCCGCCACACACTTCCATTAAATACAATGGGTTCTGCGCCGTAAAGCGCGGCATTTTTTCCATCAATTTTTCAAGTTGCGCCACTAAACTACGGGCAAGTTCAGGATCGCGAAATTCATCAACAAATCGCATCGATTATCCTTGTTTACATTGTTGTTCTAGCCAATTTAACCACTCACTGAGACCTTGTTCAGTGCTAGCGGAAAGTTGAATCACTTCAATATTGGGATTCACACGTTTTGCATTGGCAATGCATTGTTCTACATCAAATTTCAAATAAGGTAATAAATCCACTTTATTTAAAATCATTAAACTTGATGCAGCAAACATGTGAGGGTATTTAAGTGGTTTATCTTCGCCTTCTGTCACTGATAAAATCACCACTTTCGCTTTTTCACCAAGATCAAATTCAGATGGACAAACTAAATTTCCCACATTTTCGATAAACATAATGCTGTCAGCTTGAGGTCTTAATTTTACCATTGCTTCGCTAATCATTTGTGCATCCAAGTGGCAGCCTTTGCCTGTATTCACTTGAATAGCCGGCACGCCAGTAGCACGAATACGATCTGCATCATTTTCAGTTTGTTGATCGCCTTCGATTACATAACAAGTGCGGTCATTTTTGAGGGCATTTAGCGTCGTCGTTAAAAGTGTGGTTTTACCTGAACCCGGACTCGATACAAGATTCAAGGCTAAAATATGTTGTTTAGCAAAGAATGCTCGGTTGTGATCCGCTAGTTGATTATTTTTTCCGAGAACATCTTGTTCGATTTTTAACAAACGTTTTTGAGTATCGTCTGAATCGACTGGTTTATTGAAATGAAATGTTGAATGTGAAAAGTTTGGCGTACCTGATTGATGACTTCCTTGATCATCATGAGTATGAGGTAATTCACCAATACGGACTTGCTCTGGATGTCCGCAGCCACAGGTTGTACACATAAATCCTCCGTTTTAATGTGATTATTTGGGCTGAGATTTCAAACTGACTTTCAACAGAAATGATGTTTAAAACACTCAAAGCCCTTAGCTTTGTCAACAAATTTGCAACAAGCATAGCACAATCAAAATTCGGCTTTTTGATGAAGATCATAAACTGATAATTTCTGTGGCTAATTCGTTAATAAATCCATGATGATGGGATGAAATCAAAATGGGTAAGGAAAGTTCTCGCAAAAGTGCGGTCAATTTTTCAGTATTTTTTCGATCTAATCCATTGGTGGGTTCATCTAATAATAAGATTTTTGGCTGCATCGCTAAAACACCCGCAAGTGCGGTAAAATTTTTTTCCCCACCAGATAAGGTATGCACCATACGATCTTTTAAACGTGTAATACCAAGACGTTCTAATTGCTGCTCTGCGATATGATACGCCTGCTCTCTAGGCACATTTTGGTTTAATGGTCCAAAGGCAATATCATCCAATACTGTTGGGCCAAAAAGTTGGTCATCGGCATTTTGAAAACAAATGCCAACCGTGCCTCGAAACGGCGCAAAATCTTTTTCTTCACGACAAACTTGGCCAAATAGTTTAATTTCACCTTTGGTTACAGGAACAAATCCCAACAAAGCAAGCAGTAAAGTGGTTTTTCCTGAGCCAATTTCCCCTTGTACGAAAAGACGTTTTTGTCCTTCTAAGGTAAAACTCAAATCTTGAATAATCGCTCTACCATTGCGTTCTATATAAAGATTATTTACAGCTAACATGTTATTTTTCTCTCTTTTTACCAAACTGAAAACCACGACATTTTAAAGCCATTTGCGCAGTTTCGGCTTTCAATAGGGCATGAATCAATAATAAAGCGACACTTTGAGCCGTCACATAAAGGGTTCGGCGATTAAGCCCAGGACGAAATCCACGAGCTCGCATGGCAATATCCATTTTTTGACGCAGTTCGCCAAGCAGTGCAATGTAACGTACAGTCAGCACAAAAAGTTGAATTAATTTTTCTGGCAAAGGCAATTTACCAATAGCTTGAACAAGCACCGTATCATTAATATTCCACAAAAAAAGCCAAAGCGAAATCAACAATAAATGAGTCCGCAAACTCAATTTCTCTGCTAATTCTATACCTTGAAAATTGAGTTCAATGCCATTTTCTCCAATTTTCCAACTTAATGTCGCCCACATTAAAGCAATAAAAATGATTAAAGCAAACCAACGTTTAAGGTAAGGCAAAAAAGATTTTTGACTGAACTGCAGTGAAATAAAAAAGAGAGAAACTGCAAGCGCATTAAGGGGGATAAGCCAAGTGAGATCACTCAATCCACTAATGATTAGCCCCCAGATAAATAGATAAATCAACCTAAAGTGCGGTTGAAATAAGCGGTGAATTTTCATTAAGAGACATTCTCGGTACGATTCATGACTTCAGGATACATTTTACCAAGTAAGGTAATCACCCCTACGCTGATAATACTATCCAAAATAAATACCGGAAGATGAGAGACTAGCAAGAGCCAAACAAGATTCAGATAACTTTTACCACCATCTAACATCAGCACAAAAGAAGCAAGCGCGCCTGCCCCACCAACGCCAATTACGCCAGATCCAATACCGACTAATAAGCGATCTTTTAAAGCCATGTTTGGTTGTAAACGAGAACGGAAAAGATAATGAGCGATCACCGCTGGCGTTGCCATCACGCAAAGGTTGACACCTAACACTGCAAATCCGCCAAAAGAAAAGAAGATGACTTGCAATAAAAGTGCGATAAGAAACGCAGGAAAAACAGCCCACCCAAGGAATAAACCAGCCATGCCATTTAAAATTAAATGCACACTACCTATTCCGACGGGCACATGAATGGTTCCTGCCACAAAAAATGCAGCAGCAAAAAGTGCGGTGAGCGGTAAACGTTCTGATTCTAAACGACGTAACCCCACGGCAATGCCAGCAACAGCAAGCACTGCGCCAGCTAATAAAATAGGCGTATGTAACACGCCTTCAGATAAATGCATTAAATACGTCCTTGTTTAATTTTACGCGCATTACGTAAAGCAATAAGTCCAGCAATACCAACGATATAACCGATTCCGCCTAAAATATCATGCAAATAAATTTTATCTTTTAGATGCGCAATATCTTCACGAAGAAGCATTAAATCTGCACCGCTTTGATTTTCGGCAGATGTATGAGCAGCAACAACTGACGCACGATGTCCTTCATCCCCTTCCACCACAACTTTTAAAGTTGTATGTGGCACATCAGCAATCGAAAGCTTAAATGCGCCTTGGCGGTCTGTTTTTCCAGTTAAAACGGGATCAGAAACACCTGAGCGGAAAACTTCTAAATAAGTTTCAGCTGCTGGGGTCATATCGGAATAATAGGATTTGCCAGAGAGTGTTTGCCCATCATATTGGGCAAACACATAAAGCGCGTGGGCATAAGCATTCGGGAGATAGCAAGCCGCAAAAAGTGCGGTTAAAAAAACAATTTTCTTCATCCCAAATCCATATTATTGCGCATCAAAAGTTAACATATATTCTACAGAGCGACGATCGTAATCCGCATTATTAGTTACTTTTTCCTCAAACTCTGCCCATACTTTGTTGAAGCCTTTAGCTGGCGTAAATTGAGCGATACCTTTTTCATTAGTTAAATTGAACGGTGCATCTTCACTCACGCCCACTTTAATGCCTTGAACCGGTTTACCATTATGTAACACAAGGATAGAAAGTGGTTTGTTCGCTTGTGCTTTTTCTTGAGGAATCAATTCGTAAGCTTGTTGATGAGATTTGAAAGATTCAGCATCCCATTTCAAAATCGCTTTACCAAATTTAACAGGATTGGTACTAAATTCTGCCGTTGGTTCTTCACGTTTTGTTTTTTCAACGTATTTACCGCTTGGTAATTTTGACCACACGCCATTATCGAAATGAACGAATACTAAATCTGATTTAGGCATAAGATAGGCTTCGCCATTTCTGAATTGATAGTCAACTGCGGTTAATTTTCCTTGCGCATTTAAGGCTTGAATAGATTTAAGTTTAGATTCTGGATAGGTTTCAGTTTGTTCATGTCCAAATTTCACCACGTATTCACCTTGGGCTGAAGCAGGTTCAAGCCAAACATTGTGAGCGTTAGCAACAGACATACCTAAAAGTGCGGTTAATCCCACTGCGATTTTTTTTAATTCCATTTTGGATACTCCTTGTTTGTTTTTGTTTAAGAAAATCTGAATGCATGATAAAATATGAAGTAACTTTAGAGTCAAGTCATTTTTTAAGGAAATTGATGAAAATTGGAGCACTTGCTAAAGCCCTAGGCTGTACCGTAGAAACCATTCGTTATTATGAACAACAGGGTTTAATCCCGCCCCCAAAACGCACTTCAGGCAATTTTCGGCAATATAATGAAGAACATTTACAACGTTTATCGTTTATTTGTAACTGCCGAAATCTAGATATTTCATTAAGTGAAATAAAAAGCCTACTGAATTTAGAAAATGCCTCCAAACAACAAGCAGAAGAAATAAATCGCGTGTTAGACAAACATATTAAAGAAGTGGCCACACGAATTCACGAACTCGCCCATTTACGGATGAAATTAATGGAATTACGTGAGAAAACAGTCTCGAATGATGAAGATCCAATGAAATTGCTATTGCAACATAGTGGCGTGAAATTTGTGCGATTAAAATAACCGCACTTTTAGATTATGGCTGACTAGATAAACGCTGTTTTGCTTCCTTATTGCCTAATTTAGCAGCTTTCTTTAGCCATTCCAATGATTTTTCAGGTTGGTTTTGCGAGCGATAAATATTACTTAACATCATCATCGCATCCGTATCTTTAGCTCGAGCTGTACGCTCAAAAAGCTTAATAGCTTGCTCTGTATTTTGTTTGACGTAATCGCCACGTAGATACATAACGCCAAGGTTATTTAGCCCTTTCACACTGCCCTTCTCTGCCGCTTCGCTAAACCACCAATAAGCCTTTTCGTAATCTCTCACTGTACCACGCCCAAGGTTATATAACATACCTAGATTGCTTTGAGCGGTGACATTTCCTTCTAACGCCATCGGATACATAATATCGAAAACAGAAATCCATTGCTGTTTATTGGCAAAGTCTTGTGCCAAATTCATTCTTGCTTGATCATCCATTTTCGAACTCGCTGTAATATCAACGGTTTTCATCGCCCAAACAGACAAACTAAAACAAAGTAATACTGTATGAAAAAATAACTTCAGTTTCATTTATAAAGTTGCAATTAAAAGTAAAATAAAAAACACAGCAGTAATCGCAAATTCTGTTAGTCCAACTTGCATAACAGAAAGCTTTTTAGTGGGCAGATAAACCGCTCGTACTAATCCGGGAACAAAAGCTAATGCTAAAATAAATTGTTGCGAAACCACAAAAATCAGCACACATAATAAGTGAAAAATTACTGATGCCCAAAAATAACGTGGATTTTTTCGCTCACGCATCATGGATTTCACATAAAGTGTTGTTCCAATAAAAAATAATGTTGGATAAATCGCCACCCAAAGTATTTTTTCATCAAAAGTGCGGTCAGAAAAGTAATAGGATCCCATTCCAGCTAAAGCAAAAATTAAAATTCCCGCCAAATCATTCCATAAGTTACGCTCATCTTTTTTCTTGGTGAAATAAATGTTCACCGCGACAAACGGCAGCATGGCAAACATAAAATACAGCACTTGCCAATTATAAATTAACGCCGGAATCGCAAAAATCACGGCGGCAGCAAAATAAATCACAGACCATTTTTTGTATAACTCAAGATTTTTACCTTTAAACAAATTCAAAAAAGGATACGTCATCAAATAAAGCGAAAACCATCCTAATAGTAAAAATACGTGCGCCCATACAGGATTGGCAAGTAACATGCCGTAAATAAAAGGCACCAATGCCATAACAATAGCGCCATGCTGATTAGAGATAAGCAGTTTCATAATGATTAAATAATTGAGAATAATTATCGGGTATTCTAGCCTAGTAAAGAGGATTTTACAAAGTGGTAAACGCTATTTAGAATAGAAGAAAATACCCCAAAGGAGAACCTTATGACAATTCAACGCATTTTACCCAGTGCACGTTTAAGTGAAGTTTCAATGCATAACAACCTCGCCTATTTTGCAGGGCAAGTTCCAGAGTTAACCATCGAGCAAAATACCTACGAACAAACCAAAGAAGTATTAGGTTTAATTGATAAATTGTTAGCAGAAATTGGCTCCAATAAAAGCAACATTTTAACCGCACAAATTTTCTTGGCTGACATGCAAGATTATGCACAATTCAATCAAGCTTGGGATGAATGGGTCGATCATGTTAGCCCACCAAGTCGAGCGACAGTCGAAACTAAATTAGCGGATCCTCGTTGGAAAGTTGAAATTGTTATTATTGCAACTTGTTAGTTTTAAGCCGAATAAACAGGAGAATATTATGGAAAATTGGACAAATGAAATTTGGGTAGCAATTGGTATCGCTTTTATTGTTGGATTATTTATTGGTTACATTGCCGTGCGTTTAACCAAAGGCTCCGTAAAACATCAAGCTAAAACAGAAGCTGAATTAAAAACAGTCAAAACCCAACTTGATACACAAAAAGCGCAAATCGAAAAACATTTCGCAGAAAGTGCTGAATTATTCAAAACCTTAATTAACGATTATCAAAAACTTTATCGCCACCACGCAACCTCCTCCAATAATTTACTGGGCGAAAAAGATCACAAAGGTTTATTCACCCAACAGCTAATTACTGCAACAGATAAATCTCAAAATGAACAACCAAGAGATTATTCTGAGGGCGCATCAGGTTTATTTAAAGAAAATAAAGAAGAAAATTAAAAAGTGTGGCTAAAAATAGAAATGTTTTTAGCCGTTTTGATATAGGAACAATTTATTGTTCTCTTATACCACTCATAAAACCTAAATAAAACAAAACCCCGCGATTAGTTTCGCGGGGTTATGAAAGGGTTAATTGGTGCGACTAGCTGGACTCGAACCAGTGACCCCCACCATGTCAAGGTGGTGCTCTAACCAACTGAGCTATAGTCGCACTGCACAAAGTGTCTGGAATTATAGATATTTTTAATCTGAAAACAAGTATTTTCTTAAATACTCGATATAACTGGCAAAAAAGTAAACAGTATTGCCTTAAATAACCGAGCCGTTTTTGATTTCCCAAATTTTTAAGCGTATAATGCGCACCGATTTTTCATCTGGCTAATATATAGTCAAGTAAAAATAGTATCTTTAAAATTTTGTAATTATTGACGGAGTAAATAATGTCTAGAAGACTAAGAAGAACGAAGATTGTATGTACTATGGGCCCATCAACTGACCGTGATAACAATCTTGAAAAAATTATCGCAGCGGGCGCTAACGTAGTTCGTATGAACTTCTCTCACGGTACACCTGATGACCATATTGGACGAGCTGAACGTGTACGTTCTATCGCGAAAAAATTAGGTAAAACCGTGGCGATCTTAGGTGATTTACAAGGTCCTAAAATTCGTGTTTCTACCTTTAAAGACGGTAAAATTTTCTTAAGCGTTGGTGATAAATTCATTCTTGATGCAGAATTACCAAAAGGCGAAGGTACACAAGAATCTGTTGGTTTAGACTATAAAACGCTTCCACAAGATGTTGTTCCTGGCGACATTCTTTTATTAGATGATGGCCGTGTTCAATTAAAAGTATTATCAACTGATGGGGCGAAAGTTTTTACTGAAGTTACTGTTGGTGGTCCATTATCAAATAATAAAGGTATCAACAAATTAGGCGGTGGTTTATCCGCAGATGCCTTAACAGAAAAAGATAAAGCAGACATTATTACCGCTGCACGCATTGGCGTTGATTTCTTAGCTGTTTCTTTCCCTCGTTCAAGCGCTGACCTAAATTATGCGCGTGAACTTGCTCAACAAGCTGGTTTAAATGCAAAAATCGTTGCTAAAGTTGAACGTGCAGAAACAGTGGCTACTGATGAAGCAATGGACGATATCATTTTAGCATCTGATGTCATCATGGTTGCTCGTGGTGACTTAGGTGTAGAAATCGGTGATCCTGAATTAGTCGGCGTACAGAAAAAATTAATCCGTCGTTCACGTCAATTAAATCGTGCAGTAATTACAGCAACTCAAATGATGGAATCAATGATTAGCAATCCAATGCCAACTCGTGCTGAAGTGATGGACGTTGCAAACGCAGTATTAGATGGTACTGATGCGGTTATGCTTTCTGCAGAAACAGCAGCAGGTCAATATCCTTCTGAAACAGTAGCAGCAATGGCTGGCGTATGTTTAGGGGCGGAAAAAATGCCAAGCATTAACGTTTCTCGTCACCGTATGGATAAAGAATTTGAAACCATTGAAGAGTCTGTTGCGATGTCTGCAATGTATGCAGCAAACCACATGAAAGGTGTTGCAGCAATTGTCACTTTAACTAGCACAGGCCGTACTCCATTATTAATGTCACGTATCAGCTCAGGTTTACCTATCTTTGCTTTATCTCGTCATCAAGAAACCTTAAACCTTTGTGCACTATACCGTGGCGTAACTCCAGTTTATCATGGTGAAGATAGCCGCTCAGAAACCAGTGCAAAAGCAGCACTTCAATCATTAAAAGAAAAAGGTTACTTATCTACTGGGGATTTAGTGCTTGTTACTCACGGTGGTCAAGGTGCGACACAAACCAACGTATGTCGTACATTAATTGTTGAATAATCAACAATCTAGATACGTTAAAATGAAAGAGCGGTGGATTTTTCCACCGTTTTTTATTTCCTTTTTTCACCGCACTTTTCACTTAAACCCAATAGATATTTGCGGTATCATAAGCAACATTCTAGTATCGAAATAAGTCCTATGGCATCACAACCTCAAATCAAATCTTCTGACAAAAAAACGGCAAAAATAAGTATTCCACCACACTCACTTGAGGCTGAACAAGCCGTGTTGGGTGGCATCATGCTGAGCAATCAACATTGGGATGGTATTGCTGAACGTGTGATTGCTGACGATTTTTATACTTTTCAGCACCGTCTGATTTTTACAGAGATGGAACATCTAATGCGTAATCAATCGCCTATTGATTTAATTACGCTAGATCAAGCCTTAAGAAGCCGTGGTGTAAGCGATGAAGTGGGTGGATTTGCCTATCTAGCTGAACTTTCCAATAATACTCCGAACGCGATTAATATTTTGGCTTATGCAGATATTGTGCGCGAGAAAGCTATATTACGAGAACTTATTTCGGTAGGAAATCGCATTGCTGAAAATAGCTATTCTCCCAAAGGGCAAGACATCAAGTTAATTCTTGATGAGGCTGAGCGTGAAGTGTTTGCAATTGCAGAAAAACGAACAACTTCTAGTGAAGGTCCACAAAATGTGATCAATGTGCTGGAAAGTACTATTGAAAAAATCGATATTTTGAGCAAACTTGAAAATCATTCAGGCGTAACGGGCATTACGACAGGTTTCACTGATCTTGATAAAAAAACGGCAGGTTTACAGCCTTCTGACTTAATTATCGTTGCGGCACGTCCATCAATGGGTAAAACCACTTTCGCCATGAACCTTTGCGAAAATGCGGCAATGGCAAGTGAAAAACCCGTTTTAGTATTTAGTTTAGAAATGCCCGCAGAACAAATTATGATGCGTATGATCGCATCGCTTGCTCGCGTTGATCAAACTAAAATCCGAACAGGTCAAAATTTAGATGAAATCGAGTGGAATAAAATTGCTAGCGTAGTGGGAATGTTCAAGCAAAAAAATAATCTTTATATCGATGACTCTTCAGGCCTAACGCCTACTGATGTTCGTTCCCGCGCACGCCGAGTTTATCGTGAAAATGGTGGATTAAGTATGATTATGGTGGATTATTTGCAATTAATGCGCGCACCAGCATTTTCAGATAATCGAACACTAGAAATCGCAGAAATTTCTCGCTCCCTCAAGGCGCTAGCCAAAGAATTACAAGTGCCAGTGGTCGCCCTTTCTCAATTAAATCGTACTTTAGAACAACGTGGAGACAAACGCCCTGTAAACTCAGATTTACGTGAATCAGGCTCCATTGAACAAGATGCAGACTTAATTATGTTTATTTACCGAGATGAAGTCTATAACGATAACTCGGAAGATAAAGGTGTTGCAGAAATTATTATCGGTAAACAGCGTAACGGCCCGATTGGTCGAGTGCGGTTAAAATTTAATGGACAATTCTCACGCTTCGACAATCTAGCCGAACAACGTGAATATCATGATGATTATTAAGGAATAACAATGAATGTAAAACCGGCGACAGCGAAAATTAGCTCGCACGCCTTAAAACAAAATTTAGAAATAATTAAACAAAAAGCACCAAATAGTAAAATCATCGCAGTGGTTAAAGCAAATGCCTATGGTCACGGCGTTGTGTTTGTTGCATCAACTTTAGAACAAAATGTTGATTGCTTTGGCGTGGCTCGCTTAGAAGAGGCTTTAGCATTACGTTCCAATGGTATTACTAAACCGATTTTATTGCTTGAAGGCTTTTTTAATGAACAAGATTTGCCCGTCTTAGCGGTCAATAATATTGAAACTATCGTACATAATCGTGAACAATTGGAAGCACTAAAACGTGCGAATTTACCAAGCCCAATTAAAGTTTGGTTAAAAATAGACACAGGCATGCATCGTTTAGGTGTTGCATTGGATGAAGTGGATTTTTTCTATAATGAACTTAAAAAACTTCCATATATTCAACCGCACTTAGGCTTTGTTAGCCATTTTAGCCGCGCTGATGAATTAGAATCCAATTATACCCAACTTCAAATCAACCGTTTTTTGTCCGCCACAAAAGATAAACAAGGTGAACGTACTATTGCGGCGTCAGGCGGCATTCTCTTCTGGCCTGAATCTCATCTGGAATGTATCCGCCCTGGTATTATTATGTATGGCATTTCACCAACTGATACTGTAGGCGCTGAATTTGGTTTAACGCCAGTGATGAATTTAACTTCATCATTGATTGCTGTTCGCAACCATAAACAAGGTGAACCAGTTGGGTACGGTGGTATTTGGACTAGTTCGCATGATACAAAAATTGGCGTTGTGGCTATTGGCTATGGCGATGGATATCCTCGCGATGTTCCTGAAGGCACGCCTGTTTATTTGAATGGTCGTATCGTGCCAATCGTTGGAAGGGTTTCAATGGATATGTTAACCGTTGATTTAGGACCTGATAGCCAAGATCAAGTAGGTGACGAAGTGATTCTATGGGGTAAGGAATTACCTATTGAAACCGTAGCTAAATTCACAGGAATTTTAAGCTACGAGCTAATTACAAAATTAACACCGCGTGTTATAACTGAATATGTTGATTAATCTGTTAATCACTGCATTTTCTGAAGAGAGGGATTCACTCCCTCTCTAATAGAAATCCAAGAAAGTGCGGTTAAAATTTTGATTATTTTTTATGAAAGGAAATACCATGAAAAACATTAACCCTACTCACACCCATGCGTGGAAATCTCTCGAAGCACATAAAGCTGAATTGTCAAACATCACCATCCAGGATTTATTTAAACAAGAAAAAAATCGTTTTGACGATTATTCTTTAACATTCAATAACCAAATTCTTGTAGATTTTTCCAAAAATAACATCAATCAAACAACCCTTTCACATCTTCGCCAACTTGCTCAAGAATGCTCTCTTGATAGCGCAAAAGAAGCAATGTTTACCGGTGAAAAAATCAATCGTACTGAAAATCGGGCTGTACTACATACCGCACTACGCAATCGCGCTAATACTCCCGTGTTTGTTGATGGTAAAAATGTTATGCCTGAAGTCAATGCGGTGCTAGCTAAAATGAAAGATTTCTGTCAGCGTATTATTTCTGGTGAATGGAAAGGCTATACAGGCAAAGCGATTACTGATGTTGTGAATATTGGTATTGGTGGCTCTGATTTAGGTCCTTATATGGTAACTGAAGCACTTCGCCCATATAAAAATCACCTAAATATGCACTTTGTTTCAAATGTCGATGGTACACATATTGCGGAAACCTTAAAAAAAGTCAATCCAGAAACGACGCTTTTCTTAGTGGCATCGAAAACTTTTACCACTCAAGAAACCATGACAAATGCGCAAAGTGCACGTGATTGGTTACTAAAAGCAGCGAAAGATGAAAGTGCGGTTGCAAAACATTTTGCAGCATTATCAACCAATGCTAAAGATGTAGAAAAATTTGGTATTGATACCAATAACATGTTTGAATTTTGGGATTGGGTTGGCGGTCGTTACTCTTTATGGTCAGCTATCGGTCTTTCAATTGCACTATCAATTGGCTTTGAAAACTTTGAAGAGTTGTTGAATGGCGCGCATGAAATGGATAAACATTTCCGCTCTACCCCAATTGAAAAAAATATCCCAACCACTTTAGCATTAGTTGGTTTATGGAATACCAATTTCCTTGGTGCGCAAACAGAAGCGATCTTACCTTATGATCAATATTTACATCGCTTCGCAGCCTATTTCCAACAAGGTAATATGGAATCAAATGGTAAATATGTCGATCGTGATGGCAATATCATTAACAATTACCAAACTGGCCCTGTCATTTGGGGAGAACCAGGTACAAACGGACAACATGCATTCTATCAATTAATTCACCAAGGCACTACTTTAATTCCTTGTGATTTTATTGCGCCAGCCCAAAGTCATAATCCATTGGCAGATCATCATAATAAATTGCTTTCTAACTTTTTAGCACAAACAGAAGCATTAGCGTTCGGAAAAACAAAAGAGGAAGTCGAGGCTGAATTTGTAAAAGCGGGGAAATCTTTAGATGATGTAAAAAATATTGTTCCATTTAAAGTATTTACTGGTAATAAGCCAACTAATTCTATTCTCGTTCAAAAAATCACACCATTTACCTTGGGGGCATTAATTGCTATGTATGAACATAAAATCTTCGTACAAGGTGTCATTTTTAATATCTTTAGCTTCGATCAATGGGGTGTAGAACTAGGCAAACAACTTGCAAACAGAATTCTTCCTGAATTAACAGATTCTGAAAAAGTAGCAAGTCATGACAGTTCAACCAATGGGTTAATTAATCAATTTAAAGCATGGCGTTAATTGTTTATTTAATATAAAAGATTTAAACAATTATAATTTTATATAAAGGACTAAATTCCATATTTATTATAGGATTTAGTCCTTTAAATTTATCTTTAAGATGTTATGAATAGATATAGCAATTTTTAATTGATTGTTTTTTGTATGTTTAATAATAAAAAAATCAGCGCCTTAACTGATTAAGACGCTGATTAATAATATATTAGGCGTTAACGCTATTAGTTATAGCACAGAAACATTTAAGTTTGAGCCACCACCAACAATACGAACTCGGCGACCAGCTACAAAACTGCTGCCAGCCTTTTGAACAACAACGATCTCTTGACCATCATCTTTCTTAATTACAAGTTCAGCACCGTTTACTTGACTCATTTTTTCTTCGATTTTGCTTCCAGCTACTGCACCGCCAATCGCGCCAACTACTGCTGCAATAGCTTGACCACGACCACCGCCGATTGCACTACCCGCAATACCACCTAAAGCACCGCCGCCAAGCGTACCAATTACGCCTTGATTATCTGCTTGGATCTTAACAGGACGCACAGAAACAATTGTACCATAAGTAATTGAACGCGCTTCTTTAGCTTGAGATGCGCTATAAACATCACCGCTGAAAATATCGGTATTCGCACAACCTGTTACGGTAAAGGCAACTAACAATGCAAAAGCTACTGTTGTCTTTTTCATATATTACGCTCCTTATTTACAGAAAGTAATTAAAGTGGATTTCTTGGAGAGAAAGTTGAAATATTTTTAGTATTACCATTCTCTGATACTAAAACACAAGCACCCACAACCAAGGTTGAATCATACTTGTGAGTAAGCACAACTTGCTCACCTTCTTGTTGATTACCTGAACAATTATTTTTACGGATGGTTAATTTAAGATTTTCACCTTCCATTTGGCTAAAAACGATTTGACCTTTATAAGCATTTTCATCTTTTTGGAAAGAAGAACAAGCGCTTAAACCTACAGCTGCTAAAACCGCTAATGCAAGAGATAATTTTTTCATTTTGCTAAACCTCGAGTATTTTCTTTATAGAATAAGGATGAACCTTAATACAAGTATGATTTGATGTCTTATCAACAAAACTTACTGCAATAGATGGATTAGGCAATCTCTCACCATCCACTTTAGGCTCGCTCACTTTAATGGTTAATTGAGTTAATTCGCTCCATAAAAAATGCATATTAATACGCAGTACCCATTCATTTATCGATTCATTCGGTAAAAATGGCATAACAACCTCAATATGCTCCCAACCTTCTACGGGATACTGCTTATTTTTAGGGAACGGAAGTTCAATAACATCAACGAACTGATTAGCGAATTTCACTGCTTTTTCTAACTGAATTAGATAAATCTTACGTCCGTTGACAATGTTATCCGACAAAATTCTACCGTATTTCAATAAAAGTGTCAGCCAGTCTTTTGCATTTTGTTCATTATTCACACGCACAGCAAGGTGATCGATTTCATAATTTGAAAAATCAATTGACATCATTTGAGCTAATTGTTGAATTTTTTTTTCAAATTCCGCCAAATCAGAAAAAAGTGCGGGTGATTTTTCCTGTAAATTTGTCATTTTGTCCCTTTGAGAAACTCATAAAGAACGGTATCATAGCCGATTATTTTCATTATTCAATTTGAACATAGGAAAAAACGTGAATATTCAATCTATTCTATCCGACAAAATCAAACAAGCGATGATTCTTGCTGGAGCAGATCAATCTTGTGATGCGCTTGTTCGTCAATCAGGAAAACCACAATTTGGCGATTATCAAGCCAATGGCATTATGGCTGCGGCAAAAAAATTAGGTTTAAATCCACGAGAATTTGCTCAAAAAGTTTTAGATAATGCTCAACTATCTGATATTGCAGAAAAATTAGAAATCGCAGGACCAGGCTTTATTAATATTTTCTTAAATCCAACTTGGCTAACAACAGAGGTTTCAACTGCGCTTTCCCAAAAGAATTTAGGCATTCAAGCTACGGATAAACAAACAGTTGTGATTGATTATTCATCGCCAAACGTAGCAAAAGAAATGCATGTAGGTCACTTGCGCTCTACGATCATCGGTGATGCAGTTGTGAGAACCCTAGAATTTTTAGGTCACCATGTCATTCGTGCAAACCATGTTGGAGACTGGGGAACGCAATTCGGAATGCTTATTGCTTATCTTGAAAAAATGCAAAACGAGCATGCGAGTGAAATGGAATTACAAGATCTTGAAGCCTTTTATCGCGAAGCCAAAAAACACTACGATGAAGATGAAGTATTCGCAGAAAAAGCGCGTAATTATGTTGTGAAATTACAAGGCGGTGATGAATATTGTCGAGCGATGTGGAAACGTTTAGTCGACATCACCATGCAACAAAATCAGCACAACTATGATCGCTTGAATGTGACTTTAACCGAAAAAGATGTGATGGGTGAGAGTCTTTATAATCCTATGTTACCAAGCATCGTAGAAGATCTTAAAAAACAAGGTTTAGCTGTAGAAGATGATGGTGCATTGGTTGTTTATTTAGATGAATTCAAAAATAAAGAAGGCGACCCAATGGGCGTGATCGTTCAGAAAAAAGACGGCGGTTTCCTTTACACAACAACCGATATTGCTGCAGCAAAATATCGTTATGAAACATTAAAAGCTGATCGCGCACTTGTTTTTTCAGATACCCGCCAAAGCCAACATATGCAACAAGCTTGGTTAATTACTCGTAAAGCTGGTTATGTACCAGAAAGTTTCTCTTTAGAACATAAAAATTTTGGGATGATGCTTGGTAAAGATGGCAAACCATTTAAAACCCGTACCGGTGGCACGGTGAAATTAGCCGATCTATTAGATGAAGCGATTGAGCGCGCCACTGTATTAATTAATGAAAAAAATACAAATTTATCTAATGATGAAAAAGAAGCTGTGATTGAGGCTGTCGGTATTGGTGCGGTGAAATATGCAGATCTATCCAAAAACCGTACTACTGATTACGTTTTTGATTGGGATAACATGTTAAGCTTTGAAGGTAACACTGCGCCTTATATGCAATATGCTTATACCCGAATCCGTTCGATCTTTAATAAAACAGATATAAATTCGACCGCACTTTTGTCTGCACCTTTAACGCTTGAAGATGATAAAGAAAGAGCGCTTGCAATTAAACTTCTACAATTTGAAGAAGCGGTGCAAACAGTTGGAAAAGAAGGCACACCACACGTACTTTGTGCTTATTTATACGAACTAGCAGGCATATTCTCGTCATTCTATGAACATTGCCCAATTTTAAATGCTGAAGATGAGGCCGTAAAATTAAGCCGTTTGAAATTGGCATTATTAACAGAAAAAACCTTAAAACAAGGTTTAGAGTTACTCGGTATTAAAACCGTAGAAAAAATGTAATTTAGATAATTAAAATCCCTTTCTTACGAAAGGGATTTTTTATACTTATTTACAGAATAAAAAAAGTGCCCCAATGGGGCACTACTCGGAAAGCAAAATAGATGTCGGCTATTTAAGATAGCACTTGTTTTTAGTGGTTTCAGAATAAAGAAATCCGATCAGTTATGCAAATACATATTTTTAGATTTGTGAACTTGGTCACGATTTTTTTATAAAAAAACTAAAAACAAATATATTTCTAATAAAGTGCGGTAAAATTCTATTAAAATATTTCCGCACTTTACGCCCCTACTTTAGAGAATATTCTTTTCTCCACGAGACACACTAATCAATCCGGAACGAACAATTTCCAACAATGTGGTTTCTTCTTTCAATGCAGAAATAAATGCATCAATTTTGTCTTTGGTTCCACTTAATTGAATTGTGTAAGATTTTGGTGTGACATCTACAATTTGACCACGGAAAATATCAGCTAAACGTTTAATCTCATCGCGAGATGAACCCACTGCTCTCACCTTCGCTAAAACAATTTCACGGACTATATGCTCTTGCTCACTCAAGTTAATCACTTTAAACACATCCACTAATTTATGGAGTTGTTTCTCAATTTGTTCCAATACTTGAGCATCGCCCACTGCTTCAATAGTCATTCGAGAAAGTGTTGGATCATCCGTTGGCGCCACCGTCAAACTTTCAATATTAAAGGCACGTTGGGAGAATAAACCAACAACACGCGATAAAGCACCAGACTCATTTTCGAGTAAAACAGATAAAATTCTACGCATTAGTTTGTCTCCTCTTGAGGTTTACTTAAAATCATTTCATTCATTGCGCCACCGCGGATTTGCATTGGATACACATGCTCAGATTCATCTACATTAATATCCACAAATACTAGTTTATTTTTGATACTAAATGCTTCTTGCAATTTGCTTTCGAGTTCATCGGGCGTAGCAATTTTTATACCGACATGACCGTAAGATTCTGCCAATTTCACAAAATCAGGTAAGGAATTCATATAGGTTTGAGAATGGCGGCCAGAATAAATCAAATCTTGCCATTGTTTTACCATTCCCAAGAAATGATTGTTCAAACAAATAATGACAACTGGAATGCCATATTGTGTTGCGGTAGAAAGCTCTTGAATATTCATTTGAATACTTCCATCACCAGTAACACAAACGACTGTTCCTTCCGGATGAGCCAATTTCACGCCTAATGCAGCAGGTAAACCAAATCCCATGGTGCCCGCGCCACCAGAGTTAATCCAATGACGAGGCTCATCGAACGGATAATGTAACGCAGCAAACATTTGGTGCTGACCTACATCAGAAGCCACATAAGCTTGTCCTTTTGTGAGGCGATATACCGCTTCTAGGACTTGTTGCGGTTTAATCACGCCAGAAGTGCGGTCAAATTCCAAACATTTTTTTGCTTTCCATTGGTTGATTTCTTGCCACCAACTTTCAAGATCTGTTTGAGATTTCAGTCCCTCTTCATTCAATAAACTCAAAAATTCTTCCAATACATTTTTCGCATTTCCGACAATTGGAATCGCTGCTGGAACATTTTTAGAAATCGATGTTGGATCAATATCAATATGAATCACTTTTGCATTTGGGCAATATTTTTCTAAATTATTTGTTGTGCGATCATCAAAACGAACGCCAATCCCCAAAATAAGATCACTTTCGTGCATTGCCGTATTGGCTTCGAAAGTACCATGCATCCCTAACATGCCTAGGAATTGTTTATCCGTACTTGGATAAGCCCCTAATCCCATTAATGATGAGGTAACTGGTAAATTTAAACGTTGTGCAAACTGAATTAACTGCGTACTACATTCAGCAGCAATTGCACCACCACCGACGAAAAGTATTGGTTTCTTCGCTACTAAAAGTGCTTTTAATGCTTTTTTAATTTGACCTTTGTGTCCATTTACTGTGGGATTATAAGAACGTAACTCGACAGATTCAGGGTATTCATAAGGATATTTAAAATTCGGATTTACAGTATCTTTTGGAATATCCACAACAACAGGGCCAGGGCGCCCCGTAGATGCAATATAAAAAGCTTTTTTCAAAATAGATGGAATATCTTCCGCTTTTTTGACAATAAAGCTATGCTTCACAACAGGACGAGAAATCCCCACCATATCACATTCTTGGAATGCATCTCGGCCAATTAAATTACTCATGACCTGACCAGAAATAATGACCATAGGCACAGAATCAGTATAAGCCGTTAAAATCCCAGTAATTGCATTTGTTGCGCCTGGCCCCGAAGTCACCAGCACACATCCTACTTTACCTGTTGAACGAGCGTAACCATCCGCCATATGCACCGCGGCTTGTTCGTGGCGAACTAAAATATGTTCAATACCACCCAGCGTATGAATTGCATCATAAATATCTAATACTGCTCCACCAGGATAACCAAATAAATACTCTACGCCTTCATCGCGTAAAGATTGAACGACCATCTCTGCGCCAGATAACTTCTTCATTTTTTACTCCTTAAATTCACCGCACTTTTAAAAATACGAACGGCTTATGTCAATGTTTCACATCATACAAAGTAAAAAAAATTTGTCTAGCTACTAAAACAACAAAAAAATCAATTAATAAAATATAAAAAACCAAAAATAAATGAATACTTAGTTTTTTATAAAATTTTTCATCAAAAAAAATAAAAAAATGCGACAAAATGCCGCATCTTATAAAATAGTAAAAATATTATTTTTTATTCAAATTTTTGAATTAGATCACACTTTTAGCGTTTTTTAACTGCAAATACAATGACAATCAATGAAACTGCCGTTGCTGCAAAACCAGCTAAACCTGAATAAGTGAAACCTACCACGATGTAACCAATGGCCGTTGCGGCTGCAACGGTGGCAGCATAAGGAAGCTGAGTAGTAACGTGATCAATATGATTACATTTTGCGCCCGTTGAAGACAAAATTGTTGTATCCGACACTGGCGAGCAATGATCACCGCATACTGCACCTGCCATTACTGCAGATAAACAAGGAAGCAATAATTCTGGTGCAGCATTTGCAGCCATAGCCGCAGCAATTGGTAACATAATACCGAATGTCCCCCAGCTAGTACCGGTTGAGAATGCCATTGCAGAACCAAGAATAAATAAAATTACTGGTAAGAATTGCATTGGGATATTACCAGAAACAAGAGAAGATAAATATTTACCAGTTTGCATATCCCCAACGACTTTATTAATTGTCCACGCAAAGAATAAAATTGCGATTGCACCAGTCATTGATTTAATACCTGCAATCCAAGAGCGTGCATATTCTGGAACACTCACCTGACGATCAAGAATAATTAATAAAGTAGAAACTAGAATTGAGCAAGTACCACCCACAACTAAAGAAGTTCCAACAACAGTATTTTCAAACGCACCTAAAATGCTAAATTCTTTACCATCCGCTGCTAATGCTGATGCACCAGTGTAAATCATCATTGTAACCGTTGAAAAAATTAAAACTAAGATAGGTAATACGAGATTACGTACGTGGCCTTTTGCACCCGTTTCTTCTTCTGATTCATCTTCAGAATTTTCCAAAGCTAATTGTTCATGGCGTGCCATTGAAGCAATATCGAAAGAAAAATATGCCACAAAGAACACCATGATAATTGAGAAAATTGCATAGAAGTTCATTGAGCTCATTGCCACGAATGCACCAATTGGTGTGTATTCAGTGATCGAATAAGTCGCTAATAAACCGCCTACTAAGGTAATAATGTATGCGCCCCAACTTGAAACTGGCATCATTACACACATCGGTGCTGCCGTTGAATCCAAAATATAAGCAAGTTTCGCACGAGAAACTTTAAAACGGTCTGTCACTGGACGAGCAATTGCGCCTACAGCAAGACTGTGGAAATAATCGTCAATAAAAGTAACAAAAACTAATGATGCAGCTAATAATTTAGCACCACGACGACCTTTAATACGGCTTTGTGCCCATTCAGCAAACGCACGATTACTGCCTGATACCGTTAAAAGTGCGGTTAAAACACCAAGCAATAATAAGAACAAAACAATGTTCATATTAGAGTTAATTGCGCCATCAGCATAAACAAGTGAAATCACGTTGCTTGATAGATAACTGAAAGATGAGCCAATATTCCAGCCACCTAACATTAACGCACCAACAATAATCCCTGCACTGAGAGACACCAATACACGACGAGTTGCAATCGCCAAGACAATCGCCAATAAAGCTGGAATGATTGACCAAACTGAAGATGAAAAATCGATAAGTTCCATTAAGAGATACCTACAATTAATGGAGAGAACGGAAAGCAAAGGACAGAATAAGACCAGAACAACCGTAGCGCTCCATAGTTAATCAAAAAAACTATGACAGTGTCGCCCCTTTCGAGTACGCCACCAACCAAACAAAATGACTTCTGTTTGATTTCGGCAATCATTCCTTTCTTTTTTCTTCATCGTTATCCACTCTGAAAAAATACTTATAATGATTGCACCTCTACTTTTGTAGTGACTCAAGAGATTACCGTAAAAAAATCCAAATGCCAACAGATTTTATAAAATTTTTTATTAGATTGAATTAAAAATATAAAAAATAAACAAAAAAGAAATTTAAAGATATATACCTGCTCCGACCATTTATTTAAAATAGATATTTACAATAAATATTATTTTCTCTATTATTAAATAAGTTTTTCCACATACAAGATTATTTTATCGAGGTTTATTATGAGCGAATTAGCAAAAGGTTTGACAAATCTTCGTAGTTTACGTGCGGCAGTACGCGAATTAACTTTAGAACAAGCGGAAAGTGCTCTTGAAAAATTACAAACTGCTGTTGAAGAGAAACGTGCTAATGAAGCAGAATTAATTAAAGCAGAAACAGAGCGAAAAGAACGTTTAGCTAAATATAAAGAATTAATGGAAAAAGAAGGTATTACACCTGAAGAATTACAAGAGATCTTTGGTACAGCAGCAACATCTGCTAGAGCAAAACGTCCACCTCGCCCAGCAAAATATGCATTTATTGATGAAAATGGCGAGCGTAAAACATGGACTGGCCAAGGTCGCACACCACGCCCAATTCAAAATGCATTGAACTCTGGTAAATCATTATCTGATTTCAAAATTTAATTTTTCTATTTGAAACTAGAACCCATTTTTATGGGTTCTATTTTTTTATCTAAACGTAGCACACAACATTATGATCGAAAAAAAAATATTACTCACCGATTGTCCCGATGATAAAGGCCTAATAGCTAAAATAACCAACATTTGTTACAAACATCAACTAAACATTCTGCATAATAATGAATTCGTAGATTTTGAAACCAAACATTTCTTTATGCGTACAGAATTGGAAGGTATTTTTAACGAAGCTACTTTATTAGAAGATCTAAAATATAGCTTACCCGAAGGAACACATTGTCGATTAATTGGTACACAACGTAAACGAATTGTTATTTTAGTCACCAAAGAAGCTCACTGCCTCGGCGATATTTTAATGAAAAATTATTATGGTGCGCTTGATGTAGAAATTTCGGCAGTAATCGGTAACCATGATAATTTACGCGAGCTCGTTGAGCGTTTTAATGTTCCATTTCATTTGGTTAGTCATGAAGGCTTAACTCGTATTGAGCACGATAAATTATTAGCTGAAAAAATTGATGAATACACGCCAGATTATATTGTTCTCGCTAAATATATGCGTGTGTTAAATCCTGAATTTGTTGCTCGTTATCCAAATCGAGTGATTAATATCCATCATTCATTCTTACCTGCTTTTATTGGTGCCAAGCCTTATCAACAAGCCTATGAACGAGGTGTAAAAATTATCGGCGCAACAGCTCATTTCATTAATAACGAATTGGATCAAGGCCCAATCATTATGCAAAATGTCATTAATGTGGATCATACTTATAGCGCTGAAGCAATGATGCGTGCTGGCCGCGATGTGGAAAAAACCGTATTAAGTCGTGCCCTTGATCTTGCTTTACACAATAGAATTTTTGTTTATAAAAATAAAACGGTGGTGTTGTAGTGGAAAAAATCACCCTTGCGCCAATAAGTGCGGTTGAAGGAACAATTAATTTGCCGGGTTCTAAAAGTTTATCGAATCGCGCATTACTTTTAGCCGCCTTAGCTAAAGGCACAACAAAAGTAACCAATTTATTAGATAGCGATGATATTCGACATATGCTTAACGCCCTCAAAGCGTTAGGTGTACGCTATCACCTTTCTGATGACAAAACTATTTGTGAAATAGAAGGATTGGGCGGAGCATTCAATATACAGAATAATCTTTCTCTCTTTCTTGGTAATGCGGGGACTGCAATGCGTCCATTAACCGCTGCGCTTTGCTTAAAAGGCACCTCCGAAGTTGAAATCATCTTAACGGGTGAACCTCGTATGAAAGAGCGTCCAATACTCCATTTAGTCGATGCTTTACGCCAAGCGGGTGCAGATATTCTCTACCTAGAAAATGAAGGTTATCCTCCAGTCGCAATTCGCAACAAAGGAATAAAAGGTGGAAATGTCAAAATTGATGGCTCTATTTCATCCCAATTTTTGACCGCACTTTTAATGTCTGCACCACTTGCAGAAAATGATACAGAAATCGAAATTATCGGTGAACTTGTCTCTAAACCCTATATTGACATCACCCTTGCGATGATGCGAGATTTTGGTGTTCAGGTTGAAAACCATCACTACCAAAAATTTAAAGTTAAAGGAAATCAATCCTACATTTCACCTGGCAAATATTTGGTAGAAGGCGATGCCTCATCGGCCTCTTACTTTCTCGCAGCTGGCGCCATTAAAGGCAAAGTGAAAGTAACTGGAATTGGCAAAAACTCTATTCAGGGCGATCGTTTATTTGCTGATGTATTAGAGAAAATGGGTGCAAAAATTACTTGGGGAGAGGATTTTATCCAAGCTGAATGCGATGAATTACATGGCATTGATATGGATATGAATCACATTCCAGATGCCGCAATGACGATAGCAACCACAGCACTTTTTGCTAATGGCGAAACCGTCATTCGAAATATTTATAACTGGCGCGTGAAAGAAACAGATCGTTTAACAGCAATGGCAACCGAATTACGTAAAGTCGGTGCAGAAGTCGAAGAAGGTGAAGATTTTATTCGTATTCAACCACTTACGCTCAATCAGTTTAAACATGCAGATATTGAGACTTATAACGATCACCGCATGGCAATGTGTTTTTCTCTAATCGCACTGTCCAATACACCAGTGACAATTTTAGATCCCAAATGTACTGCCAAAACCTTTCCAACATTCTTTAGTGAATTTGAGAAAATTTGCTTAAGAGGTTAAATTAAAAAAAGTGCGGTAAATTTCAAAAAAGTTTTCAAAATTAACCGCACTTTTCATTCCATTCTTAAAAAATCCCAAATTGAGATTATTTATACCGTTTTTTCACCGCACTTTTATCTTGCTCACGTAATCGTTCTAGTTTTTCCTTAATCTGAATTTCCATACCTCTATTTGTCGGAAAATAATATTGAGTGTCTTTTAATTCAGGCGGGAAATAATTTTCACCTGCCGCATAAGCGTTAGGTTCATCATGAGCATAACGATATTCAGCACCATAGCCAAGCTCTTTCATTAAATTACTCGGCGCATTGCGTAAATGTGGTGGAACATCATAATCTGGCAAATCTTTAGCTTGCTGTTTTGCGGTGTTAAATGCGGTATAAACCGCATTACTTTTTGGCGCTACTGCAAGGTAGATAATAGCTTGGGCAATGGCTCGCTCCCCTTCATAAGCGCCCACGCGAGTAAAGCAATCCCATGCAGCCAATGCGACTTGCATAGCGCGAGGATCTGCATTTCCCACATCTTCTGAAGCAATAGCAAGTAATCGGCGCGCAACATATAAAGGGTCACCACCCGCTGTCAAAATTCGTGCATACCAATACAATGCAGCATCTGGAGCAGAACCGCGAACAGATTTATGTAGCGCAGAAATTAAATCGTAGAAACGATCACCTTGTTTATCAAATCTCGCTTGACGTTCGCCTAAGACTTCTTTTAATAAAGTGCGGTCAATTTTCTTTCCATTTTCCGTTTCATCCGCCATATCCACCATTAATTCGAGGCAATTCAAGGCTAATCGCGCATCTCCATTGACATATTCGGCAAGTACTTGCAGTAAATTCTCTTCTAAAATTAACCGCTCTTTACCCAATCCACGTTCAGGATCTTCTACAGCTTGCTGCAAAACTTGTTCAATTTCAGCCGTTGTGAGTGATTTCAGCACATACACTCGGGCACGAGAAAGCAACGCATTATTTAGCTCAAAAGATGGATTTTCTGTTGTCGCTCCAATGAAAATAACGGTCCCGTCTTCAATGTGCGGTAAAAATGCATCTTGCTGGCTTTTATTAAAACGATGCACTTCATCCACAAACAAGATAGTTTTACGATCTGCAAGACGATTTTGTTTTGCACGATCAATCGCTTCACGAATTTCTTTGATGCCACTCGTCACCGCAGAAATTCGCTCAACTTCTGCATTAATGCGTTGGGCAATAATTTCTGCAAGCGTTGTTTTTCCTGTACCTGGTGGCCCCCAGAAAATTATAGAATGAATATGCCCAGCTTGAATAGCTTTACGCAGCGGCTTACCTTCACCAATAAGATGAGTTTGCCCAAAATACCGCTCTAGACTCGTTGGACGCATCTTGGCTGCCAGTGGACGAAAATCATTTTCGGCAAAATCAAAATTGAGGTTAGACATTTTATTTCTCACAAAATTGAAGGGCGTATTTCTACGCCCTTATTTAAAATAATAATTCATTATTTTTTACGTTGGTCATCCAATTCAACGCCTTTTTCTGGCTTGAATTGGAACAAGCTATCAGACAACGTTTGATTAGTAATGTTACGTAAAACATAAAGATTGGTTTGCCCATCTTTCTCTGTAGTACTGAAATTTCTCAATATTCCATTAACATCAACGCGAATATCAAATTGCTTGATATTACTTTTTGAAGATTTAGGTTTCAATACGAAAGTATCCACTTGTTGCATAACCGAATATTGATCCCAATGGCTTTTATCATTACTTGTAAGCAAGACAAAAGGGGTGTTATTTACCGCATCTTTCACCCATTGTGCTGTTACTTGTTGCACAAATGGATCGTAGAACCATAAGGTTTTACCATCAGAAATAATCTGGGTTTCTTGAGGGGTTTTAGTATCCATACGGAATAAATTTGGGCGTTTAATTTGAAGTTTTCCACTTCCTTGTTGAATATTTTTGCCACTTCCAGAAGTCACTGTTTGCACAAATTCAGCGCTTAACACATCGACTTTGGCTAAACGCATTTGCAGTTCACTTGCCGCATCAGCCAATGCCAAATTACTCAAACCAAGTAAGGTAAGTGCGGCAAATTTTAACGTTGTTTTTTTCATTTTACTTTCCTTTTAAATTAGTATTCTGGACGATGCGATAAAATCTCACGCTTACCATTTTGCATTGGGCTGACAATCCCTTGTTCTTCCATTTGATCCATAATACGAGCGGCTCGGTTGAAACCCACGCTGAATTTACGTTGAATAGAAGATACTGAGGTTGTACCAGTATTAATAACAAAATCCATTACTTCATCAAAGAGTGGATCTAGTTCTCCACTGCTTGATATTCCTTTTTCCGAACTTTCCTCATCATCTGCGCTTTCTAAAATGCCATCAATATAATCAGGTTTACCACGTGCTCGCCAATCATCCGCAATACGAATAACTTCATCATCACTCATAAAGGCACCATGAACACGCATCAAATCCGATGAACCTTGCCCCGAATAAAGCATATCACCACGACCTAAAAGAGCCTCTGCCCCACCTTGATCGAGAATAGTTCGTGAGTCAATTTTACTTGCCACCGTAAAGGCGATGCGACTTGGAATATTTGCTTTAATTAAACCAGTAATCACATCCACAGAAGGGCGTTGTGTGGCTAAAATTAAATGAATACCGATGGCTCGCGCTTTTTGTGCCAATCGCGCAATAAGTTCTTCGATTTGCTTACCAGCCACCATCATTAAATCAGCAAACTCATCGACAATAACCACAATATAACTCAATTTCTTCAATGCGGGTGGCATTGCATCCATCGTATCGCCCGGTCGCCAAATTGGATTTGGCACAGGCATTCCCATTGCTTCGTATTCATCGATTTTTTCGTTAAAGCCTTCAATGTTTCGTACGCGTAAAGCTGAAAGCAACTGATAACGACGTTCCATTTCATCTACACACCAACGCAACGCATTAGCGGCTTTTTTCATATCTGTTACAACAGGCGTTAGCAAGTGCGGAATATCATTATAAACTGAAAGTTCAACGACTTTAGGATCGATCATGATGAATTTCACATCTTCTGGTTGAACACTATAAAGTAAACTTAAGATCATCGTATTCACGCCAACAGACTTACCTGATCCCGTTGATCCTGCAACCAACAAATGTGGCATTTTCGCTAAATCAACAATCACTGCCTTTCCGCTAATATCTTTACCTAAAGCCATTGGCAAAGTGGCATGAGTATCACGGAATTCGCTGCTATCTAACACATCACGTAATGGCACCATTTGACGATGAAGATTAGGTGTTTCAATACCAATATAAGGCTTGCCAGGAATAGCCTCTGCCACACGAATTGAGCGGAACATTAATGCACGCGCCAAATCGGTATCAATACTCGTTACTTTTGACGCTTTCACCCCAGGTTGTAATTCTAATTCATAGCGAGTAACAACAGGGCCAACAAGCACATCTTTTACAGTCGCTTTCACATTAAAATTACGTAATTGTTGTTCAATACGTTGGGATGTTTCAAAAACTTCTTCTTGCGTAATATTTTGTTCCACTGCAGGATGTTTTGATAATAAATCTAAACTTGGCAACGGCGTACTAGGCTTTTCACGTTTAGTTGTTTGCTGTTGGAATGCAGGATGAATCAAGCTACCGCTATAACCTTTATAATTAGGTGATTCCTCTTGATTTTTGTCTAATTGAACATCCCTTATATCATCCTGTAAGGATACATTAAATTTTAATTCATCATCACCCAAGCGTACTTTTTCATCAGCCTGAACATTAAAATTATTATCCGCCATTTCAGTATTCAAGGATTCATGAGTCGGTTTTAATGAAACTGTTGGCATTTCATCATTTGTAAGCAAAGAAACTTTAGTAAAATCATCCGCGCTTTCATGAATTGATTCATCATCTTGAACAGTAGGTTTAACCGACTTATTCCAAACTGGAACAAAATCATTTTTACTTACTGTTTGCCCATGCGCGTCGCTCGATAAATTCACGCTAGGTAATGCTTCAGATTCAAACTCAAGAGAAAACTGAGGTTTTACACTCTCTTCGGGAGAAACTTCATATTCTGATTTAATCGTGACCTCTGGATTTAAACCATGAATATTAATTAAATGCGAAGGATGATCAACAGAGTTGTCTTCATCCTCTAAAGATGATTTTTGAGTTTCAATCTCACTATTTTGTTCCACATTAAGATTATTTTGATCTAGATTTTCTGTTGCTGAACTATCTGATTTTACAATCACGATTTGCTCTAATTCTTCCGTTGATTTTTCTTGCTCAACACGTTCTTCCTGCTCATTTTTCATTGTCAACCAATGATAAAAGGCCACAATCAGTCGAATTAATGAGGCACCAGAGCAGAAAATAAAACCGATTAAAGCAAATACAAAACCGATTAAAACCGCTCCGAATTTACCTAATGCTGGATAAAGCCAATTTACAACAAGTGAACCGCCCAATACACCACCACTTAAATAAAAGGCATTGCTTGACAAAAGCAACATACTCATCACACAAAGCCCAATAATCAACATGGTAAAGCCAAAACTACGTAAAATAATTCGAGTACAGGAAAGATTTTTAACTGCTTTTGTTTTCAATAAATAGACAGGTACAAAAAAAGCCGTAAAAGGAATTACGTGGGCAACATAACCTAAGAAAACAAAAGAAAGATCGATAATCCACGCACCAAATGCGCCGACTTTATTAATTGTTTCACCATGCGCACCAGCCGTTGCCCAAGAATTATCAAGCGGAGTATAACTTGACCAAGCAATAATTAAATAAAGCCCGAAAAGTGCGGTTAATCCAAGCAAAAGTTCAGCTAAATACTGTCTTGGCGTAAATCGTTCTGTTATTTGTTTAATCATATTATTTCAATACAAGGAAATTGGTTTGTTTTACTTCTTCCATCACAACATAAGTGCGAGTGTCATTTACACCAGGTAAACGCAATAATGTCGTCCCCAGCAATTTTCGGTATTCAGCCATGTCAGCAACACGAGTTTTTAATAAATAGTCAAAATCGCCCGATACTAAATGGCATTCTTGAATTTCTTCCAACTCTTGAATTGCAGCATTAAATTCCTCAAATACGTCAGGTTTTCCACGAATTAACGTAATTTCCACAATCACAAGCAAAGGTGCTTCCAATAATTCAGGATTCAACAACGCACGATATCCCATAATTACGCCTTGTTTTTCTAAACGTTTCACACGTTCTAAACAAGGCGTAGGCGAAAGCCCTACTTTTTTCGACAAATCAATATTAGAAATTTTACCATTGCGTTGTAATTCATTAAGAATTTTTATATCAATCGCATCCAGCGCTTTATTCAGTTTCTTTTCCATTTTCTTATTTTTCTTTGAATAAAAAGTATGTTTATTTTAACAAATTTTACTAAGGTTTTCAGTACAACGGAATTAGATAATTCATTTCCATTGAGACTATTAATTATCTCTAATTAGATTATTTAGAAATTATCCAATACAGCTAGCGCATCGGAAAGTTTCTTCACCGTAAAAACTTGCATATTTTCGACCGCACTTTTCGGTTTGTTGCCAAAAGGAACAATCGCGCGTTTAAAACCATGCTTTGCCGCTTCACTAATACGCTCTTGCCCACTTGGCACAGGGCGAATTTCTCCCGCTAATCCAACTTCACCAAAGATCACTAAATCTTGTGGCAAAGGGCGATTACGGAAACTAGAAATTAATGCAAGCAACAAAGCCAAATCCGCACTTGTTTCACTGACTTTTACACCACCCACGACATTTACAAAAACATCTTGATCAGCCATTTGTAAGCCACCATGTCGATGTAACACCGCCAGTAATAGAGCTAAGCGATTTTGCTCTAAGCCCACCGCAACACGACGAGGATTCGCTAACATTGAATGATCCACCAAGGCTTGAATTTCCACTAAAAGAGGACGAGTTCCTTCCCAAAGTACCATAACGGAACTACCTGATGTAATCTCATCACCACGACTTAAAAAGATCGCCGATGGATTTTTTACTTCTCGCAAGCCTTGCTCGGTCATACCAAATACGCCTAATTCATTCACCGCACCAAAACGGTTTTTATGGCTACGCAAAGTACGATAGCGAGAATCGGCTTCACCTTCTAATAGTAGTGAACAGTCAATAGCGTGCTCTAACACTTTCGGCCCCGCAAGGGTACCGTCTTTTGTTACATGCCCCACCATAATAATGGCGACTTGGCGGGTTTTCGCATAACGAGTGAGGAAAGAAGCGCATTCTCGCACTTGTGCTACACTTCCTGGCGATGATTGAATATCTGCCAAATGCATCACTTGGATCGAGTCTACCACTATAATTTGCGGTTTTAACTGATCCGCCAAATTACAAATCTGTTCCACAGAGGTTTCTGACAACATTTTTAATTGATCGTTTGGCAATCCCAATCGACTTGCACGCATCGCAACCTGTTGTAACGATTCCTCTCCCGTTACATAAAGTGCGGTCATATTTTTCGCTAAACCACACATGACTTGTAATAACAAGGTGCTTTTCCCAGCACCAGGATGTCCACCAATTAAAATCGCACTTCCCGGTACAATCCCGCCACCCAGAACCCGATCTAATTCATTAAAGCCACTGGAAAAACGAGGTGTTTCTTGCAAACTAATTTCAGAGAGCGTTTGAATTTTTGCCTGAGTTTCACCCGCGTAGCCACTAAAACGATCATTTTTTGATTTTGCTGTAGAAATTAACCGCACTTCCGTGATTGTATTCCACGCTTTACAAGCCGAGCATTGCCCTTGCCAACGAGAAAATTCTGCACCACAATCGTTACATACATAAGCTGTTTTTGGGGCTTTAGCCATTTTATTCTCCGTATTCCCCGTGGGTAAGTATACCCACGGTTAATTATGCTTATAATGGTTCCCCCTTTGGGGAACATCAAACTACTCCAACGGAGTAGCACTGAAATTAGCCTAGGGTATACCTACCCTAGGTCATAAGATAATTCCATTAATTTGATCATTCGCTCAAAATAAACTCGACTTTTCAAAAGTGCGGTCAATTTTTCAATAGTTTTTTCATTGTCTTTCGTTTCACTATGAAAACGAATCAAATCACGAATTTCAGAAAAAATTTTCTGATTGCTTTCTAACAAAGCAGGTAAGAGCGTTTCTTTTTGTTTCTCTGTTGCCACTGTTTCTAGGATTTTTCCATTTTCATCATAATAATGATAAAGATTAAAAAATGCCCCTACTCGCTCCACTGTTTTCATAAAATCTTGGCTAAAAAGTGCGGAAGAAAATGATAAGGTTTCTTCCAAAAGTTTCTGTTCCATTTTCAACACAGAATTAAATTTTGCACAAAAATCTACCGCACTTTCTTCTCGTTCTTCTTTTAAGAAATCACGCCATTTATTTAACCAATCTGTTAAAAATTGTTTTGAACCCAGCAAATAACCACGCTTCGCTTTACTTGCGCTACTAAAATAAATATCTCTTTCGAAAGGCAAAGTTTCCACAAAATCAAAAAGATCCTGCACATTGCCAGATTTCAATTCAAACTCAATTTCACAAATAGGTTGCTCAAATTCGCCTGCAATAATTTTGCCTTGATCGAACGCCACTTCAATTTTGGATTGTTGAAATTCAACTAACCAAAAAGTGCGGTTAAAATCTGTGGAGAAAATAGGTTGTAGTGTAGAACTAGGTAATTGTTCAAAAGGATAAAGTTCTCTTAATTGGGCATTGGTTGGCGTTTCTTTTTCGGTTAATGGTAAATTATATTCTGGGCGACTATGCAATCCACCAACAACTTCGCCATTGGTTTTAAGCGTTAATGTAAGTTCTTGATCTTCTTGACGAATACGTAATCCCATCTTTTGTTTAGCAAGGAAATGATCAGGATAATCATAATAAGTATTGCTCAGAAACTGTTTTTTATGCGCTAAACAAGTAAAGTATTTTAAATGTTCTTCTAATTCATTAAATGCCTGGTCAGATACCGCTAATTTAATTTCAACTTCATTACTCATAAAATTATACTCCCTTCAACTCAAAACTGTTCAAATATACAGATAAAAATAGATAAATCAAGCGTTTTATAGATTTATATTCCTTTAAATTAAACATCGTAAAATAAACATAAAGGGCTATAATTTGACTTAATTTTAAATAACTAATTAATTAAGGATCTCTATGAGTAAATTGTTTCTATTTTCTATGCTTCTAAGCATCACATTGCCTATAAATGCTGGCGTTCGTTGTTCAGATTTTAATACACAAGAAGAAGCACAACGCTATTATGAAAACCACCATGCTTATCATTTGGATCGAGATCGCGATGGTGAAGCCTGTGAATGCTTGCCTGGCGGTAGTAAATACGGCTCATCGCGTTGTAAGAAATATTAATGATACATTGAAAAGATGAAAAATTCGGCTTTTCCTTTTCAGTGAAGGGATCGCCCCCTAAAATACATTTAATTATTAATAAAAATCGGGTAATATGCGCACGAATTTTTAACCCCTTATGGAGTAAATCACTTATGGCAATGAATAATATTCTCGGATTATTTGCCCATTCGCCTTTAAAACCATTGCAAAAGCATTCGGAAAAAGTCACTGAATGTTGCGATCTTTTAATTCCTTTTTTTGAAACCACCTTCTCAAAGGATTGGGAAAAAGCGGAAGAAAAACGCTTAGAAATCTCTCAGCGTGAACGTGAAGCGGATAGCTTGAAACGTGAGATTCGTTTGAAATTGCCACGTGGTTTATTCTTACCTATCGATCGTACTGATCTCTTAGAATTAGTCACGCAACAAGATAAATTAGCAAATTTTGCTAAAGATATTGCAGGCCGTATGATTGGTCGTCAATTTGGTATTCCTGAAGAAATGCAGGAAGAATTCTTACATTACGTAAAACGTAGTTTAGATGCCATTCATCAAGCTCATCGAGTAATCGAAGAAATGGATCAACTTTTAGAAACCGGTTTTAAAGGCCGCGAACTAAAATTAGTTAACGATATGATTCAAGAACTCGATGCAATTGAAGATGATACCGACCAAATGCAGATCAAATTACGTAAAATGCTTTACACCATAGAAAGCCGTTATAACCCAATTGATGTGATGTTCTTATATAAAATTATTGAATGGGTTGGCGTGCTAGCTGACCAAGCACAACGTGTTGGCTCACGCATTGAATTAATGCTAGCGCGTTCATAATCAACAAAACATAGGAAATTAACTATGGAAGTTATTAGTCAATATGGTTCATGGTTGGTGTGGATTACAGCAGCCTTCGGCTTTTTTATGGCTTTCGGTATTGGAGCCAATGATGTTTCAAACTCAATGGGTACATCTGTAGGATCTGGTACTGTAACAGCCAAACAAGCAATTATTATCGCGTTAATTTTCGAATCTGCTGGCGCATATCTAGCCGGTGGTGAAGTAACAGAAACGATTAAAAGTGGCGTAATCGATCCAATGCGATTTGTGGATACGCCCGATATTTTAGCACTAGGTATGCTTTCTGCTTTATTTGCCTCTGGTGCTTGGTTATTTATTGCAACGAAAATGGGCTGGCCTGTTTCAGGTACTCACACTATTATCGGTGCAATTATTGGGTTTGCATGCATTACGATTGGCCCTGGCGCAGTAGATTGGTCAAATATTGGCAGCATCGTTGGTAGCTGGTTCATCACACCTGTCATTGCAGGTATTCTCGCCTATGCAATCTTTGCAAGTACGCAAAAACTTATTTTTGATACCGAACATCCTCTAAAAAATGCACAAAAATATGGTCCTTATTACATGGGGATAACCGTATTTGTGTTGTGTATCGTAACCATGACAAAAGGTTTAAAACATGTTGGTTTAAATCTTTCCAATAAAGAAACTTTGGTCATTTCACTTATCATTAGCCTTGTAAGCATGCTGTTTTTCCATTTCTATTTTAAAAGCAAAACATTCACTCAATCTGCAAGCAAAGGGACTTTTGGCGCGGTAGAAAAAGTCTTCAGCATTTTAATGTTATTAACCGCCTGTGCGATGGCTTTCGCTCATGGTTCTAATGATGTAGCCAATGCAATTGGCCCACTTTCAGCGGTTGTATCAATCGTAGAACAAGGCGGTAAAATTGTTTTAGGCGGAACTTTAACTTGGTGGATTTTACCATTAGGTGCATTAGGTATTGCTGTGGGCTTAATTACTATGGGACAAAAAGTGATGGCGACAGTTGGATCTGGGATCACCGATTTAACGCCAAGCCGTGGCTTTGCCGCTCAATTTGCCACCGCGATGACCGTTGTAGTTGCATCCGGTACAGGTTTGCCAATCTCAACAACACAAACACTTGTTGGGGCAATTTTAGGTATCGGTTTTGCTCGCGGTATTGCGGCACTCAATTTAACGGTTATCCGAAACATCATTAGTTCTTGGATAATCACTTTACCAGCCGGCGCATTCTTCGCAATTATTATCTTCTATTTACTGCGTGCGGTGTTTAATTAATTTATTGCAACAAAAAGTGCGGTTTATTCAGCCGCACTTTTGTTGTTTTTATTTTTAAGGAGAAAGCATGAAAAAAATCTACAATACTCTTTTATCTTGCGCGTTACTTGGTACAGGTATTGCAACTGCTCATGCAGAAACGCAATATGTTACTGAAAATCTCAGTACGTTCTTACGCCGCGGTGCCGGTGAACAATTTAAAATTGCAGGTTCAATTCAAGCTGGAGAAGCGGTGAATGTATTAGATCGTCAAGGCAAATACACACTCATTCGCGACAATAAAAATCGTGAAGCTTGGATTTTAAATTCAGACTTAAGCAACACGCCAAGTAGTAAAGAAGAAAATCCAAAATTAAAAGCTCAAGTCCAAGAATTAACTTTAAAACTTAGTCGTTTAGATGGCGATTGGCAACAACGTACTGTCGAAATGCAACGTCGAACCAAACAAGCTGAGCAACAAAGTGCGGATCTTTTAGAACAAAATTCTCAACTGAAACGCGAACTTGAAATGACCAAAAATAAAAATCGTGATTTAGAAGCGATGCTTGATGCAGGTAAACGAGAAATTGCAATCCAATGGTTTATTTATGGCGGTTCAGTATTGGGTGTAGGCTTACTCTTCGGTTTGCTCATTCCTTATGTGTTACCAAAACGTCGCCGTCGCGATGGCTGGGCATAATCACGAATGAAAGTTTATTTGGTTGGTGGGGCTGTTCGCGATCAATTATTAGGTTTACCGGTAAAAGATCGTGATTGGATTGTGGTAGGCGCAGACCCCGCTACGCTACTCTCTCTCGGTTATCAACAAGTAGGCAAAGATTTTCCGGTTTTTCTCAATCCTAAAACAAAAGAAGAATATGCGCTTGCCCGAACAGAACGTAAATCTAGCGTAGGTTATACTGGCTTTATTTGTGATTTCTCCCCAACAATTACATTAGAACAAGATTTAATTCGACGAGATCTCACTATTAATGCCATGGCTCAAAGCGAAGACGGTGAAATTATCGATCCTTATGGCGGAAAACAAGATTTAGACAATCGAATTTTACGCCATATTTCTCCCGCTTTTTCAGAAGACCCTTTACGAGTATTACGCGTAGCACGCTTTGCAGCCCGTTATCATTCTCTCGGTTTTAAAATCGCATCGGAAACGCTATCCCTAATGGCAGAACTTGCACAATCGGGAGAATTACAACATCTCACGGCGGAACGCGTTTGGCTAGAAACAGAAAAAGCCTTAAACGAAAAAAATCCTGAAATTTATTTTGAAACCTTACATAAAACAGGTGCATTAAGAGTTTTATTTCCTGAAATCGATGCCCTTTATGGTGTGCCAAATCCAGCAAAACATCATCCAGAAGTAGATAGTTTTATTCATACCATGTTGGTATTAAAACAAGCGGTTAATTTGACTGAAAATAACCCTATCCTAAATAAAAGTGCGGTCCGTTTTACCGCAATTTGTCATGATCTAGGCAAGGCTCTTACACCTCAAAATATTCTTCCTCATCATTATGGACATGAGCAAGCTGGCATAAAACCAACAAGATCATTGTGCAAACGCTTGAAAGTACCAAGTTATTTTCAAGAACTTGCAGAACTAACTTGTGAATTTCATACGCATATTCACAAAGCCTTTGAGCTTCGAGCTGAAACCGTCATAACGCTGTTTAATCGTTTTGATGTGTGGAGAAAACCACAACGCTTTCAAGAATTTCTACAAGTATGTCTAGCTGATACGCGAGGTAGAACAGGTTTTGAAAATAAAAACTATCCACAAATAGATTACATCAATCAATTATTACAAGCGGCAAATGAAGTAGATGTACAGCAAGTTATTGCAGATGGATTTGAGAAACAAGAAATCAGAAATGAATTGACGAAACGAAGAATCTTAGCGGTTAAACAAACAAAAGAAAATTATCCCAAATAATTAACAAATAAAAGTAACTTTACTCAATTAAACTAAATCCTTAAAATACGCGAGCTTATTAACTTGATGAATAATATGAAAACGTTTAAATTTCTCACCGCACTTTTTGTAACCAGCATACTTACAGCCTGTACGATGGATGCTGACCGTCCAGTCAACGTGCAATATATCGATAAAACCGACGCCACATGGCAACAGCATTTACAAAAGATTCAAAAAATTCAATCCTACCAAGCTAAAGGACAAATTGGTTATATCAGTCCAACAGAACGTTTTTCTAGCCGCTTTGAATGGCAATACCAAAATCCGAAATCTTATACGCTTAAACTCTATTCTTTAATCAGTAAATCTACCCTTTGGATTCAAATGCATCAAAGTGGAATGACAATTTCCGATAACAACGGCAATCAACAATCTGCAGCCGATGCCAAACTATTATTACAAGAGATTATTGGAATGGATGTGCCATTAGAACACTTAGCGTATTGGTTGAAAGGTCAACCGGCAATGAACGCGGATTATCAAGTCGGTACCAATCATTTACTTGGCGCATTTACTTATCATGTAGATGGTTCTCAATGGACTGCAGATTATCTAACTTATCACTCAAATAATTCGATGCCTGAAAATATTCTGCTAAAAAATGACAGCACGAAACAAACTCTAAAAATTCGCGTGGATGAGTGGATTTACTAATGAATACATTAATGAAATCACATCAATTTTCTACCGCACTTTGTCAAAATACAACACAATCAAATGGGAAGCCATTGCGCTTCCCTAGCCCATCCAAACTGAATTTATTTCTTTATATCAACGGAAAATTGCCGAACGGCTATCATGAATTACAAACACTTTTTCAATTTTTAGATTTCGGCGATTGGTTAGAAATGAGTATCCGTGAAGAAGATAATCGAATTGTTTTAACGCCAGAAATTCCAAATCTAAAAACTGAAGATAATCTAATTTATCGAGCTGCAAAACTTTTACAAGAAAAAGCCAATATTCAATTGGGTGCAAATATTCATTTAGATAAAATTCTTCCAATGGGAGGCGGTGTTGGCGGAGGTTCGTCTAATGCTGCAACCGCATTAGTCGCGTTAAATTATTTATGGCAAGCTAATTTATCCATTGATGAATTGGCAAAATTAGGATTAACACTAGGCGCTGATGTGCCAGTATTTGTACATGGGCACGCTGCTTTTGCTGAAGGTGTCGGGGAGAAAATCACTTATTGTGAACCTGCTGAAAAATGGTTTGTTGTATTAAAACCCGATGATTCAATATCGACAGCTGTGATATTTCAAGATCCAAATTTACCACGTAATACACCGAAAAAATCCCTAGAACAACTTTTGAGCGAGCCTTATGTAAACGATTGCGAAAAAGTTGTGATAAATCATTATTCAAACGTTGAAAAAGCGCTAAACTGGTTGCTACAATATGCGCCGGCAAGATTAACAGGAACGGGAGCATGTGTTTTTGCTGAATTTGATCATGAAGCAAAAGCACAAGCGGTATTTAGACAAAAACCAGAAGCATTTTTTGGCTTTGTTGCGAAAGGACTCAATGTTTCTCCCTTGCACGCAATGTTGAAGCAGCTATCATCAACTTATACTCATCGACAATCTAAACCTGAGGTTTTATAAAATGCCTGACATTAAACTCTTCGCGGGTAATGCAACACCTGAACTTGCAAAACGTATTTCTGAACGTTTATATATTTCGCTAGGCGATGCGACGGTCGCACGTTTCAGCGATGGTGAAATCCAAGTTCAAATCAATGAAAATGTGCGTGGTGCGGATGTGTTTATCATCCAATCAACTTGTGCGCCAACCAATGATAACTTAATGGAATTGATTGTTATGGTAGATGCATTACGTCGAGCATCTGCTGGTCGTATTACTGCCGTGATTCCTTATTTCGGCTATGCTCGCCAAGATCGTCGTGTTCGTTCGGCTCGTGTACCAATTACCGCTAAAGTTGTGGCAGATTTACTTTCAACTGTTGGTATTGACCGTGTCTTAACCTGCGACCTACACGCAGAACAAATCCAAGGTTTCTTTGATATTCCAGTAGACAACGTATTTGGTTCTCCAGTTTTAATTCACGATATTTTGAAAAAATCTGATCTTGAAAATCCAATTGTTGTATCTCCAGATATTGGTGGTGTTGTACGTGCTCGTGCGGTAGCTAAATTATTAAACGATACCGATATGGCTATTATTGACAAACGTCGCCCTCGTGCAAACGTAGCACAAGTAATGCATATTATCGGTGATGTTGCAGACCGTGATTGTATTTTGGTAGATGATATGATTGATACTGGCGGTACGCTTTGTAAAGCCGCTGAAGCATTAAAAGAACGTGGAGCAAAACGTGTTTTTGCTTATGCAACTCACGCCGTTTTCTCTGGTGCAGCAGCCAAAAACTTAGCCAGCGATGCCATTGATGAAATTGTTGTGACTGACACCATTCCACTATCAGAAGAAATGAAAGCGATCGGTAAAGTTCGCGTGCTTACGCTTTCTTCCATGCTAGCAGAAGCCATTCGTCGCATTAGCAACGAAGAATCTATTTCTGCGATGTTTAACTAAATTAAAATTTCAATAAAAAATACCGCACTTTGAACTGCTCCCATAAAGTGGGTTGTTCATAAATTACTTAAAATATTGAGCTCTGTATAATGCAGAGCTCAAATTCTTTAAACTTGTTTTTATCTGCTTCTCGTTATACATAATGCCTTCTCTAATTTAGAGATAATTAAAAATCGATGACTGTATTTTTCCCAGAAAACTTTCAATAGCTGAACTATCATAACAATTTCCCTGATGGCTCATACTTTGGATAAACCATGTACACTCTAGCCAGTATAAACATCCTTGATCTTGGATTATATCTGATGATTATATGGAAAGCGTTTAGTTTCAATCACGATCATTAATTTAGGTTGTACAAAATCAATAAAGCGAACAATTGCAGCAGGCAGATCGTAAGACAGATAAAAGTGCGATACGCTCTCGCCAAATGCCCTTTTACACCTGCCGAACCTGTTGGCGTCACAGTAGTACCATTTGATGTTAGCTTTAAAATTGGAATAAACTCCATAACATTCGCATAAACGTTTTCGATAATTGGGCGTTATTCTAGAATAAAATCGAAGAGGACAAAGAAAAGCCTAGGGGGAAGAAAAAGGAAAAGAAAAGGCTAAGCTCGCCAGAACTTAGCCCTTAATTTTACAAAGCGGTCAGAATTTTCTGACCGCTTGTTTTAACCTTGTCGTCCTCCATTTTGGAAAATATGCCGACGACAATTACCAAATATATTTCAAACCAACATATCCTTGATAAGCTTCCTTACCTCTGCCGCTAAACAAGGTGTTGGTTTTGCTTAATGCACGGGTATAATTCAGATTTGCCTGCGCCGATAACTGTTTACCCAATGGTAAAACGCCGCCGATGCTCACTTCACCAAAGGTTGGGGCATAACGTTCGGTAATACGGTCACGCCCTACCTCTAATTCGGTTTTTGCGCCCATAAAATCGTGCACCAAATTCAGTGAAGCAAAGAAACTATTGGCGTTTTTGCCTTTTTCGGCATTAAAGCTCACACCTGCCCCAACACGTCCGCGTAATACGGTTTGATGGGTGGATTTTATATCACGAATGCCGTCATTAAATCCGCCCATTTTGGTCTCAAGCAAGGTGAGTTGTGCTTGTGGTACAAAATTCCATCTGCCATCAGTAGAAATCGCAATTTTCTTACCCACTTCAGTATTTGCCATAAAGCTGAAGCCGTGATTTTTCGCTTTGTTGCCGTTTTGTGTGGTGTATTTCGCCCCAATCCAGCCCACATTTGCGGAGGTGTCCAAATACAAGCCGTTATTGCCATACCAAGTGGAATATAAGCCCAGTGTTGCGGTTTCTAACTTGCCTTTGCCCACCAATTTATCCGCCACAATATAGCCATTTTGGGCGTGGTATTTGTCGTAGAATTTGTTATCCGCACGGTTGAACGATACCATCACACCGCCGCGGCGAATGCCATTTTCATTGCTGTTCATGAATAAATCTGAGCCGATTTGCACAAGTTTTGCTTTCGATTTATAAGCTAAACGATCTTTGCCCTGTTCTTGGGTATAGCCACCGCCTACGCGTGCCCAAGTTTGCGGTGTTAACGGTGCTTGCAAGCTGCCCATTCGGGTTTGCAATTTACCGTTTTCTTGCAATAATGCTTCCCTAGCAATGCGTTGAGTTTGTACATAGCCAGCTATCTGTTCCGCATAAATCATCGGGCCGTTGTTGGCTGGCACCGCTGGTTGCGGTGTTGGTTGTACTGGCTCTGGTTGTGGTGCTGGTTGTACTGGCTCTGGTTGCGGCACTGGTTGTACTGGCTCTGGTTGTGGTGCAGGTTGTACTGGCTCAGGTTGTGGTGCAGGTTGCACTGGTTCTGGCTGTGGCACTGGTTGTACTGGCTCAGGTTGCGGCACTGGTTTCACTGGTTCTGGCTGTGGCACTGGTTGCACTGGTTCTGGCTGTGGCACTGGTTGCACTGGTTCTGGTTGCGGCACTGGTTGCATTGGCTCTGGTTGTGGTGCAGGTTGTACTGGTTCTGGCTGTGGTGCTGGTTGTTCTAATGCTGTTAACGTCCAATAATAGTTATTGCCATGTCGCACTAATTGGGCTTCGCCTGCGTTTGTGGTTGGGGCAGTACCTTCAAATTTGCCCTTTTCTTCGCCTTTAATTTCCACCACAGGGGTTAATAAGCCACCGTTTTTCTCTACATCCGAACGGGTTACATCACCGAAAATGCTCTTGTTGCCTTGGTAGTAGGCTTTAACGGTGGTGGTGCCTTTGTGATTGCCTTCAATAATCAGTTTATCAGTTTGTTGGATATCGGGGTTATGCCAGAAAGTGTTAACGCGAAGTTCGCCAGTGTATTCTTGATCAGCATACCATTTACGATAATCGCCACTAATAGTTAGAGTATCATTTGGAAGATCATTTTTAGAGAGATCAATTATGCTGTTATAGTTTTCAACAGAATAATCAAGCCTAATATTTGAAGGGGTATTTTTAGGAGCAATTATTAACTTAGAATTATAACCTATAGAAATCACACCAATTTTACCAGAATTACCAATCATATTCCCAGTTAAATTTAAAATACTTCTGTTAAGAATAATACTCTGAAAATTACGAATTGCTTTATCTTCGTAACTGCCTACACTTTCACTACTACCAGTTAACGTTAGCCCATAGATACCCATATGATTATACTCCATATTATCTAGAGCATCAGGATTATTTTTATAAGACCCATCCAATACTTTTACTTTAGAGATATCAGCTCCTTTATCTACAAATAGTTCATCATCGCCTTTACCTAAGTAAATATTTCCTTCAATTTTACTATAGTTACGTAACCAAAGTCTGTCATAATAATCCGAACCAATAAATGCCGCTTTATCTTCCTGAGCAGAAATCACTCCATAATTCTCTACGTCTGGCCTTACATAAAGGTTAAGATTCTCAACCACTTTACCAAATAAATCCGTACGATTAAAGGCAGAAAAATCAATAGCATTCCCTTTTTCGGAAGAAATGGTACCATGATTCTCTATCCCAATATCAGTATAAAGATTTTTATAAAGCTCTTTAATTTTATCAGCTTTCTCTTCATTAGAAAGGGTAAAAAATGTTGGGTCATGTTTGTCCTTTTTAAATTCATCAAGTACTTTAACCGCTACGCTATTTTCTCCAATCGCCTTAATTGAATCTGCATTATCTAGAAACAATCTAATACGTCCATTATAAAATTCTCTTTCATACTGATCTTGACTTAAATTTAAACCTAAACCAAATTTATCTCCAAAATCATATCCAATAGAGTCTAGGTTTAATCCCAAAGATGCGGTATTGGGAGTAGCTCCAGTAATCTCTAATTTATCAATCTCGTAGAGAGATCTATCATTTCCACTTCCTGAATAAGTTAATGTGCCATCTGCATTTTTATGTAAATCGCCAACAAATTCATTATTATATATCGTAACTGCTGTTGAAAAGTGAGAAGCTGACAAAGCAGCAATCACTAAGGCGGTTTTCACCAAACCAGATTTACCTCTGTTTTTCGCTAATTCTGATGTCACGACAGAATTTTTAGTGAGATAATTGTATTTGGTTTTAAAGATTTTGTTCATTTAGGTTGCCTGCGTAATGTTGGATTAATTTAATAAAGATATTTAAGTGTAAAAAAGCTGAAATTACGGTCTCTAAGACCATTCCTAATTTGTTAAAGAATTAGTCTAAGTGTGAGTAATTTCAGCTTCGTTAGATACAAAACTCAGGCTTAAATAGTTAGACAAGGTGTCTAAATACAGGCTCAAGGATCGTTTTGTATTTTTGATAAAATTAAAATAATTGCAATATATGATTATTTACTCCTTAGGTTCTCTTGCTATATTGGGCATAAGCTGAAAACCTGATATAAATCTAGAATTTTCGCTGCACCAATAAAACCTATAAAACCGACTGCATATTTAATGACACAATAAAGAACTAGAGGGAATGATTTTCCTTTTCTGTTGTAAAAGAAGAAACCATTAAAGCCACATAGAACGAATGAACCATTTTCTTTAGAAAATGCAGTTTTTGATTTTTCTACTTTACGTGTAGAACGATTTTTTGCTTTTCTTTTCATAAGCGTTACTCCGTATCACTTTTGCCAATAAGTATCTACACGTATATTGTTTATTCATGAGAATATCCTCCTCTAAGTTAAAAATAAACTTCACAAGCTACAATATATTTTGTGGCTTACGACCAACTATTTCCTACCTCTAATGAATACATAAACTTTAGTATCCCAGATATAGGCACTTTGGAGAAAAAATTTCTTCTCCAAGGTGTTTTGTTCTCTCTGTAAAGAGAGAACAAGAGGGAGTATACTCCCTCGCGACCGTTTAAAATTTGCACTAAAGATGGGAGGTAAAGATAAGAAGTTAAAATATTGATATTTAATGAATTTTAAGATGTTCTGGGTAGTTTGTGTATTAACACTTTCTTCCATGCTAGCTGAAGCTATTCGTCGCATTAGCAACGAAGAATCTATTTCTGCGATGTTTAACTAAATTAAAACTTCTATAAAAAATACCGCACTTTTATTGCCAAAGTGCGGTATTTTTTTATTTACTTTATTTAGCTGTATCTACTTTATTCAACCGTTACACGCGCAAATTTTCGTTTACCCACTTGGTAAACATTTGTACCTTTCGGTGCATTGTCTTTTACGTTATCGACTTTTTCACCATTGATTTTCACGCCGCCTTGTTGAGCAGAGCGAATTGCTTCTGAAGTGGAAGGAACAAGTCCCGCTTCTTTTAATAAAGTAGCTAAACCCATTTCGCCAGAAAACGTAAATTCAGGCATTTCATCAGGCATCGCGCCTTTTTGGAAACGATTAATAAATTCTTGTTCTGCTGCATTTGCCGCATCTTCATTGTGGAAACGTGCAATTAATTCTTTTGCCAGTAAGATTTTTACATCGCGTGGATTTTTGCCATTTTCTACTTCCGATTTTAATTGTGCAATTTCGCTTAATGGACGGAATGAAAGAAGATTATACCAATCCCACATGAGTTCATCAGAAATGGACATCACTTTACCGAACATATCGCTTGGTGCTTCCGTTACGCCGATATAGTTACCAAGTGATTTAGACATTTTTTTCTCGCCGTCTAAGCCAACGAGTAATGGGAGTGTAATCGCAACCTGTGGTTTTTTGCCTGCTGATTTTTGTAATTCACGACCAACAAGTAAGTTGAATTTTTGGTCTGTACCGCCTAGTTCCACATCGGCATCTAATGCAACAGAATCGTAGCCTTGCAGTAATGGGTAAATAAATTCATGGATGGCAATGGGTTGATTGTTGCCAAAGCGTTTTTTGAAGTCGTCACGTTCAAGCATACGCGCAACGGTGTAGTTGCTTGCAAGACGAATCATCCCTTCTGTACCAAGTTTGCTTAACCATTCAGAGTTGAAGACGATTTTGGTTTTTTGTGGATCGAGAATTTTATAAATTTGCTCTTTATAGGTTTCAGCATTACGCAATACATCTTCACGGCTGAGTGGAGGACGCGTGGCGTTTTTGCCCGATGGATCGCCTACCATTCCAGTGAAATCACCAATTAAGAAATAGACTTCATGACCGAGTTGTTGAAATTGACGTAATTTGTTTAATACAACGGTATGCCCTAAATGAATATCTGGTGCGGTTGGATCGGCGCCTAATTTTACTTTTAATGGGCGATTTTCTTTCAGTTTTTCGATTAAATCCGCTTCTGAAAGGATTTCATCAGTACCGCGCTTTAGTTCCGCGAGAACGGTATTAATGTCAGTCATTATTATTTCCTAATTATGTTTTTTGAAAGGTTTTATTATAGGGATTCTTGGCGATTTGTGAATAAAAAAAACGCCTATTTGTGGGGAAATAGGCGGGAATGTTGGAGTGATTATCTAATATTGTTGTTGGAATGGTTAGATGATAATTGTTATCAATAACTTTGTCAACAACTAAATGAAAATAATTCTCAAAAAAATATTATTTTATATAAGGCACCGATTCTGTTAAGGAAAGTGCGGTAGGAATTCCATTAGAAATTTCAAATTGTCCCGCATAAGCATAGGCTTCAACACCTTGTTCCATTGCTTCTTTTAATAAGCGATCGTATTCGGGATCGATATATTCTGCGATCTTGAAACGATCAAAACCATTATGTAACCCAGCAAATAATACTACTGCACGATGACCTTGTTTTTTCATTGCTAGTAATTCACGGACATGTTTTTGCCCACGCGTAGTAACCGCATCGGGAAACATTCCTAAATTTCCTTTCACTAAGGTGATGGATTTCACTTCCACATAACAATCGGGTAAGCCTTCACCTTTTAATAGGAAGTCAATTCGGCTATTTTCTTCGCCGTATTTCACTTCAGGATAAATTTCGTTATACATTGCCAATTCCTTGATTTGCTTCTTTTGCAGTGCTTCAAAGACAAGCTGATTAGAACGATGCGTATTGATACAGCAAAGTTGCCCGTTTTCAAGTTGAGTGAGTTCCCAAGAATGAGGATATTTACGGGTTTGGCTATCGGAATGTGAATACCAAATTGTGTCGCCTTTTTCACCGCACCCAGTCATCGCGCCTGTATTAGCACAATGGATTGTCATCACGTCACCGGTTGGCAGTTCAATATCCGCAAGAAAGCGTTTGTAACGACGAATTAATGTCGCCGATTGTAAAACTGGAAGTTGCATAAAGTTCCTTATTTAAGTTTTTCTAAACGTTGTAAAATGGCGTTATCGCTCATGGCTTGCATTTTTTTCATTCTCAAAGAAAGTAAAATCGCTGCAAAAGTGAGTGAGACCACAAAGGCAATCCAGAAACCTTTCGCATCAATGTGTGGCACAAGCCAATCTGTACGACCGAGCGTATAACCCAGTGGCACCCCAATTACCCAATAAGAGAAAAGGGTAATGTATAAAATGACTTTGGTATCTTTATAGCCTCGTAAAATGCCTCCAACCACCATTTGGATGGTATCTGAAAATTGATAAAGTGCGGCAAATAATAATAAATTTGCCGCCATGGCGATGACAATTTCATCGGTTACGAAAATAGAGGCAATTTCATAACGGAAGAAAATCGTAATTAATGCGGTAATAATTGTCACCGTTAGCCCTAATAATAATGCGGCATAGCCCATTTTTTTCGCATTTTGTGGTGAACCAGAGCCCAATGCTTGTCCAACTAAAATTGTCGTTGCCATACCAATTGATAGGGGGAACATAAAAATGAAAGAGCTGGTATTCAACGTAATTTGATGGCTCGCCACAACGGTTGAGCCTAGCGGAGAAAGCATTAATGAAGTGAGGGCAAATAACGCCACTTCACAACAAAGTGCAATAGCAATGGGCAAGCCTAAACGCAGTAGTTTTTTAAGCGTTTTGGGATTCGGCATTTCAATTAATTGGCTAAATACTTTTAGCGAACGTTCTTGAGCATTCGTGTAGGAATAGAACATCATCATTAAGCACATTGCCCAGTTTACAATGGCTGTCGCAATACCACAGCCCACCGCACCAAAAGCAGGCATACCAAATTTTCCATAAATAAAAATGTAATTAAGCGGAATATTCAGCATTAAACCTAAGAAGGTAATGACCATTGCTGGCTTGGTTTTGGCAATCCCATCATTTAAACAACGAAAATTAATCAGCATCAAATAAGCAGGCAATCCCCACAACATCGCATGTAAATAATCGCGTGCTAAATCTGACATTTTGCTTTCCATTTGCATATATTGCAGCGGAATTTCACAGAAATAAATCAGCAAACCTAAAGGAATACTCACGCCTAACACAAGCCAAATTCCTTGGCGAACTTGATGGGCAATGCGATGGCGTTGGCCTGAACCGTTTAAATAAGAAATGGTCGGAGGCAGCGCTAATAATAAGCCTTGACCGAAAAGCACCAATGGCATCCAAATAGATGCGCCAACAGAAATGGCAGCCATATCAGTAGAACTCACGCGACCAGCCATAATGGTATCCGCTAATCCCATTGAGTTTTGTGCAATTTGCGCTAACAAAATGGGTAAAGAAATTTTAATTAATTTTTTAATATCAGCGTGATATTGGGATAAAAGACGAAAATTCATAAATTTGATATACTAAGAAAAATTTTTAGAAAAGGAGAAAATATGTTTACTGGAATTGTACAAGGCACTGCACCTATTCATTCAATTACAGAAAAGGCTAATTTTAGAACACAAGTGGTAAAATTACCACCTGAAATGCGTAAAGACTTAGAAATTGGCGCATCGGTGGCAAATAACGGTGTATGTTTAACCGTGACTGAAATTAACGACGATCTCGTTAGCTTTGACCTCATGCAAGAAACCTTAAGAATTACGAATCTAGGCTTGTTGAAAGTAGGCGATCATGTGAATATCGAACGAGCCATGCAAATGGGAACCGAAATCGGCGGGCATTTGTTATCTGGTCATGTGTATTGCACCGCAACCATTTCAGACATTATTGCCAGTGAAAACAACCGACAAATTTGGTTTGAACTGCCAAGCACAGATGTAATGAAATACATTTTAGCGAAAGGATTTGTTGCCGTAGATGGTATTAGCCTCACTATTGGTAAAGTAAAAGGTTCACAATTCTGTGTGAATTTAATTCCTGAAACTTTGCAACGAACCTTAATGGGGCAACGTAAAGTGGGTGATATCGTGAATATTGAAATCGATCCACAAACACAAGCCATAGTAGATACAGTAGAAAATTATTTAAAAGCGAGAAATTTGTAGTCTATTGAAATAAAAAGAGCGGTTAAAAAAACACAGAATTTTTTAACCGCTCTTTTGGTTGATGACTTCGTTTATTTTTTCGATTTTTTCCATTTCCAGAAAAGGAATAGGGCAAGTAAAGCGATAAGCACATAAATCACTATTTGACCTTTTTGGATTTGAGCATGTAACCAGTCTAAATTTTTTGCACCAAGTTCGCCTAAATAAACCCAAATTGGCACAGAAATAATAGCAGCACAGAAATCAATTAAGACAAAACGTGTGTAACTGACACGGCGAGTAATGCCAGAAACCATATAAATTGGGGCACGCAAACCGGGTAAAAAACGTGCGACAAATAACACTCGGTTGCCATATTGGCTGAATTTTTCACGCACCATTCTTAAACGTTGTAATGTCACGATTTTACGCATTGGGCGGAAACGTAAAATTTTTGTGCCATAAATACGACCAAGCCAATACATGCTAGAATCGCCCGCAAGTACACCAATCATACTGACGAGCAACATCAAATGTGAATTCACGCTTTCTGGATAAAGCCCAGCAATGACACCGCCAGAAACTAACGTAATGTCCTCAGGAATCGGCACACCAAATCCACAAATAATTAAAACAAAAAGAACAGCCCAATAGCCGTACTCAGTAAAAAATCCAATCAGAAATTCCATAATCTTCCTACTTTTATTTTTTAATGAATATCGTAAAAACTGCTAAGCATTCTAATCTTTTCAGGGTAAAAAACCTAGAAAAAGTTTGCTTTGAAAGGAGGGATATTCTATAATTCGCCGTCTCAAAGCGTGGCTCAGTGCTTATTCTTTGAGAACAATATTTGGAAAATTGCTGGGTCGCCTGCAATTTTCTTTCTTTTAACATTAATTTAAAGAGAACATTAAAATGGCATTTAAATTTAACGCTGAAGTTCGTACAGCGCAAGGTAAGGGTGCGAGCCGCCGCCTGCGTCACAATGGCCAAATCCCTGCAATCGTTTATGGTGGCAGCGAAGAGCCAGTTTCAATCATCTTAAACCACGATGAATTAAACAACGCGCAAGCACATGAATCTTTCTATTCTGAAGTGATCACTTTAGTGATCGGTGGCAAAGAAGTTGCAGTTAAAGTACAAGCAATGCAACGTCACCCATTCAAACCAAAATTGGTTCACATTGACTTCAAGCGCGCGTAATTCACAAGTTTGAACAAAGTAAAAAAGCTAAGATATCAATCTTAGCTTTTTTGTTCTAAGTATTTTAATTATTTCTCAATAAATACCTAAACTTTAATTTTTTATCAAATAACGTTTTAAATTTTCAACAACAAATTCTAATTCTGCTTTTCCATAGTTTGGCTGAAATTCTAAAAAAATCACCCCAGCCTTTCGACAAGCCTCCCGTTTCACTGCATCACGCTTCGCCGCATTATCCTGATAATGTCCCTGCCCTTGATATTCAATTACTATTACGGCATAGCCTTTCTTATCTACAATCAAAAAATCTACACGCTTACTATTTATCGCAAAATAAGCCTCTTTATCTATTGATTCTAAAAACTCTCCCATTGAAACCTGAGTAAATAAACGAAACTCTTGATAACCTTTAGATAACAACTTTTCTAAACGAAGAAAAAGTTGATATTCACTCTTATTCATCAAGGCTTTTCTTTTATACTTACTCAATATAACGACATCAAGATGATCATTTTTATTCACAATATTAATTTTGTTTTCTGTCGAAAGATAAAGACGATTCTTCTTTGCATTACGACGAGTTGATCCCGATTTAGATGAAAATAAGCCAATTATAAATAAAATAACAAAAATGAAAATAATGATGTATTGTAAAGAAAATTCCATATTGCTCTCCTAAATGAACAGGAAAACAAGATAGCATTAATAGAATATTACTTTATATTACAAATAAGCGTGTTTGGGATCTGGATCGCAAAAACAACCTTAAATAAGGTAAAAAAACTAGCTTTTGTTAGAACTATGAGAATTTAAAAAATATGGCTGGGGTACTAGGATTCGAACCTAGGGATGCCGAGATCAAAACCCGGTGCCTTACCGCTTGGCGATACCCCAACAGAGAAATCTTTGATTAGATATAAAGAAGATTTATTTGATAGTATGGCTGGGGTACTAGGATTCGAACCTAGGGATGCCGAGATCAAAACCCGGTGCCTTACCGCTTGGCGATACCCCAACTACTATTTGACTTACAAAGCGATAAATGGTGCGGGACGAGGGACTTGAACCCACACACCTCTCGGCGCCAGAACCTAAATCTGGTGCGTCTACCAATTTCGCCAGTCCCGCAAATTTGGTGGCTACAGCGAGATTCGAACTTGCGACCCCAACATTATGAGTGTTGTGCTCTAACCAACTGAGCTATGTAGCCATTACCTTAATTTGCCTAACCATATCGGCTTTGCGGGGCGTATTATGCTGATTTTGACGATACTCGTCAAATACTTTTTTTAAAATATTTAGATTTTCCCTTTCATTTGATTATTAATAAAACACATCAATTATTTTTTATACATTTCTACAATATCATATTAGCTTTTTTAGCACTTTAATCGCAATTTCTCTTTTACTCACTCATCTATTTATTTTTAATTAAAATTTATTTGACAAAAAATGCCTAAATCGTTATTTCTAATGTTCATTATTCTAAAAACACAACATCAAGGAGTATCTTATGTCCCATCTCTCAGTCGCCAAATTTGGCGGAACATCTGTAGCCAATCATGCAGCAATGACAGCTTGTGCAAAAATTGTCATCGCTGATCCAAATACACGCGTAGTCGTGCTTTCTGCATCAGCTGGGGTAACGAATTTATTAGTCGCGTTAGCAAATGGTGTAGAAGCGACAGAACGTGAAAAATTAATTGGTGAAATCCGTCAAATTCAAGAAAATATTTTAAATGAATTAAAAGACGACAGCCGTGTTCGTCCGATTATTGAAAAATATCTTGAAAATATTACCGCACTTTCTGAAGCGGCCAGTCTTGCAACCTCTCCCGCATTAACTGATGAACTCATCAGCCACGGTGAAATGATGTCTACTCAAATCTTTATTGAGATTTTACGTGAACAAAACGCATCGGGTACTTGGGTTGATGTACGTACAATTGTTGCAACCAATAACCATTTTGGTAAAGCCGCACCGAATGATGAACAAACTCAATCAAACAGTGATAGAATTTTAAAACCATTAATAGACCGCGGTGAATTAGTCATTACCCAAGGTTTTATCGGACGTGAACCAAGCGGTAAAACAACCACATTAGGCCGAGGTGGTAGCGACTACTCTGCTGCTTTGTTAGCCGAAGTATTAAATGCAAAAGACGTTTTAATTTGGACTGACGTTGCGGGTATTTACACAACGGATCCACGCATTGTTCCTGCTGCACAACGCATCGACACAATGAGCTTTGCTGAAGCAGCGGAAATGGCAACCTTTGGCGCAAAAGTGCTACACCCAGCCACATTACTCCCTGCCGTACGCAGCAATATCCCTGTTTATGTGGGTTCAAGCAAAGCACCTGAAGCGGGCGGAACTTGGGTCACTCGCGATCCTCAACCTCGTCCAACTTTCCGTGCTATCGCATTACGCCGAGATCAAACTTTACTCACTCTTTCAAGCTTAAGTATGCTGCATGCACAAGGTTTCTTAGCGAATGTATTTAACATTTTGGCTAAACACAAAATTTCAGTGGATACAATCACCACATCCGAAGTCAGCGTTGCACTAACCTTAGATAAAACTGGCTCCGCATCTTCAGGAGCGGAATTACTTTCAACTGAATTATTAGATGAGCTTCGTCAATATTGTGCAGTAAAAGTCGATACTGGATTGTCATTAGTTGCATTAATCGGCAATGACTTACATATTGCTTCCGGTGTAGCAAAACGTATTTTTGATACGCTTCAATCTTACAACGTGCGTATGATTAGTTATGGCGCAAGTACTAATAATATTTGTATGCTAGTGCAAAGTGAACATGCTGACGAAGTCGTTCATTCATTACACAAATCTTTATTTGAATAAAGTCGAAAGCCTAAAGTGCGGTGAAAAATCACCGCACTTTTGCTTTTATATCATTGAGATTAAAGCCGAAAAAGAGTAAAGTAAACGGCTGTTCATTTGACTAATTTAACCGAATAAAAGGCGGAAATTATGGGAAAAAGTGTTGTTATCTTAGGCGCTCAATGGGGCGATGAAGGTAAAGGGAAAATCGTCGATCTTCTAACGGATCGCGTAAAATACGTAGTTCGTTACCAAGGCGGTCACAACGCAGGCCATACACTTATCATTAATGGAGAAAAAACCGTATTACGTTTAATTCCATCTGGTATGTTACATCCAAACGTAACTTGCTTAATTGGTAATGGCGTTGTGGTTTCACCTGAAGCATTAATGAAAGAAATGGGCGAACTTGAAAGCCGTGGTATTAAAGTTCGTGAACGTTTGTTAATTTCTGAAGCTTGTCCTTTAATCTTGCCTTATCATGTGGCTATGGATCACGCCCGTGAAGCAGCTCTCGGCAAAAAAGCTATTGGTACAACTGGTCGTGGTATTGGCCCTGCTTATGAAGATAAAGTGGCTCGTCGTGGTTTACGCGTAGGCGATTTATTTGATAAAGAAGCTTTTGCCGAAAAACTCAAAAACATCCTTGAATACTATAATTTCCAATTGGTGAACTACTACAAAGTTGAACCTGTCGATTATCAAAAAACCTTAGATGATGTGATGGCAATTGCTGATGTAATCACTGGTATGGTGGCAGACATCACTACAATTCTTGATACAGCACGCAAAAATGGTGAACACATTTTATTTGAAGGTGCGCAAGGTACCATGTTGGATATCGACCACGGTACTTATCCGTATGTAACCAGCTCAAACACAACAGCTGGTGGCGTTGCAACAGGTTCTGGTTTTGGCCCGCGTAATCTTGATTATGTACTTGGTATCATTAAGGCTTACTGTACTCGTGTAGGTGGTGGCCCATTCACAACTGAATTATTTGATGATGTGGGTGCTGAAATTGCTCGTAAAGGTAACGAATTTGGCGCGGTAACAGGTCGTCCACGTCGTTGCGGTTGGTTTGATGCCGTCGCCATTCGCCGTGCAATCCAACTTAACTCTATTTCTGGTTTCTGTATGACTAAACTAGACGTATTAGATGGTTTTGATGAAGTTAAAATCTGTGTTGCATACAAAATGCCAAATGGCGAAATCGTTGAATATGCACCATTAGCAGCAAAAGATTGGGAAGGTGTAGAACCAATTTATGAAACCTTACCAGGCTGGAAAGAAAATACTTTCCGCGTCACAGATGTAAATAAATTGCCACAAAACTGCATTAACTATATTAAACGTATTGAAGAAGTAACTGGGGTACCAATTGATATTCTTTCAACAGGTCCTGATCGTGTAGAAACCATGATTTTACGTGATCCGTTCGCCGCTTAATTGCTTTAAATTTCTGACCGCACTTTAAAAGTGCGGTCTTTTTTTACCTTGTTTTTACAAAAAACTAAAAGGGCTAAATCCATTACAGAACTTAGCCCTTTAATTTACTCGCTATAAAGTGCGGTTAAATTACCAGAAATATCCTACTGCGGCACCACTCGTCACTTCACCTTGTGTGTTAGCCCCCATTGAGAAACGAATACCATATTTACCGTTATCAGAAACACGAGAGTAACCCACAGCCACTGCAGCTTGGTCTTTATGCTGACCAATACCCGCTGTTGCGACAGATTGACCTGGTTTATGTGGTTGTAATAAGTTAGCCATCGCAGCAGAAGTCGCCATACCTGCATTCATACGATTACCTAATTTATTAACTTGGCGCTGTAAGTTATTAATGCGATTACCAACATTCGCAATGCCTTTCGTTGCATTATATAATTGGCTACCATTTATAGCA